>JAUXUK010000041.1 GCA_030680805.1 Sulfuritalea sp. | reverse complement strand
CGGCATGTTGAACTTGGTGCCCTGCTTCTTGTTGATCTCCGACTGATAGACCTCGACGTTGGCCTGGCACAGAGGGCAGGGGGTGACGATCATCTCGGCACCGGCATCGTAGGCCGATTCGACGATGTCGCGAATCTGCTTCTGGCTCTTCTCTGGCTCGGAGAAGGCCAGCGCGCCGCCGCAGCAGGTGACTTTCTGGTCGTAGGTGGTGAGCGCTTCGCCGCCGAAGGTCTCGACCATCTTGTCGAGGTAGAGCGGGTTTTCGAAGGATTCGCCGACGATGCCGAAGGGCCGGTTGGTCTGGCAGCCGACGTAGCCGGCGAACTTGATGCCTTCCAGCGACTTCTTCATCGGCTGCTTGAGCCCGTCGTAGCCGAAGTCTTCGATCAGCACTTCGACCATGTGGCGCACATTCGCGCCGCCGTTGTAGTGCAGCCCGGCGGCGGCCAGGGCTTCGTTGGTTTCCTTCATCAACTGCGCCGAGCCGTCGAGGCGTTCCTTGGATTCGCGGGCGCCCAGCCAGCAGGCGGCGCAGGTGGCGACGATGTCCTGTCCGGGCAGATGGGTTTCGGCCTGGGCGAAGTTGCGCGCGTTGATGGCGACACGCGGCAATTCACCGCCTTCGCAGTAGCCGACCGAAGCGCCGCAGCAGTTCCAGTCCGGGATCTCGGTCAGCTTGATGTCGAGCGCATTGCACATGGAGTTGGTCGACACCAGGTAGTTCGATGCCGAGGCCTTGAGCTGCGAGGAGCAGCCGGGATAGAACGCGTATTCTTTCTTTGCCATTTTTCTCTCCGTCAGCGTCAGGCCGTGAAGCCCTTCTTGCGATCCTCGATTTCCTTTGCCTTGGCGATGATGGCGTGGAATCCCTTGAGATCCTTGACGCCGTGGCCACCGAATATTTCCATCGGGTTGAGGCGCTTGGCCAGGAACAGGCCGAGGCCGATGCTCTGCATCCCCAGCGCCTCCTTGATGCCGGACACCAGACCGCCCCTGAAGTAGTGGCGCAGCGTCAGCGTCAGTTCATTGACCCGCCCCTTCTTGATCGCGTTGTTCCAGAACAGGGTGGCGAACTCGCGCGTCGGCTGGCCTTTTGGTGCCAGGTTGAGGCGATGCGCATAGTTGGCCAGGCCGTGCATGATGTGCGTGATCGGCAGCTGGCGCGGGCAGCGCACCATGCAGTTGTAGCACGAGGTGCACATGAACATCGAGTCGGAACCCAGCACCGCGTCGCGCTTGCCGGCACGGATCATCATGAAGATTTTCTGCGGCGAATGTTCCCAGTGCGGGCCGAGCGGGCAGGAGCCGGCGCAGACGCCGCACTGCATGCACATCTTGACCATGTGGCCTTCTTCGACGTTGGCCTCGACTTCCTTGAGGAAGTTGTTGCGGTAACGCGCATGGGCTTGCGAACTTGCATCGGTCATTTTCGTCTGCTCCATCCGTCTAAGTCGAACCAGCCGGGAAAGAAATGCATCTACCGCAGAGGCGCCGAGGCGCAGAGGAAACGCAGAGGAAACCCGATCTTCTCTGCGTCGCCTTTCTCTGCGCCTCTGCGCCTCTGCGGTGAGATCTTTGAATTTGCGTCATGTGACTAACCAAAGCCTTTCATTGGCGAGGGCCCGAGCTTCTCGAGTTCGGCGACGTAGTCGTTGATCAGCTTGACCACGCGGGCGTTGTCGGTGATCGCCACTTCCTGCGTCTGCACCCGTTCGGGCTCGAGGCCAAGCTGGGTCAGCGTGTCGCCGATCTTGCTCATGCGGTAGTGGGCGAGTTCGGAGCCCTTGACGAAGTGGCACTGGTACTCGTCGCCCTTCTTGCAGCCCATCATCATCACGCCATCGTAGCCGGCATTTAGTGCGTCGGTGATCCAGATGGTATTCACCGAGCCGAGGCAGCGCACCGGGATGACGCGGACGAAGGCGGAGTAGTTGAGGCGCGCCATGCCCGCCATGTCGAGCGCGGGATAAGCGTCGTTCTCGCAGGCCAGCACCAGGATGCGCGGCTTCTCCTCGTCCTCCTCGTGGACCTCGACCGCCTTGACCTGGCTGCCGACGGTGTCGCAGGAGTAGTTCTCGAAGGAGATCACGCGCACCGGGCAGGCGCCCATGCAAGTGCCACAGCGGCGGCAGCGTTCCTCGTTGAACACCGGGAAGCGCTTTTCGTCCTCGTCGATGGCGCCGAAGGGGCACTCGACCGTGCAGCGCTTGCACTGGGTGCAGCCTTCAAGGCGCGCCGTGGGGAAGGACAGGTCACCCGAGCGCGGATGCGCGGCACGGCCGACGGCAACACTTTCGACCGCCTGGATGGCCTTCAGCGCGGCGCCGGTGGCGTCGTCGGTGGCCTGCAGGATGTCCATCGGACGGCGCACCGGGCCGGCGGCGTAGATGCCGGTGCGGCGCGTCTCGTAGGGGAAGCAGATGAAATGCGAGTCGGCAAAGCCATGCTTGAACTGCGGCATGTCCGGGCCCTGGCGATAGTTGAGATTGAGGATCGAAATCGTCTTCATCTCGTCGCGAGCGGTCTTGGCTGCGGCGTCTCCACCGTCGGCGGCGGTGACCACCGGGTTCCACGCTTCCAGATCGACGCCGGCATTCGGCACCTGGCCGGTGGCCAGCACCCCCAGGTCGGCGGCAATGGTGTTTTCTTCGTCGAGGATCAGGTCCTTGAACGTCACGGCACAACTGTCGCCGCCGGCAACCTTGCTCGCCTTGCCCTTGGTGAAGATCACGCCGCGTTCCTGCGCGCTGCGGTAGAAATCCTCGCCCATGCCCGGCACGCGCAAATCGTCATACACGATCACGGTGTCGATGTCGGGGTTCTGGTCCTTGAAGTAGGTCGCCTGCTTGATGCTGGTGCCGCAGCAGTGACCCGAGCAGTAGGACAGATGCGTGCCCGTATCGTCGCGCTGGCCGGCGCACTGGACGAAGACGACGGACGTAACGATCTTGCCGTCGGCACGCTTGATGGCGCCGCCCTTGGCCTGGAGGGCGAGTTTCTCGAGTCCGGCCTGATCGACCACGTTGGGCTGCCCGCCGCCGAGTTCCGGCAGCTTGGCCACGTCGTAGGTGGTGAAACCCGTGGCCTGGACAATGGCGCCGACGATTTCCTCGCTTACCCCGCCCGATTCCTGGGCGATCTGGATCTTGAAGCGACCCGGGGCGCCGGAGGTTTCGGCGATGGTCGAATTCAGGTGCAGCTTGATCTTCGGGTTGGCGGCGATCTTCGCAGCCATTTCGGTCACGCCGGTGTCCTGCGCCGCGGCGTAGGGCTCCTTGAACGGTTGGCGCTTCCACAGTTGCGCAGTCATGCCGCCCAGCGCGCCGGTTTTCTCGACCAGCACTGCCTCATAGCCGGTTGCAGCGATTTCCATCGCGGCGGTCATGCCGCTCATGCCACCACCGACGACGAGGATGCGCTTGCTCGAGCTTTCCTTGACGTTGCCGGCAGGCTGGGTCATTTTCTTGAGCTCGGCACAGCCCATGCGCACATAGTCGGCCGCCATTTCCTGGCGCACTTCATCGTGGTCCTTGCCGGCGGCGACTACCCACAGCACGCCTTCGCGCAGGTTGGCACGCGACATCGCGACGCCGTCGAACTGGAAGGCCTCGGTCTTGGCGCGGCGTGAACAGGCGGCGATGCAGACATGGGTCACCGCCTCGTTGGCGATGTCGTCCTTGATTGTTTGCACGCCCTCGGCGTTGCACAGGAAGGGATGGCTCTTGACGATCGCCATCTTGCCTTCCTTCTTGGCGATGGCTTCGAGCTGCGGCACTTTCATGGCATCGCCGATGCCACAGCCGGAACAGATATATGCGGCGTATTTGTTATCGGCCATGATTACGCGGCCTCCGTTGAAGCGGTTTTACGAATGACCTGGATCGCGTGCAGCGATGCCGCCGTCGCGCTTTGCACTGAACGGTTGACGTCAAGCGGGCTGGATGCCGCGCCGGCGCCGAACATGCCGCCGTCCTTGCTGCCCTCGATGAAGTTCGAGGAATCGAGGATGATGTCGTCGGGCAGTTTCACGCCGGTGATTTCCGGTTCCATGCCGACCGCCAGCACCACCAGGTCATGCTCGGTGGCGTAGCGGTGGTAGCCCTCGGTATCGACGCCGTGCAGGATCGGGTTGCCGTTTTCCTGGTTCTCGACGATCTTGGCGACCTTGCTCTTGACGAAGCTGACGGTCGCGTCCTTCTGCACCATCTGGTAGAAGTCCTCGAAGCGGTCGATGGCGCGGATGTCGATGTAGTAGATGGTCGACTTGCCAGTGTCGCCGAAGGCTTCGCGCACATACTGCGTCTGCTTCAGCGAGGCCATGCAGCAGATGCGCGAGCAATGGCGCAGGTGGTTTTCGTCGCGGGAACCGGCGCACTGGATGAAGGCGACATTCTTCGCCTCCTTGCCGTCGCCCGGGCGCAGGATCTTGCCGCCAGTAGGGCCTTGCGGATCGGCGAGGCGCTCGAACTCGAGGCTGGTGATGACATTGGGAAAACGGTCGTAGCCGTAGGGCTGAATCTTGGCGGCATCGTAGGGCCGCCAGCCGGTGGCCCAGATCACGGCGCCGACTTGCAGCGTGACGGACTCTTCCTTCATTTCCAGGTCGACCGCGCCGACCGGGCAGGCCGCCTTGGCCTTCTCGCCCTCTGGGGTGCCGACGATGGACGGGTCGATCACATAGCGCTGCGGATGGGCCATGTTGTGCGGCAGGTAGGCCGCCTTCATCTTGTCCAGGCCGTAGTTCCAGGGGTTCGATACGGAGGCCGAGACTGCTTCGCCGCACTTGCCGCAGGCAGTGCAGTTTTCATTGACGAAGCGCGGGGAGACCTTCAGCGTGACTTCGTAGTTGCCGCGGCTGCCGGAAACGGCGGTGACCTCGGTCATGGTCATCAGGCGCACGTTGCGGTTCTGCTTGAGGCGCCGCAGGTTGATTTCCAGCCCGCAGGTGGGGTGGCACATCTTGGGGAAGTAGCGGTAGAGCCGCGCGGTGCGGCCGCCAAGGACGGGGGTCTTTTCGACCAGGATCACCTGCTTGCCGCATTCCGCGGCTTCGAGCGCCGCTGTCATGCCGCTGATGCCGCCGCCGACGACCAGAATCGTCTGGTTGGTTGCTATTGAAGCCGTCACATCGAGCTCCCAAAAAAGTGTTCTTGCGTGTCGCGAATTTTATCGACTGCCGGCACTTCAGCCTGTGCAATCTTCCAATGTTGTAATAGAAAAGCTGAATGCGCCGGCGCCGTGCTGGAGAGCAGCTTACGCCACTATTGGCAGGGCGGCCAAGGTACGGATCTCGAATTGCAACGTCTCCAGATCGCCCAATATCCAGGTCGCGGTGGGTGCGCCGAGGCCGGCGACGGTGCCGGGATTGATCAGCCAGGTCAGGCCGCCCAGGATATTTGGCTGCTGCCGTATTTCGGCTTCGTGGCTGTGGCCGCAGCAGACCAGGTCGTAATCACCGGTGCAGGCCATGCCGTGGCCGAGGTGCGGATAGTGGGTGAGGAAGATGCGTCGGCCGCCCAGCTTCAAGGTTGCGTCCTGGCCGTAATAGTGCAACTGGTCGTCCGAATTGTGGGCGATGCGGGCAATGGAAACCGGATCGCCGAGGTTGTTGCCATGGACAGCGTGTATCGGCAGGCCCAGCTTGAGCGAGGCACGCAAGGTATTGCCGCCGATGATGTCGCCGCAGTGGATCACCGCTTCGGCGCCCTCGGCCCTGGCTGCGGTAACGGCTGCGGCCATCATCGGGCCACGGTCGTGGCTGTCGGACAGAATGCAGATTCTCATGGTGATTCACCGGGTCGGAACCCGAAGAGTTGATCGAGGCGAAACTCACGGATCAACTCATCGGCCGCGGCCTGTCCATGTTCCCTCGCGACATCGGCGACGATCAGGCGCGCGCCGTTGCGGTTGTAGCCGCCGCCGAAGTTCACCTGGGTGGCGAGCAACTGGCGTGCCTTTTCCAGGGTCATATCACCAGCGGGCCGTGGTAGTCCTCGTCCTGCGGCGGCGCCTTGTTGCCGAGTGTCTCGGTCAAGGCAGCCGAGCGTGTGCCGTGATGGTCGGCCTGGAGCTGCAGCACATTGGTCACGCAATCGCCGAGATTGTCATAGACGTCGCGGCCGGTGCCGAACTGTTCATCTGCGGAATAAAAGAACTGGCAGCGAAAACGCTGATCGGCCAGCTTGCTGACGATGAACTCGGCGCCCAGCTCGTTCCAGTAGAGCGAGGGGCAGGTGGTCAGCGTCTCGCTGGCCGGGTCGAGTTGCAATTCGACGTCGGCCGCTTGCAGCGGAACCAGCCGGCTGTAGCGCTCAAGCAGGATCTGGCTGACCAACTGCCATTCGGCATCGGTGAAGTCCGGGATGTTCATTGTTTTGGCTTTCAGGCAGCGGTCTGCATGGGTCAGCTACTGTACAGCGGCCCTTCGAATTCGGACAATCACTGTTGCTTATCCAAAAATAGAAATTATCCCCTTGTGCAGGAGCAGTGCTTAAAGTCAGAATATTGCAACTTGCTAATATATCGCGGCCGATTCGTCGCGATCTCCGCCGCCAATGCCCGCCGCTGACATCTCCTCTCCGTCGATTCAGGAAGTCAAGAACACGACCTGCTACATGTGCGCCTGCCGTTGCGGCATCCGCGTGCACCTTCGCGACGGCGTGGTGCGCTACATCGACGGCAATCCGGATCACCCGCTGAACAAGGGCGTGATCTGCGCCAAGGGATCGTCGGGCATCATGAAGCAGTATTCGCCGGCGCGCCTGCTGAAGCCGCTCAAGCGCAAGGCCGGGGCCGACCGTGGTGCCGGCGAGTTCGAGGAAATCGAGTGGGACGAGGCCTTCGCCACGCTGGCAGAACGCCTCGGCAAGATCCGCGCGACGGACCCGAAGAAGTTCGCCCTGTTTACCGGTCGCGACCAGATGCAGGCGTTGACCGGCATGTTCGCGCGCCAGTTCGGCACGCCCTACTATGCGGCGCATGGCGGCTTCTGTTCGGTGAACATGGCGGCCGGCATGATCTACACCATCGGCGGTTCGTTCTGGGAGTTCGGCGGGCCGGACCTCGATCGCGCCAAGCTGTTCGTCATGATCGGCACGGCCGAGGACCATCATTCGAATCCGATGAAAATCGCGCTGTCGAAATTCAAGCGCGACGGCGGCCGCTTCATTTCGATCAATCCGGTGCGTACCGGCTATTCGGCAATTGCCGACGAGTGGGTGCCGATCCGGCCCGGCACCGATGGCGCATTGCTGCTGGCGATCATTCACGAGATCATCGCCACCGGTTTGTACGACCGCGATTTCCTGGTCCAGTACAGCAACGCCGGGCAACTGATCAACGTCAGCGAAACCAACGACGAGTTCGGCTTTTTCGTGCGCACCGAAGTGCCGACCGAAGAGGCCTGCTACGAGCCGCAGGACAAGCTCTGGTGGGATCGCAACACCGACCGTGCGGTGGTGACCCACAAGGCCGGCGCCGATCCCTACCTGCTGGGCGAATTCAAGTTGTCTGACGGCACGCCGGTGAAGCCGGCCTTCCAGTTGCTGCAGGAACGCGTCAAGGACTACACGCCGGACTGGGCCAGCCAGATCACGGGCATTCCCGCCGACGTGATCCGCCGCCTGGCGCACGAAATGGGCGTCACGGCGCGCGACCAGAAGATCGAACTGCCGATCGCGTGGACCGACTCCTGGGGCAATGAACACGACACGGTGACCGGCAATCCGGTGGCTTTTCACGCCATGCGCGGACTGGCGGCGCACAGCAACGGATTCCAGAGCATCCGTGCGCTGGCGATCCTGATGTCGCTGCTGGGGACCATCGACCGGCCCGGCGGCTTCCGCCACAAGGCGCCGTTTCCGCGACCGATTCCGCCCTGTGCGCGCACCCCCAACGACCCGCGCGCGGTGCAGCCCAACCGGCCGCTCGACGGCATGGCGCTGGGCTGGCCGTCCGATCCGGACGACCTGTTCGTCAATGACGATGGCAGCCCGGTGCGCATCGACAAGGCCTTCTCGTGGGAGTACCCGCTGTCGGTGCATGGCCTGATGCACAACGCCATCACCAACGCCTGGCGCGGCGACCCCTACCGCATCGACACGCTGCTGTTCTTCTTGTCCAACATGGCGTGGAACTCGACCATGAACACGGCCGAAGTGCGGCAGATGCTGAATGACAAGGACACCGAGGGGCCAAACGCCGGCGAATACAAGATTCCCTTCCTCGTCGTCTGCGACGCCTTCCATTCGGAGATGACGGCTTTCGCCGACCTGATATTGCCCGACACCACCTATCTCGAACGCCACGATGTGATGTCCATGCTCGACCGGCCGATTTCCGAGTTCGACGGTCCGGTGGATTCGGTGCGCATTCCCGTGGTGCCGGTGTCGGGCGACTGCAAGCCCTTCCAGGAAGTGCTTATCGAACTCGGCACCCGTCTGAAACTGCCCGCCTTCGTCACCAAAGTAGGCGAACGCTAGTTTCGCGACTATCCCGACGTCGTGGTCAATTGGGAATCCGAGCCGGGCTCCGGCATCGGCTTCCTCGCCGGCTGGCGCGGCAAGGGCGGCGAGAAGTCGCTGCGCGGCGAACCGAACCCCAATCAGTGGGAGATGTACAAGAAGAACAACTGCGTCTTCCATTACGAGTTGCCGAAGTCCTACCAGTACATGCGCAACTGGAACAAGGGCTACCTCGAATGGTCGCAGCGCAATCGCATCACGCGCTACGCCGAGCCGATCCTGATCCACATCTATTCCGAAGTGCTGCAGCGCTTCCGCACGGCCGCGCAAGGGAAGGGCCTGACGCGCAAGCCGCCCGAACATTTGAAGAAGCGCATCGACACCTATTTCGATCCGCTGCCCTTCTATTACGACACGCTCGAAGCCCTGGCCACCGACAAGCAGAAGTATCCGCTGGCGGCGGTGACGCAGCGGCCGATGGCGATGTACCACTCCTGGGATTCGCAGAACGCCTGGCTGCGGCAGATCCACACGCACAACTACCTTTACGTCAATGCGCTGACCGCGCGGCAGCAGGGCATAGAAGACGGCGACTGGATCTGGGTCGAGTCGCAATGGGGCAAGGTGCGCTGCATGGCGCGTCATTCCGAGGCCGTCGAGCCCGGCACGGTATGGACCTGGAACGCGATCGGCAAGGCGGCGGGTGCCTGGAACCTGACGCCGGACGCCAACGAGTCGCAAAAAGGCTTCCTGCTCAACCACCTGATTTCGGAAGAACTGCCTGACGCCGGCCGGCGGATATCGAATTCCGACCCGATCACCGGGCAGGCGGCGTGGTACGACGTGCGGGTGAGGATTTACAAAGCCGAGGCCAGCGAGCCGGAGCAGACCTCGCCGCAATTCGAGACGATGAAGCCCTATCCGGGAATGAAGATACGCAGCAGCATCCTGGCGTTTCTGGGGCGCGGGCGGAAACATGGTTAGCAAGGAACCTTGTTCCGTCATTCCGGCGAACGCCGGAATCCAGCACGCGTGGCCGGAAATCTCATGGATTCCGGCGTTCGCCGGAATGACGCTCGGAGAGAATCCCGCATGACCCAGCTCGCATTGGTCATTGACCTCAACGTCTGCGTCGGCTGCCAGGCCTGCGTGACCTCCTGCAAGGAGTGGAACACCTCGGGCAGCGCCGGGCCGATGGGCGACCAGAATCCCTACGGCGCCGATCCGACCGGAACCTTTTTCAACCGGGTGCAGACCTTCGAGGTGGGCGAGTTCCCCAACACCGAAACGGTGCATTTCCCGAAATCCTGCCTGCATTGCGAAGACCCGCCCTGCGTGCCGGTGTGTCCGACGGGTGCTTCCTACAAGCGCAAGGAGGACGGCATCGTCCTCGTCAATTACGACAAGTGCATCGGCTGCAAATATTGTTCGTGGGCCTGCCCCTACGGCGCCCGCGAACTCGATGAGCAGCAGCAGGTGATGAAGAAATGCACGCTGTGCGTCGATCGCATCTACGACATGTCAATGGCCGAGGCCGACCGCAAGCCATCCTGCGTCAAGGCCTGCCCGACCTCGGCGCGCCTGTTCGGCGATGTCCATGATCCCGAGTCCGTGGTCTCGATCGCGATCCGCGAGAGCGGCGGCTACGCGCTGATGCCGGAGTGGGGCACACATCCGGCCAACCACTACCTGCCGCGGCGCAAGACCCGCATCAAGATCCACGAGGACGAACTCGAGCGCGCCGACAATCCGCTCAAGGTCGATCGCCAGCTGCCGAAGCCGGCCATGAACGAACCGACGCTCGACGACGTGACGACATGGTGATGTGCACGCCGAGCCGCCGGGCCGTCCCAAGGAGCGGCCAGTCAACAACCGGAGGTCGCGTCATGTGCGACCGAACAACCGTCACCCCCTTTCATGGAAAGGGGGCCGGGGGGTAAGCCCAACCATGCATCCCGCGTTCTCAGTCATCTTCCTGACCACCTTGATCGGCGCCGCCCAGGGGCTGTTTCTGGCGTTGTTCACCGCGCAGTCCTACGCCGCCTTCAAACTGCTGCCGCAGCCTGACGCCCACGCTTTCTACGGGCAGGGCAGCCTGCTGGCGCTGGTGCTGCTGATCGCCGGCCTGGTGGCTTCCTTCTTTCATCTGGGCCGCCCCGAGCGGGCCTGGCGTTCTGCCGCCATGTGGCGCACGTCGTGGCTGTCACGCGAGGTCATCGTACTGCCGGCCTTCATGGGCGTGGTGTTTCTGTATGGCCTGGCCCATTGGCTCGAATGGCATCCGGTGCTGATGACCCTGCCCGGCGGGCTGCCGGTCGATCCCACCGCCATTCTGGGTGTGGCCGGTACCCTGCTCGCGTTCGCCCTGTTTATTTGCACCGGGATGATCTACGCCTGCCTGAAGTTTCTCGCCGAATGGCATTCGCCGCTCACCATCATCAATTACATCCTGCTCGGCGGCGCGTCAGGCTTCACGCTTGCCGCCGCCTTCGCCGCCGCAACGGCGCCGGAACTGGTGAGCTTCCTTGCCGGCTGGGCCGCGATCATCACCGTGCTCGGGCTGATCGGCCGCGTTGCCTCGCTCTACCGCAATGCGCGGCTCAAGCCGAAATCGACGCTGCAGACCGCGATCGGCATCAAGCATCCGAAGATCGCGCAAAAGACGCAGGGCTTCATGGGCGGCAGCTTCAACACACGCGAATTTTTTCACGGCCAGCCGGTTGCGGTGCTGCGCGGAGTGAAGTGGTTTTTCCTGATCGCGGTGTTTCCCGTGCCGCTGCTGTTCCTGCTGGGCGGCATGCAAGGCAGCATGGCGGCGCTGGTGGTGGCCTTTGTGGTGCAGTATGCGGGCCTGTTGGCGGAGCGGTGGTTCTTCTTCGCGCAGGCCAACCATCCACAAAATTTGTATTATCAGTGCATCAGTTAAACCCTGTTGTCGTGCAGGGGCTTTAGATATATTATCGAACGCTAAAGTACAAATTCCGCATCACCATCACAAGTCACGAGAGAGGAAACAACATGAATTTCGACAAGGAACTCGACGCCCGCGGCCTCAACTGTCCGCTGCCCATCCTCCGCGCCAAGAAGTCGCTGGCCGAACTTCAGCCGGGGCAGGTACTGCGCATCATCGCCACCGATCCTGGATCGGTGAAGGACTTCGCTGCGTTCGCCAAGCAGACCGGCAATGAACTGCTTGCCAGTGCACAGAAGGACAAGGAATTCGAATTCTTCATGAAGCGCAAGTAAGCCGCTACGCTCCATAGAACGGCCTGCCTTCGGGCAGGCCGTTTTTTTTGCCGGCCCGCGAAGCGGAATCCCCGGCATGCAGAGCACCGGCCCGCGAAGCGGAATCCCCGGCATGCAGAGCACCGGCCCGCGAAGCGGAATCCCCGGCATGCAGAGCACCAGCCCGCTCGGCACCCGCCGCCGTATCGCCAGCGCCGACTTTTTGATTTCAATGCCCATGAATCATCATTCACTATAGGGGCATAGAAATTTTCGACTGGTTGCTGCACTGCGATTTGTTTAATCATCAAACTTGTTGGTCATTCTGACCCGGAGAACCTGTATGGGCGCCACCCCCGAAATTGCCAATATCGACGAACTCGTCAATCGACGAATTGAAGAACTGCTGCCGCAGAAGCTTGAAGAAGCCCTGCGCCAGCGCGAGGAATCGAAGCCGGGATCGATGGCCATCATCGCCACGCGCGGCACGCTGGACTGGGCCTACCCGCCCTTCATCCTCGCGTCCACGGCGGCTGCACTGGGCTGGAACGTGCAGATCTTCTTCACCTTCTACGGCCTGAATCTGCTGAAGAAGGATGTCTCCGACCTCAAGGTGAGCCCGCTCGGCAACCCCGGCATGCCGATGAAAATGCCTTTCGGCCCCGAGTGGTTCAAGGGCATCAACTGGAACATTCCCAACATCGTCCAGGCCGGCGTGCCGGGCTTCGAGAACGTCGCCACGATGCTGATGCAGCAGACCATCAAGAACAATGGCGTGGCCACGATTGAAGAGCTGCGCGGATTGTCACTGGAAGCGGACGTCAAGTTCATCGCCTGCCAGATGACGGTCGATCTGTTCGGTTTCAGCCACGACGACTTCATTCCTGGCCTCGACTTCGCCGGTGCGGCGACCTTCTTGCCAGTCGCGCGGCAAGCGGATGTCACTCTGTTCATGTAATTCCGTTCAAGACTACTCATTCAAACCCGCAGGGAGATCAAGAAATGAAAATGAAGAAAATTGCAGCACTTCTGGCGATTGCCGCCGCATCCGGCTCGGCCTTCGCCACCAACGGCTATTTCTCGCACGGCTACGGCATCAAGGCCAAGAGCATGGGAGGCGTCGGCATTGCCCTGCCGCAGGACTCGCTGGCCGCCGCGTCGAACCCGGCAGGCATGGCCATGGTCGGTGACCGCATGGATTTCGGTCTGGACTTGTTTTCACCGATCCGCACGTCTACCTGGACGGGTACGTCCGCTGGCGGATTCATCAACAATGCATATTCCCAAGCTCCCGGTGATTACAAGAGTGGCAAGAACCTGTTCGCCATACCTGAGTTTGGCTACAACAAGATGCTCGGCTGGGACATGGCGGTCGGCATCAACGTTTATGGCAACGGCGGCATGAATACCGATTACGGCAAAGTCGTGATCGCCGGCTCGACATCCAATACGTACAGCAATCTTGAACAAATGTTCATCGCGCCAACGTTTGCCTGGAAAATCAACAAGGAACACTCCATCGGCGTCAGCTTGAATTTGGTGTTCCAGAACTTTGAAGCGCGGGGCTTGGAAGCATTCGACGTGGGTACGCAAACCTCGGCAGTTGGCAGCGTTACAAATCGTGGCAAGGACACGTCTCGCGGCCTCGGACTGAAACTCGGCTGGACCGGACAAGTCGCCCCGGGCGTTACGCTGGGCGCAACCTACCAAGCCAAGACCAAGATGTCCAAGTTCGACAAGTACAAAGGACTCCTTGCCCAGCAGGGAAAGTTTGACATTCCTGAAACCTACGGCTTTGGTATTGCCTACAAGGCCAATGACAAGCTTACCGTGGCGGCCGATGTGGTCCAGATCAACTATGGCGCAATCAAGTCTATCGCTGACAATGGAGATGCGTTTCCGGGTCTTGTCGGTACTCTCCTAGGCTCGGAGAATGGTTCCGGCTTCGGTTGGGGCAATCAGACTGTGTACAAGTTCGGTATGAGCTATCAATATGCGCCAAACTTGATGCTGCGCGCAGGCTATAACCACGCCAAAACGCCGCTCAAGTCGACCCAGACATTCTTTAACATTCTGGCACCGGCCACAGTTGAAGATCACCTGACCTTGGGTGCCACTTGGATGCTGGCCGACAAGTCTGAATTGACCCTGTCCTACATGCATGCGTTCGAGAAGAAGGTCACTGGCCTTTCCGCCTCCGACGGCAAGTGCGGAAACGTGGGCGCAGGGTGTACAGGCAACGGCACAATAGGCCACCCTGTAGATCTGAAGATGCATCAGAACGCCATCGGCATCGCCTACGGCATGAAGTTCTGATCGGCTGATACAGCCGAATGCCTTAGTTCCAAAAACAAGGGCTGAAAGCGGCAACGCTTTCAGCCCTTGTTTTCTCAAAATTCCAAAAATGCAACATCCCGAGGGGGAGAGATATGTCCAAAATTCGTACATTCATGGGTTTGCTGGTTCTGGCGCTGAGCGCTACCGTGGCCTTCGCGCAGGATGCGGTGCTGAAACCTTTCGTGCTGGCGTCAAAGGGCGCAGGTGATGTGGCGCAGAAAGTCGAAGCCGCCAAGGCCGCGCTGACCAAGGCCGGGTTCGTCGTCGCCGGCAGCTATTCGCCGTACGCGAACACCACCGTCATCGGCGTCACCAACGATGAACTGCGCAGCACGGCGGCCAAATCGGATCATGGCGGCTTCGGTGCGGCGATGCGCGTGGCGGTGGTCAAGGCCGGCAACGACGTCCAGGTGTCCTACACCAATCCGCCCTACTGGGCCAATGTCTACCGCATGAATGGCGAGCTCAAGGATACGGCGGCGAAACTGCAGGCGGCGCTGGGCAAGGTGGAGGAGTTCGGCGCCAAGGGCCTGACCGCGGCCCAGTTGCGCAAGTATCACTACGCCTTCGGCATGGAATACTTCAACGAGCCCAACGAGTTCGTCCAGTACGGCAGCCACGAAGAGGCCGTCAAGGCGGTGGAAGCGGGCCTCGCGGCAGGCAAGCACGGCGTGACCAAGGTCTATCGCGTCGATGTGGCCGGCAAGAAGGAGGTTCTGTTCGGCGTGGCGATGAAGGGTACGGGTGACAGCAAGATCATGGATGACGCCTACATCATGAACGAGATCGACTTCAAGGACGTGAAGTCGGCGGCGCACCTGCCCTACGACATCCTCGTTGCGGACAACAAGGTGTTTGCCCAGTACGCGCGCTTCCGCATCGCCGTCAGCTTCCCTGATCTGTCGATGATGGGCGCCAACAGTTTCATGAACATCATGAAGTCGCCCGAGGCCATTCGCGAGGCGCTGGCGCTTACAGCGGGCGGCAAGAAAGACGCGCGCTGACCAACCGGTCGGTCGTTTTCGCAAACAAAGAGCCCGGCCACAAGCCGGGCTTTTTGTTTAGGCCTTGCCCAGGCGGGCGCTTTGCGCCTTGAGTTTCTCGAGGAGCGACGAAAAACCCTCCAGCCGCTCACGTTCCTGCGCAACCACCTGTGCCGGCGCGCGGGAGACAAAGCTTTCGGTGCCGAGCTTCACTTCCGCCTTGGCGATCTCGCCTTCGATGCGGGCAATTTCCTTCGCAATGCGCTCTTTTTCGGCAGCGACGTCGATCTCTATCTTCAGCATCAGGCGGAATTCGCCGACGATCTGCACCGGTGCGTCGGAGTCGGGCAGCACGTCAGCCGTGGTGACGTCGGAGAGTTTGGCCAGCGCGGCGAGGTAGGGCGCATAGGCGTTCAAAATCGCCGTGTCGCCAGCGCCGACCAATGGCACACGCTGGGCCGGCGAGATGTTCATTTCGCCGCGCAGGCTGCGGCAGGCATTGATCATTTCCTTGAGCCGTGCCACCCATGCTTCGGCAACCGGATCGCAACGTGACAGGTCGGCCTTCGGGTAGGGCTGCAGCATCAGCGATCTTGTATCGTCGGCGGCATCGGCGCGACCGGCGAGCGGCGCAACGGTCTGCCAGAGCTCCTCGGTGATGAAAGGGATCAGCGGATGAGCGAGGCGGAGCACGGTCTCCAGCACCCGCACCAGGGTGCGCCGCGTGGCTCGCTGCTGCGCTTCGCTGCCTTGCTGCACCTGCACCTTGGCCAATTCCAGGTACCAGTCGCAATACTCGTCCCAGATGAATTCGTAGATCGCTCGTGACAGCAGGTCGAAACGGTAGTCGGCGAAATGCTGCTCGACCTCGTGCTCCACTTTCTGCAGGCGGCTGACGATCCAGCGGTCGGCTGGCGAGAAATCCAGATAGCTGGCGTTGCAGGCATCCGATCCGTGCGCGGCGAGGCCGCAATCCTGCCCTTCGCAATTCATCAGCACGAAGCGCGAAGCATTCCACAGCTTGTTGCAGAAGTTGCGATAGCCCTCGCAGCGCTGCATGTCGAACTTGATGTCGCGCCCCGGCGAAGCCAGCGAGAGGAAGGTGAAGCGAAGCGCATCGGTGCCGAAGCCTGGAATGCCGTTCGGATATTCGCGGCGGGTGCGCTTCTCGATCTTGGCGGCGTCCTTCGGGTACATCAGGCCGGTGGTGCGCTTCTTTACCAGATCATCGATCGTGATACCGTCGATCAGGTCGATCGGATCGAGCACGTTGCCCTTGGATTTCGACATCTTCTGGCCTTCCGCGTCGCGGATCAGGCCATGGACGTAGACATCGCGAAAGGGAATCTTGCCGGTGAGGTGCTTGGTCATCATCACCATGCGCGCCACCCAGAAGAAGATGATGTCGAAGCCGGTGACCAGCACGGTCGAGGGCAGGTAGAGGTCCAGCGCCGGGTTCGACTTGGCCGGCCATTCGGGCGTCCAGTCGAGGGTCGAGAAAGGCCACAGAGCCGACGAGTACCAGGTGTCGAGCACATCGGGATCGCGCTCCAGACCGCCGGTGTAGCCGTCGCGCTTGGCCTGCGCGTAGGCCTCGGCCTCGTCGTGGGCGACAGAGAAGCGGCCGTCGTCCGAGTACCACGCCGGGATCTGGTGGCCCCACCAGAGCTGGCGCGAGATGCACCAGTCCTGGATGTTGTTGAGCCACTGGTTGTAGGTGTTAACCCAGTTTTCGGGGACGAAGCGGATCTCTCCCGAGGCGACGCATTCCAGCGCCTTGCCGGCGATGCTCGTTCCGTCGGCGCCAGGCTTGCTCATGGCGACGAACCACTGGTCGGTCAGCATCGGCTCGATGATGACGCCGGTGCGGTCGCCGCGCGGCACCACCAGTTTGTGGGGCTTGACGCTGTCCAGCAGGCCCGCGGCTTCGAGGTCGGCGACGACGGCCTTGCGCGCTTCGAAGCGATCCATGCCGCGGTACTTCTCCGGGCCGTGCTCGTTGATGCGGGCGTCGAGCGTGAGGATGCCGATCGGCGTGAATCCGTGTCGGTGGCCGACCTGCCAGTCGTTGAAGTCGTGCGCGGGCGTCACCTTGACCACGCCGGTGCCGAACTCCTTGTCCACATAGCTGTCGGCGATGATCGGGATTTCGCGGTCGCACAGCGGCAGCACGACGTGCTTGCCGACCAGGTGGGCGTAGCGCTCGTCCTCCGGGTGCACCATGACGGCGACGTCGCCGAGCATGGTTTCGGGGCGCGTGGTAGCAACCGTCAGCGAGCCCGCATCTTTCCCATTTGCATCGGCCAGTGGATAACGGATGTGCCACAGCGAGCCATCCTCCTCCTCGTTCACCACTTCGAGGTCGGAGACGGCGGTGAGCAGCTTCGGGTCCCAGTTCACCAGGCGCTTGCCACGGTAGATCAGGCCCTCGTTGTAGAGGCGGACGAAAGTCTCGGTGACGATCTTCGACAGCCCCGCATCCATCGTGAAGCGTTCGCGCGACCAGTCGGGCGAGGTGCCCAGCCGCCGCATCTGCTTGGTGATGGTGTTGCCCGAATATTCCTTCCACTCCCAGACCTTCTCCAGGAACTTCTCGCGGCCGAGGTCGTGGCGGGAGATGCCCTGACCGTCGAGCTGGCGCTCGACCACGATCTGCGTCGCGATGCCGGCGTGGTCGGTGCCCGGCTGCCACAGCGTGTTGTCGCCGCGCATGCGGTGGTAGCGCGTCAGCGAATCCATGATCGCCTGGTTGAAACCGTGGCCCATGTGCAGCGTGCCGGTGACGTTCGGTGGCGGCAGCAGGATGCAGAAATTGTCTGTCTTGGCGGTGTCGAGGCCGGCGGCGAAATAGCCGCGCGACTCCCAGATCGGGTACCAGCGCCGCTCTATTTCGGCGGGTTCGAAGCTCTTGGCGAGTTCCATAGGTATTGCAGAGGACTAAAACCGCCAATTTTAGCGGAAGGTGATGGCAGGGCCGCCGTAAATCTGCGTCCGCCGGGGGTTTCGGCTATCATTGCCGCCTCTCGAAGTTAGCCTCGCATGGTCCCCCTTACCATTCCATGATCCGCAAGCTGTTGCGTCGCGTTTTTCGTCGCGGCGATACCCCGTCATCCCATGGCCCGGCTGTGATCCCCGTGGCGCGCCACGGCATTCGCCGCGACCATGTGTCGCTGGGTGCCCGCCGTACCTGCGAAACCCTGCAGCAGGGGGGCCACAAGGCCTATATCGTGGGTGGCGCCGTGCGCGACCTGATCGCCGGGATCGACCCCAAGGATTACGACATCGCCACCGATGCCACGCCGGAGCAGGTGCGTGCCCTGTTCCGCCGCGCCCGGATCATCGGCCGCCGCTTCCAGATCGTGCATGTGATGCAGGGCGGCGAGACGCTCGAAGTGTCCACCTTTCGAGCCGCGCACGATGCCCATACCGTCAAGGACGAGCATGGCCGCGTGCTGCGCGACAACGTCTTCGGCTCGATCGCGGAAGATGCGGCGCGGCGCGACTTCACTGTCAATGCGCTCTACTACGATCCGTCCACGGAGACGGTGATCGACTACCACCACGGCGTGGCCGACCTGCAGCAGAAGACGCTGCGCATGATCGGCGAGCCGAAGCTGCGCTACCGCGAAGACCCGGTGCGCATGCTGCGCGCGGTGCGCCTTTCCGCGAAACTGGGGTTGACACTGGACCCGCTGGTGCGCGCGCCGATCCGCGAAATGGCCGAGTTGATGGAAAACGTGCCGGCGGCGCGCCTGTTTGACGAGATGCTGAAACTGCTGTTTTCCGGACACTCGGTCGAATGCGTCAAGCGTCTGCGTGACGACGGCCTGCATCACGGATTGCTGCCGCTGCTCGACGTGATCCTCGAGCAGCCGCTGGGCGAGAAGTTCGTCATGCTGGCGCTGGAGAGCACCGACGCGCGCGTCAAGGCGGGCAAATCGCTGTCGCCGGGCTACCTGTTCGCCACCCTGCTCTGGCACGAGGTGCTGGCCAACTGGGAGGCACGCAAGGCGCGTGGCGAAGTGCCGATTCCCGCGCTCCACGAAGCGATGGACGAGGTGCTCGATGTCCAGGGCGAGAAACTTGCCATCACGCGCCGCATTGCGGGTGACATCAAGGACATCTGGTTGTTGCAGCCGCGCTTCGAGAGGCGCGCCGGAAAGTCGCCTTACCGCCTGATCGAGCTGCCACGTTTTCGCGCCGGCTACGATTTCCTTGCTCTGCGCGCCGAGAGCGGCGAGATCGACATGGAAATCGCCGATTGGTGGGATGCGTTCCAGAATGCCGATCACGAAGGCCGCGAAGCCCTGCTGATACCCGACAGCGGGCCGAAGAAACGGCGGCGCCGTGTTCGCGGCAAGAAGTCGGCCGGCGAGGGCGGCATGGCCGAGGGTGATGTGGGCGGCGGCGCTGCCAGCGAAGGCTGAAGTGGGCCGGCGTTGCTTCATCGCGCTGGGCGCCAATCTGGGGGATCCGGTGGCAACGGTGAAGGCCGCCATCCTTGCGTTGCGCGAACTGCCGCAGACGGAATTCATCGCCGCATCTTCCTTGTACCGCACGGCACCGGTCGGCCTGAAACATCAGCCCGACTTCATCAACGCCGTGGTCGAACTGATCGCCGTGTCGCCGGCGCCGACTTTTCTCGACACCCTCTTCGCGATCGAGGCGCGCTTCGGCCGCCAGCGCAGCGTGAAAAACGCGCCGCGCACACTGGATCTTGATCTGCTGCTCTACGGCGATGTGCTCTGCGACGACCCGCAACTCACGCTGCCGCATCCGCGCATGCATCAGCGCGCCTTCGTGCTGGCGCCCCTGGCCGAAATCGCGCCGCGGTTGATCATTCCGGGGCATGGCAACGTGGGCGATCTGCTGCAGCGCTGTACTGGGCAGGAGATCGAAAGGCTGCTGCCGCAGGCGGCCTGAACCATGGGATCAGCCCTGCACATCCCGGTCGTCTGGCAGACCGCCCTGTTGCTCACGGCCTCGAACGTCTTCATGACCTTCGCCTGGTACGCCCACCTCAAGAACCTCAACGACCGCCCGTGGTGGATCGCCGCGCTGGCGTCGTGGGGTATTGCACTGTTCGAGTACCTGCTGCAGGTGCCGGCCAATCGCATCGGCCACCATGAGATGTCGCTGGGGCAGCTCAAGATCCTGCAGGAAGTGATCACTCTCACCGTGTTCGTTCCCTTTGCCTTGTTCTACATGAAGCAACCGCTCAAGCTGGATTTTCTTTGGGCGGGTTTGTGTATCCTTGGCGCCGTTTACTTCATATTCCGCTCGCCATGACCTACCTCGCCAGCAACAAGCCGATCACGCTGCCGGAGCTCGCGCGCATGAAGCGCGAAGGCGAGAAGATCGCCATGCTCACCTGTTACGACGCCAGTTTCGCCGCGCTGGAGGACCGCTGCGGCGTGGACGTGATGCTGGTCGGCGATTCGCTGGGCAACGTCATCCAGGGCAAGACCTCGACGCTGCCGGTGACCATGGAGCACATGGTCTATCACACGGCCTGCGTCGCGGCGCTGCCGTCGCGGCCGATGCTGGTCGCCGACATGCCCTTCGGCGCCTATCACGAGTCGAAGGAGCAGGCCATCCGCAATGCCGGAAAACTGCTGGCGGTGGGCGCCGAGATGGTCAAGCTCGAAGGCGGCGAGGTGATGGCGGAGACCGTACATTTCATGACCGAGCGCGGCGTGCCGGTGTGCGCCCACATTGGACTCACGCCGCAGTCGGTGCATGCGCTGGGCGGCTACCGCGTGCAGGGACGAGGCGAGGAGGGCGCGGCGCGCATGAAGCGCGAAGCCCTGGCGCTGGAGCAGGCCGGCGCCGCGATGATGGTGCTGGAAATGGTGCCGGCCCAGCTGGCCGGCGAAATCACCCAACTGCTCAAGGTCTGCGCCACCATCGGCATCGGCGCAGGCAAGGAGTGCGACGGGCAGGTGCTGGTGCTGCACGACATGCTCGGCGTCTATCCGGGCAGGAAGGGACGTTTCGTCAAGGATTTCATGGCCGAGGCGCAGAGCATCGACGGCGCCGTGCAGGCCTACGTCAAGGCGGTGAAGGACGGCTCATTTCCGGGTCCGGAGCACTGCTACTGATGCGCATCCACGAAACCATCGACTCGCTGCGGGCGGCGCGCAGCGGGGACGGTCGTGTGGCACTGGTACCCACCATGGGCAACCTGCACGACGGCCACATTGCGCTGATGACGCAGGCGCGAGGCAGCGCGGACCAGGTGATTGCCACCATCTTCGTCAATCGGCTGCAGTTTCGTCCCGGCGAGGATTTCGAAAAATATCCGCGCACCTTTGCGGCGGATTGCGAGCGGCTGGAGGCGGCGGGGGTCGACGACCTGTTCGCGCCTCGGGAAGCGGAAATGTATCCGCAACCGCAGGCATACCAGATCGAGCCGCCGCCCGAGCAGGCGGGCATCCTCGACGGCGAGTTCCGCCCCGGGCATTTTCGCGGCGTCGCGACGGTCGTGATGAAGCTGTTCCAGATCGCCCAGCCCGATGTGGCGCTGTTCGGCAAGAAGGATTACCAGCAACTGATGGTTATTCGCAACATGGCGCGGGAGTTCAACCTGCCGATCGAAATCGTTGGCGGCGAGACGGTGCGGGCGGCCGACGGCTTGGCCCTGTCTTCGCGCAACGGCTACCTTTCTGCCGCGGAAAGGGCCGAAGCGCCGCATTTGTTCAAGGTATTGACCAAAGTAATAGAGGCCGTGCGCGCAGGTTCAAGGGATTTTGCCGCGCTGGAGCAGGGGGCGGTTCGGGAACTGCAGGCCAGTGGCTGGATGACGGATTATGTTGCATTGCGTAAAAAACTTGATCTACAATTGCCATCCGCTCACGATTCCGGATTGGTGGTGTTGGCGGCGGCGCGTTTGGGAAGCACGCGCCTCATCGACAATCTGGAAGTTTAGGTCGCCACGATGCGCTCATGCCGGTGGTGTGCCAGTAGCGAAACGGACGGGAAAGTCTGCTGTGGACCGATCCCGCTTTATTGCCGCCTTTGCATGAGAAAGGTCTGACAATGCAACGCACAATGCTCAAATCAAAACTTCACCGTGTCACGGTGACGCACGCCGAGTTGCACTACGAAGGTTCCTGCGCCATTGATGAAGCGCTGCTTGAAGCCGCCGACATCAAGGAATACCAGCAGATCGACATCTACAACATCAACAACGGCGAGCGTTTTACCACCTACGCCATTCGCGCCGAACGCGGTAGCGGCACCATTTCGGTGAATGGCGCTGCGGCACGCAAGGCAGCCACCGGCGACCTGTTGATCATCGCCACCTACGCCATGATGAACGAGATCGAACTGCAGGCTTTCGAGCCCGATCTGGTGTATGTCGATGCCCGCAACCGCATCACCCACCACAGCCGGCAGATTCCGGCGCAAGCGGCCGCCTGATTCTTCGCGGCGGCAAGACGAGCCCACCCTTGCGGTGGGCTTTTTTCTTGGGTTTCGGCCGAAACGGGGTGTATTCTCGGCATGTGATCGGGTCTGAAGGGGAAGGGACGCATGGCGAAAAGGATATTGATAGCCGACGACGAGCCAAACATCGTCATCTCGCTTGAGTTCCTGCTCAAACGCGAAGGCTACGACGTGGATGTCGCGCAGAACGGCGCCGAAGCGCTGGTCCGGATACGGGCGAACAGGCCCGACATGGCGATTCTCGACGTCATGATGCCGCAGCGAAACGGCTTCGAAGTTTGCCAGGAATTGCGGGCGGATCCGGAGTTCGCGGATCTGCGGATCATGATGCTGACCGCCAAAGGGCGTGACACGGAAGTATCCAAAGGGCTTGCACTCGGTGCCGACGTCTATATGACCAAGCCTTTTTCAACCCGGGAACTGGTCGCCAAGGTCAAGGCTCTGATGGACCGGGCATGAAGGCGTTCAAGTACCTGCGGCGGTGGCACACAAACACCACCGGGCCAGCCAGCCATGCAGGACTCCGCCAGCAGGCCTGAATCCTTCGGCGCGGTGCCGGTAAACCTCAACACGGCGCTGCGCAACCTGCCGCTGGCGCCGCCGGTCGTGGTCGATCCGGCGACGTCCATTCGTGAGACCTTGCGGGCCCTGGATGTGCACACTGCGGAAGCGGCGGTAGTCGTCGATGCAGTGAGCCTGGTGCCGCTGGGCATCGTGACCTTGCGCGACGCGCTGCGCTCCATTGTCGACGACGATTGCGATCTCGGCGGCCCGGTGGCTGGGGTCATGACCGGCGGGCTGGCCAGCCTGTCAGCGGAGGCGACGGTGCACCAGGCGACCGTGCTCATGTTCCGCCGCGGCATGCGCCACCTGATTCTGACCGGGGCCGACGGCAGCCTGTTCAATGTGGTTTCCCAGGGCGATCTGTATGGCATGCAGGCCGCGGACTCGGCGAGCCTGGCCAACGCCATTCTGGCAACCCGGAGTATTGCCGAGCTTTCGGCGCAGACGGCCGCCGTGCGGCGTTTTGCGGCGCGCCGGCTGGTCGAGGGCAGTGGTGCGGAGGTTCTGTGTGAGTGGATCGCGGCGCTGAATGATCTGATCGCACTGCAGGCGATCGACCTGGTGGAGACCCGGTTCGAGCTTCCCTATGTGCCTTGGTGCTGGCTGGTTTTTGGATCGGAGGGCAGGCTGGAACAGACTCTGGTTACCGATCAGGACAACGGCATTGTGTTCGAAGCGGCCTCGGCGCTCGAGGCGGAGGAGTTGCGGCGGAAATTTCTGCCCTTCGCCGAGGCCGTCAATGCGGCGCTTGATGCCTGCGGATTCCCCTTGTGCTCGGGACGGATCATGGCCGGCAACCCGGCCTGGTGTCTCTCGCTCGACGAGTGGAAGCAGCGGTTTGGTGGCTGGATTTCCGTGCCGGAGCCCAAAGCCTTGCTCAACGCCACCATCTTTTTCGATTTCCGGCCGCTCTATGGCCGCGAAGAACTGGTGACGGAGCTGCAGGCCTGGCTTCTGAAGCGGATCAAGGGCAACACGGCCTTTCTGCGGGCGATGGCAGGCAATGCCCTGGAGCAGGAGCCGCCCCTGAGCTGGTGGCGGGACTTTCGCCTGCATGGCGGCCCCGAATTCCCCCATACGCTTGACCTCAAGGGGCAGGGCATCCGGCTGTTCGTCGATGCGGTGCGGATCTTTGCGCTGGCTCACGGCGTGGCACAGACCAATACCGTTGAACGCCTGCGCGGCGTGCGGCATGCCATGGGAATGCCGCTCGAGGAGGCGGCCGCGATGGTCGCGTCCTTTTATCAGATACAGCGCTTGCGTTTGCAGAACCAGGTTTCCGGCGAGTTTCCCGCCGCCGCCAACCGGCTCAATCCTGATCGACTTCACAAACTCGATCGACTGATCCTCAAGGAAGCCCTGCGCGAGGCGCGAACCTTGCAGCAGCGGTTGCGTCTTGACTATTTCAGCTAGCGGCGGCCGGTCACGTTCCCGGTCCAGGGTAGCCCGTGATCTCGCGGATGTCCCTGTATAGGGGCTGCAGGCGCCGGTACATCTGGCAATAGACCTTGCGGTAGAGTTGATCGTAGATGCGCACGTGCTGTGCTTCGGGCAAGAATACCTGGCCGACGCGCGTCATCTCGCGCACCGCCGTGGCAAAGTCCGGATGCAGGCCGAGGCCGACGGCGCCGAGTATCGCGGCGCCCAGTCCGCTGGTTTCATACAAGTGGGGGCGCTCCGCCGGCAGGTTGAATATGTTGGCGGTGATCTGCATCGCCGCGTCGCTTTGTGAGCCCCCGCCGGATATGCGCACGCGTTCGATGCGCGTTCCGCTGCGCCGCTCGATGCGCTCCCTGCCATCGCGCAGGGCGTAGGCCAGGCCTTCGAGAATGGCGCGATAGAGATGGGCGCGGGTATGCACTTCGCCGAAGCCGATCACCGCGCCTTTGGCTTCCGGGCCGGGGATCTTGATGCCGGGGTTCCAGAAGGGTTGCAGCATCAATCCCATCGAGCCGGGTGGCACGGCATTGACCAGCTCGTCGAACAGGCTCTCCGGCGTGACGCCGCGTTTCCGCGCCTCGATTTCCTCATGCAGGCCAAATTGCTCGCGGAACCAGTTCACCATCCAGAAGCCGCGGGTGATCTGGATTTCCGTGTTGTAGTGTCGCGGTACCGCCGCCTGAAAGGGTGGAATGAAGGATGTGGCTTCGAGGTAGCGCGATGTAGTGGTGTTGATGGTCGCCGCCGTGCCATAGGAGAGGCAGGCGATTTCGGGGGTGAGGCAACCCGCGCCGATAACCTCGCAGGCCTTGTCGGCGGCGCCGGCAATGATCGGCAAGCCTTGCGGAATCCCGGTGTCGCTGGCCGCCGCCGCGCTGACGCAGCCGAGTTGCGCGCCTGCCGCCACCAGTTCCGGCAGCATCTTTCGCTTGACGGGCAGCACCTGCCATTTCCAGTCGCATCGAGAGGCCCAGCGGCCACGCTTGTAGTCGAAGGGGATATAGCCGACCTGGCTCGCCACGGAGTCGACAAAACGCCCGGTGAAGCGGTAGTTCAGGTAGCCGGAGAGCAGCAGAAACTTGTCGGTGCGCGCCCAGATCGCCGGCTGGTGCTGGGCGATCCAGTTGGCTTCGGCTTCGCGCGCGAAATAGCGGATGGTGTCGCGCATGCCGATGGCACGCAGCGCCAGCTCCCACCACCACGACAGCTTCGGATTGGCGTCGGCGCGCCGCTGGTCCAGCCAGACAATGGCCGGTCGCAGCGGCTGGCCGTGGCTGTCGAGATTGATGATGGTGCCGCGCTGGGTGGTGATGACGACGCCGCGTATCGAAGCTTTCGGCACCTGGGTATTGGCCCAGAGTCGCTGGCAGGCGGTGCAAAGTGCGGCCCAGAACTCCTCCGGATCGTTCTCCACCCAACCCGGTTGTGGCGACTGGTAGCTGGTGATATCGACCTGCGCCTTGTCGACCAGGTGGCCATGCAGATCGAATATCAGCGCGCGGACGCTCTGGGTGCCGTTGTCGATGGCGAGCAGGTAGTCGTTGCTCATGGCGGCCTTCAATCCTCCGGCAGTGCGATACAGGGCGCCGCGTCACCAACGCCGACTTTTTGCTAGCGTGTGGCGATCACGGTCTGTTCCTGTTCACCCAGCCCCTCGACGCCGAGCCTGAGCTTGTCGCCGACTTGAAGAAAGCGGCCGCGCCCGATGCCGACACCTTGCGGCGTGCCGGTGCAGATCACGTCGCCGGGCAAGAGCGTCATGAAGCATGAAACATAGCTGACGATCTCGGCGCAGGAAAAGATCATGTCGGCGGTAGTCGAATCCTGCATGCGTTCGCCATTGACGTCGAGCCACAGGCGCAGTTGCTGCGGGTCGGCTACCTCGTCCCGGGTGACCAGCCAGGGCCCGATGGGGCCGAAGCTGTCGCAGCTCTTGCCCTTGTCCCACAGGCCGCCGCGTTCGAGCTGGAAGGCGCGCTCCGAGACGTCGTGGAACACGCAGTAGCCGGCGACGTGATCGAGCGCCCGTGCCTCCGTGACGCGTCGGGTCTCGCAACCGATGACGATGCCAAGCTCGACTTCCCAGTCGAGCTTGGTGCTGCCGACAGGCATCAGGATCGGATCGCTGGGGCCGGTGATGCAGGTGGTGGCTTTCATGAATACCACCGGTTCGGCGGGAATCGGCATTTTCGCCTCGAGGGCGTGAGCCCGGTAATTCAGCCCGATGCCGACGATTTTCGAAATGCCGGTGAAGGGCACGCCGAGCCGCGGCTTGCCGCGCACGGTCGGCAGCGTGGCGGGGTCGAGCGCACGCAGGCGCTTCTGGCCGGCAGCGGAAAGTTCAGTCCAGCCGATGTCCGCAAGATGGCCCGAAAGGTCGCGCAGCGCACCGTCAGCATCCATCAGGCCCGGTTTTTCGCGGCCGGGCGGGCCGTAGCGCAGCAGCTTCATGTCGTCTCCCCGTCAATGCATTGTGGCGCCGGGCGGCAGATCAAGGCCCGGTTTTCTGGCGCTTGCCGCGCCAGATGGCATCCGGTTGCTGGTCAAGCGTTTCCGCCAGTGCGCGCACGGCGTCGGCGGCCCGGGTGATCTCCTTGAGCGCGGCATTGACGTTGGCCACCGTCGCCGACTCCTGGCCGGTCAGGTTGCGCAGGGCCCCGGCGGCCTTGGCCAGCTCTTCGCTGGCCTGGGTCATGCCGGCGACAAGGCGCGAATCGGGTCGCGCCAGATCGGCCACGCGGTCGGCCGCGGTGTCGAGCCTGGCCAGTGCCGCCTGCGCCGCCAGCAGCGCCTTGTTCAGCTCGGCGAGGTTGGCCCGCACGTCATTGAGGACGGGGCCGCTCTGTGCGTCGAAGCGGGCGGTCAGGGATTCGAGGTGCCGAAGGGTCGCTTCAAGCCGCCGCGGCAGTTCCTGGGTCGCTTGCGCCGACATCAGCTTGTTCGTCGCGCCGCTGATGGCGGCAACATCGGCGAGGAACTTGTCCATCGGGAAACCCTCGAGCCTGGTCGTCAGTTCCTGCACGGCCGTGCGGATGGTCGGGATTTCGCTGAGTTCGGGATCAAGGGCGGCGAAGGTCGCCGGCTTGTCGGGATGGAAGTCGAGGTCGACGTAAAGCTGGCCGGTGAGCAGGCTCTGCATGCGTAGCCGCGCCCGCAGGCCGCGCTCGACCAACTGCCGCACCGTCGCGCGATCGCGCAGGTCGATCGGCTCGCCGCCGCGCGTGCGCACGACATGGGGTTCCAGCTCGATCATCACCGGCACCAGGAAACGGCGGCTTTGCGGGTCGAGGCCGAGCTGGATCTGCTTGACGGTGCCGACCTTGACGCCGAGAAACACCACCGGCGCGCCGACCTGGAGGCCCTGCGCGGCGCCCTCGAAATACATCACGTGCTGCCGCCGCTCGCCAAACCAGCTGCCGCCCGCCAGCAGCAGCGTGGTGACGACGGCCAGCGAAAGCGCGCCGAGGACGAAGGCGCCGATCAGCGTGGGGTTGGCTTTGCGGCTCACGTCGTTGTTCCTCTGCTGAGAAAGTGCCTGACCTTGGGATGCCCATTCTTCAGCGCGTCCTGCGGGTGCCCGGTGGCGATCATGGTGCGGCTTTCGGAGTCGAGGTAGATCGAATTGTTGCCGATACTGAGGATGCTGGCTAGCTCATGCGTGACGACGACGATGGTGGTGCCGAGGCTGTCGCGCAGTTCCATGATCAGCTCGTCGAGTCGCCGTGCGGTCAGCGGATCGAGACCCGACGAGGGCTCGTCGATGACCAGGATGTCGGGATCGAGCGCCATCGCCCGCGCCAGCCCGGCGCGTTTCTTCATGCCGCCGCTGAGTTCGGACGGGTAGAAGTCCTCGAAGCCGGCGAGCCCGACCAGCGCCAGCTTGAAGGCCACGATCTCGTCCACCCGGGCCGGCGGCAGGCCGGTATATTCGGCAATCGGCAGCGCAACGTTCTCCGCCAGCGTCAGCGAGCTCCACAGTGCGCCGCCCTGGAACAGGATGCCGAGCCGGCGCTTGAGCCGTTGCTGCGTCTCGGTTCCGGCATTCCAGAAGTCCTCGCCGCTGTAAAGCACCGTGCCCGCTGCCGGGCGCTGCAGGCCGACCAGGGCGCGCATCAGCGTGGTCTTGCCACAGCCGTTGCCGCCCATGACGACGAAGATGTCGCCCTTGTTCACCGTGAAATCGATGCCGCTCTGCACGACAAAGTCGCCATAGGCCATCGTCAGGTCGCGTACCTCGATGTGGGCTGCGCCGTTCATGGCTTTCAGATGCCCAGCTGGTAGTAGACGACGGTCATGATCGAGGCCGCGATGGTGATCAGCAGTATGGCGGTGACCACGGCGGAGGTTGCCGCATGGCCGACCGCCTCGGCGCTGCGTCCGCATTGCATGCCGCGCAGGCAGCCGGCGAAGGCCACGATTGCGCCATAAACCGTGCCCTTGGACAGCCCGACGGCGAACTGCTTGAACTCGAGCGCGCGCAAGGTCTCCGTGTAGTACTCGAAGAAGCCGATGTCGAAGATGGTCATCGACACCAGCAAGCCCGCCAGCATGCCGATGAATCCGGAGTAGAGCGTGAGCAGCGGCACCATCAGCATCAGTGCCAGGATGCGCGGCAGCACCAGGAAGTCGATGGCCGAGATGCCGAGCGTCTTGTAGGCGTCGATCTCCTCGTTGACCTGCATGGTGCCGAGCTGGGCGGCGAAGGCGGCGCCAGTGCGGCCGGCGATGATGATCCCGGTCATCAGGGCGCCGACCTCGCGCACCATGCCGATGGCCACCAGATCGGCAATGTAGATCTGGGCGCCCACCAGTTTCAGCTGGTCGGCACCGAGATAGGCGAGGATCAGCCCGACCAGGAAGCTGATCACCGAGACGATCGGCAGCGCGCGCGGTCCGACTTCCTCGATCTCCAGCCAGAGGTCGCGCCGGCGAAAGCGGGCGCGGCCGGTGAGCAGGCGCAGCAGCGACAACGTGACTTCGCCGAGAAAGCCGAGCATTTGCGGCGCGCCGCGAAAGAACTCGATGGTCGCCGTGCCGACCTGGGTGAACGTGCCTTGTTGACCATTGTCGCGTCCGGCCAGCTTCTGCTCCGGCACGGCGAGCGCGATCGCCAGCAGGCGCTGCGCTCCCGGCGGCAGTCCGCGGGTATCGACCGTGATGCCACGATCCATGCAAGACTTGCTGATTCCGCAGACGTAGGTCAGCAGTCCGGAATCCCAGTCGGCGAGTTTGCCTGCGTCGAAGCGGACACGGCAAACCGACTCGTCGAGCCGGGTTGTCAGGGTGTCCGCCGCGGGCAGATTCTGGTCGATGCACCAGCGTCCGCCGAGAACGATCAACAGCGTATCCGGCTCATCGGCGCCGACCGGACGCACGTCGAGTTGCCACGCTGCCTCGTCGCGCATGGCCGATCGCGCCGGGTTATTTCTTGCCGAAGCCGCCGAGCAGTGCCGCCACGGGTCGCTGCGGGCGATTCGGCGCCGGCTTCTCGACAGCGGCCTCTACCGCGCCGGCTTTGCCGACGTAGGGCTTGTTCGGGTCGAAATCGAGTTTTGGCAGGCGCGGGTCGAGTCGCGGCACGTGGGCGGCGGGGCTGGGCAGTTCGCGCCCGGCCGGACGGCTGCCGTCCAGTGTCAGCGCGCGATCATGCTCGCGTGCCTTCTCGCGGGCGCGCTCCAGATGCTCGCGCTTGTGGCCGCGATTGCTCGGGGGTGCGCTTTCGCGCACCTGCGCCAGCTCGGCGAAGCCGGTAATTTCGACGCGTTCGATCGTGCGCTTGATCAGCCGCTCGATGTCTGCCAGGCGCTGTTTTTCCTCAGGCGCGAACAGCGAGGTGGCATCGCCACGCTTGCCGGCGCGGCCGGTGCGGCCGATGCGGTGAATGTAGTCCTCGGCGGTGTGCGGCAGCTCGTAGTTGATGACGTGGGGCAGGTCGTCGATATCCAGACCGCGCGCGGCGACGTCGGTGGCGACGAGGACGCGGATCTTGCCCGACTTGAAGGCTTCCAGCGCTTCGGTGCGCTGCTGCTGGCTCTTGTCGCCGTGGATGGCGTCGGCGGTGATGCCCTGGCGTTCGAGATAGACCGCAAGGCGGCTGGCGCCGAACTTGGTGCCGACGAACACCAGCACCTGCTGCGAATTGTCGGCAACGTCCTGGTGCGTCAGCAGATGCACCAGCAGGCTGCGCTTGAGGTCGGACGCCACCGGGTAGACGCGGTGCGTCACGGTTTCGGTCACCATGTTGCGGCGCGCGACCTCGATTAGTTGCGGCGCCTTCAGCATGCTGTCGGCGAGGTTCTTGATCTCGTTGGAGAAGGTGGCCGAGAACAACAGGCTTTGCCTTTCCTTGGGCAGCATGGCGAGGATGCGCTTGATGTCGGGGATGAAGCCCATGTCCAGCATGCGGTCGGCCTCGTCGAGCACCAGCACTTCGACGGCATTGAAGCTGACGCTCTTCTGCTGCACATGATCGAGCAGCCGGCCCGGCGTGGCGATGATGATCTCGCGGCCTTCCCGCAGTTCGGCGATCTGCGGCCTGATATCGACACCGCCATAGATGCAGACCGAGCGCAGCGGCAGGTGCTTGCTGTAGGTGACGACGCTTTGATGCACCTGCATTGCCAGTTCGCGCGTCGGGGCGAGGATCAGCGCACGCACCGGATGGCGGGCGGGCGAGGGCGAGGAGCTTGCATACTTGGCCAGGCGCTGCAGCAGCGGCAGGGTGAAGCCTGCCGTCTTGCCGGTGCCGGTCTGGGCGCCGCCCATGACGTCCTTGCCGGCCAGGATGATCGGAATCGCCTGGATCTGGATCGGCGTTGGATGCGTGTAGCCGTTGTCTTTGACGGCCCGCAGCAGTTCGGGCAGCAGGCCGAGGTCATCAAAACTCGGCGCTGGCGATACGGCGGTCGCGCCGTTGTCCTGGCTTCCGTCGGGGGAATGGATGATACTTTCTGTGCTTGCGTTCAATTGAACTCCTGAATCGGCCGCTCTGCGGCCCACGCCTGGCTTTGCACAGCCAGTCGGCTGCGGCGGCGCACCGCGTGCGGTGCGAAACCCCGCCTCGCCCCCTCGCGGGGAACCGGTTCAGGCGGCGAAGCGCTTGAGGGATATGCGGCACAATGCCGAATCGGGCGCCAACCGGCAGGGCACCCTGATGCGTATTGTATTACAGGCGGCATCCGGCCGCGACGGCAAGCTCGACGCGGCTTACTTGAACAGGCCTTTCACCGCAGTGCCAGCCTTGTCGAGTGCTTCTCCCGTCGATTTCATCAGCCGGTCGAAACTCACCGCGGCGGTCAGCTTCGCCTTCAATGCGCCCGCGATTTCCTGTCCCAGTTCGCCGGGACTGATGCCACCCTTGGCCTTGCCCAGGTTCTTCAGGGTGATGTCGGGCAGCGACACGTTGACCGTCTTGCCGTTCATGAAGGCGGCGCTGGCCTGCGCCTTGGCGTCGCGGATGGTGAATTCCTCGACGATCAGCTTCTTGCCTTCCTTCTTGCTGTCGGCAGGGCCGAGGTAGCTCGCGATGTTTTTCTGTATCGCGTCGAAGTTGGTCATCGCGTCGCCCTTCTCGTAGATGACGTCGGGGGCAATGATGGCAATGCGGCGAATGACGATGACGTCCCGCGCAACCGAGGCGATGTCGATGTCGACATCGATCTGGCCAACCTTGATCGCGTGGGCCGTCTTGAAGCCGGCCGGATTGCCGATCACCAGATTGCTGATGGTGCCCTTGCCGTCGGCCGGCGCAATCTTGACGGCGTCGACGCTAACCTTTGCCTGAGTCATCGCGCTGCCGTATTCCGCCACTGCATACTTGACAAGTACATCGATATTGCCTGACAGCCAGAACATGGCCGCGCCGATGATGGCAGCGAGGATGAGGAGAACGATGGCAACGATTTTCATGATGTCCTTCCAAACAGGCGCAGCGTGGCATGAAACAAGGGATTGTCGGGATCGCCCAGCGCCTCGACGCTTGCCAGGTGATGGCGGCCGGGCAGGGGCAGGTCTTGGCGGAAGCAATGCGGCCAGGCTTCGCGGATGAGGCGGTTCTGGCGCTGGAATTCGTTACTCTCGTCGCCACCGACAGCGGTGATCAAGGGAGTGGTGAGGTCGGGTCGATAGCGGACGGGGCTGACACGCCGGGCCGTCCTGTCATCAAGATTCAGGTCGGCGCGCAGGAAGGGCGTGTGCACCAGCGGTTGCAGGTCATAGATGCCGGAAACGCAGACGGCGCCTGTCAGAAGATCCCGCGGCAGATCGGTTGACCACTTCGGCCAGTCGGCAGCAAGCATCATGGCGGCGAGGTGGGCTCCGGCGGAATGCCCGGCCACCACGATGCGTCGCGCATCGATGCCACGCTGCGGCACGTTGCGATACAGCCAGGACAACGCGTTCAGTATCTGCCTCACCATCTCGTCGATCGAGGTGGCCGGTGCCAGGCCGTAGTTGGGCATGGCCACGGCAACTCCGGCGCGGACAAAGGCCGGGGCGAGAAAGGAAAAGTCCTGCTTGTCGAGGGAGCGCCAGTAGCCGCCGTGGATGAAGACCAGCAGCGGCGCGTTGCGCGTCGCGGCGGGATAGAGATCGAGAGACTCGCCGGGCGAAGGACCGAAACGGCAATCCGCCTCGTAGCGCAGGACAGTGCGGGCGGCAGCCGATTCGTCGCGCCATCGCTCGAATATCCGCGGATGATCCGGAATGGCGGCGCGGGCGTTGTATTGGCGGTCGAGTTGTTCGGGAGTAAGCATGCGGCAGTCTCAAGGTGTCTTGTTTGCTTTGAATCCGTCACCATAGAATAGCGCTCCCAGGCAAAAAGAGGGGTTTCGCCCATGCGTTACACGAAGCTCGGTCTGAGCGATCTCACCGTTTCCAGTATCTGTTTGGGTACCATGACCTTTGGCACCCAGAACAGCGAGGCCGAGGCCCATCAGCAGCTCGATTTTGCGCTGGCGCAGGGCATCAACTTCATCGACACGGCGGAGATGTATTCGGTGCCCTCCACCGCCGAAAGCTATGGCAAGACGGAAACCTATGTTGGCACCTGGCTGAAGCGACAGGCACGCGACAAGATCGTCCTCGCTACCAAGATCAGCGGACCGGGACGCGGCATGAAGTGGATCAGGAACGGCGAGTTGGCGTTCAACCGCAAGAATATCCGTGCCGCCATCGAAGCTTCGCTCGCGCGCCTGCAAACCGACTATGTGGATTTGTACCAACTGCATTGGCCGGATCGAAACACGCCGATCTTTGGCCAGTACCATTTCGATCCGGAGAAGGAGCGCGACTTCGTGCCCCTGGCCGAGACGCTGGCTGCGTTGGCCGAGCTGGTCAAGGATGGCCGGGTGCGCTGCGTCGGTTTGTCCAACGAGACGCCTTGGGGTGTGATGGAGTTCCTGCACGAGGCAGAGCAGCACAACCTGCCGCGCGTGGTGTCGGTGCAGAATGCCTACAGCCTGCTCAACCGGACCTGGGAAATGGGTCTCGCGGAAATCGGCTTTCGCGAGAATGTGGCCCTCCTGGCCTATTCACCGCTGGCCTTCGGGCTGCTGTCGGGCAAGTATCTTGCCGATCCAAAGGCCAGCGGCCGCCTGGCGCTTTTTCAGGGCTTTGCGCAGCGCTACTCGAAGGTCAATGTGCAACCGGCAGTGGCGGCATATGCCGACGTGGCCCGGCGCCATGGCATGACGCTGACACAGATGGCGCTGGCTTTTGTCGCCTCGCGCGGCTTCGTTGCCAGCACGATCATTGGCGCTACGACGATGGAGCAGTTGCGCGAGGATATTGCCGGCTGCTCCGGCGTGCTAACCGACGAGGTCCTGAAAGAGATCGAAGCGCTGCATCTGCGCTATTACAATCCGGCACCCTGACTCATCTGCCAGAGGGCGCAAGGCGCTCATCGCGCGATCGAGGGGCGGGCTTTCTTGGCGGGTGCGGCGTCGACCGGCTTGCTTTCCGGGGCCGCTTTGGCTTCCGCTGCCGGTTTGGACTCTGCGGCTTCGCTCTTTTGCGGCGAGGGGGAAGCGGCTTCCTGCGCGGGCTTGGGCGCTCCGTCATTCCTGGCGGGCGGCGTTGCTGCAGACTCGGGCTTTATTTCCTCGATCTTGTTTTCGCGCATGTAGGCATCCATCTCGCGCCAGCCGGAGAAAATAGCAGCCTTGGGCGACTTGCGATTGATCTGGTAGCAGTCCTCCAGGACCCGACCGGTCTGCCGGCAACCGCTGCCGATGGCCTTGCCTTCGGCCTCCTCGCGTGCCTTCTCGACCGCCGGGTCTTCGAAGCCAAGCTGCTCGCAGGCGGTGAGGAGGGGTGTCAGAACAATCAGGATCAGACCGTAGCGGAGTTTCATGTTCGTGTCAGGGCGATGAATGCTGAACAGATTGTACGGCAGAACTTCGCTGAATCACCGATGCGTGGGACCGCCTATTTTTTTCCTGCAGCCTTTGCGGCGCTGGCTTTCAGGACGGCGAGCAATTCGTAGAGCTGGCCACGTTGCATTTCGTCCATGCCGTCGAAGAGCTCCACCACCCATTTTTCGTGTGCTTCGGCCATCTTGCGGAAGCTGCGGCGGCCCTCCGGAGTGAGCTTGACGATGTAGGCGCGCCGATCCCTGGGGCTGTCTTCGCGGACCACCAGTCCTTCGGCGACCAGTTGATCGGTAATTCCCGTCACGTTGCCGCCGGTAACCATCATGCGTTTCGACAGTTCGCCCATTTTGAGGCCCTGCGGCGAGCGTTCCAGCTGGGCCATCAGATCGAAACGGGGCAGCGTGATGTCGAACTCGGCGCGCAAGCGCGAGCGGATATGGTTTTCGATCAGGTTGGTGCAGGCCAGCGTGCGCAGCCACAGCCGGAGGTCGGGCGCATGTTCCGACGTCGCACGTGTTTCGGTGTCGGAAGCGGCAGAAACGGTTTTCTTGGGCATTTGGGCAAGGCTCTGGTTGGTGACGCAATTTGGAAATATCGATGCCTAAATTATCAAAAGTCGGCGGTTTCCGCAACACTTATGAATGTGGCATGCGATTGACGGGCTTTGCCGGACTCAAACGAAATCGGGGTTCACGACGGCGCGCAGCACGGTTTGCGCTTCGCCGTTGCGTACGCGGCTGGAAAACCACCAGACGCCGCCTTTCTTGACCGACCAGTCGGCTTCCTCGCCGCCAAGCAGGAGTGCCGCAATGCGACCCAGGGTCGGCTGATGTCCGATGATCACTACTGCGCCACTCCGGTCGGGCCATCCGGCCACTGTCAGCACGTCCATCGCCGAGCCACCCGTGCCCAGATGGGCCTCGATCTCATACGGCAATTCCAGTGCATGCGCGGTTTGCTGGGTGCGTTCCGCGGGACTGACGAGAATCTTTCGTTTCCGCGGCAAGTATTGCCGCAGCCAGCGCGCGACCTGCCTTGCCTGCGCTTCTCCGTGCGCCGTCAGGCGGCGCTTGTGATCCGGGGTGGTGCCGTCACCCTCTTCGGCTTCGGCATGGCGCCAGAGAATCAAGTCCATTTTCCTTCCTCCAGGTGTGGGGCAATGCTGAGGCGCGGGCGTTACTCGTGCATTACCCGGGGCTGCGGTGCAGCCTTGGCAGGCGCAGTTGTGCCAGTCCGACCAACTCGTGCGATATGCGTGCCTGCAGGCTTGCGTAGTGGGGCCCGTGCCAGCCACCGATCAGCGTCACTGCCTCCCGCAGCCGAGGGTCGTCACCGGCACACTCCATCAGCATGGCGCCGGCGCTCGACAGGTCGTTGAGCTGGCCCAGTGTGTCCTGCAGCGCGGCAAGCTGCTTCAGCACCCGATGCGAGGCACGTTCCGGTGTCAGGGGCGAAAAAAACTCCAGCGCATAGCGCAGGCGCTTGACGCCGATGCGCAGTGTGTGCAGCGAAGCCGGATCGTCAATGCATGCGGCCACGGCCAGTCGCCGTACCTTGTTGCGCAGGCGCTTCAGGCGTTCGGAGGCAAAGCTCTGCAGCAGGATCGTTTCCGGATTCGCAACCGGTCTGGCATGCAGCGCTTCCAGCGCGGTCAGCAGCATGCGCCCGTAGTCAGGCGCCGCAAGCATGGCGATCGCTGACGCACGCGCCGCGTAGCGTCGGTTGGTAATGTCGCCGGCCAGCGCAGGCAGTCGCGGTTCGTTGGGCAGGGCGGCCAGTACCGGATCGGTAATTTCCGCCAGCAGCACGTCGAGGTCGCGCGCGCGGCCGAGTTGCTGCATCAAAGCGGACAGCGGGGCGCGAAGAGGCTCGGCAAAATTGGCTGGCAACATTGGGGCGAAAAGCCGGAGGGCGGCGCGCAGCCGGCGTGCGGCGACACGCATCTGGTGGATGTATTCCGGGTCGTCGCTGGAGAGTGCGCCCGAATGATTCTGCTGCAGGTGTTCGAGGCAGGTCAGTGCAATCTGGCGAAAGGCGTCGAACGGCGGCATTGCGGCGGACAGCGCTACTGTTCCGGCTTTGAATGGCAAAGATGGAGTACCCGTGTGCAGGCGATAGCCGCGCTCTGCCTTCGACAACACCGACGGTGTCAGCATCACCCGCTGGGCGAGTTGCGCGGCAAGTCCGAAAATGGCATGGACCGGCGCTCCGTCCAGTTCCAGTTCCACTTCGGAGATGGCTTCGCGGCGCCCGTTGGCAATGATCCAGCCGCGATCAAGCGTCAGCAAGACGGCACCGGGCGCAGCGGAGAATTTCCAGGTGATGCGGCGAAAACGCGTTTCGCAGATGGGGACGATGCGAGCCAGCAGTTTCGGTCGTTGCAGCCAATCGCGCACGGCAGACTGGTCAACGCTTGAGAAGTCGAAATGCCCTGTGTAAGGCGTCTCCCACTCGGGTCGGCTGGAGAGGCCACCGGCGGAACTGCCCGCCAGCTTGACGGTCTGTAACCAGTCACGCTCCTTGCGGCGCAGACGCAAGGCGATCCCCCTGCGACGCAAGTCCAGGTCCGGCGTGTCGTAGTAAATGTTGTCCAGCGCGTCGACATGACGCAGGGTGGCCTGCTTCAACAGCGGGTGGCGCAGGAAGCGCGCCTGATGGTCTTCCGCAAGCGCCAGTTTGAGTTCGACTTCTTCAGTCATGGCTATTCGTAGCGCAGTGCTTCGATGGGTAGCAGGCGCGAGGCCTTTTTCGCCGGGTAGTAGCCGAAGAATACGCCGACGGCGCCGGCAAAGCCCGCCGCGAGTACGATCGAACTGCCGGAAAGTTCGGTGCGCCATCCCGCGAATTCGGCAATCAGTGTCGCACCGCCGACACCAAGCAGGATGCCGATCGCGCCACCGATCAGGGACAGGGTGACGGCCTCGACCAGAAACTGGGTCAGGATGTCCCGGGCGCGGGCGCCGACCGCCATGCGCAGGCCGATCTCGCGCGTGCGCTCGGTGACCGAGACCAGCATGATGTTCATGATGCCGATGCCGCCGACCAGCAGCGACACCGAGGCCACCGCCGCCAGCAGCCATGTCATTACTTTCGACGACGCCTCCTGGGCCTGAAGAACCTCCGACAGGTTGCGCACGAAGAAATCATCGTCCTGCCCCTGCTGCAGGCGATGGCGCTGGCGCAGCAATTCCCGCATGCGCTGGTCGGCATCGTTCATGTCGGCGCCCTGGCGCACCTTGACCATGATCGACGATACGCTGCGCGACTTGGCTTGTGCCGCGCCGAGCACGCGCTTTCTGGCCGTGCTGATCGGCATCAGCAGAATGTCATCCTGATCCTGCCCCATCATGCTCTGGCCCTTCCGGTCGAGCACGCCGATCACCGTCAGCGGCACCTTGCGCACGCGGATCACCTGATCGAGCGGACTGGCGTCGCCGAACAGGTTCTTCGCCACGGTCTGGCCGATCAGCACCACCTTGCCGGCGCCGTTCATCTCGGCCGGCTCGAAGCCGCGTCCCTCGACGATGGCCCACTCGCGGACGTCGAGATAGTCGGGGGTAATGCCGTAGAAGACAGTGGACCAGTTGGCGTTGCCCACCACGACCTGGCCGGACCCGCGCAGGGTGGGCGCCGCCGCCTGGATTTCCTCGATCTCGCGGCCGATGGCGTAGGCGTCGTCTTCGAAGATGGTCGGCTGCGAACCGGCACCGCCGCGCGCGCCGCCCGAGGTCATCGAGCCGGACAAGACGATGATGATGTTGGACCCGAGGCTGCGAATCTGGTCTTCGACGCGCGCCTGCGCGCCCCCGCCGACGGCGATCATGACAATCACGGCGGCGACGCCGATGATGATGCCGAGCATGGTCAGCGCCGAGCGCATCTTGTTCACGCGCAGGGCGAGCAGGGCGATCCTGAGCGTTGCGGCGAAATTCATTGCAGCAGCGCCGCGGCGTCGTTGGCGACGTTTGCTTTGTCTTCGATGACCTTGCCGTCGCGAAAACCGATGATGCGTCCGGCGAAATTCGCGACGTCATGCTCGTGGGTCACCACGACGATGGTGATGCCTTCCCGGTTGAGCTGTTGCAGCAGGGCCATGATCTCGACGCTGGTACGCGAATCTAGGGCGCCGGTGGGCTCGTCGGCCAGCACCAGTTGCGGATCATTGACCAGCGCGCGGGCGATCGCCACCCGCTGTTGTTGGCCTCCCGAGAGTTGTGCGGGGTGATGGTCCATGCGCTCCGCCAGGCCAACCTGGGCGAGCCGTTGTTCGGCGTGCTGTTTGCGCTCCTGCGGCGGCATCCCGCTGTAGAGCAGGGGCAGGGCGACGTTGTCTTGCGCCGACGTGCGAGCCAGCAGGTTGAAGTGCTGGAAAACGAAGCCCAGCTTGCGATTGCGCACGCACGCCAGTTCGTCGCCGGAGAGTTGCGACACTTCCTGCCCATCCAGCCAGTAACTACCGCCGCTGGGGTGGTCGAGGCAGCCCAGCAGATTCATGAAGGTGGATTTGCCGGAACCCGACGGGCCCATCACGGCAACAAATTCGCCGGCCGCGATTTCCAGGCTGACACCGCACAGCGCTGGCACCACGTTGCTGCCCATGCGGTATTCCTTGGCGAGGTCCTCGACCCGGATCAGCGCTTCCGCCATGGCTAGGAGCCTGTTTCAGTAGGAATCGTACCCCGCGCCGGCGGCCCTTCGGGTTGAGACCAGGATCGGCGTCTGCAGCGTTGCAGAGCTTGCCAATGGAACAACCATTGGCCGCGCACTGCGCCTTGCATCCATCCGATCCTGGTCTCAACGCGGGGCATGATTCCTACTGAAACAGGCTCCATATCAGAACAGGCGCGGGCCGGGCATGCCCGAAGGCTTGGCGCTGTTGACAGTTTGCTGGCCGACAATCACTTCGCTGCTTTCCTTGATGTCGCCGGAGACGATTTCGGTCATGCTGCCATCGGTCAGTCCCAGGCGGACAGTGATGGCCTTCGGGCTGCCGTCTTCGCCGATGACCCAGACGCGGCCGCTGCCACCGCCGCCCCCGGCACGGACGGCCTGCGCCTCGCTGGCCATTTCCTCATAGCGTTTCTTCTGTTCGGGCGTGAGGATGGCTGCGATCTTCTCGCGAATCTCGGCGCGATTGCGTTCCTGCGCCCTGGTCTTTTCCGCATCGGACAGGTCGCGGCTTGCCCTGAATTTGTCGCGCATGCCGCCGAAGATGGCGTCAACCTTGCCCTGTTGATCGGCATCGAGTTTCAGCTCGGTAACCAGGCGTTCGCGCAGCTGGCTAAAGCCTCCGCCACCCGCGCCTCCGCCTCCGCCGTTACTCCCTGCGGCACCCGCGCCACTCCCTGAAGAAGTCGGCGCTGGCGATACGGCGGCGGCCGTCTTCTTTTCGTCCGCTGTGCCCGGAGGACGGAAGCGCAGAGCGGCATTGGGGATCTTCAGCGCCTTTTCCTTCTGTGCCGTAATGATCCGCACGTTGGCCGTCATGCCGGGAAGCAAAGTGAGTTCGGGATTGGCCGCCGAAACCACCACCGTGTAGGTGACGACATTGGAGACTACGGTGGCGGCCTTGCGTACCTGCTTGACCTCACCCTCAAAGTTGCGGCCGGCGAAGGCGTCGACGGTGAAACTGGCCTTTTGTCCGACGCGGATGCGGCCGACGTCGGCTTCGTCGATCGAGGTTTCCACCTGCATGTCGGTCAGGCTCTTGGCGATGACAAACAACTCGGGCGACTGCAGGCTGGCGGCGACCGTTTGCCCCGGCTCGATGCTGCGCTTGACGACGATGCCATCGACCGGCGCCTTGATCGCCGTGCGTTCGAGATCGATGCGGGCCTGCGCCTGCTGCGCCTCGCGCTGGCGCACCTGCGCTTCACTGTTCCTGGCTTGCGATTGCGTCACCTGCAAGGCGGCGCGCCCGGCGTCAAGGACGCTTTGCGCCTTCTCGCGCTCGGCGGCGGAAATGAAGTTCTTTTCCACCAGCAGTTTCTTGCGCTCGAAGTCGCGTTCGAATTCGGCCAGGTTGGCCTTCGCGCGCAATACCTCGGCCTGTTGCACTCCGAGCGCGGCGCGGGCCGCTTCGACGTCGGCTTCCGCCTGGCGCAAGCGGTACTGGAAGGTTTCCGGATCGATGCGGGCGATCAGCTGGTTTTCCTTCACCGGCGAATTGAAGTCGACCAGGATTTCCTTGATCTGGCCGGAGACTTGCGATCCGACCTGTACCGAGACCACCGGGTTCAGCGTGCCGGTGGCCGAAACCACGGCGGTGAGCGGGCCGTTCTCGGCCTTGGCCAGTTTGAATTTCGGCGTATCGCCGGGTGTGCCGAAATGGCGCCATGCTGCATAGCCGGCGGAGACAACAACGACCAGGGCAATGGTTGCCAGTCCGACTCGGGAAGATGTCTTCATGGAAGCAATTCTAGACGATCCCTTCCATGCGGCATGTAAGCGGATGTAAACGGAAACCAAGCGGAAACCAACTGGAAACTAAGCGATCCCCGGATTGCCCTTCATGCCAATCAGCTTGGGCTGGTTCAGCTTGCGTGGCGTGATGGTCTTCTTGTCGCGCAGGTAGCGCGCTACCACGTCCCATACCGGCTCGCCCTTGGCGCCCTCGGCCACCGGCGCCCAACCGGCGACCTTGTATTTCCTGTCGGCCTCGAGCGGCTTGCCTTTCAGGCGCATGTCGGTGATGCGGCTGCCCATCTTTGCATTCGGTTCGCAGGTGTATTGCAGGCCGCCGACGCGCACCATGTCTCCGCCCTGCTGATAGTAAGGGTCGGGATTGAACAGGTTGTCGCCCACGTCCTCGAGGATCATCTTGATCTGCTCGCCACTCATCTCGTTCAGTGTCGCGCTCGGGTAGGTGATCGCGGTCTGGTCCATCAGGTGTTCGAAGGTGATGGCCTGGCCCGGCAGGATGGTGGTTCCCCAGCGGAAGCCCGGTGAGAAGCCGATGTCGGCGCCCTGCACTTCCATGATGGCATCGAGGATCAACTGGTCCCAACTGCCGTTGAAGTTGCCGCGTCGATAGAGCAGGCCTTCCGAGACGGCGAGCTTTTCTTCCAGTTTCGACTTATGCGGCGCCCGCACCTTGTCGATCAGCGCCGCCATCTCTGCGTCTGCGGGCAGCAGGTTGGAGAAGACGGGCAGCAGCTTGTAGCGGAAATCCTGAACTTTCCCGCCGCGTACATCGAAGTCGAGTGCGGCGAGGAACTTGCCGTTCGATCCGGCGTTGGTGACCAGTGTCTGGCCGCCGGCATTCCTGATCGTGACGGGTTGCGGCACGCCGTCGTGGGTGTGGCCGCCCATGATCGCGTCGATGCCAGTGACGCGGGTGGCCATCTTCAGGTCCACGTCCATGCCGTTGTGCGAGAGCAGGACGACGACCTGCGCGCCCTTTGCACGGGCTTCGTCGACCGTCTTTTGCATGTTCTCGTCCTGAATGCCGAAGGTCCAGTCCGGCATCATCCAGCGTGGGTTGGCGATCGGCGTGTAGGGAAAGGCCTGGCCGATCACAGCCACCTTGACCCCGTTCATTTCGCGCAGGCTGTAGGGCTCGAATACCTTGTCGCCGAAGTCGCTGGTCTTGATGTTCTGGGCGACGAAATCGATCTTGCCCTTGAAGTCCTTCTCGACGATTTCCAGAACCCGCTTGTCGCCCAGGGTGAATTCCCAGTGGCCGGCCATGACATCCACGCCGAGCAGTTTGCAGGCGTCGACCATGTCCTGGCCCTTGGTCTGCAACGCCGTGTACGAGCCTTGCCACGTATCGCCGCCGTCGAGCAAGAGTGCGTTGGGGCGCCCGGCGCGCAGGCGCTTGACGAGCGTGGCAAGATGCGCGAAGCCTCCGATCTTGCCGTAGGTTTTGGCTGCTTTTTCGAAATTCAGGTAGGTGAAGGCATGGGCTTCGATGCCGCCCGGCTTGATGCCGAAGGCCTTGAGCAAATGCTCGCCGACCAGGTGCGGCGCCTTGCCCAGTGCGCCGCCGATACCGAGGTTTACGCTTGGCTCGCGGAAATGAATGGGCATCAGTTGGGCGTGGCAATCCGTGAAATGCAGCAGATGGACATTGCCGAATTTCTGCAACTCGTAAAGGCTGTCGCCCTTGCCGGCGGCCCAGACAGAACGGGCATCGAGGGCAAATCCGGCCGCCGAAGCGGCGGCCAGGATTTGCAGGAATTCGCGACGGCTCATCGAAGACATTACAGACTCCTTGGGTAGAAAAAAAGCCTGGCCGCGGCCAGGCTTTTCCGGATGACGTGACTTATTTGTTGACCGGCGATTCGGGATCGAGCAGCAATGCCACCAGGTCCTTGACCTGTTTTTCGGTCAGCGCACCGGCATGCCCGAAGCGCGGCATTTCCGAGCACAAGTTGAAGGCCTTGGCATTCCAGATCTTGCTGTAGGTGTATTTCTGGATCTCGGCCGTGTTGCCGCGCAGCTTGCCGAATTGATACAGGCTCGGACCGAGCGTGCCGAAGGATGTCTCCTTGGGCGCGATCTGGTGGCAGTTGTAGCAGTTGCCGCCTACCGGCAGGCCGGGGTTGTCGGTCCAGGTGAAGCCGCGTCCGCTCTGGGCAATCTTTTCGCCTTCCTTCCAGTCCCCCATCAACTTGCCGTCGGCAGGAAGCTTGACGGCCGCCAACTGGTCGGCGTTCATTGCCTTCTCGATGTATTCGGGCGGCTTGTTGCCGGTGCGATTGCAGATCGCCTGCACGCCGTCCTCCGCCAGCCGGTCGAGGCCGGCCTGCCCACGCGGCTTGAAGTCCTTCTTGATTACGGCGATCGCCTGCGCGCGATAGTCACCATCCGCAGCGGCAGGAACAGCGACGGTCAGGAAAGGCAAGGCCACGGCGGTGGCCATAAGAATGGTCTTGGTCATGTCTGTCTCCCTGTTAGCGCTTGATGCCCGGGCCTTTGTAGACCTGGCCGTTGGCGGTGCCGGTCATGTAGGTCAGCAGATAAGCGACCGCATCAGAGGCGTATTGCGGTTGCGGGAAGCGCTGCTGGCGGAAGCAGTCGCCCATGCGCCACTGATGGGTCAGCATCACGCCGCCGGTCATGCGATAGCCGGGCCAGCCCTGGACGCCCTTCATGGCACCCGCGGGAGTGCTGAGGTTGGGCAGGTTCTGCATGCGGATGCGCTTGCCGTCGACGCCGTGGCAGGTGTTGCAGGAGAAGTCATAGGGGCCGGCACGATAGGCGGCTATCTCCTTGCCCGTTTCATACGCCGCGCGCACCTTGGGATCGTTGAGCGGCACGGCGATTTTCATGTTGCGCGAATGACCGGCGACATAGGTGACCAGATTGGTGATGTCGGGAGTTCTGGTTTCGTTGGCGAACGGCTGCTTGGCGATATCGTCGAACTTGAAGCCCTGCTTCTCGACCATGCACCAGACGATGCGCCGTTCGGCATCCATCACGGCATCGGCATCGGCGAAATAGCGCGGCATCTTCACATAGGCGCCTTCGACCTTGCCCACGCCCTGGCCCAGGTCGCAGCTCTCGGCCAGCGACACGTTCTTCGGGCCGCGCTTGGTCTTCCATTGTTCCTGGCCCTTGGCCTCAAACAGTTCGGCCGGGTTGCTGTCCTCCATCTCGGCACGGAACTTCTCGAATTCCAGCGTGGCGGGATCCTTTTCTTCCGCTGCCGGTGCCACAGAGGCCTTGGCCGCCGGCTTGGTCGCCGGCTTCTTGGCGGGGGACTGGGCGAACGCGCCGCCCATCACCGCCATGGCGCAGAGCGCGCCGATGAGTCGTTGTTTCATCGTCTCCTCCTGTCAGGGTTTGGGGTGGGTGTGTCCCGCCCCGAATTATTATTTGCGGATGAAACTTTTAAGCTACTGTAGCTTCGTCGCTTCTCTTGTCGCCCTTGTTGTCCACCCAGTTGACGACGACCTTGTCACCGGCCTTGGCGCCTTTCATCTTGAAGCCAAAGACCGGGTTGCGCGATATCGCGGTGCCGGTCTGGCCGTCGACCACTCGCTTGCCGCCGACATCAATCGTCATCGATTGAATGAAGTGAGGCGGCACGGTCGCCCCGGCCGCGTCCTTGCGCTGGCCGGTTTCCATCGCGTGACTCATCAGGATACGGATTTCCGCCACGTCACCCTTCAACTGGGCGCGAATTTTCATCGGATCTGCCATGGTGTGTTCCCTTTTCGTTTGGTTTGATCAGCCGCCACAGCCGCCGGCGGTAACCTTGACTTCTTTTTGAGCGGTATAGAACTTGCCGTCAGCTTTGGCGACCGCCTTGACCAGCGACGTCTGGCCCATTTTGAGGCGCACCGACGCTTCCGGCAACGCGCCGTTGGCAAAGTCGAACTGGCAGGAAAACGGAGACGGATTCTTTTCCACCAGGATCGCAATCGAAGTGGTCTTGGGAATATTGCTGACCACATCCACCGGCACTACTGCGCCGTTTTCCGCGATGTCGGGAGCCTTGAGTATCAGGTCCTTGCTGTCGGCGGGTGCTCCGGCGCCGATGCCCTTGAGCGCTCCGGCCGTGTCCTTCGCCTCAAAGGCGGCCTTGTTCCACTCTGCCGCAAAGGCCGCAGTGGGTTTCAGCACGCCGGCCACGATCAGCGCAGAAAGTACGCCTGCGCTTCCTGCACCGCGAAGTACGGTTCTCCGTGTGACGTTCATTTCCATTGCCTTGTTCTCCTCCGAATCGTTGAATGTCTGACTGAATTGCTGGCAAATTTGCCACATCAGCTTTATGAATCAAAGCGCCGTGGACTAACGAGTGCGCAAGTTTTGCACACTAAGCGCGCCGCGTAAATGGAAAAAAACTATTCGGGCAATCGCTGAAACAATGGAATAAAACGAGTCGGGCGATCAATTCGCGTCTATTGCAATGCAGCACCCGGCGACCGGTATCAAAGCTCGACCTGGGTACCGAGCTCAACGACGCGATTGGTCGGCAGCTTGAAGAAGTCGGTCGCCGTACCGGCATTGCGGAACATCCACATGAACAGTACCTGCCGCCACAGCGGCATCGACGGCACGCGGTTGGGGACGATGGTTTCGCGGCCAAGGAAAAATGAGGTTTCCATCATCTCGATGGGCGCCATGCCATGTTTGTCGCACTGTTCCAGCGCCAGGGGGATGTTGGGGTCGTCCTTGAAGCCGTAATTCAGGATCACGCGATAGAAGCCTTCACTGAGTGTTTCGACCTGGAAGCGCTCATCCTCGCCGACATGGGGAATGTCCTGCATGTTGACGTTGAGCAGAATCACCCGCTGGTGCAGCACCTTGTTGTGCAGCATGTTGTGCAGCATGGCGCGCGGCACGCCGTCGGGGCGTGTGGTCATGAAGATGCCGGTGCCTTCGACGCGATGCGGGCCGCCGTATTGCAGGCTGGAGAGAAAGGCATCAAGCGGGATCGAATCCTGCTGGAGTTTTTCGTAGAGCAGGGTACGGCCACGCTTCCAGGTCGCAAACAAGGTGAATATGCCAAGACCGAGGGCCAGCGGGAACCAGCCACCGTCGAGCACCTTGACCAGATTGGCCGAGAAGAAGGCGAAGTCGACAATCAGGAACAGCGCTAGGAACAGACCGGCCTGCAGCCAGTTCCAGTTCCACAGCGCGCGCACCACAACGAAGGCGAGGAGCGTGTCGATCATCATGGTCAAGGTGACGGCGATGCCGTAGGCGGACGCCAGATTCGACGATGACTTGAAGCTGAGCACCAGGATGATCACGGCCAGCAGCAGCAGCCAGTTGATGTTGGGGATGTAGATCTGCCCCTTTTCGCGTTCAGAGGTGAACCTGACATGAATCCGCGGGCAATAGCCGAGCTGCATGGCCTGGCTGGTGAGCGAGAAGGCGCCGGAGATGACCGCCTGCGAGGCAATGACGGCCGCAGCCGTCGCTAGGGCGACCATGGGATAAAGCAGTTCTTGCGGAACCAGCATGAAGAAGGGATTCTTCACCGCCGCCGGATTGTCGAGGATTAGCGCGCCCTGGCCGAGGTAGTTCAGGTACAGGCAGGGAAACACATACCCCAGCCATGCCCACTTGATCGAGCGCCGGCCAAAATGTCCCATGTCGGCATACAGCGCCTCGCCGCCGGTGATCGCCAATACCACCGCGCCGAGGGCGAGATAGGCATGAGACCGGTTTTCGAGGAAGAAATGCACCGCGTACCACGGGTTGATGGCGGCGATGACGTCCGGGTGCTTGAGGATGTTCCAGATGCCCAGCACGCCGAGCGTGCCGAACCAGAACAGCATCACCGGTCCGAACAGGGCGCCGACGCTGGCCGTGCCGCGCGGCTGAAACAGGAACAGGCCGCAGAGGATGCCGATGGCAATGGGAACGATATAGGGCTTGAACATCGGCGTCGCGACTTCCAGACCCTCGACCGCGGACAGTACCGACATCGCCGGTGTGATCACGGCGTCGCCGTAGAACAGCCCGGCACCGAATATGCCCAATCCGGACAGCAACCACATCATTTGCGGTCCGCTGCCGCGGGTGCGCAGGGCGAGCGAGGTCAGCGCCATGATGCCGCCTTCGCCGCGGTTGTCGGCGCGGGTAATGAACATCACGTACTTGAGCGACACCGTGATGGTCAGTGCCCAGAAAATCAGCGAAAGGATGCCCAGCAGGTTGTCCGGGGTGACCGCTACGGCGTGCGGACCGTTGAAGACTTCCTTCATGGTGTACAGCGGACTGGTGCCGATGTCGCCGTAAACCACGCCCATGGCCGCCACGGAGATAGCGGCGAGGCGGGGCTTTGACATGTTATCCGTCGTATTGTTGCTCTGCATCATTAAGTCATTATAGACCCTTTGAGAATGACCCCTCACGCATGCGGCGCGCTCACTTTCGCAATAGGGAAACGCGAGAAGGGACCCTGCGATGCAGTACCTGTGGCGGTCTCCGCTCCGTTCGCTGGTTCCCGACACGCTGACGACGGGGCAGGGCGTTGAGATTGTGGGACAGCCGACTTTGTCGGATAATGCGCGCCTCACGCAGCACGTGTTTCAGCGCTGCGACATCCCGGCCGGGGTGACGGAATCGGTAGACGTAGCGGTCTCAAACACCGCCGCCGCAAGGCATGGGGATTCGACTTCCCCCCCCGGCACCAAAAACACCTTCATTCGCCTGAGCAAGGCAGCATGCCGGACGGGCGGCAGGCAAAATACGGTTTCGGAGCAGGCTCGCCCACATTTGCCGGGGTCATGTGAGACCTGATTGGCGGCATTCCGGATTACACTTGGCACTCGCTGCGCCATGCGGGTCCCATGCTGGACTTCACGGAGGGTATTTTGTGATTTCGCCGAATGCTGGAGTTTCATTGACCATCCTCAGGGCGCTGCCGATCTTCGAGATGCTCGACGACGAGTGCCTCAAACCGCTGACGCGTGTTGCCATGTTGCGCAACATCCCGCGGCATACGGTGGTGCTGCATGACGGCGACCGTACCGACAACATCTACTTCGTTCTGTCAGGTGCGTTGAAAGTGCAGATCAGCGACGAGGAAGGGCGCGAGGTCATTCTTTCCATTCTCGGGCCGGGCGAACTGTTCGGCGAAATGGGCGTGCTCGACGATCATCCGCGTTCGGCAACCGTGCTGGCCGTCGAGTCAAGCGAAGTGGTGGTGATCGGCAAGGCAGACTTCAAGCGATGCCTGGTGGAAAACCCCGACGTTTCGCTTTTCATCATGCGCAACCTGACCAAGCGCCTGCGCCTGGCTGACCGCAATATCGAGAGCCTCGCCTTGCTCGATGTCTATGGGCGCGTGGCGCGCCTGTTGCTCGAGGCGGCGGAAACGGTGGATGGGCGCCAGGTGGTGACGCGCAAGCTGAGCAAACAGGATATCGCGAAGATGATCGGCGCCTCGCGCGAGATGGTCAGTCGCGTGATGCGCGATCTCACGGCCCAGGGGCTTATCCATGAGCAGGATGGCCAGTTGATTCTGGTCGATCTGGTGGCGTTCAAACGCCATGGCCACCCTGCTGGAGTGAATTGAGCCGTAAAGAGCCAGCTTGAGCCTGCACTGGTGCCGGCCCAGGGATAGGGCTCTGCTACTATTCGCGCCGGCCGCCGAGAGGGCAGCCGTTCGCTGCGTGACTCGCGGCAATCCGTTTGCCGTACGCCTTCCCCCGTCATTCCCATGCCTCTGACACTCGCCGATTTCGACTACGCGCTGCCGCCGGAGCTGGTGGCCCAGGTGCCCTTGCCGCAGCGCTCGGCAAGCCGCTTGCTGGTGGTCGAGGGCGCGCGTCGTACCGACAGTCGTTTTGTCGATCTGCCGCAATGGCTGCGCGCGGGAGATCTGCTGGTGATGAACGACAGCCGGGTGCTGCATGCGCGCCTGCTGGGTCGCAAGGACAGCGGGGGCCAGGTCGAGGTCATGGTCGAGCGCCTGCTGGAGCCGGACGTGGCCCTGGCGCAGGTGCGCGCCAGCAAATCGCCGCAGCCGGGCAGCCGCCTGCGGCTTGAAGACGCGCTCGATGTCGAGGTGCTGGGACGGGAAGGCGAGTTCTATCGCTTGCGGTTTCCGGATGATGCCGCTGAATTGATCGAACGCCATGGCCGCTTGCCGCTGCCGCCCTATATCGAACGCAAGGCGGAGGCTCCGGATGAGCTGCGCTACCAGACCGTGTATGCGCGAGAGACCGGTTCCGTTGCCGCACCCACGGCCGGATTGCACTTTGATCACGAGTTGCTTGCAAGATTGGGCGAGACGGGTATCGGCATCGCCTATGTCACTTTGCATGTGGGCGCAGGTACGTTTCAGCCGGTGCGGACCAGCAATCTGGCAGAGCATCGAATGCATACGGAGCGCTACCTGCTGCCGCAAGCGACCGTCGATGCGATTGCAGCAACCCGAGCGCGCGGCGGGCGTGTCGTCGCGGTCGGCACCACGTCCCTGCGCGCTCTCGAATCGGCGGCGCTGGGTGGGAACATAAAAGTCGGCGCTGGCGACACGGCGTTGTTCGTCACGCCCGGCTTCGACTTTCGCGTGGTCGATCTGCTGATCACCAATTTCCATCTGCCGAAGTCGACCCTGCTGATGCTGGTGTCGGCCTTTGCCGGGCTCGACGAAATCCGCGTCGCCTATCGGCACGCGATCGCGGCGCGCTATCGCTTTTTCAGTTATGGGGATGCCATGTTGCTGCATCGCAAGCCGATATGAACTTCGAACTGCTCGCCACCGACGGCGCGGCGCGGCGCGGAACGCTGAGGCTGGCTCACGGCCCCGTGGAGACGCCGGTCTTCATGCCGGTCGGTACCTACGGCACGGTGAAAGCCATGGCGCCGGACGAACTGGCGGGCATCGGCGCCTCCATCGTTCTCGGCAATACCTTCCATCTCTGGCTGCGTCCCGGGTTGGAAGTGATCGCGGCGCACGGCGGGCTGCACCGCTTCATGGGCTGGAATGGCCCGATCCTGACCGACTCGGGCGGCTTCCAGGTTTTTTCGCTGGGCGATCTGCGCAAGATCACCGAAGAAGGCGTCAGGTTCGCCTCGCCGATCAATGGCGACCGCTTGTTCCTGACGCCGGAAGAGTCGATGCGCATCCAGCATGTGCTGAATTCCGACATCGCGATGATTTTCGACGAGTGCACGCCCTATCCGGCCGACCTGGCCACCGCGGCCGCATCGATGCGCTTGAGCCTGCGCTGGGCACGACGCTCGCGCGACGCCCATGACCACTTGCAGAACTCCAATGCCCTGTTCGGTATCGTGCAGGGCGGCATGCATGAAGCGTTGCGTGACGAATCGCTGGCGGCGCTGGTCGATATCGGCTTCGACGGCTTTGCCATCGGCGGCCTGTCGGTGGGGGAGCCCAAGGAGGACATGTCGCGCATCCTCGCCCATACCGCGCCGCGCCTGCCCGCTGACAAGCCGCGCTACCTGATGGGTGTCGGCACCCCGGAAGACCTCGTGTATGCGGTGGGCCAGGGGATCGACATGTTCGACTGCGTGATGCCGACGCGCAATGCCAGGAACGGCTGGCTGTTTACCCGCCACGGCGACGTCAAGATCAAGAATGCTCAGCACAAGGCCGACACCCGGCCGCTGGATGAAACCTGCGGCTGCTACACCTGCCGCAATTTCACCCGCGCCTACCTGCATCATCTGCATCGTCTCGGCGAGATTCTGGGGGCGCGGCTCAATACCATCCACAACCTGTTCTATTACCAGACGCTGATGGCGGAAATGCGAGCCGCCATCGAGCAGCGGGACTTTGCCGGGTTCCGACTCGGCTTCCATCGGGGACGGGCCGGCGAGCAGGTATAATTCGGCAGCTTTTTTCTGACATTCCTGGAGACTCATAGTGCTGATTTCAAATGCTTACGCGCAGGCGGCCGGTGCCGCCGCAGATCCCACCGGTGGCCTGATGGGCATGCTGCCCATCCTGCTGATGTTCATCGTGCTCTGGTTCGTCATGATCCGGCCGCAGATGAAGAAGGCCAAGGAACAGCAGAAAATGGTCAGCGAACTGGCCAAGGGCGATGAGGTCATCACGCAGGGCGGCATCGTCGGCCGCATTGCCAAGGTGGGCGAGAACTACCTGAGCCTGGAAGTGGCGGACGCCAAGGATGGCCCGGTGGTGATGACCGTGCAGAAGAATGCCGTGGGCGCACTGCTGCCCAAGGGCACCATGAAAAATCTGTAATTTTTCTGAAGGCCGGCCGCGTTAGCGCGGGCCGGCCACAATGCCATGAATCGCTACCCGCTCTGGAAGAACGCCACGGTGCTGATCGCCCTGGTGCTCGGACTGCTCTATACCCTGCCCAACTTTTTCGGCGAGGCGCCGGCCGTGCAGGTGGCCAGCGTCAAGTCGACGCACAAGGTTGACGCCAAGCTGCTGGCCCAGGTGGAAGTGGCCCTCAAGGCCGCCTCGATCGCCCCGCAGGGGCTGGTGATCGACCTCAACAGCGTGCGTGTGCGGCTGGCCGACACCGATACCCAGCTCAAGGCCAGGGACACCATCGAAAAGGCCGTGAATCCCGTGGCGGCGGATGCGACTTACAGCGTGGCCCTGAATCTGGTGTCGGATTCCCCCAATTGGCTGACCGGCATTCATGCCCTGCCGATGTATCTCGGCCTCGATCTGCGCGGCGGCGTGCATTTCCTGCTGCAGGTGGACATGAAGGGCGCGCTGACCAAGCGTCTCGATTCGATCGGCGCCGACCTGCGCAGCCTGATGCGCGACAAGAATATCCGCCATGGCGGCATCGGTCGCGAAGGGCAAACCGTGGCGATACGTTTCCGCGAGGCCGATGTCCGGGAAAAGGCGCGCGCCGTCCTGGCGGACAGCCAGCCCGACCTGCTGCTGGTGGATGCCCAGGATGGCAGTGACCTCAAGCTGGTGGCGACGCTCAAGCCGGAAGCGCAGAAACGCATCCAGGAATTCGCGGTCAAGCAGAACATCACGACGCTGCACAACCGCATCAACGAGCTCGGCGTCGCCGAGCCGGTGATCCAGCAACAGGGCGCGGACCGGATCGTGGTGCAACTGCCCGGGGTGCAGGACACCGCCAAGGCCAAGGACATCCTCGGTCGCACGGCGACGCTGGAAGTGCGCCTGGTCGATGACGAAGCCAGTGCCAATCCCGGCATCATGGAGCAAGCCGCGGCGGGGCAGCCTCCGCCAGGCACGGAATATTATGTCGAGCGCGGCGGGCGCGGCCTGCTGGTCAAGAAGCAGGTCGTGCTCACCGGCGAGCGCCTGACCGATGCCCAGCCGGGCTTCGACAACCAGACGCAGGAAGCGGCCGTGCATTTGTCGCTCGATTCCGCCGGCGCGCGCATCTTCAAGGACGTGACGCGCGACAACGTCGGCAAGCGCATGGCCATCCTGCTGATCGAAAAAGGCAAGGGCGAGGTCGTCACCGCACCGGTGATCCGCACCGAGATCGGCGGCGGCCGCGTGCAGATTTCCGGCCGCATGAGCACCGTCGAAGCCAACGACGTGGCGCTGCTGCTGCGCGCCGGATCCCTGGCGGCGCCGATGGAGATCATCGAGGAGCGCACCATCGGCCCCAGCCTGGGCGCCGACAACATCGCCAAGGGCTTCAGTTCGACCATGTGGGGCTTCATCGCCATTTCCGTTTTCATGATGGCCTACTACCTGCTGTTCGGTTTAGTCTCGGTGTTCGCGCTCTCCGCCAACCTGCTGTTCCTGGTCGCGCTGCTGTCCCTGCTGCAGGCGACGCTGACCCTGCCGGGCATTGCCGCCATCGCCCTGACGCTGGGCATGGCGATCGACGCCAACGTGCTGATCAACGAGCGGGTGCGCGAGGAACTGCGCGCCGGCAATTCACCGCAGGCGTCCATCACCGCCGGCTACGAGCGTGCCTGGGCGACCATTCTCGACTCGAACATCACCACCCTGATCGCCGGCGTCGCGCTGCTGATATTCGGCTCCGGTCCGGTACGCGGCTTTGCCGTGGTGCATTGCCTGGGCATCCTGACCTCGATCTTCAGCTCGGTCGTGGTTTCGCGCGCAATGATCAACCTGATCTACGGCCACCGGCGCAAGCTGGGCTCGGTGAGCATCGGACAAATCTGGAAGCCGGGAGTCTGACATGGAATTTTTCCGCATCCGCAAAGACATCCCCTTCATGCGCCACGCACTGGTGTTCAACATCATCTCGTTGATCACTTTTTTGCTGGCGGTGTTCTTCCTCGCCACCCGCGGCCTGCATTTTTCCGTCGAGTTCACCGGCGGTACGTTGATCGAAGTCGGCTACGCCCAGGCGGCCGACCTGACACAAATCCGCAAGCAGCTGGAAGGCGACGGCTTTACCGATACCCAGGTGCAGAATTTTGGTTCCTCGCGCGACGTGCTGATCCGCGTTCCGCTGGTGAAGGGCACGGAAAGCTCGAAGGTCGGTGATCAGGTCATGGCCTCGCTTGCAAAAGCCGGCGCCGGTGGCACGGCGCCGGCGCTGAAGCGGGTCGAGTTCGTCGGGCCGCAGGTGGGCAAGGAGCTTGCCGAGGACGGCGCCCTGGCGCTGCTGCTGGTGGTGGCGGGCATCATGCTCTATCTGGCCTTCCGTTTCGAGTGGCGCTTTGCCCTCTCGGCCATCATCGCCAACATGCATGACGTGGTGATCATCCTCGGCTTCTTCTCCTTCTTCCAGTGGGAGTTCTCGCTGCCGGTGCTGGCCGCGGTGCTGGCGGTGCTGGGCTACTCGGTGAACGAGTCGGTGGTGGTGTTCGACCGGGTGCGCGAAACCTTCAAGAAGAAGCGCGGCATGACCACGCCGGAGGTGCTGGACCACGCCATCACCAGCACCATTTCGCGCACCATCATCACCCACGGCTCGACCCAGATGATGGTGACCTCGATGCTGATTTTCGGCGGCCCGGCCCTGCATTACTTCGCCCTGGCGCTGACCATCGGCATTTGTTTCGGCATCTATTCCTCGGTCCTGGTCGCCAGCCCGCTGGTGATGTGGCTCGGCGTTTCGCGCGCGCAGTTCGTACAGCCCAAGGTCGAGAAGCAGGAAGCCGTTGTGTAGGGAACAGAGGGCGCTGCGGGAGTCCTGCCTGGTGCGCGCCCGACGCCGGGGCTAGTCGGTTCCTGTGGCGAAGACGTGCTTCACGCGCAGCAGTGCCTTGCCATCAGCCGCCATTGCCAGCAGGCGATCGATGTTGGGGTGCTTTCCAGGATTCTGCCGGGCATCGTCGGTGTGCTCGGCATAGAGTTCCAGTCCCTTTTTCGCGGCTTCAACGGTAATGGCGCCGTAAATCTGTCCGAGATGGTTGTAGATCGACAGCGAACCGGTCTGGCCCGGCTTGTTCTCGATCGTGGCCGCGACGCCGCCATCGCTGTCAAGCAACTGGATTGCGGTCAGATGCGAGATGCGGGGCAGTTGTTTCAGGTTTTCGGCGAAAGCCATGTCAGATTTTCTTCGCGAGTCCGGCCGCCTTGCCGATATAGGAAGCCGGAGTCATGTCGAGCAGTCGCTGCCTGTCTGCGTCGGGCAGCGGAAGTTTCGCGATGAACTGGCGCAAGGCATCCTTCTCGATGCCCTTGCCGCGCGTGAGTTCCTTGAGTTGCTCGTAGGGGTTGGGCACGCCAAAGCGGCGCATCACCGTCTGTACCGGCTCGGCCAGCACTTCCCATGCATCGTTGAGGTCTTCGGCGAGACGCTGCGGATTGGCTTCAAGCTTGTTCAGTCCGCGCAGGGTCGAATCGAAGGCCAGCAGCGTATAGCCGAAGGCGACGCCCATGTTGCGCAAAACGGTTGAGTCGGTCAGGTCGCGCTGCAGCCGGGAAATCGGCAGCTTTTCAGCGAGGTGTCTCAATACCGCATTGGCCAGGCCCAGATTGCCTTCGGAGTTCTCGAAGTCGATCGGATTGACCTTGTGCGGCATGGTCGACGAGCCGATTTCGCCTTCCTTCAGTTTCTGCTTGAAATAGCCCAGCGAAATGTACTGCCAGATGTCGCGGTCGGCATCGATCAGGATCGTGTTGGCGCGTGCCATGGCATCGAACAGCTCGGCCATCGCATCGTGCGGCTCGATCTGGATTGTGTAGGGATTGAACTCGAGCCCGAGCGACTCGATGAAGCGTCGATTGAAACCTTCCCAGTCGATATCCGGGTAAGCGGCCAGATGCGCGTTGTAGTTGCCGACGGCGCCATTGAACTTGGCCGTGAGCGACACGGCGGCAATCTTGCTGCGGCTGCGGATCAGGCGCGCCGCGACGTTGGCCATTTCCTTGCCCAGCGTGGTCGGTGTCGCGGGCTGGCCGTGGGTACGGGCCAGCATCGGCAGGTCGGCCAGCTGATGCGCCAGTTCGCGCAGGCGTGCGATCACCCGGTCGAGTTCCGGCAACAGGCTGTCGGTGACGGCATGCTTGAGCATCAACGCATGCGACACATTGTTGATATCTTCGGACGTACAGCCGAAATGGATGAACTCGCTCACGCGCATTACCTCGGGGTTGCCTGCAAGGCGCTCCTTGAGCCAGTACTCCATGGCCTTGACGTCATGATTGGTGCGGGCCTCGATGGTCTTGATCGCCTCCGCATCCGTTACGGAGAAATTGGCGGCGATACTGTCCAGTTCGCTGATCGTGGCCGGAGAAAACTCCCGACACTCGGCAATCTCCCGTGCGGCCGCAAGGGCCTTGAGCCATTCGATTTCGACCCGAACGCGATTTCGTATGAGGCCGTACTCCGAGAAATGGATGCGCAGGCTCTCGACCTTCGCGGCGTAGCGTCCATCGAGCGGCGAAAGTGAAGTGAGTGCGGTGAGTGTCATGTCAATGGCGCCGAAAGGTCCATGCGAGGCGAGCGAAAACTGGATGGGAATTTTACCATGCAGCTCTCGCCTGCCAGAACCTCGGTCAGTTGTTGGCATCAGAGGGCGTGGTATAGTTTCCCAGCCCCAAAAAACTGTGATCTCACCAAATGAAACTGATCGGTTCGCTTACCAGCCCCTATGTTCGCAAGATCCGTATCGTGCTGGCCGAAAAGAAGGTCGATTACGATTTGATTCTCGACTCCCCCTGGGCCGAGGGCAATCAGGTCGCGGCGCTCAATCCGTTGGGCAAGGTTCCCGTGCTGGTGCTGGACGATGACGCGACCCTCTTTGATTCCAGGGTAATCGCCGAATACCTGGATACCGTGGCGCCGAACAATCGCCTGATTCCGGCGTCGGGCCGCGAGCGTATCAGCGTCAAGCGCTGGGAAGCGCTGGCAGACGGCGTTCTCGATGCCGCCGTGGCTGCATTCCTGGAATCCCGGCGCCCCGATGGCGAACGAAGTTCATCGTGGATTGAGCGACAGCGGGGCAAGGTTGCACAGGCCTTGAAGGCCATGTCCGATGAACTGGGCGAGCAACCGTGGTGTCATGGCAACAGCATGTCTCTGGCGGATATCGCCGTTGGCTGCACGCTGGGCTATGTTTCATTCCGCCTCGGTGACATCCGGTGGGGTGAGCAATACCCCAATCTGGCTCAGCTTTACGAGAAGCTGATGCAGCGTCCCGCTTTTGCGGAAACTGTACCGCCGCCAGGCTAGTCTTTCGGTTGCTGCGTTTCGCTTTTCTTGCGATCGTCGGACTGTGAGGCTGTACCGTCAAGTCGCGCGATCAGGCGTGGCAACAGGTTCTTTTCCGCCTGATCGGTAAGTTCTCCCATCAACTGGTCGGCCAATCCGTCCGTGACCTTGAGCACCGCTTGCGGCAACTCCTGATCAAGCCAGCGTGACAGCTCTTCGCGAAGTGCGTCGAGATGCTGTTGCATGTGCGGCGGCGCCGTGGCAAGCGCAGCTTCGTGTTCGGTGACGATGTCGGTGAGGATAGGCAAGTCGTCTTCAGGGGGCGTGGCTGCTACCGTCGGTACCGAGGACCCTGCCACGTATACCCGGGTGCGTTTGATCAGCGCATCGGCCTTGCGCAGCAGATCAGCAGTATTGTCGTCAGCCATGCTCTACATACCCTTCGAGATATCGCGCGCTTCCAGCGGATAGCCGCGCTCCCTGTAAAAGCGAAAGCGTTCGCGGCCCGGAAGCCTGTCACCATCGTCGGCACTGACGATTTCGATCAACTGCTGAAAGCGGCTGAAACCCGGCGGAATTTCGTCTGACAGATTCAACAGGCATTCGTCATGCACCGGATGATCGAGATCAGGCGCAAGAACGATCGGAGTTTCTGCCGCCAGCTTGTCCCCAGTGCGGCAATGGGCTGTGAATCCTGTCGCAGGGTGTGTCCACAGCAGGCGATCCAGCTTTTCGCCGCGCTCGGCAGCCGGCACGTAGACAAGTACCGGTTTGCCTTCCCTGCTGGCCTGCGCAAGCCAGGCGACGACCGCCTCCAGCCTGTCGAGCGCACCGTGCAAAAAGGTGATTTGTGTCATCCCCGCTTACGCTTGCCGGCTGGCTTTGGCGCTCGACTGGCGCGATCCATAAGGAAGTGCGTGAGCAAGGGCACCGGTCGTCCGGTTGCCCCCTTTTCCTTGCCGGAACGCCATGCCGTGCCCGCGATGTCGAGATGTGCCCAGTGATACTTGTCGGTGAATCGGGCGAGGAAGCAAGCGGCCGTTATGGTGCCGGCCGGCCGGCCGCCGATATTTGCCATGTCGGCAAAGTTGCTTTTGAGTTGCTCCTGATAATCATCCCACAGCGGCAGTTGCCAGGCCCGGTCGTAGGAGTCGTGTCCCGCATCGATCAAATTTCGCGCCAGACCGTCATGATTGGCGAGCAAGCCGGTCGCCACATGCCCCAGTGCGATCACGCACGCTCCCGTCAACGTGGCGATATCAACCACGCACTCCGGATCAAAGCGTTCGACGTAGGTCAGGGCATCACACAGGATCAGGCGGCCCTCGGCATCCGTGTTGAGGATTTCGACGGTCTGGCCCGACATTGAAGTTATTACATCTCCGGGTTTTGTCGCCGCGCCTCCGGGCATGTTTTCCGTGGACGGGATGACGCCGACGATGTTGAGCGGCAGCTTCATCATGGCCACTGCCTTGAGTGTTCCGAGCACGCTGGCGGCGCCGCACATGTCGTACTTCATCTCGTCCATTTCCGGCCCCGGCTTCAGGGAAATGCCGCCGGAATCGAAGGTGATGCCCTTGCCGACCAGTACTACCGGTTTTGTTCCGGTAGCGCCGCCGGCATGGCGCAGAACGATGAATTTCGGCGGTTCGTGCGATCCACGGGCGACGGAGAGCAGGGTGTTCATCCCCAGCTTTTCCATGTCCCCGCGATCCAGGACATCGACCCCAAGGCCGTGCGATTTCGCCAGCTGCTTCGCCTGGTCAGCGAGATAGGTCGGCGTGCAGATGTTGCCCGGCAGATTGCCGAGGTCCTTGGCCAGTTCGACCCCTGCTGCAATCGCCAGGCCTTCTGCCAAAGCGGCCTCGGCGACGGCCAGCTCGTTGCGCCGGGTAACGCAGAATGTCAGCTTTCGCAGCGGCCGACGCACTTCGTCCTTTTTCGACTTGAGGCGATCGAAGCGGTAGACGGTTTCCTGCACCACGAGCGCGGCTTGTCGGATTTTCCAGGCCACATCCCGTTTTTTTACGTCAAGTTCCGTCAGATAGAGGGTGCCGTCGAAGCCGCCGGTTTCATTGAGCTGGCGAACCGCCGTTGCCAGCGCTGCCCTGTATTCCTTTTCGCGAAATTCCCGTTCCTTGCCGAGCCCTACCAGCAGGACGCGATCCGCTTCGACACCGGGGACGCCGTGCAGCAGCAGGCTGGTGCCGGCCTTGCCCTCCATGTCACCCCGACGCAGGATGTCGCTGAGAAACTGCTGCGCCGCGTTGTCCACTTTCTCCGCGGACGCCGAAAGCTTTCTCGGTTCGAAGACGCCAACCACAACGCAGGCGCTGCGCTGCTTTTCCGGGCTTCCGCTCTTTATGCTAAATTCCAAGACACTCTCCTCGGGGAATGAGGGAAATAGGAGAAATCTTCATGTTTCGAGTGATTTCCAGTAGTACCTCGATTATTCCCCAAGTTTTCACTAAAAGTCAAAGCAGGCAGGCCGCTACACCATGATTTTTCAGCGCGCGGCAATTCGGGAATTCACCCACACGGCAGCGGGGGTCTTTGTCGCGCTGTTTGCGATTCTGATGACCACCCAGCTGATTCGTCTGCTGGGTGATGCAGCCGGCGGGAGGCTCGCCTCTGAGGCGGTCATCGCACTGCTGGGCTTTCGTGCCATCAGTTATCTGCCGGTGCTTCTTTCATTGACGTTGTTCGTTGCCGTGCTGATGACCCTGTCGCGTTGGTATCGCGATTCGGAAATGGTTGTGTGGCTGGCGTCAGGCATTCCGTTGACTGCATGGATCAAGCCGGTGCTGAAGTTTGTCGGGCCACCCGTGGTCGTGATAGCGATCCTTTCTTTGCTGCTGGCGCCCTGGGCGACCCAGAAGAGCGAGGCCTACCGTCAGACCATGGATCAACGCGATGACGTATCCCGTGTGTCACCGGGCGCATTCAATGAGTCAGGTGCGGCCGACCGGGTGTTTTTTGTCGAGAGCATGGCGGGTGAGGAAGGCAAGGTGAAGAACGTTTTCATCAGTTCCATTCAGCAAGGCAGGCTGGGCGTGATGGCAACGGCGCAAGGCCATACGGAAACCATGCCCAATGGAGATCGTTTTCTGGTCCTTGATCGTGGGCGACGCTATGAAGGAACAGCCGGAACAGCCGAATACCGGGTGATGGAATTCGATCGCTATGCTTTGCGTGTCGAAACCAAGGAGGCGCGCGGGTTCGAGGAATCACCACGTACCAAACCGTTGTGGGATCTGCTGCGCGACCCGCAGCCGGTCCATCTTGCCGAACTGCTTTGGCGTCTGGGGTTGCCGCTGGCGGCCCTGAATCTGGCGATTCTGGCCATCCCCCTGTCGTTCGTCAATCCGCGCGCCGGACGTACCAACAATCTGGTTTTTGCGCTGCTGACCTACATGGTCTACAGCAATTTGCTCAGCGTCAGTCAGGCATGGGTTGCGCAAGGGAAGTTGGGTTTCGAGATCGGTGTATGGGCGGTGCACGTGGGAATGTTCCTGCTCCTCATTGTCTTGTTTTATCGCCGGCAGAATCCGCTTGCCTGGGGCAAAGTGCGATGGCGCTGAAGCTCTACGAGCGTCATCTGGCGCGGGAGATCTATGCGTCCACCGCCCTGGTACTGACCGCGTTCTTGATGCTGTTCGCCTTCTTTGACCTGATCCATCAGCTTGAAAGCATAGGCAAGGGCGGGTATCAGTTGCAGCATGCGCTCGGCTATGTGACCCTGACTTTGCCTGGACGATTGTATGAACTGTTTCCGATCGGCGTTCTGATCGGAACCCTTTATGCGCTTACGGTCCTCGCTCGTCATTCAGAGATTACCGTGCTGCGTGCCGCAGGCCTCTCGACGCGGGATTTGCTGGTCACATTGACGAAGATCGGACTGGTGTTCGCGGCGCTGACGCTTATGGTGGGCGAGTTTGTTGCCCCTCCCGCGGAGAGGGCTGCCCAGCAACTCAGGCTCAAGGCCATGGGCTCTCTGGTGGCTCAGGAATTTCGTTCCGGTTTGTGGGTCAGGGACGAGCGCGCGTTCGTGAATGTTCGCGAAGTGCTTCCGGACGCCACGCTGCAGAACGTGCGCATATTTGATTTCGATGAGCGGTTCCAGTTGCGGTCGATCAGCCAGGCCGAGCGAGGACGCTACGTGGCTGCGGGCAGCTGGTCACTTGAGGGGGTGGTCCGTACTGTATTTTCCGGGGACTCGGCAAGTGTCGAGCGGTATGGCGAACTGAATTGGAAGTCGGCGCTCAATCCTGACTTGCTGGCGGTGCTGCTGGTGGTTCCCGAGCGCATGTCATTGGTGAATTTGTATCTCTACATACGCCATCTGAGCGGAAACCAGCAGAAGACCGATCGCTACGTCATCGCAATGTGGAAAAAGCTGATTTATCCCCTGGCGGCCCTTGTGATGATGGCGCTGGCGCTGCCTTTTGCCTACATGCAGGATCGCATGGGAGCCGTGAGCATTCGCGTGTTTGCCGGCATCATGCTGGGGATCGGGTTCCATATGCTGAACGGTCTATTTTCCAGCCTTGGGGCGATCAATAGTTGGCCCCCCTTCTTTTCGGCAATAACACCCAGTGTGCTTTTTCTGGTAACTGCGGCCGCAATGCTTTGGTGGGTCGAGCGACGCTAAGCGGTTTCGATGCCTGCGCCTAGTCTCGCCTGAACACTATTCGGGTGCCCGCCAGCCGGTCATGAAGAAACTGTCCGTCGCGGTCAATCAACGCCCATAACAGTCCAACTCCAAGGCAGACCACGCTTGGCCACGCCACGACATAGCGCAGCGCAAGTTGTGCAAGGGATGGCGGTGCTCCGCTCGGGGTTGTCAGCGCTATTTTCCAGGTCTGCATCGCCAGCGTTTGCCCGCCATGGCGCCAATACCAGATGAAGTAGGCACCCATCACCGCGAAGACGTGGCTGATCAGCACCCAACCCGGTAGTACGATCTCGAAGCCCACGCCCAAGGCAAGATGCGGCACCATGAAGGCCAGCGAAAGAACGCCCAGCAACAGGAGGCTTTCGTAGGCCATGCTGGCGATGCGACGGGCTATTCCTGGCAGCGGCGCCATGGCACTGGCTACAGGGGCAGGCATTGCGACGGACAACTAGCGAGCTGCTGGCTGGCTGGCTGGTGCGTTCGCGGGGGGGCTGCCCGATGTGGGGGGCGGCTTAACGGCAACTGCCTGCTTTGATGGCGGAGGGCGCGGCGTCGGCTTGCTTGCTGCTTCGGCTTTGAGGCGCGTCTTTTCGCTTTCAGGCAGTTCCTTGTACTCCTGCCATTTCAATTTAACTGCCTCCTTCTTCTCGGGAGGAGCTTTTTGCAGCGTTTTGTATTGTTCTCTCGCACGTTTGCGCTCATCAGGCGTGAGCTTCGCCCAAGCAGTCATCCGGCGCTGCATTCGAGCCTGCTCATCCGCGCTCATGGACTGGTAGCGTTGGGCGATGCCAAGCCACTTCTTGCGCCGGAAACCTTCCATCTTGTCCCATTCAGGGGCGAGCGGGGCGAGAACGCGCTTCTGCTCCCCGCTCAATTCAGCCCAGGTTGGTTGAGGCAGGGGAGGGACGACAGCATGGCCGAGCGGAGAGGCCAGCCAGAGCGCTACTGCGAGGATGAGTCCGAAGCGCGCTCGAGCCATACGTGGAAGCCTCGATCAAGGTAAGCGGACGGGGGCAGTTCGTCCGTGAGCAGGGCGCTGTCTATTTCCTCGTATTCCTGAGCCTGTTGAAAAGCATTCCAGTAATAGGTTCCCATTACACCCACAGTCAGGGCCATGAGGGCAGCCAAGGTGCGGACATTTGAAAACAACGCATGTTCCACTTCTTGGCCGATCCCGGCCAAGCGCAGACCCTGCACCGGGATTCTCTGGCTGTTCAAGGCCATCTGACGGGCTCGATGGAGGCGTACAGCCACACTCTCAGCAAGGCTATCAACGCCCTGATTGAGGATCTGCCTTGCCTTGTAACCGAATTCAGTATCTTCATTCATAGCTCTATGCCTTTCGCCTTGAGTGCTACAGCCAGAGTGTGAGTGGCCCGCGAACAATGCGTCTTTACGCTGCCTTCCGAACACCCCATGGCCGCCGCAGTTTCGGCAATATCCATTTCCTCCCAATAACGCATCAGGAAGGCTTCGCGTTGACGTGGAGGTAGTTTCTCGACTTCTTTTTCAATAACACCAAGGAGTTGCGAGCGTTCCAGTTGCCGGTGCGGTGTCGCCAGTCCATCAGACTCGTTTTCAGCCGAAAAAGTTTCAAGCGGATCTGCATCCTCGTCATCATTGGGAGAAAGGGACGATAGCAGGGTGGTCCAAAGAGAGCGGACCTTTGATCGCCGGTAATTGTCGCGGATGGCGTTTTGCAGGATTCGCTGAAACAGCATCGGCCATTCCACGACCGGGCGGTCACCGTATTTCTCAGCGAGTCTCATCATCGCATCCTGGACAATGTCCAGTGCGGTCTCCTCATTGCGGATGGCGAACATGGCCTGCTTGAAGGCGCGTCGCTCTACGCTGGCGAGGAAGTCGGATAGTTCGGTTCGGGAACCCAGAGGATAGCTCCTGCCAGCATTCAGCAGTTTTTCAGTGCGAAGAAAAGACTAAAAATCTTGACCATTCGCGGACGAGACAGTAAGGTTATACGTTTCACTCGAAAAGTGTAACAGGTGTAACCAATGCAGCTAACTGGCGCAGAAATTGTAATCAGGTGCTTGCACGAGGAAAAGGTCGAATATGTATTCGGCTATCCCGGCGGCTCAGTTCTTTTCATTTACGACGAACTCTTCAAGCAGGACAAGTTCAAGCATGTGCTGGTTCGCCATGAGCAGGCGGCCGTTCATGCGGCGGACGCCTATTCCCGTTCGTCCAACAAGATCGGCGTCTGCCTGGTTACCTCGGGCCCCGGCGTGACCAATGCGGTGACCGGGATTGCCACGGCACATATGGACTCGATCCCGATGGTCATCATCAGTGGGCAAGTACCCACGGCCTACATCGGGCAGGACGCCTTTCAGGAATGCGACACTGTCGGCATTACCCGCCCCTGCGTGAAGCATAATTTCCTGGTCAAGGATGTCAGGGATCTGGCGATAACCTTGAAGAAGGCTTTCTACATCGCCAAGACCGGCCGCCCCGGTCCGGTGCTGGTCGATATCCCGAAAGACATCACCAACCAGAAGTGCGAGTTCGAGTACCCCAAATCGGTCACCATGCGCTCCTACAATCCGGTGGTGAAGGGGCACAGCGGCCAGATCAAGAAGGCGGTGCAGATGCTGCTGGAAGCCAGGCGGCCGATGATTTACGCCGGTGGCGGCGTAATCCTCTCGGATGCCGCGGACAGGCTGACAAAACTCGCTCGCAGTCTGGGTTACCCGGTGACGAACACTCTTATGGGCTTGGGGGGCTATCCGGCAACCGACAAGCAATCTCTCGGCATGCTCGGCATGCATGGCACCTATGAAGCCAATATGGCCATGCAGAATTGCGACGTGCTGATTGCCGTGGGTGCGCGGTTCGACGATCGCGTGATTGGCAATCCGGCGCATTTTGCCGAGGTGTCACGAAAGATCATTCACATAGACGTAGACCCGTCCTCGATTTCCAAGCGTGTCAAGGTCGATGTGCCCATCGTCGGCAACCTGCCGGATGTGCTTGACGAACTGCAGAAGCTGCTCGAAGCCTCGGCCGGCGTGCCTGATCCGAAATCGCTGGCGGCCTGGTGGAAGCAGATCGACGAATGGCGTGGCAAGAAATCGCTTAAGTACAAGCAGGGCAAGGAAGTCATCATGCCCCAGTACGTGGTGGAGAAGCTCTACGAAGTCACGGGTGGAGATGCCTTCATTACCTCTGACGTGGGTCAGCATCAGATGTGGGCGGCTCAGTATTACAAATTCGACAAGCCCCGGCGTTGGATCAACTCCGGCGGTCTTGGCACGATGGGCGTCGGCTTGCCCTATGCGATGGGCGTGCGCTTCGCAAATCCGAAAGCGACGGTGGCCTGCGTGACCGGTGAAGGCTCGATTCAGATGAACATCCAGGAGTTGTCGACAGCCAAGCAGTTTCGTCTGCCGATCAAGATCATCAATCTCAACAACCGCTATCTCGGCATGGTGCGGCAGTGGCAGCAGATGTTCCATGGCAACCGCTACGCCGAATCCTACGTCGATGCGTTGCCGGATTTCGTCAAGCTGGCGGAAGCCTACGGGCATGTGGGCATGAAGATAGAACGTCCGGCCGATGTTGAGCCGGCTTTGCGCGAGGCTTTCACCAAGCACAAGAATGACCTTGTCTTCATGGATTTCCTGACCGATCAGACGGCCAACGTCTACCCGATGGTGGCCGCCGGCAAGGGGCTGTCGGAAATGATTCTGGCCGAGGAACTGTAAGCATGCGACATATCATTTCCATTCTTATCGAAAACGAGGCGGGTGCGCTTTCCCGTGTCTCCGGTCTCTTTTCGGCACGCGCCTTCAACATCGAGTCTTTGACCGTCGCGCCCACGGAAGACGCCTCCCTTTCCCGCATGACCATCGTCAGTACCGGTTCCGATGATGTCATCGAGCAGATCACCAAACAGCTCAACAAGCTGATCGACGTGGTCAAGGTCGTGGATTTGTCCGAGGCTGCGCATATCGAGCGCGAACTGATGCTGGTAAAAGTTCGCGCCGCAGGCAAGGATCGCGAAGAGATGAAACGTATTGCGGATATTTTTCGCGGACGCATCATCGATGTCACCGATTCGACCTACGTCATCGAACTGACGGGCAATGGCTCCAAGCTCGACGCCTTTCTCGAAGCCATCGACCGCTCGCTGATCCTCGAAACCGTTCGCACCGGCGTGTCCGGCATCGGACGCGGCGATCGAATTCTCAAAGTCTGAACTCTGAAACCAAGGAAAACGAATGAAAGTTTATTACGACAAGGATGCAGATCTCTCTCTCATCATGGGCAGGAAGGTCACTATCGTCGGGTACGGCTCGCAGGGTCACGCTCATGCTCAGAACCTCCAGGATTCGGGCGTCAAGGTGACGGTCGGCTTGCGCAAGGGCGGGGCTTCCTGGAGCAAGGCCAAGAAGGCCGGCCTCAAGGTCGAGGAAGTCGCCAAGGCAGTGAAGGATGCTGATGTCGTTATGTTGCTGATGCCCGACGAGACCATCCCTTCCGTTTATTACGGCGAGGTCGAGGCAAACATGAAGAAGGGCGCTGCACTGGCCTTCGCCCATGGCTTCAATGTGCATTACAACCAGGTGGTTCCTCGCGCCGACGTTGACGTGATCATGATCGCGCCGAAGGGACCTGGCCATACCGTGCGTTCCGAGTATGTGCGCGGTGGCGGAGTGCCCTCGCTGATCGCAGTTCATCAGGACAAATCGGGCAAGGCCAAGGATATTGCGTTGTCCTACGCCGCTGCCAACGGCGGAACCAAGGGCGGCGTGATCGAGACCAACTTTCGCGAGGAGACCGAGACCGACTTGTTCGGCGAGCAGGCGGTGCTCTGCGGAGGCCTGGTTGAATTGATCAAGGCAGGCTACGAGACGCTGACTGAAGCGGGTTACGCACCAGAGATGGCGTATTTCGAGTGCCTGCACGAGGTCAAGCTGATCGTCGATCTGATTTTCGAGGGCGGCATCGCCAACATGAACTACTCGATCTCCAACAATGCCGAGTATGGCGAGTACGTGACCGGCCCCAAGGTAATCGGGCCTGAAGCCCGGGCCGCCATGAAGGAGGCCTTGAAGGCGATTCAGGGTGGCGAGTACGCCAAGAAGTTCATCCTCGAAGGCCGCACCAACTATCCGGAAATGACGGCGCGCCGTCGTTTGACTGCAGAGCATCCAATCGAGCAGGTCGGTGAGCAGTTGCGGGCCATGATGCCGTGGATCAAGAAGAACAAACTGGTCGATCAGACCAAGAACTGATTTCATTGTCGGCATTCAAAAGGGCACGGCTGAGCTGTGCCCTTTTGCGTCTTGACGCGAGAGTGGCGTGGCGGTGTCAATGTTGATGGTGGCAACGGCGACTGTCGCCGACCGTTCCTGAGCCGTTAGAATAGGGTCTGCCTTCAATTTCTCCCGGACCATGCCGCCCATTCCCCCTCGCAAGGTATTGATGAATCCCGAACTGCGTCGGCGCGGCATTTACGTGCTGCCTAACCTGCTGACTACGGCTGGCCTGTTCGCGGGTTTCTACGCCATAGTCCAGGCCATGACCGGGCGTTTCGAGCATGCGGCGGTGGCGATATTCATTGCCATGGTGTTCGACGGCCTTGATGGCCGCGTGGCGCGCATGACCCGCACCCAGAGTGCTTTCGGTGCGGAATACGATTCGCTCTCGGATATGGTGTCCTTTGGCGCAGCTCCGGCATTGATCGTATTCGAGTGGGCGATGAAGGGCATGGGCAAGTGGGGGTGGATCGCGGCGTTTGTCTATTGCGCCGGAGCGGCACTGCGCCTGGCCCGATTCAATACCAATATCGGCGTGGTGGATAAGCGCTATTTCCAGGGCTTGCCAAGCCCGGCTGCGGCGGCGCTGGTGGCAGGCTTCATTTGGATCATCAACGACCTCAACATTCCGGGTGAAGAGGTGCGCTGGTATGCCTTTGCTCTGACGCTTTTTGCGGGCATCACCATGGTCAGCACGTTGCGGTACTGGAGCGGCAAGGACATCAATCTGCGCCGTAGCGTGCCGTTCATGGTGCTTCCCGCCATCGTCCTTGGCTATGTACTGGTGTCTTCGTATCCACCGGGAGTGCTATTCGCGTTGTTTCTCGCCTATGCCCTGTCTGGCTATGTGATGGCGGCATGGACGTGGCGCGGCAGGCGAAAATGAAATTTCAGTGGAGGCTCAACCCGAAGCTGTCGGCGTTGAGCAAATCCGTGATAACCAAAAATTGTTGCGCGGAAAGAATAAAGACTCTATAGTTATCAGCATGTTTGCGACACTTGTCTTTTCCGCACTATTTCTTACCCTCGCAGGCGCGCTGCTCGCGCGTCTGCCGCTGCGCGCGAAGCTGCTTCCGCTGCTGCGCCGCGCGCGCTAAATACACCCCCCCCACAATCCGGTTGTTCATAGTGCCCGCCCCGCGAGGGACGGTGAGCCCCTTTTTGGTATTTTTGGCTGAGGCCACTGCGCTTTAGATCGATGGTACCGGCATTTGCTTCCACTGAAACTTCGTTTTCCAGGAGATAACCATGTCCAAGGAACATTTGATCATTTTCGATACCACCTTGCGCGACGGCGAACAGAGCCCCGGCGCTTCCATGACCAAGGAAGAAAAACTTCGGATTGCCCGCCAGCTTGAGCGGATGCGGGTGGATGTCATCGAGGCGGGTTTTCCTGCGGCATCCAACGGCGACTTCGAGGCAGTCAAGGCCGTAGCCGAAGCCATCAAGGAGTCGACCGTGGCAGGCCTGTGCCGTGCTTTCGACAAGGATATCTCGCGGGCGCTCGAGGCCGTCAAGCCGGCGAAATCGGGGCGCATCCACACCTTCATTGCGACCAGTCCGATCCACATGGAAAAGAAGCTGCGCATGTCGGCGGATGACGTGCTCGTCGCGGCCCAGCATGCAGTGCGTTTTGCGCGCAACGGGATCGACGATGTCGAATTTTCCTGCGAGGACGCGGGACGTTCCGACCTGGATTTCCTCTGCCGCATCATTGAGGCAGTGATCAAGGAGGGCGCCTCCACCATCAACATCCCCGACACTGTGGGCTACAACGTGCCGGAGCAGTACGCCGATCGTATTCGTCAACTGCGCGAACGCATCCCCAATTCCGACAAGGTGATCTGGTCGGTGCATTGCCACAACGACCTTGGCCTGGCGGTGGCCAACAGCCTGGCTGCCGTGATGGCGGGTGCGCGCCAGGTCGAATGCACCATCAATGGCCTTGGGGAGCGCGCAGGCAATGCCGCGCTGGAGGAAATCGTAATGGCGGTGCACACCCGGCAGGATGTGTTTCCCTGCGTGACCCGGATCGATACGACGCAGATCGTCGCCGCATCCAAGATGGTATCCAGCATCACCGGATTCCCGGTGCAGCCCAACAAGGCGATCGTTGGAGCCAATGCGTTTTCCCATGAGTCGGGCATCCATCAGGATGGCGTATTGAAGCACCGCGAAACCTACGAGATCATGCGCGCCGAAGATGTCGGCTGGAATGCCAACAAGCTGGTGCTCGGCAAGCACTCTGGCCGCACGGCGTTCAAGGCGCGCCTGAAGGAACTCGGGATTGAAGTGGAAAGCGAGCAGGTGCTCAACACCGCCTTCACGCATTTCAAGGAACTGGCCGACAAGAAGCACGAGATCTTTGACGAGGACTTGCACGCCCTGATGAGCGACGAGATGGTCCCGCAGGACGACGAGCACTACAAACTCGTGTCTTCAATGTTCCATTCGGAGACCGGCGAGGTGCCCCAGGCACGCCTGACGCTTTCTGCAGGCGGTGCGGAGCAGCACGCGGAATCCAGCGGCAGCGGTCCGGTCGACGCTACCTTCAAGGCGATCGAGAGCGTGGCCGCGAGCGGTTCCGAGTTGCTGCTCTACTCGGTAAATGCCATCACCACGGGAACCGACGCCCAAGGCGAGGTAACAGTGCGCCTGTCGAAAGACGGTCGCATCGTGAATGGCCAGGGGGCGGATACGGATATCGTGGTGGCTTCGGCCAAGGCGTATATCAATGCGTTGAACAAGCTGTGTTCCGGGCAGGAAAAGCTCAATCCGCAGCTTTGACGGCACGCGAAGGAGCGGAAGCACGGGCATGGCCGAGGCACCCGGCGAACAGCAGCATCGCCAGGGCGGTTTCGGCCATCGCCAGCACCTGGCTCATGCCCTGGTCAGTCACTGCTCGCACCAGCCCTTCGGTGACGTAAGCGAGGGACAGCATTGACGTCCATTGGTGGGTGTATCGGTTGCCGCGCAGGATGCCGAACAGCGGCAGCAGCAAGGGCAAGGCTTTCAAGGCCAGCATGGAGCCGCCGGGGCGCAACGGCGCCAGCCAAAGCTCCCAGGCAAGGCAGAGGAACAGCAGGCCGACAAGGCTGGACGATGTCAGCCGGTTGAACCAGGGAGTCATTGAGCGAGTTTCGTCGCTGTCTCGGCCAGGCGGCGCCCGAGCGCGACGGCAAGCAGCTTTTCGTGTTCGCTGGGGGCCGTATTGCCGCCGCTACCGGTGACATGGCTTGCCCCATAAGGCGTACCGCCCTCTCGCGTTTCTGAAAGCGCTGCTTCGGTGTAAGGGATGCCGAGGATCACCATGCCGTGATGCAGAAGGGGCAGCATCATGGACAGCAAGGTGGATTCCTGTCCACCGTGCATGGACGCGGTGGACGTGAATACTGCAGCCGGCTTGCCGGCCAATGCGCCTTTCAGCCACAGCCCGCTGGTCGAGTCGAGAAAATACTTCAGCGGCGCAGCCATGTTGCCGAAGCGTGTCGGACTTCCAAGTGCGAGGCCGATGCATTCCTCCAGATCTCGTGTCTCCACGTAGGGCGCCCCCTGATCCGGGATTTCAGCCTCCGTGGCTTCGCAGACTGCCGAGATCTTCGGCACCGTGCGCAGGCGCGCGACGACGCCGGGTGTCAGTTCGATGCCGCGGGCGATGTGGCGCGCCAGTTCGCGTACCGAGCCGTGGTGGCTGTAGTAAAGAACGAGAATCTCCTGCGTCGCGCGTGCCTTCTGCATTTGTCGGCCTCCAGTAGAATCCGATTATATGTGGCTCCTGGCACCCTTTCGTCTGATCGCGCGCGCGGCACGCCGGTTTCACGGCGAGCATTGCGTGCAGACTGCGGCGGCGCTGTCCTTTGCCACCTTGATCGGTCTGGTGCCAATGATTGCAGCCGCGTTCGCCTTGATATCGCTGCTGCCGGTCGGTGCCGGTCTTGGCTCCGCGCTGGAGAAGTTTCTTCTGGCGAATCTGTTGCCGGACAAGGCCGGTGTCATCATCGCCAAATACATCGGCCAGTTTGCGTCTCGCGCGGGTCGGGTGACATTTTTCGGTGTCGCTGTGCTGGCGGTGACCGCCCTGATGCAGATGCTGACCATTGAGCGGGCTTTCAATCAGATATGGCGGGTCAAGTCCGGCCGGCCGCTGTTGCGACGCCTGGCCATACATGGCCTTGCGCTGTTGCTTGGGCCTCTGGTGTTTGGCGCGAGCCTGGCGGCGATCTCGTTTGTCGCCGGGGTGTCCCTCGGCGTCCTTGACGAGCCGTTTTGGGTGACGAAGTTCGTGATCAGGGGTCTGTTGCCTTTCGTGTTCATGACCGCCCTGTTCGGACTGCTCTATTGGGGGGTGCCCAACAAGCCGGTGAAGGCCTGGCATGCCGTTTTCGGCGGAGCGATGGCCGCACTGGGCTTTGCCGGGCTGCAGAAGCTGTTCACGCTGTACATCGCTACCGGATTCACGGTGAACGCAGTCGTTTACGGGGCCTTCTCCGCCATCCCGGTGTTTCTGGTCTGGCTCTACGCATCATGGAGCGTCATCCTGATCGGCGCCCTGCTGGTCGCCGAGTTGCCGCACTCCGCTCGCGCTTAATGCGCCTTGGCGTTGCGAATGAACTCGAACACTTCGATGCTGGAGGTTTCGATGAGATTTCTATGCGGCATGCATTCGACCACCTGCAAGCGGGCTTCATGTTCCTGCAGCAATGTAAACGGACGGGCATTGTAGTCACCCCGCACCGCCAGAATTGCTTCACTGCGGGCGAGTCCCGGCAGGGCCGGCAGCAGCAGGGCCGGTATCGGTGGCTCCGGATTGCGGCTGGTCAGGGTCTGTATTCTTACCGGCTTTGCTGACGGCGCCAGGACTTCAAGGCCCAATTCAACATGGCTGCTGCTCTTGCTGCGCGCCCAGCGCACGAGGCAAATCTGCCAGGCGGCTCCGGCACCGGTGCGCAAACCCACGGCACAGCCGGGTACGATGCCGGTGACCTCGCCGACGACATGTGCGATCGCATAGCCGGAAGGGCTTTCGTTAATCAGCGTCCAATCGCTGTAGGTCAGATCGCAGGTTGTGGAGTTGGGCTCCTGTTGGGAGTCGTTTTCCAGCGCTGTCCACAAAGTACTCAGTTGAGTGCAAACCTCGACACGCAGCGCTTGCGGGCGCCTGTTGAAATTGCGCCGACGCGGTGCGACCCAGCACTGACGGGCCCTTTCCAGCGCGTTGCGGTAGTCGGCTCCGGCCGCCTGAAGCGGCAGTCCGAGTGACGATGGCGGTACGCCGTCGTTCAATTGATCGAGATGCCGCGCCGCGAGATCGGCAAGCTCGCCGAAGCGGAAGTAGAGACAAGCTCCGCTCTCCGGCTGCAGACGCGAAAGGGGCACCGGTGGCTGGTCGAGGCTGGGGTCAAGCCAGAACCAGTCTCCGGGCGTCTCAGGACGAATCATGTCGATTCTGGTTGCTGCGGAGTGAGTCTCCAGATAGTCCGCAAGAAAGGCGATCTCGCGTGGGGCGAGCCCTTCCGGCTGCGCAGCGGTGAGCGCCAGCAAGGTCTTGAACCGGACGTCTATGGCGCCGATTTCCGCGGGCAGGGTCGACGTCGGGTCGACCGACTCATGGGCACGATGGTAGAGCGCCTGGGCGTTGCGCCAGAAGTTCATCGGTGTGGGGATCGAGATCAGCAAGGTGGCGACGTACTGCCGCGACAGATTGAATATCCCCTGCAGGCAGATTTGCGATCTGCTGCGATGAATGCGGGCCAGCTCCTGTGGGTCGGCGTCCCCGGCCACTTTTAACCAGGTCTCGCCCAACTCGGCGCGCAACCCGATCAAGCCTTGGGCGACCGTGCCGAGATGAATCGGCAAAGGCAGCTTGACGTCGAGCAACATGGGAGTGAGCGCTTCGTCGATTCGTTCAGCCCGTTGCTGGAGCAATTCGTCGATCTTGAGTCTGTGCAGAACCGGAAGACCCAGCGCACCAATCGCCGCAATATGATTGCGCAATGGCACCAGATCGAGCAGCGGATCATCCTGTTGCGGCTCGGCGAGCCAGTCCAGTGCTTGCTGCAACTGGATGGGCGGCGGCGGTGATGTCTTCTTGCGGCGCATGGTGAGCAGAATGGCCTGGGACGAAGCCTGATTCTAGTAGTTAAATCGCTTTCCTGTATTAGTCATTATAATCAGCAGGTTGCGTCAAATAATAACTAGCACGGTGTTAGCACATAAAGACCATATGATATAGGCAGAGAAGATGTTGGGCGTATGCAAAATAAATAGTTTTTGCGGCGATTCTAATTTTTAGCACGCTTCTAGCACGCCAAAAAATTAGTGTTGTATCCTATTGATTTATAACGATAAAAAGTGTGGCATTTAAGGGGCGGAACTAGTAGAATCCGGACGCATTTTCTTTTGTTGCATTGCGAGGAATCAGACATGACCAGCTTGCTCTCAGCCAAGCCCATCGAGCCGCAGGACCGGCTGATCGTTGCCCTGGATGTTCCGGACGCCGCCGCCGCGCGCGCCCTGGTGACCGAGCTCGGCGATGCAGTGGTTTTCTACAAGATCGGGCTGGAACTGTTCATGACAGCGGGCTACTTCGAGCTTCTGCAATGGCTTGTCAGCCAAGGCAAGAAGGTTTTTGTGGACCTGAAATTCTTTGATGTGCCCGAAACCGTGCGATCCGCGGTACGGGCTTTGGCAAGCAGCGGGGCTACATTTGCCACGATCCACGGCAATCAGGCCATCATGGAAGCCGCCGTGAAGGACAAGGGCGATCTCAAGATACTGGCAGTCACGGTGCTGACCAGTCTCGATCGCGGTGATCTGGATGATCTCGGCTTTTCCTGCGAGGTGGAGAAACTGGTCCTTTCGCGCGCGCGTCGGGCTTTGGCTGCCGGAGTCGATGGCATCGTCTCGTCGGGACTCGAGGCGCCCATGATTCGCCGCGAACTGGGCGAAAAGCTGATGGTGGTGACTCCCGGGATCCGGCCCGTGGACAACAAGCCGGTGGATGACCAGAAGCGCACCGTCGATGTGGCGCAGGCCTTCAGGAACGGCGCCGACTACATTGTGGTCGGCCGGCCCATTCGCCAGGCCGCGAATCCGCGCCAGGCGGCACTTGGCATCCAGCAGACCATCCGCGAAGTCTTCTCGGTGCCCGGCGGCTGAGGCCGCAGATCGGTCTTGAGCGTCCGGGGAGGCAATAGTCGAACGCTACGCCTTGTTTTCTCCGGGTTTTTGAAATAAAATCGCCGGCTTTCCCGCTTTCCAAGAGAACACCATGGTTGTTATTCGTCTCGCCCGCAGCGGTGCCAAGAAGCGCCCCTTCTTCAATATGGTGGTTGCCGATTCGCGCAACCGCCGCGATGGCCGTTTCATTGAGCGCATCGGTTACTACAATCCAGTCGCCGCCGCGAACGAAAACGGGCTGGTGATCAATACGGAACGTCTGGCTTACTGGCAGGGGCATGGCGCGCAGTTGTCGCCCACGGCCGCACGTCTGGTCAAGCAGGCAGCGGCGCCAAAGGCCGCCTAAGTCGCATGATCGTTCTGGGGCGCATTGTCGCCCCGTTCGGAGTACAAGGCTGGTTGCGGGTCCATCCCTTCGGCGATGATCCCGAGGCGTGGCGGAAGATGCCGCAGTGGTGGCTTTCCCCTGCCGCCGACGCTGCGGACGAAAGCTGGAAGGCGCACGCGCTGGAAGCCGTCAAGATTCACGGCGACGGTGTCGTCGCCAAGCTTGCCGGCATCGATGATCGGGATGCGTCGGAAGCGCTGGGCAACGTGTATTTTGGCGCCCCGCGTGATGCCTTGCCGCAGCCGGCGCCGGATGAGTACTACTGGACTGACTTGGTCGGTCTGGCGGTGGTGAATATGCAGGACCAGCAGTTGGGCTGCGTCAAGTCGCTGATCGAGACGGGTGCCAATGAAGTGCTGGTTGTGGTGGATGGCGAGCGCGAAAGATTGCTGCCGTTTGTCGAACATGTTGTAAAGGCGGTGGATGTTCCGGGAGGAACCATTCGCGCCGATTGGGATAGTGACTGGTGAGCTTGCGCTTCGATGTCATCACGCTGTTCCCCGAGATGTTTGCGGCGCTAACGGCGTCGGGAATTACCCGGCGTGCGCTGGGTCGGGGGCTGTGGCAGATCGAATGCTGGAACCCCCGGCAGTGGACGCAGGATGTGCATCGGACGGTGGATGACCGGCCTTACGGCGGCGGCCCCGGGATGGTGATGATGGCCTCGCCGCTGGAGCAGGCGATAGGCGCGGCAAAAGCGGCGGCAAAAGTCGGCGCTGGCGGGACGGCGAAAGTGATCTATCTTTCACCGCAGGGCGCCCGGATCGACCAGCGGCGCGTGGCAGAACTGGCAGCAGGCGATGGAGCGATTCTGCTCTGTGGCAGGTACGAAGGCATTGATGAGCGCTTGATCGAGCGCTGCGTGGATGAGGAATTGTCGCTGGGCGATTTCGTTCTTTCCGGCGGCGAACTGGCGGCGATGGCCTTGATGGATGCCTGCATCAGGCAGCTGCCAGGGGCGTTGAATGATGAAGCATCGGCGGTGGAGGATTCATTTGCCGCTGGCTTGTTGGACTGCCCGCACTACACGCGGCCGGAAGTGTATGAAGGAAATGCGGTGCCCGATGTGCTTTTGTCGGGCAACCACGAAAGAATCCGGCGCTGGCGCCTGAAACAGGCGCTGGGTCGGACGTGGCAAAGACGGCCGGATCTCATGGAGATCAGGACGTTGAGTAGCGAAGAAGCCGACTTGCTGGCGGAATTCCAGCGGGAAAGCCATTAGAAACGGCGCACAACAGGACAGTTCGTCCTGCTCTGGGCGCAAAGGTTGGCGGGAGACATCCGCAGCCATAATCGATGGAGCCAAGCATGAACCTGATTCAGCAACTTGAAAACGAAGAAATCCAGCGCGTGGGCAAGACCATTCCCGATTTCGCGCCGGGCGACACTGTGATCGTCAACGTGAATGTGGTCGAAGGTGACCGCAAGCGCGTCCAGGCCTTCGAGGGCGTTGTGATCTCCAAGCGCAACCGCGGTCTCAATTCCAATTTCATCGTGCGCAAGATTTCGTCCGGCGAGGGCGTCGAGCGCACCTTCCAGACCTACTCGCCGCTGATTGCCAGCATCGAGCTGAAGCGTCGCGGCGACGTGCGCCGCGCCAAGCTCTACTACCTGCGCGATCGTTCCGGCAAGTCGGCTCGCATCAAAGAGAAGCTGACCCGCAAGGCCTGATTCGACGCCAAACGGATACAACGAAAAGGGCCGTCCGGCATGCCGGACGGCCCTTTTCGTTGGGCAAGCGCCAAGATCAGTAGCGCTTCTTGTTGCTCTCGATCAGGGCGTAGGCCGAGTGGTTGTGGATTGACTCGAAATTCTCGCTCTCGACCACATAGGCGTCGATGCGCGGATCGGCATTGAGTGCGCCGGCCACGTCGCGTACCAGGTCTTCGACGAACTTCGGATTGTCGTAGGCCCGCTCGGTGACGTACTTTTCGTCGGGGCGCTTCAGCAGGCCGTAGAGCTCGCATGAAGCCTGCGTTTCAGCCATGCGGACGATGTCTTCGATCCACACCAGCTGGTTGGTCGTGGCGGAAATCGTGACATGGGAGCGCTGGTTGTGCGCACCGCGCTCGGATATCTTCTTCGAACAGGGGCACAGGCTGGTGACGGGGACCACGACCTTGATGGTTTGCCGATAGCGGCCGCCTTCTGCGATCTCGCCGATGAAGGTGACCTCGTAGTCCATCAGGCTCTTGACGCCGGAGACGGGCGCGACCTTGTTGATGAAATAGGGGAAGCTCATTTCAAGGTGGCCGGTGGCGGCTTCGAGCCGGGTCACCATTTCGCGCAACATGGTCTCGAAACTCTCGACCGAGATTTCCTCTTCATGGGCATTGAGGATCTCGACGAAACGAGACATGTGGGTGCCCTTGAAGTTGTGGGGCAGCCCGACATACATGTTGAAGGTGGCAATGGTGTGGCGCACGCCGCCGCTCTTGTCGAGGACCTTGAAAGGATGGCGAATGTCCTTGATGCCGACTTTGTTGATCGGCAACTGGCGCGAATCCTCGCTGCTCTGAACGTCCGCAATCACTGATTTTTCGGGTGGAGCCATGGGATCCCTGCAATTCATTTCGTTTCTCGGTTTTGGGTGAAATTCCAGAGCCAACTATACCATTATCCGACGGTTTTACTCAACTATTACTTTCCTGCGCGAGTCTCGCGGTCACGCTGCGTGCAATGCCTGTATCGTCAAGGCCGACTTCCGCCAGCAGCAAGGCCGAGTCGCCGTGGTCGATGAACTTGTCTGGCAGGCCGAGGCGCAGCAGCGGGGTGCGCAGACCCGCTGCCTCGAGGGCGCGCGCCACCTCCGCGCCGGCGCCACCAATCAGGGCGTTTTCCTCGATCGTTACCAACAGTTCGTGGTCGGCGGCAAGTTGGCGCACCAGTTCGGCATCCAGCGGTTTGACGAAGCGCATGTTGGCCACCGTGGCGTCGAGTGCTTCAGCGGCTTTTAGCGCGGGCGTCAGCATGGCGCCAAAGGCCAGGAGCGCCACCCGCTTGCCGTTTCGCCTGATTTCCCCCCGTCCCACCGGCAGGGTCGCCAGCCCGGGTTCCATGGTCGATCCAGGCCCGCTGCCGCGCGGGTAGCGCACGGCGGTCGGTCCGTTGAGGGTGAAGGCGGTGGAGAGCATCTTGCGGCATTCGTTCTCATCGCTCGGCGTCATCACCACCATGTTGGGAATGCAGGTGAGGTAGGAAAGATCGAACGCACCGTTGTGCGTCGCGCCGTCGGCGCCGACCAGCCCGCCGCGGTCGATGGCGAACACCACGGGCAGGTTCTGCAGGGCGATGTCGTGAATCAACTGGTCGTAGGCCCGCTGCAGAAAGGTCGAGTAGATGGCTACCACCGGCCGCATGCCTTCGCAGGCCAGTCCGCCGGCGAAGGTCACCGCATGTTGCTCGGCAATGCCGACGTCGAAGTAGCGCTGGGGAAATTCGTTGGCGAAGCGCACCATGCCGGAGCCCTCGCGCATCGCCGGCGTGATGCCGATCAGGCGCGGATCGGCTTGAGCCTGATCGCACAGCCAGTCGCCGAACACCTGCGTGTAGGTCGGCCGGCCCGGCGCCTTGCCCTGCTCGATGCCGTTGGCGGCGTCGAACTTGCCGACACCATGGTAAAGAATCGGGTCCGCTTCGGCCAGCTTGTAGCCTTGACCTTTGCGCGTGATGACATGAAGAAACTGCGGTCCCTTCAGTTTGCGCAGATTGAGCAGTGTCGGAATCAGCGCATCGAGGTCATGGCCGTCGATGGGGCCGATATAGTTGAAGCCGAGTTCCTCGAACAGGGTACCCGGCGAGATCATGCCCTTGACGTGCTCCTCGACCCGATTGGCGAACTCGAGCACGTTCGGCAACGAGGCCAGCACTTTTTCGCCGGCACGCCGTGCGGCATTGAAGGTGCCGCCGGAGAGCAGGCGCGCCAGGTATTTGTTGAGCGCACCGACCGGCGGCGAGATCGACATGTCATTGTCGTTGAGAATCACCAGCAGGTTGGCGTCGATCACGCCTGCATTGTTGAGGGCTTCGAAGGCCTGGCCGGCGGACATCGCTCCGTCACCTATGATGGCCGCCACACGGCGCTCTTCGCCCCGGTTGCGCGCGGCCACGGCCATGCCCAGTGCGGCCGAGATCGAGGTTGATGAATGCCCCACGCCGAAGGTGTCGTACTCGCTCTCGATCCGGCGCGGAAAACCTGATACGCCGTCCTTCATGCGCAGGCGCTCCATGCCGGGGCGTCTGCCCGTCAGCGCCTTGTGCGGATAGGTTTGATGACCCACGTCCCAAACGAGTCGATCCTCGGGGGTGTTGAAGACATAGTGCAATGCAACGGTCAGTTCCACAGTACCGAGGTTGGACGAAAGATGTCCTCCTGTCCTGGATACGGACTCGAGCACAAACGCGCGCAGTTCTTCAGCCAGCTGCGGCAACTGGTCGCGTTCCAGCGCGCGCAGGTCGGCCGGTGAAAGGATCGCGTCGAGGAGGGGGTAGGTCATCAAAAGGTCCGCTCGACAATGAAGTCGGTAAGTTCATGCAGGCGAGCGGCAGACTCGCCGAACGGGGCCAGGGCGCCATGAGCGTCCTGTCTGAGTTTGCCGGCCATGGCCTTGGCTTCGCTGATGCCAAGGAAATTGACATAGGTTGGCTTGTTCTGCGCAGCATCCTTGCCGGCGGTCTTGCCCAATGTTGCCGTGCTGGCCTCGGCGTCGAGGATATCGTCAACCACCTGGAACAGCAGGCCGATGCGATTGGCGAAGTGCCCGAGATGCTCGAGGGCATCAGGCGGGGCTTCGCCACAATGAGCGCCGAGCAACACGGCGGCGCGGATCAGCGCACCGGTCTTGCGTATGTGCATGAACTCGAGCTCGCTGATCGTCAGCTGCTCCCCCACGGCTGCGAGGTCGATGGCCTGGCCGCCGGCCATTCCGCGCGACCCGGAGGCGACCGCCAGCAAATGCAGCATCTCGAGTTGGCGGGCAGCGGCGACCCCGGCAAGGCGATTGGAAAGAACCTGGAATGCCTGGGTCTGCAGGGCATCGCCGACCAGAAGGGCGGTCGCCTCGTCGAACTGGACGTGGCACGTGGGTTTGCCGCGGCGCAGGACGTCGTCGTCCATGCAAGGCAGGTCGTCATGCACCAGCGAATAGGCGTGGATCAGTTCGACGGCGATGGCCGGGGCGTCGACTACGTCGGGATCTGCGTCAAAGAGCGAGGCTGCGGCATGGCATAGCAGGGGACGCACGCGCTTGCCCCCGCCGAGTACCGAGTAGCGCATTGCCTCGTGCAAACGCGCCGGCGCCAGGCCGGGCGATGGCAGGGTGGCGTCCAGGGCAGATTCAGTGCGCTGCTGGATGGCGGACATCCAGGTCGGGAAGTTCATGAGCGGTTCAGTCGTCCAGTTCAGCGCCCGTTTCCGGAACGAACTCGCGCAGCCCGCTGGCGTCGAGGATGCGTATCTGTTGCTCGGCGGCGGTCAGCGTTTCCTGACATTGGCGCAACAGGGCCACGCCTCGTTTGTAGGCTTCCAGAGCGTCCTGCAGCGGCATCTGGCCAGCTTCCATCGCGGTGACGATGCCCTCCAGTTCTGTCAGAGCGCCTTCAAACGAAGCGGCTGGGCTGGCTGCGGAATCGATGTCTGGAGCTGAGTTCGGGAGTTTGGCCATGAGTGAAGCCTTGGCCGGAAGCGCTGACCAGCGGCAAGGTAAAAGTATAAAAATAGCCCAAGGTGCGTCTCTTGGTCAAATTGGCTACAATTATACAGTCGGCTTGGTACCGGCAATTGTCTGTCCTGACGGGTCTTTCCGTCCATTTCCGGTTTCCGGGTAAACCCTCTTGGAGGTTGGAATTCATGTCCGATGTCGGCGTCCGCGTACTCCTCTCTCCGGGCGCTTCGCAGTTACCGGTGCAGTGGTATTTCGATGAAAAGCTCTTCGAGCAGGAAAAGAAGCTGATCTTCGATGCCGGCCCGGGCTATGTCGGCCACGAATTGATGGTTCCCGAAGTGCACGACTATCGCTCGCAGGAGTGGCACGACCACGCGCGAATGGTGGTGCGCCAGCCGGACGGCGTCTACGAAATGTCCAATGTCTGCCGTCACCGGCAGGCGATCATGCTCGCCGGTGCAGGCAATGCGAAAAACATTGTCTGCCCGATCCATCGCTGGACCTACGACACGGGCGGCGAACTGATCGGCGCGCCGCATTTTCCGGCCAACCCCTGCCTCAATCTTGCAAAGCAGAAACTGGAAAGCTGGCAAGGGCTGCTGTTCAAAGGGCCGCGCTCGGCCAATGCAGACCTCGCGGGCATGAAGGTCGCGAGCGAACTGGGTTTCGAAGGCTACAAGCTCGATCATGTCGAACTGCACCAGTGCAACTACAACTGGAAGACCTTCATCGAGGTGTATCTCGAGGACTACCACGTCGTGCCTTATCACCCGGGACTCGGTGGTTTCGTCACCTGCGACGACCTGACCTGGCAGTTCGGCGACTGGTATTCGGTGCAGCGTGTCGGTGTCACCTCCCTGGCCAAGCCCGGCTCGGCTACCTATCAACGCTGGCACAAGGCCGTACTCGACTACTACAACGGCGAGTTGCCGAAGCATGGCGCGATCTGGCTGACCTATTATCCGAACATCATGGTCGAGTGGTATCCGCATGTGCTGGTGGTGTCGACGCTGGTACCGCAGGACGTGGACAAGACCCTGAATGTGGTCGAGTTCTACTACCCGGAGGACATTGCCCTGTTCGAGCCCGAGTTCATCAAGGCCGAGCAGGCCGCCTACATGGAAACGGCGATCGAGGACGATGACATCGGTGAGCGCATGGACCGCGGCCGTCGCGCCCTGATGAAGCAGGGGCGCAGCGAAGTGGGCCCCTATCAGTCACCCATGGAGGATGGCATGCAGCACTTCCACGAGTTCTATCGGCGCGTAATGGCCGAACACCTCTAATTTCGGGAAACTGACACGGGCGCCGGCAACGTGTCGGCGCCCGTTCCATTTCATGCAGTCACTCTGGATGATCGCGGCGAGCCTGCTGTTTGCCTGCATGGGCGTCTGCGTAAAGCTGGGTTCGGCACAGTTTTCGGCCGCGGAACTGGTGTTCTGGCGCGGATTCGTCGCCACGCTGCTCATCGGTTCCTACATCCTGGTGCGCCGGCTTCCCCTGGCCACACGGCATGCGCGAACCCATGTCGCACGAGGCTTGGCGGGTTTTGTGTCGCTGGTAATGTACTTCTACGCCATCAGCCTGATTCCTCTGGCGGCGGCGGTGACGCTGAACTATACGTCGCCGTTGTTTCTGGCGCTGCTGCTGGTGTTATGGTTGAAGGAGCCTGTTCGGCGCGGATTCCATGGTGTGCTGGCAGCAGGGTTCGTTGGCGTGGTTTTCCTGTTGCAGCCCACCCTCGAGCAGGATCAGTGGCTGGGCGCCTTGTTCGGTTTGGGCTCGGGGATCATTTCCAGTGTCGCTTACCTCAACGTGAGACGCCTGGGCGAACTCGGGGAGCCGGAATGGCGCACGGTGTTCTATTTTTCAGCCATGGCAACACTGGGCGGATTGCCCTGGTTGCTGGCGTCCAGTCCCTTCCATGCCATCGACCATCGAGGCTGGCTGCTGCTGTTGGGAGTGGGGGGCTTCGGCGTGCTGGCACAGCTTTGCATGACCGCAGCCTACACGCGCGGCAAGACGCTCGTGTCCGCCAGCCTGGCCTACAGCACGGTAGTCTTTTCCAGCGTTTTCGGCATGGTGCTGTGGGACGAGACACTGCCCTGGCAGTCATGGGCCGGTGTGATCCTGATTGTCGCCAGCGGGCTGTTCGCCACCGCCCTGTCGGGCCGAAAGGGTAGCGCGGCGGTGGCGGACTGAGGGGTAGTCGGGTCCCTGCCGAGCAGGCGCGCCGCTATCCAAAAAGACATAGGGTGCCGTAAGATGGCGCGTTGCTTCCCAACGTGCACATGACTCTCCATGTCATCCGGCCCCAACACCGATCAGGCATCCAACATCCAGCTGCTGGATCGCTTCTACGGCATGTTCCTGGCGGTGGGGATTGTCTTCCTGACGGTCGGCGTGCCTTTCGTGTTCTATCGAAAGGCGGCGTCGGCGGTTGCCTGCATGATTCTGCTCGGCTTGGTCGGCGTCGCCTGGCGACTGAGCCGCAAGGGGCAGCCGCAGAAGTCCCTGCTGTTGTTCGCCGGTGGCATGTGGCTGATCCTGGTGGCCCTGATCTTCGGCGGGCTGCCGCCGATCACCACCGCAACCATGCTGGCCATAGCTGTCATGCTCTCGGTGGTCGTCAGCATTCGGGCCGGGGCGATCTACAGTGGAACATACATGCTGGCCTGGCTCGCCTACGTTGTGTCGAGCATGCTGGGCGTGGCGCCGGAGCCCTATTTCATCGGAAAGCCGATCGTGTCCTGGTTCATCGGCCTCCTCTCGATCTGGCTGGTGCTGTTGCCCATACCGATGCTGATTCGCAAGATGCGGGCGGCGCTTTCGTTGCAGCGAGCGACGCTGGAGGCGGCCTCCGATGGAATTCTGGTCATCGACGACCAGAGGCGCGTGGTCACCTACAACTCGCAGTTCGCCAGCCTGTGGCGAATTCCTGCTGAACTCCTGGCGACGGGCGACGACAAGGCCTTGATGGGATTCGTGCTCGACCAGCTGGATGATCCGCAGCAGTTTGTTCAAAAGGTTAGCGAACTCTACGAGCGCCCCGATGCATCGTCGGCAGATACCCTGCAATTCAAGGATGGGCGGGTTTTTGAACGCTACTCCCAGCCCCAGCGGATGGATGGCCGGATCACCGGGCGGGTCTGGAGCTTCCGCGATGTCACCGAGCGCATTACCGCGGAACGGCCGCGACTAGAAAGCGAAATGCTGAAGACATCGGTGCTGACCCATGCCGCCTATGCGATCATCGCCACGGATCCGCAGGGCGTCATCACGGTATTCAATCCTCGTGCGGAAGCCCTGCTCGGTTATCGGGCGGATGAGTTGATCGGCAAGCAGACGCCGGCCCTGTTTCACGACCCGGAAGAAGTCCGTCGTCGCGCCGTGGTGCTGTCGAAGGAACTGGGCGGGATTGTCGAACCCGGCTTCGATGTATTTGTCATCAAGACGCGCGAAACCCGCGCGCCCGACGAGAATGAGTGGACCTACCTTCGCCAGGATGGCCGACGCGTGCCGGTGCTGCTGTCGGTAACGGCGCTAGTCGACGCGGATGGGCGGATCGCCGGCTACCTCGGCGTTGCCACCGATATCACCGAGCGCAAGCAGGCGGCCGAGAAGCTCGCCGAGAGCCAGCAGCGCATGGAACTGGCACTGGCCGGTGCTGATCTTGGTTTGCTGGACTGGGATATTCCGACGGGGAGAATTCTGCAGAATGAACGCTTTCTCGCGATGTTGGGTTATGCCCAGGATGAACTTCAAATAGACCCAGGCGTGCTGGGCCTGATGATTCATCCGACCGACCGCGCTCTTGTGGGCGGGATGATAAAGACCCATTTCAAGGGGGAAACGCAGCGTTGCGAGGCGGAGTGCCGGTTCCGTCACAAGAATGACCACTGGCTATGGGTACTCGCGCGCGGCAAGGTGGTGGAACGGGATGCGGATGGCCGTGCACTCCGCATGGTCGGCACGGTCCTCGACATTTCCGAGCGCAAGCAAAGCGAGGCCTCGCTGAAGGCCCGCGAAGCGCGCCTGGCAAACCTCATCGGCTCGCTGCAGGAGTTGGTGTTTGTGGTGGACACGGAGGGACGGATTACCGAATACCACCTGCCCGAGTCCTTCGACTTCCCTGTCCGCGCCGAGTCCGCCCTGGGAAACTACTTCGCCGACGCGCTGCCGGATCAGCTATCGGACTTCGTCGCGGAGGCGATCGTCGGCATCTTTGCCGATGCACAGGCGCGCACTCACGAACTCGCGGTTCTGGTAAATGGCAGGGAGCGTTTCTTCCAGGTCACCATGAGCCAGTTGTCCGGCTCGGGGAAGTACGCCAGCGGCTTCCTGGCCTTGGTCAGGGACGTCAGCGAACGCAAGCGCGCCGAGCAGGAGCAGCGGATCGCCGCGATCGCATTCGAATCGCAGGAAGGCATGGCAATCACCGATGCCAACGGGTTGATTTTGAGGATCAACCGGGCATTCACGGAAATCACCGGCTACACGGCCGACGAGGCTGTCGGACAAAGAACCTCGATACTGAGCTCCGGGCGTCACGACAAGGCGTTCTACGAGGAAATGTGGCGATCGATCGCCGAGAGCGGTTCGTGGCAGGGCGAGATATGGAACCGGCGCAAGAACGGCGTGATTTATCCGCAATGGCTCACCATCACCGCGGTAAAACGGGACGATGGAACAGTCACGCACTACGTCGGAACGCAGGTCGACATCACCGAGCGCAAGGAAGCCGAGATGGAGATCGAGCGGCTGGCCTATTACGATTCCCTCACCCAGCTTGCCAACCGCCGACTCCTGCTGGACCGTTTGCAGCACGCCATGGCCTTTGGCGCCCGCAGCGGCCAGTTGGGGGCGCTGCTGTTTCTGGACCTGGACAATTTCAAGAGCCTTAACGACACCCTCGGCCACGACATGGGCGACCTATTGCTGCAACAGGTGTCGCGGCGTCTCGTTGCCAGCGTTCGCGAGGGCGACACGGTCGCACGCCTTGGCGGCGACGAGTTCGTGGTGATGCTGGAGGGGCTGAGCGAAAACCGTCTGGAAGCTGGCGCCCAGGCCGAAGTTGCAGGAAACAAGATACTGGCTGCGCTCAACCAGCCCTATTTGCTGGCCGAACACGAGCATGTCAGCACCCCCAGCATTGGCGGGACCCTGTTCTTCGGGCACGAGCACACTGCGGACGAACTCCTGAAGCAGGCAGACCTTGCCATGTATCAGGCCAAGGCCGCCGGTCGCAACGCGCTGCGCTTCTTCGATCCGGCTGCCGGAAAGTAGAACGGTCAGCCGGTGATTTTTCGCCTCACCGCACGGGTCACCATGCGCAGGCGCTGAGCCAGCGGCAAGCGCTTGAAGTTGGTTTTGACGGCACCCTGCGTGAATGCCGTGCGTTTGGAATAGTCCATGATCAGGTCGACGATCACCGGCCGTCCGCCGGCGGCCAGTTCGCGCGCCTGCGCGATCGCGGCGCTTACCTCGTCGTTCGACGGTACCCGGATGTATTCGGCGCCGGTGGCGATGGCGACGCCGCTGAAGTCGATCGCCCCCAGCGCCGTGCAGGGCTTGCGATTGAAGGGAATCTCCTGCGCCTGGGCGATCTGCGACAGCTCGCCGTCATGGAACACGTAGAACACCAGCCCGAGCCCGAGTCGCGTCGCGGAAACAATTTCCATGCAGGTCATGGTGAAAGCACCGTCGCCGACGATGGCGAATACTTCGCGCTGCGGGTTGGCCAGCCTGGCGCCGATGGCGGCCGGCACTGCGTAGCCCATGCTGTTGAAATCGGTCGGCACGATCAGCCCCTTGGGCTGTCGCACGGGATACAGTTCCGCGGTCAGGTAGGTGTGGTTGCCGTCGTCGACCACGGCAATCGAATCGTCGGGCATCGCCGCGCGCAGCGCATTGAAAAACACCGCCGGGTTGACCTTGCCGCCGCAGTCGTGGCGCAGCCATTCGTCGTTGTAGGCGAGCTTGTCGCGCTGTATGCGGGCGTGCAATGCGGTATTCGCCGTGCCGCTCGCGCCGAGTTTTTGCAGCTCTGCCAGCAGTGCGGCCAGTACCGCGCTGGCATCTCCCTCCAGCGTCACTGCCGCCGGGTAGTTGGCATTGAATACTGCCGGGTTGATATCCGAGTGAATCAGGTTCGGCGGCACCGTGACGCCGAAGCTGCCCGTGGCGATTTCCGCGAAGCGGGTGCCGACCGCCAGCAGGCAGTCGCAGTCGGCGAAGGCATTGCGCGCCGCCGGGACGGCTGCGGCGCCGAAGCTGAAGCCGGTGTGCAGCGGATGGGCGGCGGAGAACACCGACAGGCCTTGCAGGGTGGTGGCCACCGGCGCCTGGAGCAACTCGGCGATGGCGCGGGTTTGCTCGAAGGCGTCGCGGGCGCCCCAGCCGAGAAACATTGCGGGATGCTTCGCCGCCAGCAGCATCTCCGCGGCGCGCCGAATGTCGGCAGCGGCGGCGCGTTGCGGTTTGGCGATCACCGGTGGCGCCGGAAGCTCGCCTGCCTCGCCCGGAAACATCTGGAGATTGACGGGGATCTCGACAAAGACCGGACCTGGTTCTCCGGAGTGGGCGATTTCCCAGGCCTTGAACAAGGTGGGTGCGATGTCCTCGTGGCGGGTGACGAGGAAGGTGGCCTTGGTCAGGGCTTTCAGAAAGGCGTGCTGATCGAGCTCGTGAAGCTGGTAGCGCTTGTCCAGGTCGGTGCGGATGCCGCCGCAGATCACCAGCATCGGCACGCCGTCGAGAAAGGCCTCGCCGATGCCGCTGGCGGCATGGGTGGCGCCGGCGGCCGGGACGATCACCAGCGTGCCGGTCAGGTCCGAGGTGCGGCTGACGCCATCGGCCATGAACGCAGCGCCGCCTTCGTGGGTCACCAGCACCGGCGTGATCGATGGCGAACTGTTGAGTTCGTCGTACAGCTCGGTGTTGTGCACGCCGGGAATGCCGAACGTGAATTTGATACCCAGGGCTTCGAGGGCTCGTACCGCGATCCAGGCGCCGGTTCGTTTCATGCGGTTGTCTCCGTACTCAAGGGTTCAGGTGTTTGCGGCGGCTGCTTGCCCGGCGATGCGGCCGGAAAGAATGCAGCCGCCAAGGAAGCTGCCTTCCAGCGCACGCAGGCCGTGCATGCCGCCGCCGCCGAAGCCGGCCGCTTCGCCCGCCGCAAACAGGCCGGCAATCGGCTGCCCGGCGTGGTCCAGCACGCGGCTTTGCAGATCGGTCTGGATGCCACCGAGGCTCTTGCGGCTGATGATGAATTCGCGCACGGCGATCAGCGGCGCGGCCTTCGGGTCGAGGATCTTCTGGAACTTGCAGGTGCGGATGCGGTCGCCCTTCCAGTGCCGCACGTAGGCGATGCGCCGCAACTGCTCGTCGTTGTGCAGGCTCTGGCCGCGGTCGATCTGCGCATCGTAGGCCTCCACCGTCTGCCGCAGGGTGTCGAGGCTCACCGCGTCGTCGCCCTGCAGCGCGTTCATTTTGTTCACCAGCTCGGGCAGATCGCGGCCGACCACGAAGTCCTCGCAGGAACCGGTCATCTCGTCGTACAGCCACTGGTTGCCGATCAGGATGTCGCGCAGGAAGGCGAACTTCTTCTTGTCGCGGATCGACGGGTTGAACTCGGCGCCCGATACCGCGAGCTCTTTCAGCGCGATGCGTTTGTTCATCAGTTGCCAGGAATACTGCCGCTCCTGGGCACAGACCTGGGCGACCAGATCGCGGGTGTCGAAACCCGTCACCAGCGGCATCGGCCCGATGCGCCGGCCGCTCCAGTCGAGCCACAGGGCCGAGCGCGGCGGTACCAGCGAGAGGCCGTGGCCGGGTTTGCGCGGCCGTGGATGCCTCACTCCGGCGGCATAGTTCCACATCGAATCGAGATGCGTCAGCTGGCCGCCGGCGGCGCTCACCGCATCGTGCAGCCGGCCGTCCGCATAGCGGTGCGAGCCGTTGAGGATGACCGGCGGCGGCGAACCCCAGTCGCGATGCCAGTGCTGCCGCACGCGCTCGATGTTGCCGTTGAAACCGCCGGCGGCGACAATCACGCTGCCCGCGCCGGCCTCGAAGGGCTGCTGATCCGCCTCGCGGACGCCCTTGCAGCCGGTGACCGCTCCGTTCGATGTCAGCAGGCTTTCGACGCGCTGGCCGAAGCGGATTTCGAGCCGTCCGCGCTGCGGGTGGTTTTCAAGCTGATCGATCAGGCGCAGCGCCAACTCATGCCCGGTGCCCCAGACGATATGAAAGCGCGGTACGGAATTGCCGGGCGTGAACAGGCCGCGTTCGACCCAGTGCGGCGCGGGAAGGAAACCGACGCCGCGCTCTCGCAGCCAGACGCCCACGTCGTCGTGGCAGCGCTGCACATAGGCTTCTGCCCAGGCCAGGGGCCAGCGGTCGTTGGGATCGAGTTCGCCAAAGGCCTTCCAGTCGGCCAGCGCCAGTTCCGGCGTGTCGCGTATGCCGGCGCGCCGCTGCTCGGGGGTGCCGACCAGAAAGATGCCGCCGAAGCTTTCCTTCGCCAGGCCGCCGAAGTTGTCGGCGGTGTCGCGCTCGAGCAGCAGCACCCGGCGCCCGGCGTCGAGAAGCTCCAGCGCGGCGCAGATGCCCGCTATGCCGCCGCCGATGACGATGACTTCGCTCACGGTCGCTCCTCCTTGTTTTGCGTCGGAGTTTAGCCTGAAATCATGCGAACCCTATCGCCCGGCCAGTCGCACTCCCGGATACCATGGTCGCGACCCGGCGCTGATGAAACAACTGCGCTACAAGGCGGTCGAGCAAGAAACGCTCTCCTCGCCGTAGCGGATGGCGGGACGGCGGCATCGCATTGAACGTGCGGGAAAATGGAAAACCCATGGCGAACCGGCTAAGCTGCTCGTTCGCAAGGAGGACTGGATGCAGATTGGAAACGTGCTGGGTATCGGCCTGATGCTTGCCCACGCATGGGCCTCGGCGCAAACAGCGCAAGCACCATCGCCGCTCTCGCTTGACGAGGCTCGCGCCCAGCGCGTCAGAGGCAAGGCGCTCAAAGGCGAAGCCGAGGCCAGGTACGAAGCGGACAAGGCAGCCTGTCACACCAGGGCGATTGCCATCGGGTGCATGAGTTCGGCGAAGGAACGGCATGCCGAATCAGTGAAGGAGGCTAATGCGCTCGAGCAGGCGGGGCGCAAGGCCGAACGCGAAATTCGTCGCAGCGAGGTCGAGGCCAAGGCCGCGAAGCGCGCTGCCGAGGCGCCCGCCGAGGAAGCGAAACAGAAGGCCGATGTCGAACGCTACCGCGAGAAAGAAGCGCAACGGGCTGCCGAGCGCGAACGGAGTCGGGCCGAGGAATCGAAAAAGCTCGAGGCCCGTCGCGGCAAGGCAGCGGCCGAGCGCGCGGCGCAGCAGCAGAAGCTCGCGGCACGCAGCCAGGAGGATGCGAAGCGGGCCGCAAAGGCTCCGGGCAATGCCAGCAAGAAGGCGGAGCGGGAACGGCAGCATGCCGAGCGCGTGAAGAAGATCGACGAACGGTCGCGGCAATATGCCGAAACCTTGAAACGGCGGGAGGCAGAAGAGGCCGCCAGGCAGGCTGCCGCTGCTGCAGCGGCGGCCAGGTAAGCGCATCCGCCGTCTCGGGAGGCGATCGCCGCAGCGGTTCTTGCCGAGGGTTGCGCAGACCACGATATCTGACCCGGAAAGTCGGCGTTGGCGATACGGCGAGCGTTCGCCTGGCGCGGGGTAAGATGGTTTCCCGACGCGCCGCCCTTGATCGACGCGTCCGGCATTCCGACAACAAGGAGCCCGACATGAGTCGCAGCGTTCTGGACGAAGCCCATATTCACCCTGCCGCCCGCCAGACCATCGCGGACAACAATGCCGACATCGTGCGCGAAGTGCAGGCCGCCATCGCCGGCAACAAGGTGGTCGTCGTCGGCATGGCGCAAAACCCCTTTCCACGCATGGCGCGCAAGGCGCTCGATGCGCACGGCACGCCCTACCAGTATCTCGAGTACGGAAGCTATCTCAGCCAGTGGCGGCGCCGCAACGCGCTCAAGATGTGGACCGGCTGGCCCACTTTTCCCATGGTCTTTGTGAACGGCACCCTGGTCGGCGGCGCCAGCGAATTGCGCCGGCTGATCGACAGCGGCGAATTCGCCCGCATGGCGGCCGCTTAGGCGCCCAGCGCAGCGGCCCCCGCGGCGGCGACAACTCCGTCTTCGGACGACTTGACGCCGGAAACGCCGATTGCGCCGAGATAAACCCCCTCGCGGATCAGCGGTACGCCGCCCTCCAGGCAGATCACGTCGGGCATCGACATGAACACCGGGCGGCCCTGCAGCACCGCGTCCTCGAAGGCCTTGGTCGGGCGCTTGAAAAGAACGGCGGTTCTGGCCTTCTGTTCGCAGATGCGGATGGAGCCCTTCTGGGTTCCGTCCATGCGCGCCAGCGAAATCAGGTGGCCGCCGTCATCGACGACCGCAATGGCCACGTTCCAGTTGTTTTCGGCTGCCGTGCGGCGGGCGGCGAGGGTAATGCGCTGTGCGTCTTCGAGGGTAAGCATGCGGCTCTCCATGATGAATGAATCTGTTGGACGGGTTGTTTCAGGTAGCGCCATCGAGCCAGTTCGTGACCAGCGGCCAGAGGGTGGCCTCGCTCGCCGGTTTGAAAAAGCCGAAGTGGCCGATACGCGGCAGATTGTGCTGCGCCGGTTCAAGGAGGCGGTAGTCGACGGCTCGCTTCAGGTAGGCGGCATGAATCAGGCGCGAACCATCCTCGAGCAGCAGCTCGTCATCGGCGAAAGTCAGCGCCAGCACCGGATAGTCGGCGCTGGCATAGGCTTCGCGCGCTCCGGGTTCACCGCTCAGCAGGTAGTCCGGCGTCAGGCACCAGCGCCGCCACTGGAACATTGCTCCGCTGGGAAGATTGCCGATGACGCCCAGACGGGCACCGGGGAAGTAGCCGAACACGGGGCACAGCACCGGAGCGAGCACGTGCCACATCAGCGGCGCCGAGCGGCGGATGCGCGGCGTGTTGTGGCGCATCGAGCCGCTGCCGACGGCGATATTCACCAGGCCCGCGAGGTGTTCGCGCGAAGGCAGCAGCGGCGCCACCTGACCACCGAAGCTGTGACCGACGACGAACAGGGGCAGCGGCGAGGCTTCGCCGATCTCGTGCAGCAGGGCGTCGTAGTCCTTGGTCAGCCAGTCGCTGAGGTCGGCCTTGACGGCGCGCAACGAGCCGGTCAGCGACTCGCCGATGCCGCGGTAATCGAAGGTCCAGGTCGTGTAGCCGCAGCGGGCGAGATACCGGGCGAACGGGGCATAGAAGGATTGGGGCACCGCCATGGCCGCCGCGATGACCACGTTGGCCCGGGCCGGGCCCTCCGGGTCGAAACGGTAGGCGGCCAGATTGTGGCCATCCCGGGCAGTCAGAACAACGCGCTTCATCAAGGATCCTTGTCTATTGTCGTGGCCAGCGTGTGCAACGACTATACCGCAGCGCGGCGGGCGTCTTGTCGTGCTCCGTACAAGCTCGCACGTTTTCCGGCACTGAACTCGCGAGTGCAAGTGCTACTCTAATGCTCTCGCATTCAAAACTTGGACCCATCATGTGGCAAAGAGTACTGCTCCTGTCCTCGTCAGTGATCGTTGCGGCATGCGCGTCCTACAGCGGTAGCGGCCTCAAGCCGGGCGAGGCTCGCATCGAGGACGTGCAGGCGACGATGGGCCCGCCGGCGCTGCAGTGGCAGGACCCGGACGGCTCGCGGCAGCTGGCCTACCCACGGGGCCCGGGCGGCTTTGACACCTTCATGGTCCGGCTGGGCGCGAACGGCAAGTTGCAAACCATCGAGAACGTGCTCGACGACCAGCATCTGGCCACCATTCGCGCCGGGATGGGCAAGGAGGAAGTCTTGCGCATTCTCGGTCCGTCGGACGCCAACGCTACCGCCTATTTCGAAGCGCGTGACGAGCTGGTCTGGGATTGGCGCTACCGCGTCTCCAACGAGCCCTGGCGCATGATGGTTCTGTTCGACGCTACGTCCGGGAAGGTGCGCAGCACCATGGCAAGGCCCGAACAGTATGTTGGCGCCGAGCCTGCGCAGTAGGGGACGGGCGACGGAAAAGTCGGCGCTGATGAAACAACTGCGCTACAAGGCGGTCGAGCAAGAAACGCTCTCCTCGCCGTAGCGGATGGCGATACGGCGATCCGGCCGGTGACGGCCCGGCGACAAGGCGCAACACGTCGGTAACACTGTTTGCGTCATGCCCGCGGCGGTGCCAGAATGGAAATCGACAGGTCGTGGCGCCAGGCGCCGCGCACGGGAGAAAAGAAAATGCCGGACAAGGCATCGTCGGAGTATCGCGGAGAAGCCGCGGCAGCGGCGTTCGATCGCCTGCTGGAAGCCGAAAGGGCGGCCGAGGCAGCGGTGGAGCTATGTCGCCGGCGGGCCGCCGATCTGTTGACCGAGGCGCGGGAAGACCAGCGCACGCTGGGCGCGGAGGTCGAACGGCGGCTCGCCGCTTGGCGCGTGCGCCTGGCCCAGCAGGCCGATGCCGAAGTCGCCGCACTCGATCGCGAGGCGGCGCGCTGGGCCGAACCGACCGAGCTTGACGCGGCAACCCGGCATCGCGTCGCGTTGGCCACCGCTCGCCTGGCGAGCGAGTTGATCGAAGGCGACTGAAGGCGGCACGTCATGGAATACGCCCAGGCCCGGCTTCAGGCACGCTACGGCGCCCACCCCGGCGAGGCGCAGTGGCGGCAACTGGGAGCGCATCGCGACTTTGTCGCCTACCTTGCGGCGGCACGTGCCATGCCCTTTGCCGACTGGCTGGTCGGCATCGACGATGGCGCCGGACCGCACGAGATCGAACAGGCCCTGCGCCGGTTCTGGCGCAAGACCGTCGCCGAGGTGGCGCGCTGGCTGCCGGCGGAATGGGCTCCCGCCGCGCGCTGGGTAGCAACCCTGAGCGACCTGCCCGCGCTGGCCCATCGCGAGCGCGGCGAAACGCTGCCCAAAGGCGTCGAGCTGGATGGTCGCCTTGCCGCATTGGCCGGTAACAAGGCGAACCTGGAGCAGTGGCAGGCCTGCTGGGTCCGCCTCTGGCCGCAGGATGGCGAAGCCGATCACGGCGAACTGCAGCAGTTCTGCAGCCGTCTGCGCCAGCACCTGGCGGATTTCACGCTTCACGATGCAAGTACGGCATGGGAAGTCCGGCGCGCCCTGCGCGGCCGAATGGCCTGCGCGTTTCGCCGCGCCGCGCTGCAGCCGGCCGCTGCCTTCCTGTTCCTGCTCTTGCTGGCGCTCGACCTTGAGCGGCTGCGTGCCGACCTGCTACTGCGCGCAGTGCGCCGGAGGCGTCTGCCATGATCCGGCCGACGCCGGCCACCTGGTTCGAGATCGTCGCCGCCAAGGACGACGCGACCCGCCTGTTCGAAGGCCTGGCGAGCGCCGGTTGCGCCGAGTTCGAGACGGCGACGGCGGCGATGGCGGGTGCGGCGCATGCGGAAACCCTTCGCCAGCGCTTCGAGGAACTGGAGCGTCGCCACCACGGCGACTGGCCGTCGGTTGCGGTACCCACGGTGCCGCATGCCTTTCCCGAAGCGGTGCTGGAATCCGCGCTGGCGCGCCTGGAGCGCTGGAGCCAGGCTGCGGAGCCCCTGCTGCAGGAAGGCGACGAATTGCGCAGCGAAGTGCTCGCGCTGCGCCGCTGGCAAAGGCTGCTCGCCGCAAGCGGCATCGGCGCCGAAGAGCGCGCCGTGCTGCTGAACCCCGGGCGGCTGGCCGCCGCGATGTTTTGCGGCGCGCAGGCCGCCACCGTAATGTCGCCCGCGGCGCTGATGCTCAGGCCCGTCGCCATGACGGACGAATCCTGCGTACTGGCGCTGGGAACGCCGGCGGCGCTGGCCGAGTATGGCGAACGGATTGCCGGCGTCGGCGGCCGTCGCATCGAGCCGGTAACGGAATTGGCCGCAGCCGATCCCGAAGCGGCGCTGGGAAGCCGCGCCGCAGCTTGCCTGGCGCGGCAGGCGGAAATCGACGATGCCCTGACTGCGCTGGGCACCGAGTATGGCATCGCCGAGGCGGTGGCCGACGCCCGGCAGGGCTGGTGGTGCCTGACCAATGTCGCCTCGGTGCGCACGCGCCAGGCGCTGTGCACCGTGACCGGCTGGACCGGCGACGCGCGAGCGCTGGCGCGCACGGTGGACGCCAGCGGCGCCCCCGCCCTGGTGCGTTTCGGCGCGCCGCCGCCGGGCCTGAAGCCGCCGATGCTGCTGCACAACGCCTGGTGGGTCAGCCCCTACGAAGTATTCAGCCGGCTGGTCGGCATGCCCGACCGCAACGCCGCCGATCCGAGCATGGTGGTCGCCATTGCCTTCCCGCTGATGTTCGGCTACATGTTCGGCGATGTCGGCCAGGGTTTGCTGCTGGCCTGTGGCGGCCTGATCTTCGGCAAGCGCTGGCCGCTGGCACGGCTGTTCATTCCCGGTGGCATCGCGGCGATGGGCTTCGGCCTGCTGTTCGGCAGCGCATTCAGCGTGCATGGGCTGTTCGCCGCCTGGTGGGTCGATCCGCTGGACGATCCCTTGAGCGTGCTGTTGGTGCCCATGGTCGGCGGTGCGCTGCTGCTGCTGGTCGGGCTTGGACTGGCGGCGACCGAAGCGCGCTGGCGCGGCGAACTCGGCGCCTGGCTGCGCAGTGACGGCGCGGCCGCGGCCTGTTTGCTGGCGCTTGCCGCCGGCGCCATGCTGTCCGCCGCGGGCTATCTGGTCGCCGCCGCCATCCTCGTTGCCGCCGCGATCATGGAGTTCCGCACCGGCGGCGGCACCGGCGCAGTGGCTGCCGGGCTCGCCGAAATCGCCGAGAAGGCCGTGCAATTGGCGATCAACACGCTGTCCTTCGTCCGCGTCGGCGCCTTCGCCATCGCCCACGCCGGCCTCTCCGCCGCGCTCGGCATGCTGGCAGCCGATGCCGGCAGCGCCGGCGTGCTGGTCTTCATCCTCGGCAACGTGTTCATCATTGCGCTGGAGGTGCTGGTGGTGTCGATCCAGACCACGCGCCTGCTGCTGTTCGAGTTCTTCATCCGTTTCTTTTCCGGTGCCGGGCGGGCTTTCCACCCGGCGCCGCCACCCCCTTCCGGATCCCAAGGAGCTGCACCATGAAACCCAAGATGACATTGTTGTTGGCCGTGCTCGCCTTTGCCGCGGTAATGGCCGCCGGCGCCACGGCGATCCTGTTCGCCACGCCGGCACTGGCCGCCGCGCCGCCGCCGACCGCGCTGGACGGCAACGCGATCGGGCTGGGCCTGTTCAGCGCCGCGCTGGCTACCGGCCTGTCCTCGCTCGGCGCCGGCCTTGCGGTGGGCAAGCTGGGCGCCGCCGCGGTCGGCGCCCTGACCGAGAAGCCGGAACTGCTGGGGCGCCTGCTGATCCTGGTCGGCCTCGCCGAAGGCATCGCCATCTACGGCCTGATCGTGTCCATCCTGATCCTCAACCGCTTGGCATGAACACCAGCGGGAGAGTAGTCCCATGAGCCAGATCATCTATCTCGGCAGCGAAGCCGAGGCGGCCGGATTCCGCCTCGCCGGCATCGAGTCGCGGGCTGTCGCGACCGGCAGCGAAGCCGCCGAATTTGCCCGTGCGCTCGACGAGGCGACGCTGCTGCTGATCGGAGCCCGCTGTGCGGCGCGGCTGCCGGCCGTGCGCCTGGCCGACGCGCGTGCCGCCGCGCAGCCGCTGGTCATGGTGCTCGACGACACCGACGTTGCGGAGCCGGTGCGCCGCCTGCTGGGAGGTACGCCGTGACGATTGCCGGCGCATTGTCGACCCTGCTCGATGTGGTCGCTCAGGCCAGCGAAGCACGTTGCGCGGAAATCCTCGGTGACGCGCAGGCGCAAGCCGAAGCCATGCACGCCGCGGCCATGCGCGAGAGTCGTCAGCGACTGCGGGCAGCGCTGAATGCGGAGCGCGCGAGTGCGAGGGCGAGGATTGCCGCCGCCCGCGCGCAATTGCAGGCTGCAAGGCGGCACGCAGCGCAGCGCCAGGCCGGCCTCGCCGTAGCCGCCGCCGAAGCCATTCTGCCGGCAGCGCTGCACGCCGTCTGGGAACACCCGCCACGGCGCCGGCAATGGCTGGAACAGGCCGTGGCCCGCGCCGCACTGACCCTGCCGCGTAGTGCCTGGTCCATCCGCCATGCGCCCGATCTCGGCGCCGACGACATCGCATGGCTGAAGCAGCGCCTTGGCGAACTCGGCGTCGCCGGCGCGAGTTTCGAGGCCGACGCCGGCATCGACGCGGGCATTGAGATCCAGGCCGGCGCGGCGCGGCTGGAAGCAACGCCGGTCGGGCTGCTCGCCGACCGCGCCTGGGTCTATGGGCGACTCCTGCAATTGATGGAGAGCGCTCCCGCCGGGCCGCCCCAAGGGAGCGCCGCCAACCCCTTGGAGCCGCGCAGCGGCGAACCGCCGTCACCCCCTGCCTCGGGCAGGGGGCTGGGGGGAGGGTAGTCACATGAGCAGAGCGAGTATCGAATGGATCAGCGGCCCGGTGTTGCGCGCGCGCGCCACGGGGCCGTTCGCGCTGCGCGAGGCACTGCGCGTCGGGCCGAACCAGTTGCTGGGCGAGGTGGTCAGCCTGCACGAAGACCTGCTGGTGGCGCAGGTGTACGAGGACACCACCGGCCTGCGTCCGGGCGACGCAGTCGAAGGCAGCGGCCTGCCGCTGTCGATCCGGCTCGGACCGGGCCTGCTCGGCAGCATCTGCGACGGCCTGCTGCGGCCGCTCTCGGGCAGCGATTCGGTTTTCGTCGCGCCGGGCTTCAGCGGCGCATCGACGCGCCGCCACGCCTTCCGTCCGCTGGTGCAACCCGGACAGGTTCTGCACGCCGGCGCCGAGTTTGGCCGCGTCGCCGGCCCCAGCGCAGGCGCACGCGAACACCGCTGCCTGGTGCCGCCGGGCAAGAGCGGCGAGGTGCTGCGCATCGTCGCCGTCGGCGAGCATTGCGATGACGAGGTGCTGTGCGTGCTGAAGGACGCCACGGGCACGGAGCATCAACTGATGATGAGCGAAGTGTGGCCGGTGCGCGTGCCACGGCCCGTGGCTCAGCGCCTGCCCAGCGGTGACCCGCTGGTGACCGGGCAGCGCGTGATCGACGCGCTGTTTCCGGTGGCGCTGGGCGGCAAGGCAGCGATCCCCGGCGGCTTCGGTACCGGCAAGACGGTACTGCTCGAAGCCCTGGTCAAGGCCTGCGCGGCCGATGTCATCGTCTACCTGGGTTGCGGCGAGCGCGGCAACGAGATGGCCGGCGCGGTCGAGGAGATCGCCGGCCTCATCGATGCGCGCAGCGGCCGGCCGATGAGCGAGCGCACGGTGATCGTCGCCAATACGTCGAACATGCCGGTGGCGGCGCGCGAGGCGAGCATTTACTGCGCGGTGACCATTGCCGAGTATTTCCGCGACCAGGGCCTGCACGTGGCGCTGATGGCGGATTCGACCAGCCGCTGGGCCGAGGCGCTGCGCGAGGTTTCCGGGCGGCTCGGCGAACTGCCCGGCGAGGGCGGCTATCCGGCCTACCTGGGCAGCCGCCTGGCCGAGTTCTACGAGCGCGCGGCCCGCGTGCGCACCCTGAGCGGCGACCTGGGCTCGGTCACCCTGATCGGTTCGGTGAGCCCGCAGTCGGGCGATTTTTCGGAGCCGGTGACCAGCCACACCACGCGCTACGTGCGCAGCTTCTGGGCGCTGGACGTGACACGGGCGCGCGCCCGCTTCTACCCCGCGATCGCGCCGCTGGCCTCGTATTCGCAGGACGCCGACACGGTGGCGGGCTGGTGGGTCGGCGTCTTCGCCGAAACCTTCGGCGCGGCGATGAACGGTGCTGAAGAAGGCTGGCAGGCGCTGCGCCGGCGCTTCCTGACCCTGCTCGCCGAACAGGCGCGGCTGGAACGCATGGCGCGCATCGTCGGCAAGGATGCGCTGCAGCCGCAGCAGCGGCTGACGCTGCTGTGCGCCGAAGTGGTGAATGAAACCTTCCTGCGCCAGTCGGCTTATTCGGCCAAGGACGCCTACTGCGGGCCGCAGCGCCAGGCGCGCATGATGCGCCTGCTCGGCCGCTTCATGGATCTCGCCGCGGCCGCGCTGGCGCGCGGTGCGAGCCCCGAAGCGGTGGCCGCACTGCCGGTGCTGCGGCCCTTGCAGCGCATGGGCGACGAGATCGGCGAGGACGAGGCGGAAGCCTTTGTCGCCCTGGAAGCTGCGCTGGAAGCCGATTTCGCGACACTGTTGACGGAGGCCGGCGATGCGCCCCAGGCTTAGCGTCGAGGATTCCGCCTACCGGCTGGAAGGGCCGCTGCTGTTCCTGCGGCGCAGCGTCGAGGTCGGCTACAACGAAGCCGTCGAAGTCGTCGGCGCCGACGGCGGCGTGCGCTTGGGCCGTGTCGCGGCGGTGGACCTCGACACGCTGACCATCGAACTGCTGGAATCATCGAACGGGCTGGGGCTGGCGGCGACGCGCGTGCGCTTCATCGGCGAGCCGCTGCAATTCGGTCTCGGCCCCGGCTTGCTCGGGCGCATCCTTGACGGCGTCGGTCGCCCCCTGGACGGCGGCCCGCCGCTGGCGGTGGAGCGCCGCCTGCGCATCGACGGCCTGCCGCTGAATCCGGTGGCGCGCGCCACGCCGCGCGATTTCATCGAAACCGGGGTCAGCGCCATCGACCTCCTGAACAGCCTGGTGCGCGGACAGAAGCTGCCGCTGTTCTCCGGGCCGGGCCTGCCGCACGACCGGCTGGCGGTGGCCATCGCGCGTCACGCGCGGCTGCGCGGGACAGGCAGCGGCGAGGATTTCGCCATCGTCTTTGCCGGCATCGGCGTTGCCCACGACACCGCCGACTACTTCCGCCGCAGCCTGGAGGAAAGCGGCGCCCTGGCGCGCGCCGTGCTGTTCCTCAACCTCGCCGGCGACGCCAGCACGCAACGCCTGCTGACGCCACGCTTCGCCCTGACCGCCGCCGAATATCTCGCCTTCACTTGCGGCAAGCACGTGCTGGTGATCATGACCGACATGACCAACTACTGCGAGGCGCTGCGCGAGGTGGCCGGCGCCAAGGGCGAAGTGCCGGGGCGCAAGGGCTTCCCCGGCTACATGTATTCCGACCTGGCCAGCCTCTACGAGCGCGCCGGCTGCCTGCGCGGCACGCCGGGAACGCTGACCCAGTTGCCGATCCTGACCATGCCTCTGGACGACATCGGACATCCGGTGCCGGATCTTTCCGGCTACATCACCGAGGGCCAGATCGTGCTGTCGCGCGCGCTGGACCGCGCCGGCATCGAGCCGCCGATCGATGTCCTGCCCAGCCTGTCGCGCCTGATGAAGGGCGGTATCGGCGAAGGCTATACGGACCCCGACCATCCGGCACTGGCCAGCCAGCTCTACGCCGCCTACGCGCGTGCCGTGCAGGCGCGCCTGCTGGCCAGCGTCGTCGGCGAGGACGGCCTGGCCGAGACCGACCGCCGCTACCTGGAATTCGGCCTGCGCTTCGAGCACGAACTGATCCACCAGGCCGCGCCGCGCACGCTGGAGGCCAGCATGGCGGTCGGCTGGGCACTGCTGCGCGGCCTGCCGCCCGGCGAGCTGACGCGCCTGTCCGATGCGCAGATCGCCGCCCACCTCGGGGGCCGGCGATGAGCTTCGAATCGCCGACCCGCAGCCGCCTGATCGGGCTCGGCGAGGAACGCCGCGCGATGCGCGAGGGCTATGTCTTCCTCGACGAAAAGTGCCTGTTGCTGGCCGCCGAAATGACCGCCGAACTCAAGCGTTACGACCTGCTGCGCGCGACCTTCGCGGACAGACAGCGCGAGGCGCGGCGCAGCCTTGAGGCCGCACTGCTGCGCCACGGCCTGGAAGGTCTCTCGGTGTACCCGGCGCTGGCCGGGCAGTGCGTCGATCTGCGCTTGCAGCGCTCGTCACTGCTCGGCGTCGCGCTCTGCCGCGGCGAGGCCGAAGTGCGCACTCTCGCGGCGCCCGCCGCGGTGTTTCCCTCGCCGGAGGCCGAGGCCTGTCGCGCCGCCTTCGTCGCACTGGCGGCGGCGGCGGCGCCGCTGGCGGCGGCCAGCGGCAACCTGCTGCGCCTGCATCGCGAATACCGGCGCACCCTGCGCCGCGCCTGTGCCATCCACGACGTGGTGCTGCCGGAAATCGACCTCGAATTCGGCGACATCGAGGTGCACCTCGAGGAGATGGAGCGCGAGGAAGCGCTCTGGATCCGCGCCAGCCACGCGCGGGCCTAGCAAATGCGCCGGCCGGGGAGGAATGATCTCCCGCAATGTGGAGCAGGCACGTACCGACGTGGGTAGAAACGCGGATGGATGAGAGCGAAAAAGCCGCAATCCCCTGCGGGATGCGGCTTTCGCGTTTTTACCTGGCGGAGAAGGCGTCCGCCGCGCCGAAACCGCCTGAGCGCCGCCTGGGTGCTTTTGGCGCCCGATGCTCAGGCGCGCTTGTCCAGCGAATTGATGGCGCCGTGGATGGCGCGCTCGAACATCGGCCGGTCGGGCAACACGATACGCACGGTCTGGTTCCTCAGGCGCACCGCCAGGGCTTCCGGGGTGATGGAAATGGCGCATGCCGACGCGCTGTTGGTGAAGAGGAACATCGTCCGGCTGGGGTTGATCCAGGTCAGGCGCTCGCGGCGGCCTTGTCCGGCCGTGATGAAATCGACCCAGTCGCCGCGCACGAGTTGCCTCACGCGGCGCAGGTCGCCGCTATCCGGCGTGTTATCCGCATCGAGCTCGCCGGTGCCGGAGAGCGAGATGTCCTGCACGCGGACACCGGTACTGGTGGCATGGCTGACCTGCAGGGTCGGCCCCGCGCCGCGGGCGGACGCCTTCTCCTCCGGTGCCGGCGCCGCCTTGTCCTTGGTGGCGGGGGGCTTCTGCGTTTCCGCGCGCAGCGCGGCGAGCTGCAGGTCGACCAGCGTGTCCATGAAAGCCATGCGCTCGGCGGGCGCGGCGCCGATCTCGTCGAAGCCGGCGTTGAGCTTCTTCAGCAGCCCGGGCAGCGCGGCGGCATGCCGGCTCCGTTCCCCCGGATCGTGCTTCGGCGTCACGGCCCATATCAGCGCGACGACGGTCTGCAGGGCCTCTTTGGTGGACGCGCCGTCCTCCCCGGCCTGCGAGATCCTTCCCTGAACCACGTCGCGCCAGTAGCTGCGCAGGAACTCCTCTATCTCGCGCGGTACCAGCGGCCCCAGCAGCCGCTCGATGCAGTGGTTCGCCGCCCTTTGCGCCTGCATCTGGGCCACACGGGTGCGGCGGATCTCCTCCTCGCGCGCATGCACGGCGTCGGCCAGTTCGCGGTTCTGCTGCTCCTCGATCTCCTCACGTTCGGCGAGGAAGGCATCGAGCTCGGCGTTCGCGGCGTCGAATACGCCCAGGTCGCCGTCGTAGGTGGCCTCGACCTTGTTGACCAGCTCCAGCAGCTTGACGAAGAAGGGGTCGTCGACATTGACCACCTTGCCCCAGCGGATCGCGACGCTCGAGATGCTGTCCAGAAAGTGCCGCGCCGGGTGCCTGTGATCGGCGAAGAAGCTCTTGTTGAGCATGGCCGCCTTCAGCACCGTCGATTGCAGGCGGGCCACCAGCCCCTTCATGCCGTTCGCGACGTTCGGGTCGCTGAAGATCAGGTCGAACAGCTCGGCGACGATGTCCAGCGTGACGGCTTCCTGCGGGCGTGCGTCGCGCGCGGCGCCGCTGTCGCGCGCCATGCGCACGATATTGGCATGGGTGCCGGGGGTGGCGTGCGCCGGCGCTGCCTGCAGCGTCTTCATCGAGTCGAAGAGCTCCAGGTTGCCGTCGCCGGGTCCGCGGGCGGTGCCTTCGCCGTCCTTGCTGCGCGCCTTTACCAGCCGGTCGACGGCACTCTCCATCTTGGCCGATTCGGCGGCGGCCTCCTGGGGGTCGACCAGCCCCAACTCCCGGTAGCTGCGTTTGAGGCGTGGCAGGATATCGGCGTCGATCAGGGTTTCGTTGACGACGCGATAGAGTTGGGGCAGTTCCGCAGCGAGGCGCTCGCCAACCAGTTGCAGCAGCACGGTGCCTGCCGCCGCGTCATTGGTCACCTCGGCGCAGGCAGCCTCGATGCAGGGCCACAGTGACGCGACCTTGAACGTCTTGTCGGCCGGTTTCATGGCGCTGCGCAGCACCAGGTAGGAAATCCGCCGTTCCAGCGAGTTGGTTTCTTCGCGGCAGGCCAAGGTCAGGCGCTCGAGGACCTCGTGTGCAGCCAACTGCAGGGCGAGCTCGGCATCGGTCGCGATCTTCAACGCTCTCGCGTCGCCGTAGCCGTCGCCATAGCCATCGCCCGGTTTCGCCGCCTGCCGGGCTCGCTCGGCGAGACTCGCCATCAATGCCGGCGCCACCTTGCCCCAGTTCTGTTGCAGCGCGGGTTTCAGGGTACCGGCGGCGATGCGCTGGGCCAGGTCCTTGCTGGCACTGCTGCGCTCGCCGGCTTTCTGGATCAGCGCAGGCCCGAGTTCTTCGAACAGTTCGGACAAGTCGCTTTCCATCTGCTGGCGGCAGCCGGCAATCAGCTTCGCCAGCGTTGCGGCGTCTTTTTCCGTCATTTCGGGTGTGGTCCGAGTGTCGAGGTGCTGAATTGTCCCATTATTAGCCTGCGCGCATTTTCCGGGAATGAAAGGATTTCCGGTCCTCCAATGGCTTTCGGGGGGCCGGAAGCCGGCGGCGGCGGTGCGTTGCCCTCGCGCTGTGGCCTTACAGCTTGCCGGGATCGAACCCGGTTTCCTTGTAGATCGATTCCAGCAATTCCTTGCCGACGCGGCCGTCCATTTCCTGATGTACCTTGGAGAAGGCCTTGCGCCATTCCTGCATCTCGGGCGTCGTCGGCTGGTAGATCTGCATGCGGCCGGTCTTGCGCACGGCTTCCAGCGCCTCGTCGTCGTCCTGCTTGGCCATGGCGTAAAGGTAGGCCGTGGTCTCCTTCAGCGCGCCGGTCAGCGCCTGGCGGATGTTCGGCGGCAGGCCGTCCCAGAACCGCTTGTTGGCGATCACCACATAGCCGTGGTAGGTGGCCGTGGTACCAGGGCGCGAATGGCGTGCCGGATTGAACGGCTGCAATAGGCAGTATTCTGTTGAAAAAGTCGCAATTCCGAATTTTCGACAAACTGCAGGGGCCCTGTTCCTATTGCCAAGATTGAGATTGCCGGTTGTAGGGCGATCTGAGAGGGCGCTATATGCGATGGGCATTCGTCAAATTTTAGGAGCG
>JAUXUK010000026.1 GCA_030680805.1 Sulfuritalea sp. | reverse complement strand
GCGCGGATCGCTTCCTTGATGCGCTTGGCGAGCGCCTCGTCGAGGCGCAGGTTTTCCTGCAGCTTGACGAACAGCACGACGCGCACGTCCTGTTCCCAGTCCTGGCCGATGACGATGGATTCGAGCACCTCGGGCAGTTTCTCGACCTGGCGGTAGATTTCCGCCGTGCCGATGCGCACGCCGCCGGGGTTGAGCGTGGCATCCGAGCGGCCATGGATGATGAAACCGTCATGGGCAGTACGCTCGGCAAAATCGCCGTGGCACCAGATACCGGGGAAGCGCTCGAAGTAGGCAGCGCGATATTTGGCGCCATCCGCATCGTTCCAGAAGCCGACCGGCATCGACGGGAAGGGCTTGGTGCACACCAGCTCGCCCTTCTCGCCCTGCGGCGCGGGTCGGCCGTTTTCGTCATGGACGTCGACCGCCATCCCCAAGCCGGCGCACTGGATCTCGCCGCGCCACACCGGCCCGACGGGATTGCCGAGCACGAAGCAGGAAACGATGTCGGTGCCGCCGGAAATCGAGGCGAGTTGCAGGTCGGGCTTGATGTCGCGATAAACGTAGTCGAAGCTCTCCGGCGACAGCGGGCTGCCGGTGGAGAACAGCGCGCGGAGGGCAGACAGGTCATGCGTCTCGCGCGGCTTGAGTTCGATTTTGGCGCAGGCGTCGATGAACTTGCCCGAGGTGCCGAAGTGCGTCATGCCCTCGGCCTGCGCGTAGTCGAACAGCACCCGGCCGCGCCCGACAAACGGCGAGCCGTCGTAGAGCAGCAGCGTGGCGTCGGAGGCGAGCGCCGAGACCAGCCAGTTCCACATCATCCAGCCGCAGGTGGTGAAGTAAAAGACCTTGTCGTCCGCCTTGATGTCGGCTTGCAGGCGATGCTCCTTCAGATGCTGCAGCAATGCACCGCCGGCGCCATGCACGATGCACTTCGGCACGCCGGTCGTGCCCGAGGAATACAGGATGTAGAGCGGATGCGCAAAGGGCAACTGGACGAACTCGATCTCGGTCTGCTTGCGGAATGGATCGACAAACTCGCGCAGCATCACGGCATGCGGGATCGCCGCGAGGTCGTGATCGGCCCTGTGGATGTAGCGGGTAACAATGGTTTTTCTCAGCGAAGACAGGCCGGCGACGATTTCCTTCACCTTGCCCAGGCTGTCGAGCGTCTTGCCGTTGTAGTAGTAACCGTCGGCGACGAACAGCAGCTTGGGCGCCACCTGGCCAAAACGGTCGAGCACGCCCTGCACGCCGAAGTCCGGCGAGGCGGAGGTAAACACCGCACCGATGGAGGAGGCCGCCAAGAGCGTAATCAGCGTCTCGGGCAGATTTGGCATGTAGGCGGCGACGACATCGCCGGGCTGGATGCCCGCGCTTTTCATCGCCTGCGCCAGCCGCGCCACGCGGCGGTAGAGATCGCCGTGGGTCATGCGGCGCTTCTGCTTGTCCTCGCCCCAGAACACCAGCGCCGTGCCGTCGTCGCGCCGCCGCAGCAGGTTCTGCGCGTAGTTCAGCCGCGCCTCGGGAAACCATTGCGCGCCGGGCATCTTGTCGCCATCGACGAGGATGCGCTGGTCTTTCTCGCCGCGCACATGGGCAAAATCCCAGAGCAGCGACCAGAACTCCTCGGGATGTTCGATCGACCAGCGGTGCAGTTGCGCATAGTCCGCGGGCAGTCCAACGCGGGCGGCAAAGGCGGTCAGGTTGGCGGCGGCGATGCGTTCCGCCGATGGCCGCCACATCGGTTTCTCGGTCATGATTGCTCCTTGCGAGCGCCGGAATGGGATCGGCAAATTATAATCACGCCCCATCACTACTGCGGGAGAGATCACGATGGAACCAATCGTACGGGAGGCCATGGAATTCGATGTGGTGGTGGTGGGCGGCGGGCCCGCCGGTCTGGCGGCCGCGATCCGGCTCAAGCAGCTCGATACGGGCATCAATGTGTGCCTGATCGAAAAAGGCGCCGAGATCGGCGCCCACATTCTCTCCGGCGCGGTGATGGATCCGCGCGCGCTGAGCGAATTGTTTCCCGACTGGCAGGAGCGCGACGCCCCGCTCGACACGCCGGTCAGCGAAGATCGTTTTCTCCTGCTCACCGCCAGCGGCAGCCGCAAACTGCCGAATGCCCTGCTGCCGGCCTGCTTCCACAACGCCGGCAACTACGTGATCAGCCTCGGCGAACTCTGCCGCTGGCTCGGTCAGCAGGCCGAAGCGCTGGGCGTGGAGATTTACCCGGGGTTTTCCGGCGCCGACCTCATCGAGGAGGACGGGCGCATCGCCGGCGTTATCACCGGCGACATGGGTGTCAGCCGCGACGGCCAGCCCGGCCCGAACTTCCAGCCGGGCATGGAACTGCGTGGCAAATACACCCTGTTCGCCGAGGGCTGCCGCGGTCATCTCGGCAAACGACTGGAACGGCGCTTCAATCTGCGCGCCGGCGCCGACCCCCAAGTGTATGGCCTTGGCATCAAGGAGCTCTGGCAGGCGCCGGCTACGCAACATGTCAATGGGCTGGTGATGCACACCGCCGGCTGGCCGCTGACAGCCGACACCTACGGCGGCGGCTTCTGTTATCACTATGGCAATGCCACACAGCCCAACCTGATCGCCATCGGCCTCGTCGTCGGTCTGGGCTACAGCAATCCCCATCTGGCGCCCTTCGAAGAAATGCAGCGGCTCAAAACCCACCCCGCCATCCGCCCGATGCTGGCGGGCGGCACGCGCCTGGCCTATGGCGCGCGGGCGATGACCTCGGGCGGCCTGCAGGCCCTGCCCAGGCTGATCTTCCCCGGCGGCGCGCTGATCGGCGACGATGCCGGCTTTCTCGTCGCCTCGCGCATCAAGGGTTCGCACGCCGCCATCAAGTCGGGGATGCTGGCGGCGGCAGCCGCCGCGGCGGCGCTGACGGCAGGCCGGGCTGGCGACGAACTCACCGACTACCCCGAAAAATTCCGCCAGTCCTGGCTCTTCGACGAACTGCACCAGGCGCGCAATTTCAAGCCGCTGATGAGCAAGGGCCTGTGGCTCGGCTCGCTCTTGTTCGGCATCGACCAGCAGGTTTTTCGCGGCAAGGCGCCGTGGACGCTGGGACTGACCGCCGACCACGGCAAGCTCAAGCCCGCCGCGCAGTGCCAGGCCATCGACTATCCCAAGCCCGACGGCGTCCTCACCTTCGATCGCCTGTCCTCGGTCTTTCTCTCCAACACCAACCACGCGGAAGATCAGCCCTGCCACCTGCGGCTGAAAGACCCCGCCGTGCCGATCAGCCTCAACCTGGCGCTCTATGACGCCCCCGAGCAGCGTTACTGCCCGGCCGGCGTCTATGAAATCGTCAGGGAGAACGACACGCCGCGCCTCGTGATCAACGCGCAGAACTGCGTGCATTGCAAAACCTGCGACATCAAGGACCCCGGCCAGAACATCGACTGGGTGACGCCGCAGGGCGGCGAAGGGCCGATTTATCAGGGGATGTGAAGCAATTGTAAAAGTCGGCGCTGGCGAGACGGCGCAACTCAGCGCCAGCCGGCAACCAGTGCGGCGTTGATGTGCGCGGCGACCTGGGCGAAGTCTTCGCCCTTCACCGGCCGCGAGAACAGGTAGCCCTGGCCGTAGCCGCAACCGATCTGCCGCAGGATGTCGAACTGCGCCGTGTTTTCCACGCCTTCCGCGATGACGTTGAGACCGAGGCTGCCGGCCATCGTGACGATGGCATCGACGAGCGTGCGGTCGCTGTTGTCCGCGCTCATGTCACGGATGAACGACTTGTCGATCTTCACCGTATCCAGCGGGAAGCGCTTGAGGTAGGACAGCGACGAATAACCGGTGCCGAAATCGTCGAGATAGATGCGGATGCCGTCCGCCCGCAGTTGCTCGATCCAGGTCTGGGCGGCGACGACGTTGTTCATCAACACCCCCTCGGTGATTTCGAGGGCGATGGCGTTGCTGGGCAGGCCATACTGTTCGAGCAGGCCGACGACCGCCCCGGGCGGCAAGCCGTCGGGAATCTGCCGCACCGAGACATTCACCGAAACATAGATGTCGAGGCCCGCATTGCGCCAGGTGGCCACGTGGCGGCAGGTCTCGCGCAGCACCATCAGGCCGATCTCGTCGATCAGGCCAAGTTCCTCGGCCAGCGGGATGAACACGTCGGGCATCACCACGCCACGCGCCGGATGTGACCAGCGCAACAGCGCCTCGGCGCCCGCCAACCGGCCGTTGCTCAGATCGATGATCGGCTGAAAAACCAGATGCAGTTCCCCGGCGCCCAGCGCATGACGCAGGTCGTCTTCGATCCGGTGTCGATGCTCGACAGCGACCTGCTGGGCTGGCTCGAAGTAGCCAAAATTGCGTCCGCCGGCCGCCTGCACGCTGTTGAGCGCCAGCTCGGCGCTGCGCAGCAATTCCTGCAGGTCGTGGCCATCGGCGGGGAAAAAGGCGATGCCGGCGCTGGCGGCGATGTCGATCTGGTCGTGCTTGCCGGCCACGCTCACGTCATACGGTTCGGCCAGCACGCGCAGCAGTTGGCCGACGCGCGCGTCGAGCGCGACGCGCGACTGCTCGCCGACGAGCGCCAGCGCGAATTCGTCGCCGCCGACGCGCGCCACCTGGTCGCGGGCATCCAGCACCTTGCGGATGCGCCCCGCCACCAGTATGAGCAACTGGTCGCCCACCGCGAAGCCCATCGCGTCATTGATGCGTTTGAAGCCATCGAGATCGAGCATCACCAGGGCGAACGGGGGCGTGTGCGGCGTGATCTCGGCGAGGGTGTGTTGCAGTCCGGCGCGATTGGCGAAACCGGTCAGGGCATCGGTGGTGGCCAGCCGGCGGGCGGAGATTTCCTCGTTGCGGCGCTTGGTCACATCGGTGAGCGTGCCCTGCACGCTGCCATCGCCCAGCGGGGTCGCCGCCACATGCAGCCAGCGTTCGTCGCCACGGCGGCCGACCAGCAGGAAGTCATCGGCCCGCGTGGCCTTGCCGGTCGGGTCGGCCAGCGCGTCGCGCACCAGGGCCAGCAGGCGCTCCGGCTCTTGCCAGCCGGCCTCGGCAAGCCAGCGGCCGGTGGTTTCCTTGCGGCGTGGCAGCCAGGTCAACGCGGCAAAGGCGCGGTTGAACGATTCGAGTCGACCGTCACGGTCGGCGACAAAGATGCCGGCCGCCGCCTTGTCGAACAGGTCCCGATATTTGCGCTGGTCGATGACCTGCTGGCGCAGCAGGGCGCTCTCGATGCCAATGGTCGCGACCAGGCGCGCGGTGAGATTGTTGATGTCGCCGACCAGTCGGCCCAGTTCGCTCTTCGCGTGACTTTCCGGCACGGCGAGACGTTCGCCGCTGGCGGCATCAAGGCGATGCAGGCGGTCGGAAGTCTCCTTGATCGGCCGCACCACCAGAAACAACATCGCTGCGGTGGCTGCGGCGATGACGAGGGCCAGTTGAATGGCCATGAGCCAGCCGGTGAACCACACATCTTTCGCCACCAGGGCGTCAATGCTGGTCTGCTCGGCAGCGAGACTGATTTCACCGATCACCTCATCCGCTTTGAAAGGGGAATACAACGGTCGTCTGACGGCGCGACTGTCATCGCCGACGCGCAGCGGCCCGCGTGCGGCACGCACCAGTTCGCGCTCGTTGCTGCGTATCGTGACCTGCATTACTTCGCTGTTGCGCAACAGACCTTGCGCGACTTCTTTCGCCAACTGTGCGTCGCCGACGAAAGCGGCAATGCTGACAGTGCTCTCGACGGTATCGAGTAGTTCGCCGAGTTTAAGTACCGCCTGCCCGTGGGCGCGCTCGCCGACCACCTGGTTCACCAACAGGCTCGACACACCCCCCATCAGCAGGGCGATGCCCGCCACCGCCATCAGGCTGCGGGCGAGAATGCCATGCCACCAGTGCACTTTTTCGCTCATGGCCGGCTATTCGTCGATTTCAAAAACAATCCGCACCCGCCGGTCGGCCTGGACGCGGTCGACATAGGCCAGTGCGCCAGGGCGGGCAGCCACATACTGCAAGGCGGCCTCCACATTTTCGGCAACATGCGGGGGGCGCGTCCTGCCGGAAAACACCAGCCGCGCCCAGTACGCGTTGATCTCGGCCAGGTTCTTGCCCACCAGGGCGCGATAGAAACGCACCTTCAAACCGGCATCGCCCGCCAGGTCGACGGGTTCCGCTGTGAGCCCGGAAGCCAGGTGGCGGTAACGCCCCAGATAGATGTTGGCGACATCTTCCTGCGTCAGCCGTTCGATGCCGCTCCTGGGATTGGCGACCACCACCAGCTCCGCCGCCGCGAGTGGCGCCAACAGCAGCAGGCTCAGGAAGAGAATGAGGTTGCGCGCGGCCATGGCTTCAGAAAACAAAATCGACAACCGCCGAGACGACATCGGTGCGACCGTTCCAACCCGGCTGCTCACGAATGACGGGGAGCTTTGATGCCGCGCTGCCGCGGATGGCATCCCACTGCAGCTTGACGGCAACATTCGCACGCAGATCCCAGCGCGCCCCCAGCGTATAGGTCGTCTGGTCGGCCACGGACGCCGCCATGATGAAATCATATCTCCAGTTCAACAGCGGATCGGCCAGACCCGTCGAATAGGGCTTGAGCCTGCTTTTCCACCACGACACGCCGGCATACGGCGTCACCGCTCCGACCCGGTAACCCGCCAACAGATAGCCGGCGTGCGAATTATGCAAATAACCCGCTGCGTGGCGGACCGCGTTGAGCATCGCCTGCACCTGCAATGGCCCGGCGTCATACACCATGCCCAGCGAATGGTAGCGCGTTGTGGTGCCGGCGATGGTCAGGGCATCGGCTGCGGCGCTGGCGCCAGGGACGCTGGTACTACGCAAATCGGTTGCCAGTTGCCGGGAAAACTCGGTGCCATGCGAAAACTCGACTGATGTCGTGCTGGCGCGCCACTGCCAGGGGCCGGCCAGGTAATCGAACACCAGTCCGCGCGTCGACGAACCGCTGGTATCCCATAACTCAACGGTCAAAGGAGTCTTTTCGCTGATCACACCGGCAAACAGCTTGCCGCGCAGCAACCCGCTGCCCAGCGGCCAGGTCAGGCTGGCATCGGCGCCATCAAAATGGGCAAAAAACAGCGGGCCGAAGAAATCGGTCGAGGGACGCACCGTCAGAGAAGAATAGCCCACCAGCCTTGCATCGGCCAGCATCATGAAATCGGCGCCGATACGCCCGGCGCGCAGGGTGACCCGCGCATCCGGCTCCCACTTGGCGAAGGCCAACTCCACTTGCGGAACACGGCTTTCGTCGTAGCGATAGCGGCTGACGAGTTGTCCGACAAGTTCAAGCTCTGGCGTGGCCCGCCAGTTGGCCTGCACACCGAGCACGCTGTCGATGCGTCCCGACCACTGGCCGCCCTTGAGGCCGCGAGGCTGGGAGAAATCGCGGGCGAATTCGGCCTGGTCGGAAGAGGAACGCGCCACGCCCAGGGTGCCAAAGCCGCGCACGGTAAACGCCGGGCTTTCGTCGAGTTCTGTGGCCCAGGCGCTGCCGCCGCACAAGGCAGCCAATAGCGGCAACAGCGTCATCCAGCGTTGACTGTGCATGATCAATTCACCCTACATTTTTGTGATCGGACTAGTTTAACGTAAAACAACCATCGCAGAAGGCCCGCCTGCGGGCCGATTGGCGTCTATGAAATAGTCATGGAAAATAACATCCCGCGCCTGCAGATCAACGCGCAGAACTGCGTGCATTGCAAAACCTGCGACATCAAGGACCCCGGCCAGAACATCGACTGGGTGACGCCGCAGGGCGGCGAAGGACCGATTTATCAGGGGATGTGAGCCTATTGATAAAAGTCGGCGCTGGCGGAACGGCGTTTCCATGCCGTATCCAGCAATTTCTTGACACCAGTCAAAGCAACCTGACGCGAAACTCGCATAGGATGGAGAACGACAACACAACGGCGACCGGCCCATCCATCCTGCCATGAATAACACCATCGTTATAGTCACGTCCCTTTACGCGGCCATGCTGACCCTGATTGGCGGAGCCGCGCTTGCCATGGCGCCGGCAGGCATGTCGCTCGCCCCCCTCTGGATCATCATCGGCGTCGCCAGCGCCGGGGGCGTGCTCATCATCATCCTGCTCAAGCAAAAGGCCGCGCTGCTGGAACCGATTTGCCGCGCGGCGGGGGAACTTGCAGACGGCATTGCCAATGCCACCACGCTTGCCGCGTTGCCATCGAATGGTGACGCAGCCTTGCCGACGCTGGGCCGGGCTCTCTGCCGCATCGGCGAACGGCTGAATTCGACAGGTACGAACATCAATAGCGGCATCGCGAGGCTCGCCAGCGTCGGCGAGGAAATCCGCAGTGCGGCGCACACCATGTCGGCCAGCGCACAATCGCAGACCGGGCAGGCCCAGATGGCCGCCTCGTCGATGGAAATGATGGCGACGTCCATCAACGAAACCAGTGCGTCCGCCGCCGCCGCCCATGTCTCGGCCGAAACAGCCACCGCCCGCATGAGTGAAGTGATGGCCGTCACTCAGGATGCCGCCGAGTCGATCCGTCAGACGCACGACGCCACGCGACACCTGGCCGAAATGGTTGAACGGATGAAGCGTAGCGCCAACGGTGTCACCTCCATCGTCAGCGTGATCAAGGGTGTGGCCGACCAGACCAACCTGCTCGCCCTGAATGCCGCCATCGAGGCGGCGCGCGCCGGCGAACATGGTCGCGGCTTCGCGGTGGTTGCCGACGAAGTACGCAAGCTGGCCAACAACACCGTCAATGCGACCAACGAAATCAGCCAGCAGATCGCGGCGATTCATCAAGACGTGAAAGAAACCGCCGCAGTCATGGCCACCGCTGGCGTGCAGATCAGTTCGGCCCACGAGAAACTGCAGCGCTCGAATGCCGATACCGCGACCATCAACGACATGGTTGCCGCGATGGCCAGCCAGATCGAGCAGATCAGCTTCAGCATCGAGGAGCAGTCTGCCGTTTCCGCCATGCTGCGCAATACGACGACAGAAGTTTCGAATACTGCGACAGCCTCGGAATCCCAGGCGCAGCAAATCATCCAATTGCTCGACTCGATGGCCAGCGCCATCGAGGCAGTAAAACGCGCTGGTTAACCCCGGCAATCTCAGCCCTTAAAAGGAAACACAGACATGGCCAAGTCAGATGCCTTTCGCACGCAGCACAAGGAACTGCTGGATATCGTCGGCAAGATCCAGCCGCTGGTACCACAGGCCGCCACCAAGGCGACCGACATCCGCAACCTGCTGACGCAACTGGGCGGCAAGGTGCAAATGCACCTGCAGATGGAAGACAACGTGCTCTACAAGGCCATGCTGGCCAATCCGGCGACGAAGCCGACAGCCGAGAAGTTCCAGAAGGAAATGGGCGGCATCAAGGACGCCTTCATGGGCTTCATGGGCAAGTACGCCACGCCGACAGCCATCCAGGGCAATCCCGCCGGCTTCGCCACCGACATCGGTGGTATCGTCAAGGCGCTTGGCGGACGCATCCAGCGCGAGGAGAGCGAGCTCTACCCCGCATTCGACAAGCCCTGATCGCTCCACGCAGCCGACACTTAACCTCCCGCGATGCGGGAGGTTAGTCTGCGCCGAAACCCGGCCCAGGCGTCAGATGCCTTGCTTCAACTGTTCGAGGATGGCCGGGTTTTCCAGTGTCGAAATATCCTGCGTGATTTCCTCGCCCCTGGCGAGCGCGCGCAGCAGGCGGCGCATGATCTTGCCGGAACGCGTCTTCGGCAGGTTCTCGCCGAAACGAATGTCTTTCGGCTTGGCGATCGGGCCGATTTCCTTGCCGACCCAGTTGCGCAGTTCGGCGGCGATCTTCTTGGCCTCTTCCGCCGTCGGACGCGACTGCTTGAGCACGACGAAGGCACAGATCGCCTCGCCGGTCAGGTCATCCGGACGACCGACCACGGCGGCTTCCGCCACCAGCGGGTTGGAGACCAGCGCCGACTCGATTTCCATGGTGCCCATACGGTGACCGGAAACGTTCAGCACGTCGTCGATGCGGCCCATGATGGTGAAATAGCCGGTTTTGGCGTCGCGCATCGCGCCATCTCCCGCGAGGTACAGGTTGCCGCCGAAATCCACGGGGAAGTAGGACTTCTTGTAGCGCTCCGGATCGCCGTAAATGGTGCGAATCATCGCCGGCCAGGGCTTCTTGACGACGAGGAAGCCGCCCTTGCCCCACTCGACATCATTGCCAGTCTCGTCGACGATGGCGGCGGCAATGCCGGGGAACGGCAGGGTGCAGGAGCCCGGCACCAGCGGCGTGACGCCTGGCAGCGGGGTAATCATGTGGCCACCGGTCTCGGTCTGCCAGAAGGTATCCACGATCGGGCAGCGGCCGCCACCGACATTGTTGTAGTACCACATCCAGGCTTCCGGATTGATCGGCTCGCCGACCGAGCCGAGGATGCGCAGGCTGGAGAGGTCGTAGTTCTTGGGATGCGTCGTCGGTGCATTCTCACCCGCCTTGATCAGCGAGCGGATTGCCGTCGGCGCGGTGTAGAAGATATTGACCTTGTGCTTCTCGATGGTCTTCCAGAAACGTCCAGCATCCGGATAGGTCGGCACGCCTTCGAAGACGATCTCTGTCGCGCCGCAGGCCAGGGGGCCGTAGGTGATGTAGGTATGGCCGGTAACCCAGCCGATATCGGCGGTGCACCAGAAGACATCTTCCGGCTTGATGTCGAAGGTCCACTTCATGGTCAGGATCGCATGCAGCAGGTAGCCGCCAGAGCTGTGCTGGACGCCCTTCGGCTTGCCGGTGGAACCCGAGGTGTAGAGCAGGAACAGCGGATGCTCGGCATCGACCCACTCGGGCTCACACACGTCGGACTGGCCGGCGCAGGCGTCTTCCCACCAGATATCGCGGCCGGCCACCATGTTGCAGGCACCACCAGTACGCTTGAAGACGATGACTGACTTGATCGACTCGCAGCCGCCCATGGCGATGCCGTCGTCGACCGCCGGCTTGAGAGGAATGTTCTTGCCGCCGCGGCACTGCTCGTCGGAAGTAATGACGGCAACCGCGCCGGCATCCTGGATGCGTTCCTGCACCGACTTGGCGGAGAAGCCGCCGAACACCACGGAATGGATGGCGCCGATGCGGGCGCAGGCCTGCATCGCGACCACGCCTTCGACCGACATCGGCATATAGATCAGGACGCGATCGCCCTTCTTGATGCCTTGCGCCTTCAACGCATTGGCGAATTTCGCGACGCGGGACAGCAGTTGCTTGTACGTCACAGTGCTGGACTGACCGCCGTCGGCTTCGAAAATGATCGCAACCTTGTCGCCCAGCCCGGCCTCGATGTTGCGATCCAGACAGTTGTAGGAGACGTTCAGCTTGCCGTCGGCAAACCACTCATAGAAAGGCGCCTTCGACTCGTCCAGCGACTTGGTGAAGGGCTGCTTCCAGGTCACATGCTCGCGGGCCAGTCGCGCCCAGTAACCGGCGTAATCCTGGTCGGCTTCCTTGCACAGCGCCTCGTAGGCGGCCATCCCGGAAATGGTGGCCTTCTTGACCACGGCGTCCGCCGGGGGGAATACACGAAGTTCCGTGACATTTGATTCGATGCTGGACATTTACAGCGCTCCTTTCGAATGCAACCGGATGGATTCCGGATGAACTGACCTTCCGCCACCGTGGCCAAACCATGCAACCAGGCAAACCGGCTTTCCGTGCGTGCCGATGCTTGCCGAAGTTGCAAACGTTGTTGATTTTATGTGTTTTCGTATTAAACGGAAAGTGGCTTACATGCGACTTACGCTGCCTTCGGGCCTTGACGCCCGGCGCCTGGGGTAAGATTGCTGCCCCGCTTCACTCCGGCCCGCCCGCCATGAACAAAATCATCAAACCCATGGAGTATTTCATCTTCTGGAGCCGCTGGCTGCAGGCGCCGCTGTATCTCGGCCTGATCGCCGCGCAGGCCGTCTATGTGTACCAGTTCATGCACGAACTGGTGCATCTGGTGAGCAAGGCCGGCAGCCTCAGCGAAAACGAGGTGATGCTGATCGTGCTCGGCCTGATCGACGTGGTGATGATCGCCAACCTTCTGATCATGGTCATCATCGGCGGCTACGAGACCTTCGTTTCGCGCCTCGACCTCGAAGGGCACCCCGATCAGCCGGAATGGCTCTCCCACGTCAATGCCGGCGTGCTCAAGGTCAAGCTGGCGATCGCCCTGATCAGCATTTCCTCGATCCACCTGCTGCGCACCTTTATCAATGCCCCGCATACCGAGGATCGCGTCATCGTCGCGCAGGTGGCGATTCACGTCTCCTTTCTGATTTCCGCCATCGCCATCGCCTACACGGACAGGATCATGATGCAGACCTTGTCCATGGGCCATGCGGCCAAACACTGAGGAACTCACCATGCCCGCCATCCGCCAGGAAGATTTCATCCAGTCGATCGCCGATGCCTTCCAGTTCATCAGCTACTACCACCCGCTCGACTACATCCAGGCCCTCGGCGCCGCCTATGAGCGCGAGGAGTCGCCTGCCGCCAAGGACGCCATCGCCCAGATCCTTACCAACAGCCGCATGTCGGCCGAAGGCCACCGCCCGATCTGTCAGGACACGGGCATCGCCCTGGTCTTCCTCAAGGTCGGCATGCAGGCGCAGTGGGACGCGACCCTGTCAGTGCAGGAGATGGTCGATGAAGGCGTGCGCCGCGCCTACGGCAACGCCGAGAACCCGCTGCGCGCCTCCGTGCTGGCCGACCCGGCCGGTACACGCCGCAACACCAAGGACAACACCCCGGCCGTGGTGCATTACGAAATCGTTCCCGGCAAGCACGTCGAAGCCATCTGCGCCGCCAAGGGCGGCGGCTCGGAAGCGAAAGCCAAGTTCGCCATGCTCAATCCCTCGGACGACCTGGTCGACTGGATTCTGAAAACGGTGCCGACCATGGGCGCCGGCTGGTGTCCGCCCGGCATCCTCGGCGTCGGCATCGGCGGCACGCCGGAGAAAGCCATGCTGCTGGCCAAGGAAGCCATCATGGCGCCGGTTGACATCCAGGACCTCAAGGCAAAAGCGGCCCGCGGCGAAAAGCTGGTGCGCGCCGAAGAACTGCGGCTCGAACTCTACGAAAAGGTCAATGCGCTGGGCATCGGCGCGCAAGGCCTCGGCGGGCTGACCACGGTGCTCGACGTCAAGGTGCTCGACTACCCGACGCACGCCGCCAACCTGCCCGTGGCGCTGATCCCCAATTGCGCCGCGACGCGCCACATCCATTTCGAACTCGACGGCACGGGCCCCGCCAAGCTGACGCCGCCCAGCCTCGAAGACTGGCCCAAGGTCACCTGGCAGGCCGACGCTGCCACGGCTACCCGCGTCGATCTGAACAGCCTGACCAAGGCGCAGGTCGCCGCGTGGAAGCCCGGCCAGAAACTGCTGCTCAACGGCAAGATGCTCACCGGCCGCGACGCCGCGCACAAGCGCATCGCCGACATGCTGGCCAAGGGCGAACAGCTGCCGGTCGACTTCACCAACCGCGTCATCTACTACGTCGGCCCGGTCGATCCGGTCAGGGACGAAGTGGTCGGCCCCGCCGGCCCCACCACCGCGACGCGGATGGACAAGTTCACCCGCATGATGCTGGAACAGACCGGCCTGATCTCGATGATCGGCAAGTCCGAGCGCGGCCCGACCGCGATCGAGGCGATCAAGGACAACAAGTCGGCCTATCTCATGGCCGTCGGCGGCGCCGCCTACCTCGTGGCCAAGGCCATCCAGTCGGCCAAGGTAGTCGGCTTCGCCGACCTCGGCATGGAAGCGATCTACGAATTCGACGTGAAGGACATGCCGGTTACAGTCGCCGTCGATTCGCTGGGCACCTCGGTGCACGTCACCGGGCCGAAGGAATGGCAGGCGAAGATCGGCAAGATACCGGTCAAGGTAGTTTGATCGCCTGAATAGTCGAGAAGGAAGCTTCTCTCAATCGCCCGCGGAACGTCGTTTGGGACGAAGGATATTCCGTGTCATTTGTTCCACCGGCCGCGGCGGCAGACAGGCTCGCATCCTCGGTCGCAAACGCGGCCGAGGATGCCCGGAATGACGTTCGACCGCCAGTTGATCATGTAGGCATCCGAGTAACGCCCGGCGGCAATCAGGCGGATGTACTCGGGGACGGGGGGGGGGCCGGACAGGCCCATTGACAATCCACGACCTTGTGAAAATAGTCGTGGGCGTCGATGTTCGTCGGTTTCACGTGCGCGCGGTCTCTGGTTACTGTGCTGCACGATGATCGCCGGCAGGACGCCGGCGCCTGTCGGGGTGCACTCCAGCACCGACGGGCTCCGAGCAAAATCGGCGTGCCCCGGGTTCGTGATGAATTTGTGGGATTTTCCATCCCGGTCGAAAATCGGCTAGTCTTTATCCCTCATTGCATGTCGGGTGTTATTCATCATGGCGCTGCGCGCGATCATTTTCGATGTCGACGGTACCCTTGCCAACACTGAACGCGACGGCCATCGCCCGGCGTTCAACTCGGCTTTCGCCGAAGTCGGGCTGCCTTGGCATTGGGACGAGGCCTTTTACGGCACCCTGCTGGATGTAACCGGTGGTCTGGAGCGGATGCGCCATTACGCCGAGCGTTATGATCCGGAGACGTGTTTGCGCCCCGATTTCGACGAGTTGCTGCATCGCCTGCATGACCTGAAGACACGCAATTACCAGCGCCTGCTTGCCGCCGGAGCGGTTCCGCTGCGGGCCGACATCGGCCAACTGCTTTGCGATGCGCGCACCGAAGGGGTGCGGCTGGCGATTTCCTCGAGTTCAAAGCTGGATAACGTGGTGGGTCTGTTGCGAGCGAATCTTGGACCGAATGCCGACACCTGGTTCGATACCATCGCGTCAGGCAGTGTCGCCGCAGCCAAGAAACCGGCGCCGGATATCTATCTGTGGACCCTGAAGCAACTCAATCTACCGCCGCGCGATTGCCTCGTCGTGGAAGATTCCTCGCACGGGCTGGCGGCCAGCCTGGCGGCCGGGATCCCGACGGTAATCACTTTAAGCGACTACACCATCAACGAGAATTTTGACGGCGCACGCATGGTCCTGGCCGCGACAGACCCCCTTTCGCTGGACCAGTTGCGACTTTGGCACGCAACGGCCAGCACGTCCTGAAAGCCGCACGCTGCCCGTGAGTTGAACGCCCCTACCCTGCCATCAAGGGCGAGAGCTTACCGAAATGGCTCGGCACGTTTGAGCAGTTCCTCCAGGCCGGGTTCCTTCGGATTGCGCGGCTTGCCCGGATGTATCACGGATACCTGGCAGCTTTCCGCCGCCTCCACCAGTTGCGCGTAGGTTCCGGCGTTGATGTCGGCGATGTAGGCCTGCTTGTTGCCATCGTAGGCGAACATCTGCTTGTTGATCTGGGTGCATTCATCGCAGGTCGAGCAGCGCGCCGTCTCGATGTAGGCCTCGTCGGGCGAGCGTTCCGGCTCCTGCTCCGCTGCCGCGGCGACGAGCCCGGGCGTGGCGAGCGCGATCTGCGCCGGCGTCGACACGGCGGCAGGCGTGGCCGCGGCAAGCGCCTCGGCTTCCTGCTGCATGCGTTCTTCCCAGGCTTTCCGTTCCCGCGCAAGCAGTCTTTCGGCGTGGGAATTGTGCACGCCGCCCAGTTCCTGCAGGCTGTGCCACATCTCGCGGCAACGGCGCGCCTCGCGGATCAGGCGCTCGTCGACGATGACTTTCTGCAGTACGTTGTCGGCATCGACCATCAGCAGGCTGGGCACCTTGTCCGGCAAGCCCTTGCGCTCGCGCGTGAGGGACTCGTCCACCGGGATCATGCTGCCGTTCCATTTCTGTCGCGGCACGCGCGCCAGGTGCCTGGCATAGCGGCGATCGCTGGCGACGAAATCGACCAGCGTGAACGCAAGGTCCTCCGACACCCGCTGGTGCAGTTCGTCCTCATAGGCAAAGCCCTGGATCGGCCAGTCGAGATCCACCTGGGGATTGGCTTCGAGGTAGAAGCGCGACGCCCAGTTCGGGCCCGCGGAGGGATCGTAGGTAAACGCCGGGAACACGCGCGATTCCATCGCCGCGGCCGACATCAGATAGGGCGGCAGGCCGGAGGCCGTTCCGCTGGCGCCGGAAAAAATGCTGAACAGTGCGGGACCGCGATAATTCAGCCCGCGCAGCAGGCGTTCGCGGAAGCGGTACAGGTTGGAACTGCTCGATTGCAGCACATACACTTCGTTCAAACCGATGGCCATGTTGGCGGTCTGCCGGCTGCGCATGCCGGAGTTGAGGTTGCCTTCGCCGTCCGGCGCTTCTTCGAGGATGTCGTCGATCTGGAGCAGGACCTTGATCGGCAGACCCGAGGAGAGGATCTCCATCAGTTGCGCATGCTCCGCGGCCTGCGTCTTTCCCGCATTGACGCAGACCAGGTAGTCGGGAAACGGAGTCAGATCCTGCGGGTCGAGTCCGTTCGCGCCAAACTGCTCGAACAGCGCATCGTGCTTCGCTTCGCTGTATTGGCCGTCGATTTCGAGCTCGGCGATGGCAATCGCCTTGGCCAGCTCGATCAGCCTGGGCAGGCGCTTGCGGAAAGCGGCGAGCGCGTCGGCGCAGTTTTCGAAAACGAATGAGTAGGATTTGGCGGCGCCGACCCGTTTTTTCCCTGAAGCGGGGGTGGGAAAGAACTGCTGCGCGCGCAGGACATCGAGCAACTGGCCGATGCGCCGACGTCTCGGCTCGGGAAACTCGTCCTTGGGCAGCGCCGTCGAAAGCATGCGCGACATGGCGTCGAAATCGAAAGACTCGACGAAGCCGGCGCCGACCGCAGCCTTCAGGTGTTTGGCGCTGCGCCCCGCTTCGGAGCGTTCATGGTCGGCCTTGAGGATGTCGGACAGCTTGAGCACCAGCCGGGATACATGCTCGCGAAACTCGTCGGCCTTCTGCCTTTGCACGGCGGCCCAGGCATGCTGCAGCAAACGGAAGGGCAGCGCGGCGTCGCAGTCGGCCAGTTCGCCGTCGACCTTGATCGCCGCGCGGGTGCGCCGCAGGCTGTCCGCCAGGCCCGGGTCGGCATTCGTTCCCAGTTGGCCGGCCGCCCTGTCCCAGAGCGCGGAAAACGAACCGGCGGCACCGGCGGCGACCAGGGCGCGGATCTCCTGCTCCAGGCGCAGCACATGCTTGCTAATGCGCTGGCCGTCGCCGCCGCGCGCGGCATCGGCCAGGGCGGCGTCGATCAGGCCCGATAGCGACTGCAGCATGAGAAGATCGGCACGCCCGGCCACCAGCAGCAGCGGAAAATCGTAACGCAGGCGCGTGAGATCCCGGTAGCCGGCAAACAGCGCCGGCCGCAGATCCAGTCCATCGACGGCGTCCAGATGTTCGCTTGGCCGTCGGCCGGTCAGAAAGAAGGCTACGTGGGCTTGGGTGTTGGCTTCCATGATTTGCTCAACCTGGCTTGCGAATGAAGATTCGAACTCCTGAAATGGACGCGCTTCGGCTTACGCGGCCTGCGCTTCGCGCGGCCAGACGGTGTACTTGTCCAGTTCCGCGTTGAGCCCGTCCCGGGTCAGTTCGGGCGTATGCAAGGTGTCGGAACGCCGCAGGTCCTCATAGCACGGCACCGCCGGGTTGCGGTAGAGGATGCCGACCGGGACGACATCGGTACTCGACGCGATTTCGCGTGCCCGGTCGATGTTCGCGGGGTCGTGCGGCAACTGGTTCTTGTACACCCGGGACAAGCCGGCGCTGGACTGCAGGCCGTTCTCGTGGTTCAGCAGCAGCACCTTGTTGGGGTCGTGCAGCCACGGGTCGAGCGAGGTCGGCAGCCACTCCGGGCAGCGCTGGACGATGCGCACGAAGGACAAACCCTTGTGCTGGTAGGCCGCCTTGACGATGTCGAACAGAACCTCGGGTATCCAGTCGACCGCCTGCGCGACGAAGGAAACGTTCTGCACCCCGAGCGTCACCGACAGCGGATTCAGGGCTTCCAGGTAGCTGCCGCGCGGCGTGGTGTTGCTCCTGGTGCCGATCGGGGAGGTGGGCGAGGCCTGTTTCTTGGTCAGGCCGTAGATCTGGTTGTCATGGAGGAACACGGTGATGTTCATGTTGTAGCGGATGGCGTGGATCCAGTGCGCGGCGCCGATGCTGCAGCAGTCCCCGTCGCCCGTATTGACGAACACCTTGAGGTCGGGCCGCGCCATCCTGATGCCTTCGGCGATGGGCAGCGCACGCCCGTGTATGCCGTGGAAACCGTAGGTCTTCATGTAATGCGGGAAGCGGCTGGAACAGCCGATGCCGGAGACGAACACGGTTTTCTCCGGCCGCAAACCCTCGTCCCGGCACAGCCGCTGCACCGCCGCGAGTATGGCGTTGTCGCCACAGCCGGTGCACCAGCGCGGCACACCGCTGGCATAGTCTTCGAGTTCGAGGTGCTCGTCGCACATCTGCAACAGGCATTCGGTGGCGGACATCATGTTCATGGCAGGGGATCCTTTCCCGTCTACGGGTTTTGCTTTAGTTTCTGGTTCATTACGCGGCGGATGGTGCTCGGCTTGATCGGCTGGCCCCTGACTTCGCTCCAGCAGTCGATGTCGAGCAGGTAACGCGAACGCAGCAGGATCGCCAGGGAGGAATAACGGCGATTGTTCTCGTCGATGATGCGGTCCTCGGGGCGGTCGCTCCAGTTGTTCTCGATGGTCATGAGTTTGCCGAAGCCCTGCAGGATTTCCTTGATCCCCGGCGGCAGGGGTTGCAGAAACTGCAAGTGCAGCGAGGCGACCTTGTGGCCCTCCTCACGCATGGCCGCCACCGCTTCCTCGATGGCTCCCCGGGTGCTGCCCCAGCCGATCACCAGCAGATCGCCCCTCGCATCGCCGAACACCTTCGGCGGCTTGAGCGTCTTCTGCAGCGCCGCAAGTTTCAGGCTGCGAAAGCGCAGGGTCTGTTCGTTGATTTCCGCATCGTAGGCGACATGGCTGTCGCGATCGTGGGCGAGCCCCGTCAGGGCGTGCATGCCGCCGGGCTGGCCGGGAATGAAGCGACGCGCCAGCCCGGTGTTCTCGTCCCAGTCGTAGGGCCGGGCGCCCGGCGGCACCGGGCTCTGGTCGATCGGCGGCGCCAGCCAGGACTCGTTGAACTTCGGCCGCGGGAAGGGCTGCTGCGAGGTGGCGAGACCTGCATCGGTGAGCACCACCACCACCATATTGAAGGTCTCGGCGATCTTGCGCGCGGTGATGATCGAGTAGAAGCACTCCTCGATGGTGCCGGGCGCCATGACCACCTTCGGCGCGTCGCCGTGGCTGCCGAAGATCGCGGTCATCAGGTCGCCCTGCTCCATCTTGGTCGGCTGACCGGTGCTGGGGCCGCCGCGCTGGACGTTGACCACCACCAGCGGAATCTCGGCCATGACGGCCAGCCCGATTGCTTCCTGCTTCAGGGAATAGCCGGGGCCGGAGGTGATGGTGACCGTGCATTTGCCGGCGTAGGAAGCGCCGATGGCGAAGGCGCAGGCCGCGATCTCGTCCTCGGCCTGGTGCACCATGCCGCCAACCTTCTCGAATACTTCGGACAGATAGTGGGAGGCCGAGGTCGCCGGCGTTATCGGGTACATGGCGCAGATCTCCATGCCCGATGCCATCACGCCCAGGGCCAGCGCCGTGTTGCCGTTGACCACGATCTGCGGTTCGGTCGAGCGCTGCGCCGGAATGCGGTAGCAAAAGTCCAGATTGGCCGCGGCCCACGCGTGCCCGGCTTCGAGCAGCCTGATATTCGCATCGACCACGCTCTGGTCCTTCTTGCCGAAGGCGAGCACCACCTGATCCGCCGCCAACTTCAGCCCAAGGCTGTAGATGTGGCACAGCATTCCCAGGACGAACATGTTCTTGCCGCGCCGCGCGTCCGCGACCACGGTCTTGCACTCCTGTTCCATCGGGATTTCGTAAACCCGGTAACCGGCGGCCACCAAGCGACTGTGGGTTTCGATGTAGGACGCCACGATCTTCGCGTCGGCATGGCTGCGCCACATGCTTTCGAGCAGGATGATGCAGCCGGGTTTGAGTTCCTTGGCGCGCACCCTCCCCAGCAGCACCTGCTCGTTGAAGGCCACCACGAGGTCGGTCTCGTCGCCGCCGTTGGTGATGTAGCCGGCGCCGATGCGTATCCGGTTGCCGCTGGCCCCGGCGACGCTGCGTGCCGGAGGGCGAATTTCGGCGGGAATGATCTCCGTGGTCCAGATGCCGTTGCCCATCTGCGCGGCAATCGAACCCAGTGACTGGCCGCACTTCTGCGCGCCCTCGCCGGAATCGCTGATGATTTCGACGATATGCTCCTTCAGGGTCACGGCCGCTTTCCCTGGCGCTGCCGATTCCTTCGCCTTGCGGGGCTTCTTGAGCGATTGCTGCAGGGTCGTTTCGTTCATGATTTTTCCGTAGCCGCTGTCTTGCGATTGGTCTCAGGCAACTCGCACGCGCGCGAAGTTCCTTTCCCGCTTGTCGATCCCGAACAGGACATCGCTGCCCGTGGCGCCGCAATAGGGCAACGCCGGGTCGCGGATGCCGAGATAGGCCTTCATGCTGCGTGCGGCCTTGCGCCCGGCGCCCATGGCTTCAATCACGGTCGCCGCTCCGGTGACGATGTCGCCGCCGGCGAACACGCCCGCCACCGAGGTCGCGAGGTTCTCGTCGGCGCCGATATAGCCCCACCTGTTCAGCTTCATTTGCGAGGTCTGGCCCATGATCGGATTGGCATTGGTGCCGATTGCGTACACGATCAGGTCGGCCTCGAAATCGAACTCGCTCTCCGCCACCGGCACCGGCCGCCGCCGGCCGGACTCGTCGGGCGCGCCCAATTCCATGCGTATGCAGCGCATGCCTCGCACGCTGCCCGTGCCATCGTTGAGGACCGAGACCGGATTGGTCAGCCAGTGGAATTCCACGCCTTCCTGTTCGGCGTGATGGACTTCCTCCACGCGCGCCGGGGCCTCGGTGCGTGATCGACGGTAAATGCAGTACACCTTCTCCGCCCCTAGCCGGATCGACACGCGCATCGCATCCATCGCCGTGTTGCCGGCGCCGACTACGGCGACGCGCCGGCCGATCGGCAATGGCGTGTCGAAGTTGGGAAAGTCCCTGGCGCGCATCAGGTTGCAGCGCGTCAGCAATTCATTGGCCGAAAGCACCCCGTTCAGCGAATCGCCGGGGATATTCAGCATGGTCGGATAGCCGGCGCCAACGCCGACGAACACCGCGTGGAAACCCATTTCATGGATCATCTGTTCGACGGTGAACAGGCGGCCGACAAGGGTGTTGCATTCGAACTTGATGCCGAGTTTCTTCAGGTTGTCGATCTCGGCGTCGATCACCGCATTGGGCAGGCGGAAATCGGGAATGCCGTATCTCAGTACGCCGCCCGGCTGATGGAAGGCCTCATATACGGTGACCTCGCAACCCGCCTTGGCCATGTCAGCCGCGCAGGCCATGCCGGCCGGCCCGGAGCCGACGATGCCGACCCGGAAGCGGTTGGCCTCGATGTAGGGAATGTTGCTCCAGCCCTCCTTGATCGCCGTGTCGCCGACAAAGCGTTCCAGACGTCCTATGGCGACCGCCTCCAGCGATTCGCCGACGGTGCACACGCCTTCGCACTGGGTCTCTTGCGGACACACCCGGCCGCAAACCGACGGCAACAGGTTGGTGTCGGTGAGGATGTCGTAGGCGCCGCGAAGATTCTTTTCACCTATCTTCCGAATGAAGCCCGGGATATCGATTCCCACCGGGCAGCCCGCGATGCAGGGCTGATCGGGGCAAAGCAGGCAACGCTCGGATTCGCGCAGCGCGTCTTCCAGGCTGTAGCCGCGGGCGACTTCCTCGAAATTCCCGGCCCGCACCAGCGCATCCTGCTCGCGCATCGGCGTGCGTTCCTGCGGAATGGTGCGTATCGTCTTCTTCTTGGCCATCGGGTCCCTCTCAAGCGTTAAGCCGGTCTGGCAGCCTCTCGGACAGAGAGGCTGCTAGCCTCCGGGCGCGTCCTCCGACGGATCCGGCAGTTCGAGTACTTCACTTTGGGCGGCGGCCCCTGCCAGACCCGGGCCGGGTGGCTTGGTCATGCGACAGTTTTCCGACCAGCGCTCATGGGCAAGCTTTTCGTCGTTCTTGTGGCGCTGCAGGCGCAGCATCAGATCGTCGAAGTCGACCAGATGGCCATCGAAATCCGGTCCGTCGACACAGGCGAACTTCACCTGATCGCCGACCTTCACCCGGCAGCCGCCGCACATCCCCGTGCCATCGACCATGATCGGGTTGACGCTGACCATGGTCTTGATCTTGTATGGCCGCGTGGCGTCGGCGCAAGCCTTCATCATTACCGGCGGGCCAATGGCGACTACCTCTTCGATATTGGCGTGTCCCGCAAGGGCAACCTTGATCCCGTCGGTGATCATGCCCTTCATTCCCGCCGAACCGTCGTTGGTGCACAGGATCAGTTCGTCGCAGCAGTCGCGGAACTTGTCCTCCCAGAAAACCAGATCCTTGTTGCGGAAACCAAGGACGGCGATCACGTAGGCGCCGTTTTCCTTGAAACCGCGCGCCTGGGGAAAGATCGGTGCGACGCCGAGCCCACCGCCCACGCACAGCACCTTCTTCGCGTGGCTGAGAGGGCTGGGGATGCCCATCGGACCGACCATTCCGTAAAGCGAGGTGCCGACTTGGCATTCCTGCTGCATTTGTCGGGTGGTCTTGCCAACCACCTGGATCACCAGCGTGATGGTGCCCTTGTCGCGGTCGAAATCGGCGATGGTCAGCGGAATCCGCTCACCCTGTTCGTTCAGCATCACGATCACGAACTGACCGGGCCTGGCGGCCCTGGCCATCATCGGGTGGCGCACCTCGAGCAGATAGGTGACGTCGGAAAAATCCTCGCGTGCCACGATCTCGAAGTTTGACATTGCAGCCACCCCCATGCAGGACCAAGCCCGCGAAGCGAGTATCTGCCTGGTAGCGCCGGAGCCTATTGACCTAGATCAATGTCGACTTACGGCGCAGTTAGAGCCTGTTTCAGCAGGAATCACGCCCAGCGCACCGATTACGCGACCTGCCTCGCCGTGCAAGGTGATGCGGCTTGCCTTCCGGTCTTCTGGTCGCCTGACTGCTGCTCGGCGCGATCGAGCTCGCGGTTCATTTCCTCATCCGAGGGCGGCCGGTAGTCGGACTGGCCGGCCGGCTCGGGGACGAGCTTGACGATGAAGCTCGCCAAAGGATAGGAAATCCAACGGGCCTTTGGGGAGTATTGCTGACGCCGGGCACCGCAGTCAGTCGCCGATTTTGGCCCGGCAGGCGTCACGATTCGCAGAGAATTCCTCCGAATAGCACCCCAGGCACTGCCTGAAGCTCGGCGCGTGGCCATCGGTGGCCACGCGCCGAGCTTCAGGCGCGAGTCATCCCCTGACGAGCGGCGGCTTGTCTTGTTTTTCACCTGCCCGCACCTGCCACGCGATGCGCTGATCGAACTCGATCTCCGCTTCAGGCTGGGCTGAAGAATCCCACTGAGGATCGTTCCCCGCCTGTTTCGCCGCCGTAGCCATCTCCCATAGCGGTGCCCCACGCGCTGCCGCGATACGTGGGGGCCGGGTGGATTCGCCGATGTGATCCAGAATCTTCCGCACCGTACTCGCGTCGTTGATGAAGGCGATGATCCTCATCTGCGAGTGACAGATCGGGCAGGGCAGCGGAAAAGCCTCGTAGATGCGCGCCAGTAGCATGGCCCACAGATACCGGGCCACGGCGCGATGACGGGGCTCTTCGCTGTTCGCCGCAAAAGTCGGCGCTAGCGGGACGGCGGATAGCCCAGTTGGACAACATTCTGGGGAAGTTCGAAATCCTGCGGCGAATCCAGATATCGAGATTTCCGGTATGACGCGGCCGGCCATGCAGTGCCATGCCATAGCCGCCCGCCACGAGGGACTCAATCGTCGTACAGGTTGGTAACGCGACAAACTCTTTGAAGTCCCTGGACAGCATCGGGATGGGATTCCAGCCATGCCAAACGCAAAATCCCAACGGCGTCGAGGCAGTGCGAGGGAGAGCGCGACATCCAGTATTCGGTATCGCGAGATTGGCGATGGAGCGGGTGGCGGGCCACGACTTTTTCCATGCTGTCATGGTAACCCGGCCGGAGACTGGCAATGCTGGCATCAAGCTGCCTGCCACACGCTAAACTGCCGACCATGAATACCTCATTCGATCCGGAATCGACGCTCCCCCCGGCAGAAGTCGCCGTATCACCATCCGCTACGGCGAGGATCCGCAACGATGAGGTCAGCGTTTTGTGCTGGCCCATCTTGTTGCGCAGGGGCTTCATCAGAGCGTTTCTTGCTCGACCGCCTTGTAGCGCGGGGGCTTCATCAGCGCCGACTCTCACATCATGATCGGCGTCTTTGATTCCGGCCTGGGCGGCCTCTCGGTACTGGCGGCGCTGATCGATGCGCTGCCTCGTGCCGACTTCTGCTACTACGCCGACACAGCCCATGTGCCCTACGGCAACAAGAGCGACGAACTGATTCAGGGCCGCGTGCTGGCCATCGGCGAGCACCTCGCGGAGCGCGGCTGCGGCCTGCTGGTGGTGGCCTGCAACACCGCCACCGCCACCGCGGTGCAGGCGCTGCGGGCCGCGCACCCAGGCATTCCGGTGGTTGGCGTCGAGCCCGGCATCAAGCCGGCGGCGCAGGAAACGCAGAGTGGCCGTATCGCCGTACTGGCGACCGAAGCCACGGCCAACAGCCAGCGCCTGAAGCACCTGATCCGCGACCACGCGGGCCATGTCGAAGTCTTCGTCGAGCCTTGCCCCGGCTGGGCCACCCACGTCGAGATGCTGCAACTGGACGATCCGGCGCTCGCCGCCGACGTCCGCGCCAGGGTCGAGCCGCTGCTGGACAAGGGCGTCGACCGCATCGTGCTGGGCTGTACGCATTACAGCTTTCTCGCGCCGCTGCTGCAGGAAGTCGTCGGCAATCGTGCGCACCTGGTCGATGTCGCCGATGCCGTGGCACGGCAGACGCACCGCATGGCCGGACGACTCGCCCACGGCTCCGGGCGCCTGCTGTTGCATGCTTCGGCGCATCCCGATCACCTGCATGCGGCGCTGCCGCGACTGAATCTCGGCAGGCTCGCCGCGCGACTGGGCTAACGCCGCACCGCGCTGATCACTCCGGGCACTTCGCGCAAGGCCGACAAGGCCTTTTGCAATGCTGCCGTGCCCGACAGCTCGACCGTAAACCCCATGTGCGCCACGCCGCCGCGCGACTGCGTGCGGACCGCGGTGACATTGATTTTCTCGCGCGACAGGATGTCGGAAATGTCGCGCAGCAAACCCTGCCGGTCGCCCGCGTCGACCATCAGGTCGACCGGATAAACCGCGCCGGACTGCGTTCCCCCCTCGCCCCACTGCGCGCTGATGACCCGTTCGGGATTGCGTGCCGCCATGTTGCGGAAGTTGATGCAGTCGACGCGGTGGATCGAGATGCCCTTGCCGCGCGTGACAAAGCCGGTGATGGCGTCGGGCGGCATCGGCTTGCAGCACTTGCCCACCTGCGTCAACAGCTTGTCCACGCCGACGACGAGAATCCGGCTGCCGCCGGCCTTGCTCTTGCGCGTCTGGATTTCCGGCTCCGCCGGCAGTTCCTCCGGGCCGCCGCGCAGGGCGACGTCGATCGCCCGCATGCCGACCTCGCCGCGCGCTGCCGCGAGAAACAAGGCATCGGCGCTCTTCAGCCCGAGCTTGACCGCCAGTTCGTCGAGGTTGGCCTGGCTCTGCCCTTCGCGCTGCAATTCCTTTGTCACCATGCTGCGCCCCTGCGCCAGCATCTCGGCTTCGTCCTGCGCCGCGAACCATTGCTTGGCTTTCGATCGGGCGCGCGAGGTGGCGAGGTAGCCCTGCGCCGGGTTCAGCCAGTCGCGCGACGGCCCGCCGCTCTTGATGGTGCTTATTTCGACCCGCTGCCCGTTTGCGAGCGGCGTGTTGAGCGGCACCATGTGGCCATCGATCTTGGCCCCACGGCAACGGTGGCCGAGATCGGTATGCAGGCGGTAGGCGAAGTCCAGCGGCGTGGCGCCGCGCGGCAGGTCGATGACCTTGTCCTGCGGCGTCAGCACGTAAATCGTGTCGTCCAGCGCGGCGCGCTTGAACTGCTGCACCCATTCGGCGGAATCGGCGATTTCGTCGCGCCACGACAACAACTGCCGCAGCCAGGAAATCTTGTCTTCATAAGCGCCACCGGCCTTCGCCGCGCTGCCGGACTCCTTGTAGCGCCAATGCGCCGCGACGCCCAGTTCGGCGTGTTCGTGCATTTCGCGGGTGCGAATCTGCACCTCCAGCGAGCGGCCGTCCTCCACTTCCACCGCCGTGTGCAGCGAGCGGTAGAAATTGCCCTTGGGGTGCGAAATGTAGTCGTCGAATTCGCCGTGGATGGGTTGCCACAGGTGATGGACGATGCCCAGCGCCGTGTAGCAGTCCTTGACCTCATCGACGATGATGCGTACCGCACGCACGTCGTAGACTTTCTCGAAATCGATGTCCTTGCCGCGCATCTTGTTCCAGATGCTGAAGATATGCTTGGGCCGGCCATAGACTTCGGCGCGCACGCCGATCGCCGCCAACTCGGCCTGCAGGCGCGCCACCGCCTCGTCGATGAAGCTTGTGCGCTCCTGACGCTTTTCGTCGAGCATTTTTGCGATGCGCGTGTAGGTTTCCGGCTCCAGATAGCGGAAGGACAAATCCTCCAGTTCCCACTTGACATGCCAGATGCCCAACCGGTTGGCCAGCGGCGCGTAGATCAGCAGGCTCTCGCGCGCCATCTCGTTGCGCACCTCGCCGGGGTTCTTGCCGAGGAAACGCAGGGTCTGCACGCGGCTGGCCAGGCGCAGCAGCACCACACGAATGTCATCGACCATGGCCAGCAGCATCTTGCGCAGGATTTCTGTCTGCGCCTGAACATCGGCAACACCTGCACCCGCTCCGGCCGCCGCGCGGGTCAGAGGACGCAGGCTGCCGAGCCGGTGCAAGCCGGCCACCAGCCCCGCCGCCGTATCGCCAAAGCCGAGTTTTAGACGCTCGTTGCAATCCTTGACGTGCTCGCTGGCCGCAAACAGCAGGGCCGCGATGCGGGCATCGACGTCGAGATCGAGCGAGGCCACGATCAGGGCCATGCCCAGCGCGTGTTGCAGAATGGGTTCGCCGGTACCGAGCAACTTGTCGCCGTAGGCCTCGCGCGCCAGCGCCAGCGCCGCCGCGGCGCGTGCCGCCGCTGGCTCGGGCAAGCCGAGACACAACTGCGACAGCGCGTCGGCTTCGCCGTTCGACTGCTGAAGGGAATGCACTACGGAGACCATGGGGTGATTATCCCACGCCGGGCATATCGCCTGGATACCGTCCCAGGCGCAAGCGCACTGGGACATAATGCCCCGCTCATGAAGAAGCCACTGCACGTCTCCCCCTACCTGCTGCTGACGCTTGCCAACCTGTTCTGGGCCGGCAACTGGGTCATCAGCCGTGCCTTTCGCAACGAGCTGCCGCCGGTCGCGCTTTCGTTCTGGCGCTGGGTGGTGGCTCTGCTGTGCCTGTTGGCGATATCCCTGCCGCATGTGCGGCGCGACTGGCCGCAGCTGCGCGCGGCCTGGCCCTGGGTGCTGCTGTTCGGCGCACTGGGCACCGGCGGCTACAACGTGCTGGTGTATGGCGGCCTGCAGTACACCACCGCGATCAACGGCACGCTGCTGAATTCCTTCATTCCCATCATGATCGTGCTGATGTCCTGGTTGCTGCTCGGCAAGCGTTTGCATGGCCGCGAGGCCACCGGTATTGTGGTTTCGTTCATCGGCGTGCTCGGCATCGTCGCCCACGGCGAATGGCAGCGCCTGCGCGAATTGACGCTGAATGTCGGCGACCTCTGGATATTGGCTTCGGTGCTGGCCTGGTCGGCCTACACCCTGCTGCTGTCGCGCCGGCCGGCGGTGCATCCGCTGTCCTTTTTGACATCCATCACCGTCACCGGTCTGGTCTTCCTGGTTCCCTTCTATCTTTGGGAAATCGCCCAGGGCCGCCATGTGATTGCCACCCCGGGGTCGATTGCGGCCATTGTCTATACCGGCGTGGGCCCGGCCTTTCTCGGCTACATCCTGTGGAACCGGGGCGTCGCCGAAGTCGGTCCGGCACGCGCCGGGCTCTTCATGCACCTGGTGCCGGCCTTCGGCATCGTGCTGTCGATGATCTTCCTCGATGAAAAGCCGGCGCTCTACCACGCCATCGGCATCGGCCTGATCTTCGCCGGCATCTGGCTCAATACCCGGCGCAAGAGCCCATTTCGGTAGGAATCGTGCCCCGCGTTGAGACCAGGATCGGATGGATGCAAGGCGCAGTGCGCGGCCAATGGTTGTTCCAGGGCTGCGCGCTGCAACGCCGCAGACGCCGATCCTGGTCTCAACCCGAAGGGCCG
>JAUXUK010000013.1 GCA_030680805.1 Sulfuritalea sp. | reverse complement strand
AGGCACAGTGCAGATTCCGAGCCATCGGCATCGGCTTTGACCATTTCAGTGAGATCGCCTGCGCGTGACCCCATATCATCGCCACTCACGACGCCCGTGCCACCCGTCAAATCCCCATAGCGCTTCACTCTGCTCCACCTGAATCGCCAGATCTCCGCGGTTTCCTCCCTTGGGGCTTGTGCGACGCCTGCCTCCACCTTTGTCGGTTCCCGCACGTCATCACGCTAAGGCAGGCATCCCACAACCCTTAACAGAGGCCGTCATTCCGGGGCCGCGAAGCGGAACCCGGAATCCAGCGTCCTGGTTCAATCGCCGCTGGATTCCCGCATTCGCGGGAATGACGGCGGTGGGCACATTAGAGACGTCGCGCGCTATATGGCTCAAAGAACCATGCCCAAACAGTCGCAGCGCTGCATCATGCGCTTGTATGTCAATCGTCTATTCCGGACAGCGCTTTGTGCGAAAGGCCCTTGAGGCTGAAAAAGCCGTTCCCATCGGGCGAGGTGCCTCGCCCTAGCGGCCGAAAATTCCTTTCAGGAGTTCCATCGGCTGCGGCATCTTCGGCACGTTCTGCGTCTCCTCATCCTGGGGCTTGTTCCGTTCCCGGCCCGCATCGCCCGCCCTGCCCTGCCCCGACATTCCGAGGACGCCGTTGGTGACGGCCTTGACGCGGAGCTTGACGGCCCACACGGGCTGCCACTTGGCCTTGGCATCCTTGGGCCGTGGCGGATGGGCCAGATTCAACTCGTCACCATAGGCAATCAGGCGCAGCATGCCGCCGTGCTCGCCGAAGACTCCTTTGGGTACGGTGCAACGAGTGGTGTTCGGCATCAGCAAGACCTTTTCCTTGAGCCAGCGATCGACCGCGGCATTGGTCTGGTAGTCCATCAGGCCAAAGCCGGTATCCGCCAGTTCGCTGGAGGTCCACATCACCATGTCTTCCTTGTCGTTGCTGCCCATGGCGGAAACGAAGTAGGCCCGAGCCGTGGCAATCGCGTTCCAACTCAGATCGGTGGCGCCGTTGCTTGCCGCCTGTTCCAGCGTCAATGGCGGCATCAGATCCTGCGCCGCGGGTATCTGGAAGCGAAAGCCGTCGGGGATGCCTTTGCCGGAAAACGCATGCTGGCCCTGCAGTGAAGCGCTGGCCGGCACCATGCGGCTGTCGTCCGGGTTGGGCCACACCGGGCGACCGGCAGCGCTGTGGGCGCCGCGCTGGGTTGCACTGCGCCCGACGAAGAACTTGGCGAAATCGCCGGGGCCGGCCGTAGCCATGTCGAGAACCTTCGGCTGTCCCGGGCGAATCTCGTTGCCGCAGCCCCAGTAGAGCAGCATGCGCCCCTTGGGCTTTTCCGGCTCCTCGTGCCTGACGTCCTCCTCGTCGCGCGGTGGCGGCGGGGCATTCTTGGGTGTCTTCAATTCCAGGGCCGGGCTCAGGAATCCCTCAGGCACGGCCTGCTGCGCTTCTTCGAGATTCGGGTTGGCGCGGCTGCGAACGGTCACATCCACCCAGCGCCCGGCGCTCATGCTGCGGGTGTTGCCGAAACTGTTCGAGCCGACACCGGCCTTGCCGCCGAACATGCCGCCAAGGGCACTCATGGGGCTGGCACCTGCTCCCGCCATGCCGCCCATCGGCATGCCCATCCCGGAAAACGTCGCGATGTCGATCCAGGCCTGTGCCTCGGGAGGCGCAGCGCTCTGCGCAGAAACGGTCGGCGGGATGGTGAGCAGGACCGCAAAAACTGCCGCGGTCACTACATGAACGTTATCTGGCACTGGCTTCACGGGGCGTCCTCCTTATGTCGGAGGAATGATACTCCCGGCAGGTCGATAGCGGCAGGGGTCCCGGCTTACCGGTCGGCCGGGAGCAGATCGACGGTCCTGGTGAACACTTCTTCCAGCATCTCGCGGGCCTTGCCGAAATCGAGCACGGCTTCCTCGTAGGCGTCCCGTGCCAGCGTGTAGGCCTCGACCCGTTCGGTATTGATGCCCTCTTCGTGCAGCGCCCGATACAACACCTGGCATTCCTCGAACAGGCGGTCCGCCAGCAGGCGGCGGCGCATATAGATGCGCGCGCCCTCCTGCGGCCACGGGCTCATTTCGGCATAGCCCGGCACATGCGCGCGGCGCAGGGTCGCAAAATCCCCCTTCAGCAGTTGCCACATGCCCGCCCAGTCAGGCGCGGCATCGCCGAAGGGCGTGTAGCCGAAACGCTTGAGCTCGGCGACCTCGCCGTCGATCAGATTCTGTGGCGAAGCAAACATGAACTCAGGCGGCCAGTTCTTCGGCTTCGTAGCCCATGCGCATGTCGTAGTCGGCTTCGACGCCGGTCGGCACCACCAGGCCGATTTCCTTGAGGCGGGAATCGAGCAGTTCCATGTATTCGGCCTGGAGTTCTTCCGGCTTCTTGACCTTGATGCCGTACTCGTAATAGATGTCGAACATCTGCGACTTCTTGTCGCCGGCGGAGGGACGGCCGTAGAAACCGAGGCCCATCTGCATGAACTTGGGAATCCGCTCCTGCATGAATTCGCGCGTCTTCTCGCCGCCGAACTCGATGCAGCGCTTGGAGGCCCATACGCCGAAGGCGAGGTGGCCATACTCTTCCTTGTGGATGCGCACATTGACGCGCGCCCACGGCAGGTAGGAGCACTCGCGGTACTGGCCGAGGAAAGCCACGGCGGCGGGCGTCACCACGGTCGAGAACAGCGCGACATCCTCCCAGCATTCGAAGAACTTCGACCAGTTTTCCTTGCGGAAGCCGTTGATGACGTTCACCTTCTTCGGATCGGGATTGTCCGGGTTGTGCGAAAGCTCGTAGAGGCGGGCATCGACGTCGACGCCGAGTTCCTGCAGCAGGTTCCAGACGTAGAAGCCGTGGCCCATTTCCTCGAACACTTTCTTGGAGAGACGATAGGCCTCTTCCGGGCGCGTCGCATAGCGATGATTCTCGGCCACGCGCTGGGCGCCGGCATATTCCGAATCAGCCTGGAAACACATCAGGTTGATCAATGCCTTCTTGTAGTCATCAGGCAGTTCGTCGCCCTTGTCGTAAGTCTTGAACGTCCTCATTTCAACTCTCCAGATAGCGCCAACGCAAACAGGGGGCTCGCAGACTCGGCGGGAATGTATCCAGGAGACCCGGTTCAGCCCTGCAAGTTCAATATTGCGATACATCCTTATTTAACAGTATCAATGTTAATGTATCACTTCAGTGCTGTCAATTTGTTTTTTACATATCAACCACCATCCTGTTACATCTTGTTTTTTCGGTGCTTTTTAGATTGCATGTTGCACTGAACGCTATTGAGCCAAACTGCCACACCAAGATATCGGATAACGTGTTACATAACCATAAGCCGAGTGGTATCATTTGAACCACCTATTCCGGGGCCTGTAAAAACAATGAAAAGCCGTTTCATCCAGCAGTGGCTGGATGCATTTCTGGCCGAGCACACGCTGCGCGCCAACTCGCTGATCATCACCGTCTATGGCGATGCGATCGCGCCGCGCGGAGGCACTGTCTGGCTGGGCAGTTTCATCAAGCTGGTCGAGGCACTGGGCTTGAACTCGCGCATGGTGCGCACCAGTGTGTTTCGCCTCTCCCGGGAGAAGTGGCTGGTTTCGGAACAGATCGGGCGCAAGAGCTTCTACAGCCTCAGCGCGACCGGCCGCAGACGATTCGAAAATGCCTATCGGCGCATCTATGACGATCCGCGACAGCAGTGGGACGGCGACTGGCAAGTGGTGCTCATCGGCGGCGGGATGCTTGCCCCGGCGCAGCGTGACGCGCTGCGCCGGGAGCTTCTCTGGGAAGGCTTTGGCGTCATCGCGCCCGGCGTACTGGCGCATCCCTACGCCAACAACGAATCGGTGCTGGACATCCTGCAAGGAACCGGCACCCACGACAAGGTGGTGGTGATCCAGGGCCGCACGCTGGGCGCCCTGTCCAGCCGCCCCTTGCAGGAACTGGTGCGCGAATGCTGGAATCTCGATGATATTGCCGAGGACTACAAGCGTTTCAGCGACAGCTTCCGCCCGGTGGCGCGCGCCATCAAGGCCGCCCGCGAACTCGACCCGCAGCAGGCTTTCTGCGTGCGTACGCTGCTGATCCATGAGTTCCGCCGCGTCCAATTGCGTGATCCACAGTTGCCCAGGCAGTTGCTGTCCAACGACTGGCCGGGCGATGTCGCGCGCCAGATCTGCGGCGAGATCTACCTGCTGACCCGACAGCAGGCAGAGCGTCACCTGACCAACGTTCTGGAAACGGCCGACGGACCGTTGCCGGAAGCTGCCGGCTATTTCCGGCATCGCTTCAGCGGCTCCACCGCAAGTGACATCGAGGAAGAAACATGAACCAGTCGCCCCTCCATATCGGCATTGTCGGCGCCGGTCCCTCGGGTTGCTATGTGGCCGACGCCCTTGGCCGCAAGCTGCCGGGCGCCCGCATCGACGTTTTCGACCGCCTGCCCACGCCCTTCGGCCTGGTACGCGGCGGCGTCGCGCCGGACCATCAGGGCACCAAGAACATAGCACGCCAGTTCGAACGCACGCTGGGCAAGGAGGGTGTGCGCTTCCTCGGCAACGTCGCCATCGGTCGCGACATTTCCTGTGACGAGCTGAAGGCCGCCTACGACGTGCTGGTGATCACCATCGGCGCGCTGGAGGATCGTCCTCTCGGCATTGCCGGCGAAAACCTCGACGCGGTGTATGGCTCGGGGCGATTCGTGGCTTGGTACAACGGCATTCCCGATGGCCGCGACCTCGATCCGAAGCTCGACGGCAAATCGGTCGCGATCGTCGGCAACGGCAATGTGGCGCTTGATATCGCCCGCCTGCTGGGAAAGACGCCCGACGAACTGGCGAGCTCGGATCTGTGCGCCCATGCCCGTGCGGCGTTCGCCGCCGCCCGCATCGAGGACATCTGGCTGATCGGTCGGCGCGGACCGCTGGAAGCCAGCTTCACCACCGCCGAGCTGGCCGAATTCGGCGAGTTGTCGCAGGTGGCGACGCTGGTCGATGCGGCAGCTTTGCCGCAGCAGGTTCCCGAGCAATTCGACGCAGAGCAGCGAAAGCTGGCAGAGAAGAATCTCGATGTGCTGAAGGCCTACGCGGCACGAGGCAACCAGGCCGAGCGGCCACTGCGCATCCACTTCCTGTTCAATGCGGCGCCGATCGAAATCCGGGGCGAGCAGCGCGCGCGCGAACTGGTGCTGGCAAGGACCCGCAGCGAAAACGGCAGGGCCGTTTCCGGCGGCGAGACCTTCGTCGTTCCGGCCGATACGGTCATCTCCGCCATCGGCTATCGCAGCACGCCGCTCCCCGGCCTGCCCTTCGACGATGCGCGCGGTACCGTCGCCAATGCCGAAGGCCGGGTCGAACCCGGCGTCTACACCGCGGGCTGGTGCAAGCGCGGCCCGCAGGGCGTGGTGCCGGCCAACCGGGCGGATTCCCTGGCCGTGGCGGAACTGATCCTGGCCGATCTCGCGACGCGCCAGGCATCGGGCAAGCGCGGTGGCGCGCTGATCGACTCGATGCTGGCCCAGCGCGGTGTGCAACCGGTGGACTTCGCCGGCTGGCAAAAGATCAACGCCGTAGAGGTGGCCGCGGGACAGGGGCGCCCGCGCGAGAAGCTGACTCGACGCGAAGAATTGCTGGCCGCTTCCCGGGGCTGAGCGCAGCGGAGGCGCCGCTTAAAGAACCAGTTCCAGTCCCTCGCTGGAAAGCACAACCTCCGGCTCGCCGGCACGCCCCGGGGAATAGCCGGCGCTTTCCAGCGCTGCCGCAAAGACCCGCTCCAGATCGTCATCGGAACGCGTCGGTTCATGGTGGGTGCACACCAGCTTTTTCACGCCCAGCCGGCGCGCCCATTCGATGTTGCCTTCCAGCGTGCCGTGGCCCCAGCCGACCTTGGTCGGGTACTCGGCCGCCGTATAGGAACTGTCGGCAATCAACACGTCGAGACCCGCCAGCGCGTTGTCCAGCTGCCCCCGCTGCACGTCGACCATCTGCTGGTATTCTGCGTAGCCCTCGTCTTCCGGGGCATAGATGTTCACCCAGGGCTCGTGGTCGCCGGTGAAGAACACCGACTTGCCCTTGCACTCGATGCGATAGCCGAAGTTGACCACCGGATGATTGAGCATGAGCGGCGTCACCGTTGCGTCACCGACACTCACCGGTTCGCCGATGGCCAGCGTCTCGTATTCGATATTCGCCTTCATCTCCGCTTCGCGCACCGGGAAATAGCTGTACTGCAACTGCACTTCCATGATCTGATCGATACCCCGGCCCGAAACGATGTCGTGACCACCGTGGATGCGCACCGAATTGCCGGGAATGTAGAGCTGCGTGAAGAAGGGCAGCCCCTGGATGTGATCCCAATGCGTGTGGGTGATGAAGACATTGGCCTGCACCGGCATTTGCCTCAACAGCGCCTGCGCGAGTGGAAATATGCCGGTGCCGGCATCGAGAATGATCAGTGAATTGTCATCACTGCGTACTTCGATGCACGTCGTGTTGCCGCCGTGACGGATGGTATGCGGACCGGGCGCCGGAATGGAGCCGCGCACGCCCCAGAAACGCACTTTCATGAACCGGCTCTCATGCCTCTTTGCCCACCTGGGCAAACAACATCGCGTCGTCGACAATCTTGTCCAGCGAACCGAACTTCACCGCAATCGCCTCCATGTCGTCGCCGAAACGCTGCGGTGCCGCAGGCACTTCGGTGTCGCGCCATGGATTGCCGCTGTCACCCACCTCCCGGTAGCGGACCACCTGATCGGCCACCCGCAGGCAATCCATCATGGCGGAGGGTTCGGCTTCCGGATTGTGATGATCACGAATGCAATTGACCAGATGATCGGGAAACGCCCAGCGCTTGGCCAGCATCGCGCCCACCAGCCCGTGATCGACGCCGATCACCAGTCTTTCCGCCTCATGCAGGGGTATCGAATGCTCGATTGAATGGGCCAGCGCATTGCGAAACTCTTCAGCGAGAAACTGGGCGAACACCACCTTGCCGAAATCATGGAGCAGGCCTGCAATGTAGCAATCGCCCGGATCGGCCTCGCCCTTGGCAAACTGGGTCGCCAACTGACGCGAGGCGCCGCCGACCACCAGGGAATGCAGCAAATAGCGCTGCACGTCGAAGCCTGCCGCGTTCATGCGCGGCAGGATGCCGACGGCGGCGAAGCCCAACGCCAGGTTCTTGATGGTGTTGATGCCGAGATAGACCACCGACTGGCCGACCGAAGTGATCTTCGACGGCAGACTGTAGTAGGCGGAATTGATGACCTTGAGAATCTTCATGGTCATCACCGGATCCTTCTCGATCACGCCGACCAGATCCTTGGGCAGGCAGTTGATGTTGCGCGTCAGCTCGAGAATTTTTTGCACGGCACGCGGAAACGCCGGCATGCGCTCAACGGCTGTGCCCAGCTTGCGTTCGAGTTCGGGAGTCAGTGCGCTCAATTCAACGGCCTCATCAAGTAGGCCGATTATAGCCACCGATTCAGCCGGCGGCTTAGAGTCTATTTCAGTAGGAATCATGCCCCGCGTTGAGACCAGGATCGGATGGATGCAAGGCGCAGTGCGCGGCCAATGGTTGTTCCAGGGCTGCGCGCTGCAACGCCGCAGACGCCGATCCTGGTCTCAACCCGAAGGGCCGGCTGGCGTTGGGTACGATTCCTGCTGAAATAGGCTCTTACCCCGGCCAGGCGGCAATTCTTTCGTGATAACGCGCACGATACAGGAGCCGGCGACGCTGCGCAGAATCGACAAAACCAGACCGGTCATGCAGCACGTTGTTGCAGACCAGGCCCATGCCCGGCTCCAGACGCCCGTGCAGGGTCCACGGCGTCGATGCGGCGAGGATGCGCACCAATGCCGCGACGGCCGCCTGCGTGGCAGCGTCATTGCGCCATTCGATGCTGATGGTGCGCGCCGTATAGCGCATGTGCAGAAAGCCCGCGCCGTCGACAGAGAACACCGGGCCCGGCTGGGCGGCACGCGCTTCGCCGTTCTCATCGTTGCGCGGCGGAATGATCATGGCATCAGCCTGCGACAAGGCCCGGATGTGGTCGGGGTTCTCGTCGCGCAGCAGGATGTAGGCGAGTTCGTGGTCGAGCAGCTGGTTTTCGCCGCCCGATTCGGCACGCTGCACGCAATGCAGGATCAGGCCGCGCACCGTGCGCTCGGGCAGGTTGTAGTAGCCGTCGGTGTGCCATTTGATCGGCTTGTCGGTGTAGGGAATGAACTCCTTGCGTTCACCGCGATCTTCCGCGCCGCGCACCGAGATCGGGGAGATCGCGTCGTCGTCGGTGAGCCAGTGGCTGTCGAGGCTATGCAAGCCAAGCTGGGCGCCCAGCCGCCGCGGGATTTCCTTGTCCGCATCGCCGACCGTGTTGCTGCTGTAGATCGCCATGTTGGCGGTGGCGCAGCGTTGCAGCAGGGTGTCGCGTTCGCCGGCGGTCAGTGCGCGCGGATCGTCCAGCGGCACCAGAATGTCCTCGATGCGGCGCGGCGCGCTGTCAAGTTTTTTCTCGCGCCACTGGCGATAGCTCGCGGGATCGTCGAGGTCGAAGGGATTGCCCATCACTCCCCCGAAACGCCGCCTCGCGAGCGCCGAGTTTTTGCTTCGGGATGGAACAGCCCGGCCAGGGTCGTTTCCAGTGCCTTGATCGCCTCGGGCGATTCGATTTCCATCACCTGATCGACCGCCCACAGGCGGTCCTTCTCCGGCAGCACTTCTTTCAGGCAGGCGGCGAAGCAGCGGCGAAAACCGAAGTCGGGTCCCTTCTCCGTGTAGCCGTGGTCGCCATACTCGGGGCCGCGCCGGTTGAACAGGTCGAGAAAATACGCATGGCATTTCCCGGGCGCCACGTCGTACAGCAGCATTTCGCGGTTGCCATCGATCGCCGCCGCCATGTGCTGCGCCAGTGCGGTAGTGAATTCCATGCGCTGGTCCGGCGTCAGCTCGCGGTAGGCAATGCGGTCCGCCGCGAGGGCGAGGAAGACCATGAACTCGCAAACGAAATCGAAATAGGCATCGCCGATATCGATGTCGTATTCGGCCTCGCGCATGCGCTTGATCGAATCGATCGCCAGCTTCCACCCCAGCACCGCGATCACGCCGGCGAGCTCCGTCATCGAGCGCGGCTTGCCGCCGGTGTGAAAAGTGGAGCGAATCCTAACGGCCATCGACCTTAGGCCTCGACTATTGGAAAAGGCAAAAACCTTACCGCAGAGGCGCAGAGGCGCAGAGGATTCGCAGAGAAATGCATTTTGCTTTCCTCTGCGTCGATTTTCTCTGCGCCTCTGCGCCTCCGCGGTGAAGAGTTTGAATTCAATAGCCTCCCTTACCTTTCGGTTGCGGCAGACCGGCGACCTTGCAACCCTGCTTGGCGGCGCCGCCATCGGGGAACAGATCGAACAGCAGCGCACTGTCGGCTTCGGGCATGTCGCCTTCGTCCTGCAGTGCCTTGATCAGGTTGCGCATATTGGGTGTGTGGCCGTCTTCCTTGAACTTGGTGCGCAGGAAATTGACAATCTTCCAGTGCTGTTCCGTCAGCGTGATGCCGCACTCGGCGGCGATGACTTGCACCGCCTCTTCACTGTAGTCGGGCTCCAGCAGATAGCCGTAGTCGTCGACTTCCTTTTCAACGCCGTTGATGGTGTAGCTCATAGGTTTCTCCTCTGAAGTAATCGCCCCTTCCCCGCGGGAAGGGGTCGGGGGATGGGTAGTCTATTTTTGGTTCTATCTGTGCAAGGCTCACGCCTTGCGCAGATAGAACTCGTGGACGCCGCGTCCGGATGCGTGTGAGAACACCAGGTCGGCCGCGCCTGCCTTGGCCCAGGATGTGATGTCGTCGGCCGAACCGGGGCAATCGCTGACCAGTTGCAGCACCTCGCCGGCCTTCATTCCTTCCAGCAGTTTTTTCGCCTGCACGATGGGCCCGGGGCAGGACACGCCGCGCATGTCCAGCGTCACGTGCGCCATCGGCGTGGCGCTGGCGCTGCCGGCGCGCTGAATCAGGTAGGCACTCTTGCCGTCCGGCTGTTTCTGGCTGCCGAGCACGACGTTGCCGGTGACCTTGGCCCAGGCGAAGAGATCGTCCGCAGTGCCGGGGCAGTCGGAAATCAGACGCAGCGTCTGGCCGGGTTGCAGATCGTCGATAAGCTTCTTCGCACCCAGGAGCGGCGCCGGACAGGGCAGGCCGCTGACATCGAGCGTCACGGTGGCAAGTTCAGACATGAGGATCTCCTCGGTGGATTAACGTGAAATAACTCGTTCGGAGCGACCGGTGACAGTCGAGCGAAGCGATCTGACCAATAGCCTCCCCGCGAGGGGAGGATGGGAGGGGCGGGCCAATAATTCGCCTTTCGGGTGTTTCATCATCGGCGGGTGACTCTCACTGGCATGAAAGTGGGGTCAGTCGCCGCCGACGGCAGCGACCGATTTGTGTGGAATGAACAGGCCGCATCCCAGCGCGCGATGCGCGCCAAGACCGGCCTCCTGCGCAGCCAGGGAATCGGCGGCTCCCAGACCGTGCAACATCAGGCTGAAACCGCGCACCACGCCTTCTTCGGTGCGTAACTCACGCGCCTTGCCGGTGACGAGTTGCGGCTTCAGGCCGCGTTCCGCCAGCAAGGAGGCGCAACGCTCAAGAAACGCCACCTCGTCATCCGCGCCGACGCTGACGAAATGCGAATACACCACGCCACGGGCCGGAAACAGCGGCCGCACGCTGCTCGCGCCGACTGTCAGCGTGGCGCCATCCAGATCGAGCCGCGCGCCAGCCAGAAAGTCGGCGCTGGCGACACGGCGCATCGGCAGGCGCAGGACCAGGCGGCTGCGGCGACCGACAAAGCTCATGCCATCACTGCCGCGCGCCAGACCCGACAGTGGCAGGATGCCGGCGTCCGGCTCGTCGTCGAACCAGGGCAAGGCGCGGCGTACCGCGAGAGACAAGGCATAGACATGGTCATTGCCCACCGTGCCGTCTTCGAGCGAAAACACCACGTCGGCCATGACGGTGGACGCCTCATCCGGGGCGTGATTCAAGATGCCGCTCCCTCCTTGCCAGTCTCGGCCGGCTGCGTCGCGGCCCAGTCGCCGAGCACCTTGCCCCAGCGCGCCGCAGTGAGCGGATCGATGTCGAAAATGGTGAAGCGGCTGCCCTCGCGAATGCGCGTGCGCAGCAGCGGCATGCCGCCGGCCTCGAAGACGAACTGTTGCAGTTCGATCTCCTGGTTGCCGATGGGCACGCGAAACTTGTCGAGCGAGGTAACGGTATCCAATGGGACTCCAATCTCTATGGGGGCGGACTATCGCATCTGCGGCGGGTCAACAGCCATCACCGCGTGGGAGTGCAAGCCTATACCCCTTTCGGGTAGGTGTAATTACCTTCCGGGAGTATGGTTTGTGCACCGCACAGACTCATAACATCCTTCCATCGAGTTACCCCGACCACGAGGAGAATCCACATGGCCAAGCCCATGCACCCAACACCGAACCTGGATCAACTGGAAAGCGGCCCCTGGCCGAGCTTTGTCACCGGCTTGAAGCGCCTGGCCAAGGACAAGGATTACATGGTCGACGTTCTGGGCCACCTGGAACATTCCTACCAGACCCGCAAGGGCTACTGGAAGGGCGGCACGGTCGGCGTCATCGGCTACGGCGGCGGCGTTATCCCCCGCTTCACCGAAATCAAGAATGAAAAAGGCGAGCCCGTCTTCAAGGACGCCGCCGAATTCCACACCCTGCGCATCATGCCGCCCCCCGGCATGCACTACGACACCAACACCCTGCGCAAGTTCTGTGACATCTGGGACAAGCACGGTTCCGGCCTCATCGCGCTGCACGGCCAGTCCGGCGACATCATGATGCAGGGCTGCACCACCGAGAACGTACAGAAGGCCTGGGACGAAATCAACGAAATGGGCTTCGACATGGGCGGTGCCGGTCCGGCCGTGCGCACCTCGATGTCCTGCGTCGGCGCCGCGCGCTGCGAGCAGTCCTGCTACGACGAAGCCAAGGCGCACAAGGAAGTGATCAACGCCTTCCTCGACGACATCCACCGTCCGGCCCTGCCCTACAAGTTCAAGTTCAAGTTCTCCGGCTGCGGCAACGACTGCATGAACGCCATCCACCGCTCCGACATGGCCGTGATCGGCACCTGGCGCGACAACATCCGCACCGACGCCGAGATGGGCAAGAAGTGGTTCGCCAAGCACGGCATGAACGAACTGGTCAACGATGTCGTCTCGCGCTGCCCGACCAAGGCCCTGCAGATCAAGGACGCCAAGGACGTGAGGAAGGATGCCCACATCTCCTCCGTCGCCCTCAACGACAGCCAGTGCCTCGAAATCGACAACCAGGACTGCGTCCGCTGCATGCATTGCATCAACGTCATGACCGGCGCGCTGGCCCCCGGCAAGGACAAGGGCGCGTCGATCCTGATTGGCGGCAAGAGCCACCTCAAGATCGGCAGCCTGATGGGTACCATGATTGTTCCCTTCATGAAGCTGGAGACGGACGAAGATTTCGAGCAACTGGTCGAACTGGCCAAGACCACCATCGACTTTTTCGCCGAGAACGCGCTGGAACACGAGCGCACCGGCGAAATGATCGAACGCATCGGCCTGGTCAACTTCCTCGAAGGCATCGGTCGCGAAATCGACGTCAACATGGTTGCCCAGCCGCGCATGAATCCCTACGTCCGCACCGACGGCTGGGACGATGAAGTGGCCAGGATCAACGCCAAAAAAGCCGCCGCCTAAGCCGAAGCCGCGCCCGACGGGGTCGAACCCGCCGGGCCTGGTTGCGAATACATACCCCTGATTCCAATACCGACATTTCCGGAGACAAACATGGCTCAAGCTCAGCGTCGAGCAGTCGAGTGTGGCGTACCTGATGCCGCCCCCTTCATGCATCCCACCTTGCTCAAGAACAAGGGCAACTGGAAGTATCACGACCGTCCGCGTCCCGGCGTCCTGCACCACGTTGCCCACTCCGGCGACCAGGTGTGGTCCGTGCGCGCCGGCACCCAGCGTCAGATGGACACCTACACCATCCGCACCCTGTGCGACATCGGCGACAAGTTCGGCGAAGGTTTCGTCCGCTTCACCATCCGTTCCAACATCGAGTACATGGTCGCCGACCCGAAGAAGGTCGATCCGCTGATCGCCGAACTCGAAAAGCACGGCTTCCCCGTCGGCGGCACCGGCAACTCCATGTCGATGGTCGCCCACACCCAGGGCTGGCTGCACTGCGACATCCCCGGCACCGACGCCTCGGGCGTGGTCAAGTCGATGATGGACGAGCTCTATCACGAGTTCAAGAACGAAGAAATGCCCAACCGCCTGCACCTGTCGACCTCCTGCTGCGAGATCAACTGCGGCGGCCAGGCCGACATCGCGGTCATCATCCAGCACACCAAGCCGCCGAAGATCACTCACGACCTGGTCGCCAACGTCTGCGAGCGTCCCACCGTGGTTGCCCGCTGCCCGGTCGCGGCGATCCGCCCGGCCATGGTCAACGGCAAGCCCACGCTGGAAGTCGATGAGAAGAAATGCATGTGCTGCGGCGCCTGCTATCCCCCCTGCCCGCCGATGCAGATCAACGACCCGGAAAACTCCAAGCTGGCGATCTGGGTTGGCGGCAAGAACGCCAATGCCCGCGGCAAGCCGCAGATCATGAAAATGGTCGCCTCCGGCCTGCCCAACAATGCACCGCGCTGGCCCGAGGTCAACAAGGTCGTGGGCGACATCATCAAGGCCTACAAGGCCGATGCCCGCCCCTGGGAGCGCATGGCCGACTGGATCGACCGTATCGGCTGGCCGCGGTTCTTCGAAAAGACCGGGCTGCCCTTCACCAAGTACCTGATTGATGACTGGCGCGGTTCGCGTTCCAGCCTCAACGCCTCGGCCCACATCCGCTTCTGAGCTCTTTTGAGGAAAACCAGCTCATGCTAATCGCAGTCACCATCAACGAAGGGCCCTACCAGCACCAGGCCAGCGATTCCGCTTACCTGTTCTGCAAGGCCGCGCTGGAGAAGGGCCACGAGATTCGTCGCGTGTTCTTCTACAACGACGGCGTGAACAACGCCTCGTCGCTGACCGAGCCGCCACAGGACGACCGCAACATCGTCACCCGCTGGTCCAAGCTCGCCGAGGAACACAAGCTCGACCTCGTGGTCTGCGTTGCCGCCGCCCTGCGCCGCGGCATCCGCGACGAAAACCTGGCCCCCGGCTTCCGCATCTCCGGCCTCGGCCAACTGGTCGAAGCCGGCATCGAAGCCGACCGCCTCGTAACATTTGGCGACTGAGGGAGACTGACATGAGCGAAGGAACCATCAAGAAATTCATGTTCGTCAATCGCAAGGCGCCCTACGGCACCATCTACGCGCTCGAGTCGCTGGAAGTGGTGCTGATCACGGCGGCCTTCGACCAGGACGTCAGCCTCGTCTTCATGGACGACGGCGTGTTCCAGCTGAAGAAGGGCCAGCAGACCAAGGGCATCGAGAACAAGAACTTCTCGCCCACCTACCGCGCGCTGGACGGCTACGACATCGAGAAGCTCTACGTCGAAGAAGAAGCCCTGGCCGCCCGCGGCCTGACTGAAGACGACCTGCTGGTCGACGTCACCGTCATGTCGCGCGCCGAACTCGGCAAGCTGATGGACGAGATGGACGTCGTCCTCAGCTTCTAAGGGAGAAAACCGCATGCTGCATATCGTCAATAAATCGTCCCTCGAACGCAATGCGCTGGAGTCCTGCCTGCGCGTGGCCAACGGCGGCGCCATCCTGCTGATCGAGGATGCCGTCTATGCCGCCACCCGCGGCAACGAGGCCGAAGCCAAGCTGCGCGAGGCCCTGTCGCGCTTCAAGCTCTATGCGCTCGGCCCCGATCTCGACGCCCGCGGCATGGGCGACCGTGTCATGGACGGCGTCACCACCGTCGATTACGGCGGCTTCGTCGACCTCGTCACCGAACACAAGAACTGCCAGTCCTGGCTGTAAGCCATACCCCGTACATCACCCGTCACCAAGGAGACACACATGTCCACCATCGAAGTCAATGGCAAGTCCTACGAAACCGACGAAGAAGGCTATCTGGTCAACCTCGCCGAATGGAACGAAGACGTCGGCAGCTATCTGGCGCAAACGGAAAGCGTCGAGATGACCGAATCGCACTGGGAAGTCATTAATTTCCTGCGCGACTACTACAACGAGTTCCAGATCGCCCCGGCCGTGCGCGTGCTGACCAAGGCCATCGGCAAGAAGCTCGGCCCGGAAAAAGGCACCAGCCAGTACCTCTACGACCTGTTCCCCTACGGCCCCGCCAAGCAGGCCTGCAAGATCGCCGGACTGCCCAAGCCCACGGGTTGTGTCTGATTGAAAGAATCCACCGCGGAGGCGCGGAGGAAACGCAGAGAACGTCATGGATATCAAATACTTCGGCTTTCGTTTTTCTCTGCGTGATTTTCTCTGCGCCTCTGCGCCTCCGCGGTAAGACTTTTTTGCCTTGTCAGCCCTCATGCCAATCATCTTCGCCATCCTGTTCTACGCCGCCACGCTGATTCTGGTGGGCGGTGTCGCGTACAGAATCTACGACTACGCGCGCACTCCGGCGCCGTTGAAGATTCCGACCACGCCGGCACCCACCACGACGGGCGGCGTGGTGTTGCGCATGTTCCGCGAAGTGGTGTTCTTTGAAAGCCTGTTCAAGTCCAACCTGTGGATCTGGGGCCTGGGCTGGCTGTTCCATGTCAGCCTGGCGCTGGTGCTGCTGCGCCATGTGCGCTACTTCACCGAACCGGTAAGCTTACTCATTGCCTTCATCCAGCCGTTTGGCATGTATGCCGGCTTCGCCATGGCCGCCGGCCTCGGCGGGCTCTGGGCGCGACGCTTCCTGGTCGAGCGCATCCGCTACATCTCGACCCCTTCCGATCACCTGATGCTGGCCCTGCTGCTTGGCATCGCCGTCACCGGTCTGCTGATGAAGTTCGTCATGCACACCGACATCGTCGCCGTCAAAACCTTTTTCCTCGGCCTGATGGTGTTCGAAATCAATCCGCTGCCATCGCACCCCGGCCTTTACCTGCACCTGGGCATGGTCGTGCTGCTGATGATCATCTTCCCGGTCAGCAAGCTGCTGCATGCGCCCGGCGTGTTCTTCTCGCCGACCCGCAACCAGGTCGATAACCCGCGCGAAACGCGCCATCTGGCGCCCTGGGCGGCTGCGCTGGAGGAAAAGGCATGAAAGGCATTTACCGCAGAGGCGCAGAGGCGCAGAGAAAAACACGCAGAGAAATGCGCGCTGCCTGTGCTTTTTCCTCTGCGTTTCCTCTGCGCCTCTGCGCCTCTGCGGTGAAAGGTTTTCCCCATGGCTGAAACCCCTGCCGCCGTCTCGCCAGCGCCGACTCCCAAACCGGCAGCCGCCAAGCCGACCGAGAAGGTCAAGGTCGTCGCTCCGGCCTTCCGCGAGTACCCGACCATCCCCGCCTTGCGCGCGGACGCGATGATCGACCCCGACCCCTACGCCGCGACCGCCGCGCACAACGAGGCCATCGGCTTCCCCGGCACGCTGGTCGATGGCTGGGAGCAAAAGGCCGTCGCCAAGATGGGCGAACTGCTCGGCAAGTACCGCTCGCTCAAGGTGTACATGGACAGCTGCGTACATTGCGGCGCCTGCACCGACAAGTGCCACTATTTCATCGGCACCGGCAATCCGAAAAACATGCCGGTGGCGCGCCAGGACCTGATGCGCTCGGTCTATCGCCGCTATTACACCCTGCCCGGCAAGCTGTTCCCCAAGCTGGTCGGCGCCCGCGACATGACCAAGGACGTGCTCGACGACTGGTTCCGCTACTACAACCAGTGTTCCGAGTGCCGCCGCTGCTCGGT
>JAUXUK010000008.1 GCA_030680805.1 Sulfuritalea sp. | reverse complement strand
TGCATGGTCCGCGTACACCCTGCTGCTGTCGCGCCGGCCGCCGGTGCATCCACTGTCCTTCCTGACGTCCATCACCGTTACCGGCCTGGTCTTCCTGTTTCCCTTTTACGTCTGGGAGATGACCCAGGGCCGTCATGTCATTGCCACGCCCGGATCGATTGCCGCAATTATCTATACGGGCGTCGGTCCCGCGTTCCTCGGCTACATCCTGTGGAATCGCGGCGTCGCCGAAGTCGGCCCGGCGCGCGCAGGACTCTTCATGCATCTGGTGCCGGCCTTCGGCATCGTGCTGTCGATGATCTTCCTCGGCGAGAAACTTGCCCTCTACCACGCCATCGGCATCGGCCTGATCTTCGCCGGCATCTGGCTCAATACCCGGCGCAAGAGCCCATTTCGGTAGGAATCGTGCCCCGCGGTGAGACCAGGATCGGAGGGATGCAAGGCGCAGTGCGCGGCCAATGGTTGTTCCAGGGCTGCGCGCTGCAACGCCGCAGACGCCGATCCTGGTCTCAACCCGAAGGGCCGTCGGGCGTTGGGCGCGCTGCCACGTTGTCGGTCGCTTGCATGGAGGTACCATGCCGCACTCCCTCCGCCTCGCATCGCATCCCAACGCCCGGCGGCGCGGGGTACGATTCCTACCGAAATGGGCTCTGAATGATTCGCAAGCTCTCCGCATGGTGGCGGCAACGACAGGCGCAGCGCATCGACATCCCCGAGCCGCTGTGGGATGAAGTCGAGGCCGACCTGCCCTTCCTCGGCCACCTCACGCCGGATGAACGCGCGCACCTGCGCCAGCTGGCCCGCGAATTCATCGCCGGGAAACAGTGGAGCGGCGCGCAGGGACTGCAACTGACGCCGCGCATCCAGCTTGCCATTGCCCTGCAGGCCTGCCTGCCGATCCTGCAGCTGGGGCTCGACTGGTACGCCGGCTGGGTCGGCATCGTGGTCTATCCGGGCGACTTCATCATTCCGCGCCGGATGATCGACGAGGACGGCGTGGTGCACGAATTCGACGACGAGGTCATGGGTGAAGCCTGGTACGGCGGCCCGGTGCTGATTTCCTGGTTCGAGCATCCGGAAGACACCGACGGCATCAACGTGGTGATCCACGAGTTCGCCCACAAGCTGGACATGAAGAGCGGCGACGCCGACGGCATGCCGCCGCTGCATGCCGGCATGTCGAAGCGGCGCTGGATCGAGGTCATGACGGCGGCCTTCAACGACTTCCAGCGGCGCGTGGATAGCGGAGAGGAAACACCGCTCGATCCCTATGGCGCCGAACTCCCCACCGAATTCTTCGCCGTCGCCAGCGAGGCATTTTTCGAAGCTCCGGAGTTGCTGCACGGCGAGTACCCCGAGGTCTACGGGCAGTTGCGCAGCTTCTACTGCCAGGACCCGCTGGTTCATGGCCTGAATCGAAAAGCCTGACGGCAAGCTGCAGCAAGCAGCCTGAAAACATGCCGTGCTGGACTAAAATCGCGTATTACCAAAGACAAGCGTCATGAAGTCAAGGAATTCTCTCCAATTCGGGTGGGCGGTCGTGGTGCTGGTCGCATTGAGCCTCTTCGGCTGGGTCGGCTGGGACCTGTTCCAGGCGACCCAGCGCGAACAGGCCGCCGCGGAATGGCATCAGCGCCGGGCGATCTACGCCCTGCTCGGCGCCGTCCTGCTGGGCGCGCTGTCGGCCATCGCCTGGAACTGGAAGCGCGGCTACCATCAGAAAACCGCCCTGGCCAAAGAAATGACCGCGGCCTTCAATGAGAAATCCAGCGAGGCCAGAGCGTTGCTCGACGCAATTCCCGACCCGGCCTGGCTGGTCGATACCGAAGGTCGCTTCCTGGCAATCAACGAGGCGCTGTGTCGAATTGCGCACAAGCCGATGGACGCGATCCTCGGCACCACCGCCGAAAGCCTCTGGTCGCCCGAGGTCGCGAAGAGACTGAAAGAGAGCCAGGCCGAGGTCTACCGGCAACGCCGCCCGATCCGCGAGGAACAGTGGTTCGACATCGGCAACGGGCCGCAAGCCTTTGAGATCCTGCGCGCCCCGGTCTATGACGGCAAGGGCGAGCCGAGGGGCCTGGCAGGCGTGGCCTGGGACATCTCGGAGCGTTACCTCGCCGAGGAAAGGCGCCGGCTGATCGCGCACGTCTTCGATCACAGCAACGAGGCGATCCTGATCATGGACGCCGAGGGCAAGATTGTCGCGCTCAACAAGTCCTTCTCCGCCATCACCGGTTACGTTATCGAGGAAGCCAAGGGCCATCTTCCCACCCTGATCGCCGCCGAACGCCACGACACCAGCTTCTTCGAATCCATCGCCAGGAGCCTTGCTGCACAGAACGTCTGGCGCGGCGACGCCTGGCTGAAACGCAAAAGCGGTACGGATTGCCCGGTGTTCTGCAACGTCAGCCTGATCAACGACGAAGCGGGAAGGATCGTCAACCTGATCGCCTTCATTACGGACCTCTCAGAGCGCAAAGCGGCTGAGGCCCGCATTGAATCTCTGGCCAATATCGACCAGATGACGCTGCTGCCGAATCGCCAGGGCTTCTCGCGCGCACTGGACGACTGGCTGGCGATCGAACCAAAAGGCGCACTGCTGGTGTTCGATCTCGACCAACTGGGACGCATCAACGATGCCTTCGGCCATCTGGCCGGCGACGAGCTGCTGGCGACGATCTGCATTCGCCTGCGCGCCCTGCTCAAGCAGGACGACCTGCTGGGCCGCCTGGTCGGTGGCCAGTTCGCCATCCTCGTCAAGCAGGCGGCCGACCGGCCGGCCATGGAAGCCATGACCCGGCGCTTGATCGATTCGATCGCGCAGCCGGTGACCATCCACGGCAGCGACGTCGTCTCCAAGGCCTGCGCCGGAATCTGCCTGATCCCCGAAGATGGCGCCGACAGCGTCTCCCTGCTGCGCAACGCCGGGGCGGCCATGCACAACGCCAAGACCAGCGGCCAGAGCACCTACCGTTTCTTTGCGGCCGACATGAGCGCGGGCGTGGCCGAGCGCCTGCGCCTGGAAAGCGATTTGCGCTGGGCCCTGCAACGCAATGAACTCGAGCTCCACTACCAGCCACAAGTGGATATCGCCAGCGGACAGATCATCGGCTTCGAGAGCCTGCTGCGCTGGCGCCATCCCGAGCTGGGCATGCTGATGCCCGACAGTTTCATTCCGCTGGCCGAGGAAAGTCGCCTGATCATTCCGATCGGCACCTGGGTTCTCGAAGAAGCCTGCCGGCAGAACCGCGCCTGGCAGAACGAGGGAATGCCGGCGATGATCGTCGCAGTGAATCTCTCCGCCGTGCAGTTCCACGAGAATGACGTTGTCGCGATAGTGGCGAAAAGCCTTGCCACGGCAGGTCTGGAAGCCCGCTGGCTGGAGCTTGAGATCACCGAGGGCGTGATCATGCAGGAACCGGAGCGCGTGGTCCGCGTCCTGCAGGAACTGCGCGACCTCGGCGTCAAGCTGTCGATCGACGATTTCGGCACCGGCTATTCCAGCCTGTCGTACCTGAAGCGCTTCCCCATCGACAAGATCAAGATCGACAAGTCTTTTGTCCGCGATCTGGATCGCAGCACCGGCGACGCCGCGATCGTGCGCATGGTGATCGCCATTGCCGGCGAACTGGAACACAAGGTGATCGCCGAGGGCGTCGAGACCGCCGAGCAGCTCGAGTTCCTGCGCGAACACCACTGCCTCGAATACCAGGGCTATCTGTGCAGCCGGGCGGTTCCGGCAGCGGAGGTCCCTCGCTTGCTCGGCCGCGACTCCTGACGACACGAGCCAGCAGGGCCGAACTGCCAAAAAAGAAACGGAGCCCGCGGGCTCCGTTTCATATTCGGGTGGGGTGACCGATGGGGCTCGAACCCACGACAACCGGAATCACAATCCGGGACTCTACCAACTGAGCTACGGCCACCACCGAAACTGCGCGCCCTGCCGAGAAATCCCCGGTGGGCAGGGGGCGAATTATGGGAGAAGGCGAAAAAAGAATCAAGCAATGGGAGTTCCCGACCTTGTCACCCAAGATGAACTCGCGTAACATTCTTGCAGAACTATGTTCCACTCTGCAGTTCTTGCACCGCACTACCGCACACACCAAAGGACAGGCTACCCATGGATCTCAATTTCACTGCCGAAGAGCAGGCTTTCCGGCAAGAGGTGCGCAGCTTCCTGCGCGCCAAACTACCCGCCGAACTCAGCAGCAAGGTGCTGGGCGGCAAGCGCATGGAGAAGAAGGACTTCGTTCGCTGGCAGAAAATCCTGCATGAGCAGGGATGGGGCGCCATCGCCTGGCCCAAGGCCTTCGGCGGCGCCGGCTGGAACGCCGTGCAGAAGAACATTTTCGACGAAGAATGCGCCGACGCCGGCGCGCCGATGCAACTGCCCTTCGGTCTCGTGATGGTGGCGCCGGTGATCATGGCCTTCGGCAATCCGGCGCAGAAGCAGCGCTTTCTGCCGCGCATCATCGACGGCACCGACTGGTGGTGCCAGGGCTATTCCGAACCGGGTTCCGGCTCCGATCTCGCCTCGCTCAAGATGCGTGCTGTCAGGGAAGGCGACCATTACGTGGTGAACGGCCAGAAAACCTGGACCACGCTCGGCCAGCATGCCGACTGGATTTTCTGCCTGGTGCGCACCAGCACCGAAGGCCGCCAGCAGGCGGGCATTTCCTTCTTGCTGATCGACATGAAGACGCCGGGCATCGAAGTGCGCCCGATCATCATGCTGGACGGCGAACACGAGATCAACGAGGTCTGGTTCGAGGACGTCAAGGTTCCGGTCGAGAACCTGGTTGGCGAAGAAAACAAGGGCTGGACCTATGCCAAGTTCCTGCTCGGCCACGAGCGCACCGGCATTGCCGGCGTCGGCCGCTCCAAGCGCGAACTGAAGAAGCTGAAGGACATTGCGCGCAAGGAGACTGCCAACGGCCGCCCGCTGATCGAGGATCAGCGCTTTCGCGATCGCATCGCGCAGGTCGAACTCGAAATCATGGCGCTGGAGATCACCAACCTGCGCGTAATCTCGGCCGAAGGGGAGGAAAAGCGCGCGCCGGGACCGGAGGCCTCGATCCTCAAGGTCAAGGGTTCCGAAATCCAGCAGATGCTGGCCGAACTGAAAATGCAGGCCCTGGGTCACTACGCCCTGCCCCACATGCACGAGGCACTCGACGCCGGCTGGCCGGGCGATCCGCTGATGGAGGCCTATGCCGACCATGCCGCAGCGCTCACCGGCCACTATTTCAACTACCGCAAGACGAGCATCTACGGCGGTTCCAACGAAATCCAAAAGAACATCATCTCGCAGATGATCCTGGGACTCTGACCATGAACTTCAACTACACCGAAGAGCAACTCGCGCTGCAGGACACCCTGCGTCGTTTTTACGCCCGCGACTACGCCTTCGAGCACCGCCGCGCGCTGGCGAAATCGGCCGACGGTTTCGATCGCGAAGCATGGAAAACCTTTGCCGATTTCGGCATCCTCGCCCTGCCCTTTCATGAGGATTTCGGCGGGCTGAATGGCACGGCGGTCGACACCATGCTGGTGATGGAAATGCTCGGCCGCGGCCTCGCGCTGGAGCCTTATGTATCGACCGTCGTGCTCTGCGGCGGCCTGATCCGCGATGCCGGCAGCACAGCGCAAAAGGAAGCGCTGCTGCCGGCCATCGCCGGCGGCGAGCTGATGCTGGCGCTGGCCCACCATGAAGCCGGCGGCCGCTACGAACTCGATCGCGTCGCCACCACCGCCACGTCCACCGGCAGCGGCTGGCAGCTCGATGGCGCCAAGGCCGTGGTGCTGGGTGCGCCGTCGGCCGACACGCTGATCGTCTCCGCACGAGATGGCAAGGGCGTGTCGCTGTTCCTTGTGGACGCCAAGGCGGCCGGCGTAAGCATGCGCGCCTATCCGACGCAGGACGGCGCCCGCGCCGCCGACATCAAACTGGCCAGGGTCGCGGTCGGCGCCGACGCATTGATCGGCCCGGCCGGCAACGCGCTGCCGGTGATCGAGCGTGCGCTCGACTACGCCAATGCTGCGCTGTGCGCCGAAGCCGTCGGCATCATGTCAGCGCTGAATGAAGTCACCCTGGAGTACCTGAAGACGCGCAAGCAGTTCGGTGTGCCGATCGGCAATTTCCAGGCGCTGCAGCACCGCATGGCCGACATGGTGATCGCCACCGAACAAGCCCGCTCCATGGCCACGCTCGCAGCGGTGCGCGCCGACTCGAGCGATGCCGCCGAACGCAGCCGTGCGGTAGCCGCCGCCAAGGCCTACGTGTCGCAATCGGCACGCCTGGTCGGCCAGCAGGCGGTGCAGTTGCACGGTGGCATGGGTGTGGTCGATGAACTCAACGTCAGCCATTACTTCAAGCGCCTGACCATGATCGGTTTGACGTTTGGCGATGCGGACTATCATCTGGGCAAGTTCAGCGACACCCTGTTGGCAGCCTGAAAATGGCTGGAATTATCAATCGCCGCGACCTCGAATTTCAGCTGTTTGAAGTCCTCGATACCGAGTCGCTGACCTCGCGTCCGCGCTACGCCGAGCACAGCAAGGAAACCTTCCTCGCCGTGCTCGACACGGCGGAAGCGATGGCGACCGAGAAATTCGCGCCGCACAACCGCAAGGCCGACGAACACGAGCCGACCTTCGACGGCAGCAGTGTGAGCATGATCCCCGAAGTCAGGGAAGCGCTGAAGGCTTTCTGCGACGCCGGTTTTATAGCGGCCGCCCACGACTTCGAGCGCGGCGGCATGCAGTTGCCGGTGGTCATGACGCAGGCCAGTTTCTCGCTGTTCAAGAGCGCCAACGTCGGCACTGCGGCCTATCCCTTCCTCACCATCGGCAACGCCAACGTCATCCATCGCTTCGGCAACGAGGCACAGCACAGGAAGTATCTCGAACCGCTGCTCGCCGGCCGTTTCTTCGGCACCATGGCACTGACCGAGCCGCAAGCCGGGTCGAGCCTGTCCGACATCACCACCAGCGCCACACCGAACCCCGACGGCAGCTATTCGCTCTCCGGCAACAAGATTTTCATTTCCGCCGGCGACCACGACCTGTCGGAAAACATCATTCACCTGGTGCTGGCGAAAATCCCCGGCGGCCCGCCCGGGGTCAAGGGCATCTCGCTGTTCATCGTGCCCAAGTTCCGCGTCAATGACGACGGCACGCTGGGCCAGCGCAACGACGTGACGCTGACCGGCCTGATCCACAAGATGGGCTATCGCGGCACCACCTCGACCATGCTGGCCTTCGGCGAAAACGGGCAATGCATCGGCGAACTGGTGGGCGAGGCGCACAAGGGCCTCTCCTACATGTTCCACATGATGAACGAGGCGCGCATCGGCGTCGGCATGGGCGCCGTGATGCTCGGCTATCGCGGCTACCTGGCCTCGCTCGACTATGCGAAGGAACGCCCGCAAGGCCGCGCGCCGACCAACAAGAACCCGGCCGAACCGCAGGTGCCGATCATCGAGCATGCCGACGTGCGCCGCATGTTGCTGGCGCAGAAGGCCTATGTCGAAGGCGGCTATGCGCTGTGCCTGTATTGCGCACGGTTGGTCGATGAAACGCGGGTTGGCGAAGCGGAGGCTGCCGCAGAAGCCGGTTTGCTGCTCGACCTGCTGACACCGATCGCCAAGTCCTGGCCTTCGCAGTGGTGCCTCGAAGCCAACAGCCTCGCCATACAAATCCACGGCGGCTATGGCTACACCCGCGAATATCCGGTCGAACAGTTCTACCGCGACAACCGCCTCAATCCGATCCACGAAGGCACGCACGGCATCCAGGCGCTGGACCTGCTCGGGCGCAAGGCGGTGATGAACGAAGGCGCGGCGATGAAACTGTTCGCCGTCGAAGTGCAGAAGACGATTGCCGAAGCGAAAGCAGACCCGGCCCTTGCGGGCTACGCCGCCGAACTCGGCAGCGCGCTCGGCGAGGTGGCGACCACTCTGCAGACGCTCGCCCCGGTGCTGGCGAGCAACCCGACGCTGGCGCTGGCCAATGCCGTGCTCTTCCTCGAAGCCTTCGGCCATACGGTACTGGCCTGGATATGGCTGCGCCAGACACTGGCAGCGCAGCGCGGACTGCAAACGGGTGCAGCTACCGACGCCGACTTCTATCGTGGCAAACTCGCCGCCTGCCGCTGGTTCTATCGCTGGGAGCTGCCCAAGACGCGACAGTGGCACGAACTGCTGCGCAGCCTCGACGACACCACGCTGACCATGCCCCCTGAGTCTTTCTAAGGAAATGCACGACCCATCCACTATCGTCATTCCCGCGCATGCGGGAATCCAGGCTTTCAAGCTCTACTGGTTCCCCGCCTTCGCGGGGATGACATACTCACCCCCGAATCCATGACCCATCCCAACATCCTCGTCACCGACAGCGACGGCATCTTCACCATCGAGATCAGCCGCCGCGAGAAGAAGAACGCCATCACCGGCGACATGTACCGCGCCATGAGCGCAGCGCTGTGTCATGCACGCGAGCAGCATCACGTCCGCGTGGTGCTGATTCGCGGTCAGGACGACTTGTTCACCGCGGGCAACGACCTGGGCGATTTCCTGCATCGCAAGGTCGGCGACCCGAGTGCGGCGATTCCCTTCCTGCACCTGCTGTCCGCCTTCGAGAAGCCGCTGGTGGCCGCTGTCGCCGGCAATGCCGTGGGCATCGGCACGACCCTGCTGCTGCACTGCGACCTTGTGTATGCGGCCGACAACACCAAATTCCAGCTGCCCTTCGTCAATCTCGCGCTCTGCCCCGAGGCCGGATCCAGCCTCCTGCTGCCGCGCGTCGCCGGCCACCAGCGGGCCGCCGAACTGCTGCTGCTGGGCGAGCCCTTCGACGCCGCGATGGGCTGCTCCGCCGGCTTCGTCAACCGCGTGGTGGCTGCCGACCAGTTGATGGATACGGCACTGGCCGCGGCGAGGAAGCTTGCCAATCTGCCGGCGTCTTCGCTTGCGGTCACCAAGGCCCTGATGAAGCGCCCGGCGGAGCGCAGCGCCATAGAAGCCATGGACGAGGAAGTGATTTTCTTTTCCGACCTGGTGGCCGCGCCCGCCGCCAAGGAAATCTTCAGCGCCTTCCTCGAAAAACGCGCCCCCGATCCCGCGAAAATACACGGAGCCAAGTCATGAGCGCGGACATCCCGGAAGGCTTCAAGCTGCTCAAGCGCGGCGGCGGGTTTCTGAGCAGCCTCGGCCCCTGGTACTACTGCATCGACGAATCCAAAGGCGAAAAAGGTCAACTGATTCTCGCGATCCGCGTCGAGGACCGCCACACCAACATCCGCCACATCGCCCACGGCGGCTTCCTCGTCACCATGGTCGACACGGCGCTGGGCATCGTCGTCTCCAGTTCGCGCGAACCGGCGCAGCCCATCGTCACAGTGAGCCTTACCACCAACTTCATCACCAGTGCCGAACCCGGCGACTGGGTCGAGGCCCATGTCGTCATCGACCGCATGGGCGGCCGCCTCGCCTATGCCAGTTGTACGCTGCGCACCCATGACCGCACCATCATGACCGGCAGCGGCGTCTTTGCGCTGATGAAGCCGGTGGTTCCCAAAGAGCAGCCGGACGGCTAAGTGGCCGCATGCGCTGCCGTTCCGCCCCCTAACCCCAATCGAATAAGTCCAATGTCCGCCAGAGACCCCCTCATCCCCGCCGATCCCGATTTCGCTGCAACCATCCGCCGCGGTACGCTGGGCATGCCGATCGCACGCTTTTTCGGCGTCGAGTTCACCGACATCCGTCCCGGCCATCTCGAAGCGGTGCTGCCCTACCGCGACGAACTCAGCTATCGCCCCGGCCACTTCCAGGGCACGGCCGTGTCCGCCGTCGCCTACTTCGCCGCCACCTCGGCGCTATCCACCCTGCTGGCCACCGACCGCATCGGCCTGACGCTGGACCAGAACGTCAAGTTTCTTGCCCCCGCCGTCGGCGAGCAACTGGTGGCACGCGGCCGCGTCATCAGCGCCGGCTACTCGGTCGGCGTCGGTACCGCCGATGTGTTTGCGGTCAGAGACGGCAGGGAGACGCTGTGCGCCACCGCACAGGTCACGGTGCGCAACGTCGATCGCAGCAGGCTCGAAGGCTGAGCATGCAAAAAATCCATGTCCTGCTGAAAAAGGAGGAACTCGACGCCCAGCGCCTCGAAGGCAAGGTGGTGGTGGTGCTCGACATCCTGTTCGCCACTTCCTCCATCGTCACCGCGCTGGCGCACGGCGCGAGTGAAGTCATCCCCACCCTCGACGGCCGCGACGCGCAGGAAGCGGCAAAGCAGTTTCCGGTAGGCTCGTACGTGCTGTCCGGCGAACTAAACGCCGATACCCTGCCCGGCTTCGTGCACCCGACGCCCAAGGCGCTGCTGGCCGAAGGCATCGCCGGCCGCCGCCTGATCTACTGCACCACCAACGGCACCGTCGCCCTGGCCAAGTCAAAGGGTGCCGCGCACGTCTATGCCGCCGCGCTGCTCAACGGCCGCGCCGTGGTCGATCGCATCGTCGCGCAGCATCCCGACAGCACCATCCTGATCGTCTGCTCGGGTTCGGCCGACAACTTCAACCTGGAAGACTTCTACGGTGCGGGCTACCTGGTGTCCCTGTTCCATCGCCGTGTCACCAGCGCCGAGTTTTCCGATGCGGCGCTGGCGGCCGAGTTGCTGCACGACCACTGCGACGGCCTCGACGCGCTGCGCCGCGCCCGCGTCGGCCGCATGATGCTGGCGCGCCGGCTCGACGAAGAAGTCGCCTTCGCCGCGCAGGAGAGTTGCTACGACGTGGTGCCGCTGCTGCAGGATGGCGCCCTTCGTTCCACCTGAGCGACGTTTGAACCCGACCGAGGAAACCACCCCATGAGCAGTCCCGCCAAGACCTTCAAATACTATTGGGAGGATTTCCCTGTCGGCAAGGTTCGCGAATTCGGCGGCAAGACCCTGACCGCCGACGAGATCATCGAATTCGCCCGCCAGTTCGATCCGCAGCCCTTCCACCTTTCCGAAGAAGCCGGCAAGAACAGCCTCTTCGGCGGCCTGTGCGCCAGCGGCTGGCACACCTGCGCGCTGGCCATGCGCATGATGTGCGACGCCTACCTGCTGGAGACGGCGAGCCTCGGCTCGCCCGGGCTGGAAAACATCCGCTGGCTGAAACCGGTGCGCCCCGGCGACACCCTGCATGTGCGTACCGTAGTACTCGAAGCGCGCCCCCTCGACAGCAAGCCCCACGTCGGCCTCGTGCGCAACCGCTGGGAGATGCTGAACCAGAACAACGAGGAAGTCATGCAGATGGAAGGCTATGGCATGTTCCTGCGGCGCGATTTCAAGAAGGCCGACGACGCTTGAGCATGAGCCCGGCTGAACTGATCGAACAGCCCTTCGCCACTTACGCGGAGCTGATTCGCCAACAGGCGCGGTCCCGCCCCGGGCATCCGGCGCTGATTCAAGACCAACGCACGGTTTCCTTCGCCACGCTGGATGCGATGATGGATCGCGTCGCGGCGACGCTGCAGCGCGAAGGCATCCGGCCCACTGAAGCGGTGGCGATCTGCGCCGGCGCTTCGCTCGAATATGCCGTCGTGTTTCTCGGCGCCTTGCGCGCCGGCGTTGCCGTGGCGCCGCTGGCCCCCTCCTCGACACCGCAAAGCCTGGCCGACATGGCGGCCAACTCGGGCGCCAGGCTGATGTTCATCGACGCCGCGACAGCGCAGGAACTCGGTCCGGTTCGCGCCGACATCAGGGCACGTTTCATCGCCCTGGATGACAGTGCCGGCAGCGAAGCCTTCTCGCGCTGGCTGGCACCGGTCGGAAGCACGCCGACCCGCGTCGACATCCAGCCCGACTGGCCCTTCAACATCATCTACTCCTCGGGCACCACCGGCACGCCCAAGGGCATCGTGCAGCCGCACGGCATGCGTTGGGCGCATGTGCAGCGCGCGCGGCTGCAAGGCTACGGACCCGATGCGGTGACCGTGATCGCCACGCCGCTCTACTCCAACACCACGCTGGTCAGCTTCTTCCCCACCGTCACGCTGGGCGGCACGGTGGTGCTGATGGCGAAGTTCGACGCGACGAAGTATCTGGCGTTGGCCGAGCAGCACCGCGCCACCCACACCATGCTGGTGCCGGTGCAATACCAGCGCCTGATGGCGCATCCCGATTTCGACCACCACGACCTCTCAAGTTTCCGCATGAAGCTATGCACCAGCGCGCCGTTCTCGGCGGCGCTCAAGGCCGACATCCTCAAGCGCTGGCCCGGCGGCCTGGTCGAGTACTACGGCATGACCGAAGGCGGCGGCACTTGCATCCTCGCCGCCCATGAGCACCCCGACAAACTCGCCACCGTCGGCACGCCGGCCGAGGGCCACGACATGCGCCTGATCGACGAGGCCGGCCGTGAGGTCCCTCGCGGGGCAATCGGTGAAGTGGTGGGTCATTCGCCGGCCATGATGAGCGGCTACCACCGCCAGCCCGACAAAACCCGCGAGGCCGAGTGGTACACGCCCGACGGCAAGCGCTTCATCCGCACCGGCGACGTCGGCCGCTTCGACGAAGACGGCTTCCTGACGCTGATGGATCGCAAGAAGGACATGGTCATCTCGGGCGGCTTCAACGTCTATCCAAGCGATCTCGAAGCGGTTCTGATCCGGCATCCCGCCGTGAGCGAAGCTGCCGTGGTCGGCGTCGCCTCGGAACGCTGGGGTGAAACGCCCGTAGCCTTTGTTGTCCTGAGAGTCGGCGCTGGCGCGCTCTGCGTACCTGGGATTCCGCTTCGCGGGCAGGTAACGCCGACGCAACTGCGCGACTGGGCCAACCAGCGCCTCGGCAAGACCCAGCGCCTCGCCGCCGTGGAGATTGTCGACAGCCTGCCGCGCAGCGCCATCGGCAAAATCCTCAAGCGCGAACTGCGCGACAATTTTGTTATCGTTTTTGAGCATTGAACCACTACGACGCACCCGTTCCACCGAAACCGTCATTCCGGCGGACGCCGGAATCCAGACCGTACGCTGCGCTGAACCCGGCTTTCGCCGGGGTGACGACTGAGCAAGCGCATCCACCGAAAGGACAGCACATGAATTTCACCACCCTCGACGTAAGCCTCGACGCCGGCGTCGCTACCATTGCGCTGAACCGGCCCGACAAGGCCAACGCCATGAGCGAGCCGATGTGGTACGAAATCGAGCAGGCCATGGAATGGCTCGACAGCACGCCCGAAGCCCGCGTCGGCGTGCTCACCGGACGCGGCAAGTATTTCACCTCGGGCATCGACCTCGCCATGCTGATGGGCCTCGGCCCCCAGATCGAAGACGACTGCGACGGCCGCCGCCGCGAGAAGCTGCGCCGCCTGATCCTCAAGCTGCAGGACACCCTGACCTCCATCGAACGCTGCCGCAAGCCGGTACTGGCCGCCGTGCATGGCGCCTGCATCGGCGGCGGCATGGACCTGATCACCGCCTGCGACATGCGCTACTGCTCGGCCAACGCGTACTTCACGGTCAAGGAAATCGATGTCGGCATGACCGCCGACGTCGGCACCCTGCAGCGCCTGCCGCGCCTGATCGGCGAAGGCATGGCGCGCGAACTGGCCTACACCGGTCGCCGCGTCGAAGGTACCGAGGCGCAGCAGATGCACCTGGTCAACCGCTGCTTTGAGACTCCCGAAGCCCTGCAAGCCGGCGTCATGGAGATCGCGCGCAGCATCGCCGCCAAGTCACCGCTGTCGATTCGCGGCTGCAAGGAAATGATCACCTACGCCCGCGACCATTCGGTGGCCGACGGACTCAACTACATCGCCACATGGAATGCGGCGATGCTGATGTCGAAGGACCTGTTCGAGGCCGGCGCCGCCAACATGCAAAAGCGCGATCCCGTCTTCAAAGACTGATGGAACACTTCTTCGCGCCGGTCAACGGCATCCGCCTGCACTGCGTCGCCGAGGGGCCCGTCGATGCCCCGCTGATGGTCTTCGTCCATGGCTTCCCCGAGTTCTGGTACTGCTGGCACGGCCAGCTCGAGGAGTTCGGCAGGGACCATCGCGCCGTGGCCTTCGACCTGCGCGGCCACAACCTTTCCGACAAACCCGAAGGCGTCGCTGCCTATCGCCCGAAGCCGCTGATGGAAGACCTGCGGCAACTGATCGAGCACCTGCGGGCCGGCCATGAAGACAAATCCTGCATCCTGGTCGCCCACGACTGGGGCGGTGCCATTGCCTGGACTTTCGCCGCGGCGTTCCCGCAGTACGTGAAGAAGCTGGTCATCATCAACGCGCCGCACACCGTACCCTTCGCCCGCGCATTGGCCAGCGACCCGGTGCAGCAGGAGGCCAGCCATTACATGCTGCTGCTGCGCCACGCCAAGGCCGAGCGCGTGCTCGAAGCCAACCACTATGAACGCCTGCTGAAGATGTTCAGCCGCACCGCGGACGGCCACTGCGCGCTGAGCGACGAGGAAATCCCGCTCTACCGCGAGGCCTGGTCGCAACCCGGTGCGCTGACCTGCGCGCTCAACCTCTACCGCGCCTCACCGCTCTATCCGCCGACCCCCGAAGACCCCGGCGCGGCATCGCTCAAGCTCGACCCGGGGACACTCACCGTGGGCGTGCCGACACTGGTGATCTGGGGCGAAGCCGACACCGCGCTGGGCACCACGCTGCTCGACGGACTCGAAGAACTCGTGCCCGACTTGCGCATCAAGCGCATCCCCGAGGGCAGCCACTGGGTGATCCACGAACAGCCACGACAGGTGAGCGCGGCGATCCGGGCCTTTCTCGCCGAAGGCTGAGTCAGCCGGCGACGACCACCTTCGGTTCGATCGACACCGGAAAGTTCACCGAGTTGGCAATGAAGCACAGGCGATGCGCCTCTTCGTGCAGCGCGGTTGCGAGCGCCGCATCGCCTCCTGCGGCGATAGTCGCTGCCGGCCGCAGCACCGCCTGCGTGAAACGTCCGCCACCGCCTTCGTCCTCGACCATGGTCCCCACCGCATCGTCACGGTAGGCGAGCACCGTGATCTTCGCCTGGGCACAGAGGTGCAGGTACCACAGCATGTGGCAGGACGACAGCGAGCCGACCAGCAGGTCCTCCGGATTCCAGCGCGAGGCATCGCCGCGAAACGCCGGATCGGACGAGCCGAACAGGTCCGGCCGGCCCGCCGCGGAAATCACATGGTCACGCGAATAGGACCGATAGTTCGTGGTGCCTTCGCCGAGGTTTCCGGTCCATTCGGTGCAGGTGGAATAGCGGTGTTGCTTGTCGTGGGGCATGGCGAAACCTCCAGAGTATTTGCCGTCAGGCCTTGCGCGATCGGCCGGCTCGACGTCATGCGGGCCCATGAGGGCGGCGCCGAAACAGCACCCATCCATAGACCCCAAGATTGATCGCAACGACCAGCACACCCAGGACCGTCTGGGCCCGCTCGTCCAGTCCGGAAGGATAAATGATCGGGATCAGATAGTGCTCGATGAAACTGCCCGAGTATCCTGCCTCCCCCGCCGCCGCGCGGAGCTTCTGTTCCAGCGGTGTCAGCGGGCAGATGCCATGGCGGAACTCGATCGCCGCACCCCACAGGACTGCAGGAATATGCACACAGGCAGCCCATCTCCATCGCAGCGACAGCAATCCGCCGAGGCCGACGAAAAGGATGAAGCCGAAATGCAGAATGACAATGCCGTCTGCGGCGATGCGTTCGATCATGAAGGGTCGGGGCAACAGGAACCAAGACGCCATTGTTTCACTTCCGGCGTCGACTTGGTTCGATCTGCCATGCGCTGTGCACCCGTCAGGGGAAAGCGGCTGGCGTAGAATCTCCCGATGAGACCCGCAGGCCGCGCCCCGAATGGCCCCGGTCGATGCGCTCCTGGAAAGGCAAAGGTTGAGATGATGAAGAAACCATTGGTCACGCTGATGCTGCTGGTGTCCCACGCCGCGATGGCCCAGGGCCGACTGCCGGCCTGCCCCCCGTTAACCGATACGCCCTGGAGCAACTGTTCCGGACAAGAGACAGCGCCAAACGGCGACCGGTACCTCGGCGACTTCTGGAATGGCATGCGCCATGGCCAGGGCAGCTACACGTGGACCAGCGGTGACAAATACACAGGGGAATTCAGGAACAACAAGTTCGACGGCCAGGGCACCCTCGCTTCCGCCAATGGCGACAGCTACGTCGGCGAATTCAAGGACGACCGGTTTCATGGAAAAGGCAGTTTCAGCTTTGCCAAGGGCGACAAATATGTCGGCGAATTCAGGAACCACAATTTCCACGGCCAGGGCACGCTGACCGCCGTCAATGGCGACAAGCACGTCGGCGAGTTCCGTGACGGCACGGGTAACGGACAGGGCACGCTGAGCTTCGCCAACGGCGACAAGTACGCCGGTGAATTCAGGGACGGCAAGTTTCACGGAATGGGTACTTACACCTATGCGGACGGCAACAAGTACGTCGGCGAATTCAGGGACAACCTGCGCAACGGGAAAGGTACCTACACGTTTGTCGGCGGGGCCGAATACGTCGGCGAATTCAGGGACGGCGTGCGCACCGGCAAGGGCAGCTTCACGTATTCCAACGGCGACAAATATGTCGGGGAGTTCCGCGACGACAAGTTTCACGGGCAAGGCACCCTGACCTACGTCAATGGCCGGAAGTACGTCGGGGATTTCCATGATGGGATACACCACGGCCAGGGCACCCTGACCTTCCCCAATGGCACCCAATTCGTCGGCGAGTTCAGGGATGGCAAGCGCAGCGGAACGGGCACCGAATACCGCGCCGACGGCTCGGTTCTGAAATCAGGAATGTGGCAGGACTGAAACGGGGCTGGTTGGCAAAGAACGCGAAGCGGATACTTTTGGGTAGCGGATTAGCTACGATGCCTGCACCAGCGCAGCCGCATTGACCGCGCAAATCCGCCGGAATTCGACACTGATCCGCTCGTCCCCGGCGCAGCGGTGCCAATAGCGGGCGGCGGCATCCGCAGCCTTGCGCCAATCGTCTGCTTCCGCGGGCAGTGGCAACTCCGGCGCAAACGCCCGTTGCGGTACTTCGCCGCCACGCAGGGGAGCGTAATGCATGGGCAACATGTCATAGGCCGGCGCGAGTACGAGGCCGGCGCCGGCTCGTGGGCGGAACGCCAGGTTTCCCTCATGCATGTCCGTATTGCCGATCAGCCTGCCGAACCACCACAGCAGCGCCACCCGTGACACATCCTCGTCTGCCAGCCATCCCGCCTGTTGCAGCGCCTGTGCCGCCCTGGGCCAGGCTGTCATCCTCTGCCCGAGCAAGGCGGCGTTAATGCTGCCGAGGGTGCAGACCGGCGAGCGACCGAAAAGGCCATGCCTGTCGAAGCGACGCACCTCCAGAAAACCGCGGCCGCCGAAGCAATGGATCGCGCTTTGCGCGGCCGCGAGTCCAAGCAGCTCACGCAGCGCCTCAAGCGCCAGATGCTCGCACACCAGCAAGTCCGACCAGCGACGCACCGCCGGTGAATCGTCTGCCCCCGAGAACTTCACGATCACGTGGCCCGCCTCGTCCTCCCAGCGCCGGCCAACAGTGAACTTGGGGAATTCTCCGCCGGCGGACGAACCCGCCACGCCGTGGGCCAAGGCTGCCTCCGCCATCTCGGGATAGGCCGCCTCGATCTGGCTATCGGTCATGAAACCACCCTCCCTCTCACGGCGACCATCCAGGAAGCGCCGGTAGGCCGTCTCGCCCAGGATCAGATCTCCCGGCTGGTCGTGGCCCCACAGGGACAGCACATGAAGGATGTCATCCTCCGACCATTGATCGGGGTTATCCGCGACCCCCAGGTCCAGTACATGGCGGCGGGCGAAATTGCGCCCGATGAAGCCCTGCGGCCGCATGTCCTCCACCGGGTAGGGCAGTCCCTCGAACCAGCCATCCACCATATCGTCATCCAGCGGCCATGGGAAAGGGGCGGAGAAATCGAGGGAACTACCCGCCGGCCAGGTCAGGTCCATCCACCCCGCCTCATGGCCCTGGCCCGCCTCGTCGATCCGGTAAAGCGGCAAGCGGGTCTCGCTACCCCGCAATGCACGCCGCAACGAATACCGGATGCGACGGGAGCCGCCCCGGCTGACGACCTGCCCCCCCAGAACCTCCAGGGCACGGGCCAGCGTCGAGCGGTTAATGCCGCCCAGCAGGCGGCATAGCGCAGCACTTCCGACACGAGGGTGGGTCCGAAGGGCATGCAGCAGATCATCGTGGCGGAGCTTTGTCATGCCCGTAGAGTACAAAAACGCAACGAACAATGCAACGAAATAGCCCTACCAAGCCGGTTAGCTTCGCCGCTGTGTCTGTTTCGCCGTGTCGCCAGCGCCGACCTTTGGGGATAAGCCAATGCGGCTCAAACTACATCGAACCCGCCCCCTAATCGCTCCAACTACTGCTGGATTCCCGCTTCGCCCGCCGCGAAGCGGAATCCCGGGTGTGTCGAGACCGCGAGAATGACGGAAGCTCAGTTCGCCGAAGGAGACCCACTGCGGACGGACTTCGGTTGGGCGGAACGAGCCTAGCCGCGCATCCCCAGCGAAGCCTCCAGTTGCCTGACCAGTTCGATCAGTTTCGGCCGCACCTCGTTCAGAAGAAAATCCTTCGACAGCGTAAACGCCGGGCCGCCGCAGTTGATCGCCATCGGCGGCAAACCACCGCCAGGGCGCAGTGGCACGGCGATGGCATTGACATCGGTCTGCCATTCGCCGAAGGAACTGACGCAGCCGGTTGTGCGGTATTCCTCCAGTGCCCTTTCGATGCCGGCGCGTATCGACGGCCAGGCCACTTCATCGAGTTCCTTGACGCGCTCCATGATGTCCTCGCGCTCGCGCTCGGGGATCAGCGCCAGGTAGGCGCGACCCATCGCCGTGGTGGCGATCGGGATGCGCGAGCCGACATCGAGCGAGAGCGTCAGCGCCGCCGAGCTGCGCGCATTGCCCACATAGATCATCGACAGCCGGTCGCGGCTGCCGAGCGACACCATGGCCTTGGAAAAGTCGGCGAGTTCCTGCATCAGCGGACGGGCCAGGTCGCGCACGTCGAGTCGCGCCAGCATGGCGCTGCCCAGCGCCAGCGTCGAGGTCCCCAAACGATATTTTCCGGTCTCCTCGACGAAGACCAGGTAGCCGAGCTTGGTCAGCGTGTAGGTCAGGCGCGAGACCGTTGATTTGGGCAGCTTGCAGCGCTTGGCGATGTCGAGGTTGCCGAGCATCTTCTCGCCGGAACTGAAGCAGGAAAGCACCGAAAGCCCCCGCGCCAGTGCGGTGACGAAATGGCGATCTTCCTTGCCGGCGGGTTTGGCAGGAACCTTGGTTGCAAGCTTGGTGACAAGCTTGGTGGCAACTGCAGCGGGAGCCGCGGCGACCTTGTTCTGTTTGCTCATGTCAGTCCTCGAGTGCATACAGCGCGCATAGCGCATCGCGGGCGGCACGGTATTCTCGTCCGAGCCGCTCCACCACTTCACTTACGGGAAGAATTTCATCGATCGAACCGATGCCCTGGCCGACGCCCCATATGTCGCGCCAGGCCTTGGTCCGGTCGGAACCGAAGCTCATGCTGGTCTTGTCGCGCAGCGGCAGGTTGTCGGGGTCCAGCCCCTGTGCGGTGATGCTCGGCCGCAGGTAATTGCCATGCACGCCGGTGAAGTAGGGAGTATAGACGACGTCCGCCGCGCTGCTTTCGACAATCATCTGCTTGTAGCCATCGACCGCGTTGGCCTCCGGCGTCGGGATGAAACGCGTGCCCATGTAGGCCAGATCGGCGCCCATCGCCTGCGCCGCGAGGATCTGCTCGCCGCGCGTAATGGCGCCGGACAGCGCTATGGGTCCGTCCCAGAAGCGCCGCACCTCGGACACCAGCGCAAACGGGCTGAGCATACCGGCGTGCCCCCCGGCGCCGGCGGCGACCAGGATCAGGCCATCGACGCCGGCCTCCAGCGCCTTCTGTGCATGGCGCACGTTGATCACGTCGTGGAACACGATGCCGCCGTAACCGTGCACTTCCTTAACCACGTCGCCCGGCGCGCGCAGGCTGGTGATGATCATCGGCGCCTTGTGCTTGACGCACAGCGCGATGTCATGATCGAGGCGGTCGTTGGAGTGATGCACGATCTGGTTCACGGCGTAGGGAGCGATTTTGCGGCCGGGGTTGGCGCTGCGCGCGGCGTCGATTTCCGTCGTCATGGTGGTCAGCCATTCGTCGAGCAACTCCTTCGGCCGGGCGTTGAGCGCCGGGAAGGAACCGACAATGCCGGCCATGCATTGCGCCAGCACCAGCTGCGGCTGGGAAACGATGAACATCGGCGCGCCGATCACCGGCAGCGCGAGGTTGTCTTGCAGGATTTTTGGCAGGCTCATTGATGCTCCGTCGCCGAATAAGGCGGAAAAGAGAAGGGCTTCACCGCAGAGGCGCAGAGACGCAGAGGACCCGCAGAGCAAGGCAGCGGCAATGCCAACACTTGATCTTCTCTGCGTCGCCTTTCTCTGCGCCTCTGCGCCTCCGCGGTGAGATTTGAGTTTTGCTCGGAAAATATGGGGTTCGAAGTCATAAGTCGCTAAAGGGTTTGGGAACGCTGCCCGCGGCCGGTCATCAGCCAGGCAGGGATCAGGGCCAGAAAATAGACGGCGGCGATCAGGAAGAAGCCTTCCTGCATCGGTTGCAGGCCATGCACGGCATCCAGCTGGCGTTCGCGTCCTTCGAGGAACAGCGCCAGCAACGTGACGCCCAGCGCGCCGCCGAGCTGCCGAAAGAAATTGATCGACGCCGAACCCGCCGCCTCGGTGCCGTGCGGCAGAAGGCGCAAGGCGCCGGCATTCAGCCCCGGGATGATCAGGCCGAGGCCGACGCGGCCGATCGCCACCCACAACGCCAGCAGCCAGAAGCCCGTGGCCGGCGAAGACAGCCCAACAAGAATCGCCGACACGGAAAAGAAGGCCAGCCCGGCCATTGCCACGCGGTTGGACGGAAAGCGGTCCGCCAGCCGCCCCGCGAGCAGCAGCACGACGGCCAGCACGACACCACCCGGAAGCAGCATCAGCCCGGCCTCGTAGCCGGAAAAACCCAGGCCGATCTGGGCGAAGATCGGCGCCAGATAAGTCGAACCATAAATGCCGACGCCATAGGCCAGCGCCACCAGCACCGCCGCGCCGAAGCCGACCTCGCGGAAGATGCTGAAATCCAGCAGCGGGTGCAGCGTACTGCGCTCCCAGACGACGAAGGCTACCGCCAGCGCAAGACCGAGCGCGGTGGTGGCGGCGCCCGGCAGCGGTTGCCGAATCAGCGCCGCCAGGCCGCCGAGCGTGGCACACAGTGCGGCCACCACCAGCACCAGGCCGATCACGTCGAAGGGGCGCTTGTGCGCGCCGGGCAAGGGCCGGCCGGCAATGATGAAGCGCGGCGCCAGCGCAATCGCCGCCAGGCACAGCGGCACGGTGACGAGGAACACCGCGCGCCAGCCGAAGTGATCGACCAGCAGGCCGCCCGCCACCGGGCCGACGGCAGGCGCCAGGACGATGCCCAGACCATAGGCGCCCATTGCGCGCCCGCGTTCATGCGGCGGAAACACGTCGATGATGACCAGCATGGACAATGGCTGGATCAGGCCGGCAATGCTGCCCTGGCCGATGCGGCACAGCGCCAGCAATACGAAGCTGTCGCTGAGCGCGGCGAACACCGAGAACATCACCAGCAGCAGCAGTGCGCCGACAAAGGTGCGGCGCACGCCATAGCGGTGCATCGCCCAGGTGGCGAGCAGCATGGAGGCCGTGGTGGCGGCGAGGAAGCCGGTCGACAGCAGTTGCACCTGGTCGTGGCCGACATGAAAGACGCGAATGATTTCCGGCAGTGCGACATTGACCACCGTGGCTTCCATGATCGCCGAGACCGTGCCGAGCATCACGGTGAGCACGGCCCACCAGCGATAGCTCGGACCGTGGCGAGCGAACATGGCCGCCACTTCCTGCTGCCGGGCTTCGGTTTCGGCGCTCATGCACGTAAGTTCAAGGTCCAATATTGAAGGGCTTGTTCCGGATAGTGGCACAGCTGGGAAACCAGCGTCAAGGCTGCCGGGGGCTCCGGGGCGCCCGCCAATCGGCCGGATTGGACACTATCTGCCGCGATCATTGACTTTTGCGACGTGGAAAGCAACAATTCGCATTTGCTGCATTTTAATAGAACAATGTTCCGCTGTGCAGACTTTCAATAACGCCACGATACCGGGCTCCACCGCCCCATCGGGGACTCCATCCAAGACCCAACCCTGATCATGGATCTTCACTTCAGCCCCGAAGAAAGCGCCTTCCGCGAGGAAGTGCGCCAGTTCGTCAAAGACAAGCTGTCCCCAGCCATCCGGCACAAGGTGATGAACGGCGTGCACCTGACCCGCGACGATCACGTACTGTGGCAGCGCACGCTGCACCAGCGCGGCTGGGGCGGCCCCGGCTGGCCCAAGGAATTCGGCGGCCCCGGCTGGACGCCGACCGAGCAGTACATCTTCGAGGAAGAGTGCGCCGCAGGCGGCGCGCCGCGGCTGATTTCCTTCGGCCTCAAGATGATCGCGCCGGTGCTGATGTCCTTCGGCAACCCGGCGCAGCAGCAGCGCTACCTGCCGAAAATCCTGTCGGCCGAGGAATGGTGGTGCCAGGGCTATTCGGAACCCGGCGCCGGCTCCGACCTGGCTTCGGTAAAGACCCGCGCGGTGAAAACAGGCGATTACTACATCGTCAATGGCCAGAAGACCTGGACCACGCTCGGCCAGTATGCTGACTGGATCTTTTGCCTGGTCCGCACCGACCCCGAAGCCAAGGCGCAGCGCGGCATTTCCTTCCTGCTGATCGACATGAAGACGCCGGGCGTCACCGTGCGGCCGATCATCACCCTGGATGGCGCGCACGAAGTCAATGAAGTTTGGCTCGAAGAAGTCAGGGTTCCGGTCGAAAACCTGATCGGCGAAGAGAACAAGGGCTGGACCTATGCCAAGTTCCTGCTCGGCCACGAGCGCACCAACATCGCCGGCATCGGCATCGCCAAGCGCGAACTGGCGCGCCTGAAGCGCATCGCCGAGGCCGAAGGCCGGCTCGACGAGCCGCTGTTCGCGGCGCGCGTGGCGCAGGTGGAAATCGACCTCATCGCGCTGGAAATCACCAACCTGCGCGTGCTGTCTGCGGAGCGCGAGAAGAAAGCGCCGGGCCCGGAGGCCTCGATCCTCAAAATCAAAGGCACCGAAATCCAGCAGGCCATTTCCGAACTGATGATGCAGGCCGTCGGCGCCTATGCCCTGCCCTTCAAGCAGGACGATGTCGGCCCCGACTACGCCACCAACCTGGGCGCCGGCTACTGCAACCTGCGCAAGCTGTCGATCTTCGGCGGATCCAACGAAATCCAGAAAAACATCATCTCGCAGATGATTCTCGGCCTGTGAGGTCCCGACCATGAATTTGTCCCACTTTGCAGCGGCACTCCGCCCGTGTTTTCCGTCATTCCGGCGAAGGCCGGAATCCAGGCACTTTCCGCGTGCCTCCGCTGGATTCCGGGTCGCGCTGCGCTTGCCCGGAATGACGAGCTGAACTGCGCAAGTGATGATGGGACTCTGACATGAACTTCGATTTCAGCGAAGAGCAAGTAGCGCTCGCCGACACCGTTAAGCGTTTCGTCGCCAGGGACTACACATTCGAGAAGCGCCGCGCCATCCTTGAGTCCTCCCCCGGCTGGAGCCGCGAGGTCTGGCAGGCACTCGCCGACCTCGGCGTGCTGGCGCTCAACATCGACGAAGACCACGGCGGCCTTGATTACGGACCGCAGGAAACCGGACTGGTGATGAGCGCTTTCGGCGCCGGCCTGCTGCTCGAACCCTGGCTCGCCAGCGCGGTGATCGCCCCGGCGCTGATTCGCCGTATCGGACTCTGTCTGCCGGGGAATCCGCTTCGCGGGCCGGCAAGCGCCGACTTTTTGGAGCAATGGCTTCCCGCTATCGCCACCGGCGAAACCGTCGTCGTGCTGGCCCACGCCAATGCACGCAAGGAGCCGGTAACGGAAATCAATGGCGGCCTCACCGGTCGCAAGTCCGTGGTCGCCCACGGCGCCTGTGCCGATCTGCTGCTGGTGTCGGCGCAAACCGCGAGCGGCGATACGGGACTTTTCGCCGTGACGCCTGGCATCGAGGGCGTCAGCCTGCGTGACTACCCGACGCTTGACGGTCAACGCGCGGCGGACCTCGTTCTGAGCGATGCACCGGCAATGCGGATCGATGCGGGCGGCGCGCTCGACGCAATCGAAGCCGCCCTCGACATCGGCCTCGCCGCGCTTTGCGCCGAAGCCGTCGGCATCATGGAAGCGACGGTCGCCGCCACCACCGACTACCTCAAAACACGGCAGCAGTTCGGCCAGCCCATCGGCCGCTTCCAGGCCTTGCAGCACCGCATGGCCGACATGCTGCTGCATCTGGAGCAGGCGCGCTCGATGAGCTATCTGGCCGCCATGCATTGCACCAGCGAAGACAAATCCGCACGGCAGCGCTCGCTGTCGGCGGCCAAGGTCACCATCGGCCAGGCCTGCCGCTTCATTGCCCAGAATGCCGTGCAGCTTCACGGCGGCATGGGCATGACGGACGAGCTGATCCTCAGTCACTGGTTCAAGCGCCTGACCACCATCGAAATGAGCTTTGGCGATACCGACAGCCACCTGCAACGTTTCGCCAGGCTTTCCCGCGCGGCATGACGGCCGCGCTGATCTTCGGCCAACTCGAGCGCCCGGGCGCCGAGATCGACGCCCGCGCCGCACGCCTGGCGGGCGGCCTTGCCCGCCTCGGCGTCGAAGACGGCGACGTGGTCGCGGTGATGCTGAGGAACGACCCCGCCTACGTCGACATCATCCAGGGCTGCCGTATTGCCGGGGCCTACTACTGCCAGATCAACTGGCACTTCAAGCGCGACGAGGCCGGCTTCATCCTCGGCGACTGTGGGGCGAAGGTTCTGTTCATCCAGCCCGACCTGCTGGCCGAGATCGACGGCGCCGTTCCGCCCCATGTGCGCGTGATCACGGTCGCTCACGCGCCGGGCGACGTTGCCGAATTCGAAACCTGGCTCGCCGCACAGGCGCCCTACGCGGGAGCACCGCGTACGCCGCGCGGCCACATGGCCTACACCTCGGGCACCACCGGCCGCCCCAAGGGCGTGCGCCGCCTGCCGCCGACGGCGGCACAGCAGGTGCTCGCGGCACACGTGGCGAAGGATGCGCTGGGCATCTATCCCGGCGTCCGCAGCCTCCTGTCGGCGCCGCTCTACCATAGCGCTCCCAGCTCGTTCGCCCAGCAGTCGCTGCTGCAGGGCTCGCTCTTCGTCCTCGAAGAGAAGTTCGACGCCGAAGCCACGCTGGCGCTGATCGAACGCCACCGCATCGATACCGCCTACCTGGTACCGGTGATGTACGTGCGCCTGCTGCGCCTGCCGGCAGACGTTCGTTCGCGCTACGACCTCTCCTCGCTCACCTTCGTTGCCTCGACCGGCTCGCCTTGCGCGCCGGAGGTAAAGAAGGCCATGATCGAGTGGCTCGGCCCGGTGATCTACGAGGCCTACGCCTCAAGCGAAACCGGCTACATCACCGCGATGTCCCCGCACGATGCCATGCGCAAGTCCGGCAGTGCCGGCAAGGCGCTCGGCAGCGCGCAAATACGTATCCTCGACGAGGCCGGTCGCGAGCTGCCCGCCGGCGAAATCGGCACCATCTACGCGCACCAGCCAGCCTATTCCGACTTCACTTACCACGGCAACGACGCTGCCCGTCACGCCGTCGGACACGATGGACTGGTCAGCGTCGGCGACATGGGCTACCTCGACGACGAAGGCTTCCTGTTCGTCTGCGATCGCGCCTCGGACATGGTGATCTCGGGCGGCGTGAACATTTACCCGGCCGAGATCGAGCACGTGCTGATCACCCTGCCCGGGGTGGCCGATTGCGCCGTGGTCGGCATTCCCGATGACGAATTCGGCGAGTCGCTCGCCGCGCAGGTGGTGGCCGAAGCCGGCGCCAAGCTCGACGCGGAAATCATCCGCCGCACGCTGAGCGAACGCATCGCCGGCTACAAGGTGCCGCGTCGCATCGACATCGTCGAGGCCCTGCCGCGCGACGACAACGGCAAGGTGCAAAAGCGCAAGATCCGCGACGCCTACTGGAGCGGCCGCAGCCGCCGGATATGAGCCTGCATGACGCCACGATCCCGCGCCGTCATTCCGGGGCTGCCCGCGAGGGCAGAACCCGGAATCCAGGAGGACTCGCGACCATTCACTGGATTCCGGCTTTCGCCGGAATGACGAACCCATGAGCGTCCACCCCTTCGACACCGCCATCGCGCTCGCCGCCGAAGCGCCGGACCGCTGGCATGGCAAGACCAGCGAAGACTACTGGAACATGGTCAGCCCCTACGGCGGCGTCACGGCGGCGGTGATGATGCAGGCCATGCTGGACCACCCCGATCGGCGCGGCAGCCCGCTGTCCTTCACCATCAACTACATCGCGCCGATCGACGCCGGCGACTACGTGATCGAGACCGAACTGGTGCGCGCCAATCGCAGCAGCCAGCACTGGGCGATCCGTCTGCTGCAAGGCGATCCGGGCCGCGTGCTGGCCCAGGTGATCGCCATCTGCGCGCTGCGCCGGGAAACCTGGAGCCACGTCGAAGCCGTCCGCCCAAAAGTGCCGCCGGCCGACGCCTGCGAGGTCGCGCCGCCGCGCAAGGCGACGGGCTTCCTGCAGCGCTATGAGTTTCGCCTGGTGCGCGGCAAGCCTTTCGCCGTGAATGAAGACAGCCTCTCCCACGTCTGGGTTTCCGACAATCCGCCGCGCCCACTCGACTTCGCTTCGCTGACGGCGCTCTGCGACAGTTTCCTGCCACGCATCTTCCTGCGCCGGCCCGAGTTCGTGCCGATCGGCACCGTCTCGATCAACATCTATTTCCACGCGGGCGAAGAGGTTCTGGTTCGCCAGGGCGCCGCGCCATTGCTGGCCGTGGCGCAGGCGCAGGCCTTCAGCGACGGCCACTTCGACCACCACGGCCACATCTGGAGCACCGACGGCGAGCTGCTCGCCACCACGCAGCAACTGGTCTGGTACAAGGAATGACGGTCCCGTCTTTCATTCATTCGAGGAGAAATTCATCATGACCCAGCAAGCCCGGGCAGTCGTCTGCCGTGAAATCGGCAAACCCGTCGTTGTCGAAACTGTCAGCGTCGACGCGCCGCAACGCGGCGAAGTGATGATCAAGCTCGCCGCCTGCGGCGTCTGCCACAGCGACCTGTCCGCCACCAACGGCACCATCCCCTTCCCACCGCCCGTGGTGCTGGGCCACGAAGGCGCCGGCAGCATCGTGGCCGTGGGCGAAGGCGTCACGGGCTTCGCCGGGTTTACCATAGGCGACCACGTCGTCAGTTCCTTCGTCAGCATGTGCGGCAAGTGCCGCTACTGCCAGACCGGCCGCCCGCAGCTCTGCGACCAGGCGGCCAAGGCCGGCTACACGCTGCCTGACGGCAGCACCCGCTTCAAGGATGCCGCGGGCAAGCCGCTGAACATCTTTTCCGGCTGCGGCGTGATGGCCGAATACGCGACGCTGCATGTCGACAACGTGGTCAAGATCGATGCCGCGGTGCCGCTCGACAAGGCGGCGCTGATCGGCTGCGGCGTGATGACCGGCGTCGGCGCCGCGGTCAACACGGCGAAGGTCGAGGTCGGCTCGGCCACCGTGGTTTTCGGCTGCGGCGGGGTGGGCCTCAATGCCATCCAGGGCTGCGCGATTGCCGGCGCCCGCATCATCGTCGCCGTCGACACGTCCGACGCCAAGCTGGAAATGGCGAAGCAGTTCGGCGCGACCCATACGGTGAACCCGAAAAACGAAGAGAACATCGTCAAGGCCCTGAAGAAGCTCACCGAAGGCGGCGCCGACTATGCCTTCGAATGCGTCGGCCTCGGCGAGATCGCGGCCCAGGCCTACGGCTGCCTGCGCAAGGGCGGCACGGCGGTGGTGGTGGGCGTTGCGGGACCGAAGGACACGACGACCATCCGTACCTCCAGCCTCACCTTCGAGGAAAAGACGCTGAAGGGCAGCTACTTCGGCTCGGCGCGTCCGCAGCAGGACTTTCCGCGCCTGATCGGACTCTATCGCAGCGGCCGGCTCAAGCTCGACGAGCTGATCACCCGCACCTACACGATCGAGGAAGCGCCGCAGGCTTTCGCCGATCTGGCCGAAGGTCGAAACGCACGCGGCGTGATACTGTTCTGACGCTCCCGGCAGCAAGCTCCACCAGAAGTAAATGAAACACGCGACAGGCCAATTGAAGGCCCGCCCCCCATCCCCCCTCACGGGGGGCTACAGTTCGGCTCGCTTCGCTCGACCATACCCAGTCGCTCCGAACGAGTTATTTCGTTATATTTGGCCTCACTTCCGGAGTTCACCCTTGAGCCACCGCAAACTGCACACCCTGCATCGCCCGGCAAAGAAGCACAACGGCCATCCGCCACTGGTGTTCGTGCACGGCGGCTACGTCCATGCCGGCTGCTGGGACGTGAACTTCCTGCCCCACTTCAGCAAACTCGGCTACCACTGCCACGCCATCAATCTCTCGGGCCACGGCGAGAGCGGGGGTCGCGAGAACCTCAACAGCTACGATCTCGATCACTACGCCGCCGACGTCGCGCAACTGGTCGCGGAACTGCCCGTGCCGCCGGTGCTGATCGGGCATTCGATGGGCGCGCTGGTGGTGCAGCGCTACCTCGAAAAAGGCAACGCGGCGGCCGTGATCATGATGGCGCCGGTGCCGACCACCGGCCTCGCCGGTTGCAGCGCCCAGTTGCACGTCCGGCAGCCGGATTTCCTGCGCGAGGCCGCCTACGCAGTGCGCGGCAAGTACACCGCAAACACGGTCAAGGTAATGCGCGAAGTGTATTTCTCGCCCGACGTGACGGCGGAACAGTTCGCCGCCTTCAAGCCGCTGGTGCAGGACGAATCCATGACGGCCGTAACCGAAATGATGACACTGGCCTGGCGCTCGCCAAAGCGCCGGCCGAAGATTCCGGCGCTGGTCATGGGCGGCGAGCTCGACGCCCTGTTCCCGTCCAATCAACTCTACTTCACGGCATCGGGCTGGAACGCCGAAACCTGTGTCATTCCGCGCGCAGGACACATGATCATGATGGAGCCGCAATGGACCGCGGCCGCAGAGAAGATAGATAGCTGGCTGGATCGGCGCCTCGGGCAGAGGCAGGCAGCCGTCGCCTGATCCGACCGCCGTACCGGAGAGGAATCCATGTTCAGCAAAGCCACCTTCCGCTTCCTCGACGAACTCGCCGCCAACAACGACCGCGGCTGGTTCGAAGCCAACAAGCCACGCTACGAAGAACTGGTGCGCGAGCCGGCGCTGGACTTCATCACTGCGATGGCCGAGCCGCTGGCGAAGTTCGCCCCGCATTTCCGCGCCGAGCCGCGCAAGATGGGCGGCTCGCTGATGCGCGTGTTCCGCGACACGCGCTTCGCCCGCGACAAGAGCCCCTACAAGACCAACATCGGCATCCAGTTCCGCCACGAATTGGGCAAGGACGTTTTATCCCCCCCGCTTTTCGATACATAGTTGTCGGTCCATTGCCACTAATTTACGACAAAAAATCGCGCCAACAAAAAAATTTGGCTATTTCTTATGTGCTCTTACGCCCATTATCACATATAATGTGAGTCAAACTATGGTTCAAGGGAGACGCAAGAGTGGCTTTTAGTGTTGTGCGAGGCAGGATTTTTACCGACGCCACCGGCGCATCGATTGAGATGCCTGTGTTGATGTCGGCAGAAGGGCCAGTGCGTCCTCTGATCGACTACTGCTTGACAGTGCGCCGAAGTATTAGCTGGCAGAGAAAGTTCGTCCGGGCAAACAAGCTATTTCTTGAGTATCTCGAACAGAACGCGATTCAGGGCGAAGAAGAATGGCGACTTTTCCGCAACTTCAGTAACACGCTTCGAATCGGAACAATTGACCCGGAAACGCAGGAAGACCCCAGCGGGCTCTACTGGACAGGAATTGGCGTGCGTGATGCCAATTTCATGATCAACCAATTGTCTGATTTTTTTGAATGGCTCTCGGACCCCGAACGAAGTCCGCGCGCCGGGAAATTCAACCCCGCCTACGCCGGCAACCGGTACGATCAACGGATCGACGAAAAGGCGTACCAATTCAGGAGGAACAAGGCGTTTCTGGGCCATTCGTGGGCGACAGAATCGAAGCGCCGGGCCAGGCTAATTCGTGGCGAGCAACCACCCAAGGTGTTTGCCAAACGCCCGCCGATGTTCCCCGAAGATCGGTTCGCGGAACTGTTGTCCGTGGGCTTCAAGGTCGCCGGCCGATACGACTACCGAGGAATATTGATCACGCTTATGCTCTTCGGGGGTGGCCTCCGTGTGAGCGAGCCGTTCCATACCTATATGGCGGACGTTCATCCGCATTGGGAAGACCCGGCGCAGGCGTTCGTGGCAGTGCACCATCCGAGCCTTGGCTATGCCCCGAATGACTGGACGAATCGATCAGGACAACGTGGTTCCAGACAGGAGTACCTGTCACAAGAGTTCGGTTTGGTGCCGCGTCACCGGCTAGACAGTAAATTGGCGGCGGGCTGGAAGCATCCGGCACTCGATGACAAATGGTATATGCAAGTACATTGGTTGCCGGATGGGAACGGGTACGAGTTCGGCCAATGGTTCATGCAGGTCTGGCGGCTCTACATGGAGCAAATACAGGGCATTCCGCGAAACCATCCGTATGCTTTCATCAATACTGATCAGAATTGCGGCGGCATCTACACCATCGATCAGTACAACAAGGCGTTGAAAAATGCTGTCGAACGCATCGGTCTGATCTTCGGGAAAGCGTACGGGACGACCGCCCATGGTTTCCGTCACGCCTATGCGCAAAGGGCGCGTCGTGGTGGCATCGATCCGATCATCATCCAGCGCATCATGCACCACTGTTCGCCAGAGAGCCAGCAGGTCTACACCCAACCGGAAGTGCATGAGCAGATGGCCGCCATCCGCAATGCCGCAGAAGTGCTGCGACAAAATCATTCCCAACTGCCTGCTCCGCGCACGTTGCTGAGCGAATTGATGATTTGAGGAGATTCGGATGGCCCGAAGATTGAGTGATGAAAAAATAGCTGAAATTCGTCGCCGCTTCGATGCGGGCGAACATAAAAAGTACATTGCCAAAGCGATGAAGATTCACGCCAACACGGTCAAAATCTATACGCCAAGGGCGGCCATGCCCCCCCTTACGGACAATCAGAAAAAGGAAATCGTCCGCCTTGTAGAGTCCGGTAAAAGCAAGCCAGAGGTTGCCAGGCAATTTGGAGTCGCCCCGGCTACCGTCTCCAAATTCACCACCCACGTCAAGCGTAAGCCGGAGGCAATTCCAAAGGAGGTCAAGGCAAAACTTATCGAACGTGCCTTTGCCGGTGAGCCACTCGCAACCATAAGCCGCGATCTCAAATTGCACCGCGGAACGGTGCAATCGATTGTCCGTAGATCGTTCGATGACTATTTGCTGACTGAGGCACAGAAATCCGCCATTCTCGTTGCGAGGGCCGATGAACAGACAGTGCCCCAAATCGCGGCCGAACTCAAGATTCCGGTCATGGTCATCAATAAGGAGCTTGGCATAGATTATGGCGCGGTCAAACCCAGTGACGAGATGCGCGAAGCGGTCGTCCGCGCCGTCGAGTCCGGCGAGACTCTGCGTTCAGTGTCTAAAAGGCATGGCATTGGAACGAACGCGATACGCGGTTGGGTTAAGGCGGCAATTGCGTGCGGGGACGCAAAGGCTCCCCGACAATTCCCTTCTAAAAGGGACGACCATCGATTTACCTGGATCACGCGGCAAGACCCGCAGCTTGAAGAATGGCAGCGGTTGATAGCGGCGTGGTTCGAGGCTGAAAGACCATCTGCCTCCGCTGCAATTTATGCAGTGAGCGCGTTCATCGATAGGTATCTGATCGGCCTGAACCTGCCCAAGAAACCGGCTGATCTGCTACAGCGTGGCAGCGTGCTGCCGGACTTCCATGAGACGTCTTGCCCAAAGAGGTCGACGGCCGGTCGTGATTATGCGATCCGTATTTACAAACTCATCGAGTGGGTGCTGGACACCGAGGAATTTGCCGACCATGACGATGGAGAGATAGTCCGCCTTTCACACCTCTACCGGAACCCGTTCAATATCGTCTCCGGCACCAGCGTTGATGAACCCAAGAGACCGCCTCAATCCGGCAAGACGGTGATGCCCTACTTCCTCATTTCCGACCTGCGCAAACGCATCGTCCAGGGTCCCCATTTCAGGGATTGGACGTGGGTGCAAGGCCTGCTGGGCAGGGAAACCATCAACGGCCAAACAAATGCTGGCGACTGGTTTGGAGTGACCGAAGACCAGATCGACAAGAACGACCCGGACATCGTGTGGCGCTTGAGAAAACGCGAGGAGAATACACCTGTCCTCGAAATGTGGAGTCCCGTTCGCTGGGTTCATGCACTGTTCCATCTGCAAACCCCTCCACGGGGCGGACAGGCGCGCATGGTCGATTCCGGCGAGGCCGACACCTTCATCTGGAACGGGAGTGAATTCGTCCCGAATACCGGCCCTCTCAGGATGGGAACCGGCGGTACTCCGCGAGCGCAGGGCGTCTTTCGACAGCCTTCGCAAGAGGATGCCGACCAGGGGGCCAGGGTCGTCCTCTATTTCAACTCCAACAAAACCGCCGACATTGGCAAGAGCGGCAAGGACAAAGGTTACGAATGCGCCTGGCCGAAGCTGGAACCTTTGGAAGAAAACCCTTACTACTGGCTCGCCAAGTTGCGCGACTGGCAGATGAAGGTCAACCCGATCAAACGCCTGACGCGATGGAACGAACTGACGGGTGCCGCAAAACTATCGGCCCGCCACAAGGACGAACTTGCCGAATATCCCGACACGGCTTTCCTCTTTCGCACCCCTGAAGACAAGGAACACCCCGACTGGCCGCTTAGTTCCAGTGACTCCCAAAAGGCATGGCAAAAGCTCATGGCGGCTTATCAGGACGTGCTGGCACAGGAAGGGATCACGCGCCCCGGTGGCGAGCCTATCGAACTAATAAACCCAATAAATGGCGCAGCCTACAGTTCACAGCACTCCACCCGCGTCAGCCTCATCACGCACTTGATTCTCGATGCTAACGTGGGTGTGGAAATCATGATGAAACTTGCCGGTCACGCTCGCTTCATCATGACCGTGTATTACACCAAGGCCGGGCTTACCCACATCCAGGACGCGATCAAAGTGGGTACGGAGAAACTGGAGGCCATGAAGTACGCCACCTTCGAGCGTGACTTGAAGAATGCCAGCGCCGAGCAGATTAGGCAAAAGGTGGTCTTCAATACCGAGGACTGGCAGACGGTTCTCCCTGCCAACCCTGCCGACCGGAACGCGCTGGGATGGTCACACTTGCACGATGGCATCTGTCTGGCCGGTGGCAACACGAGCGGAGAAGCGACCGTGCCGGGGTGCCACAACGGTGGGCCCGTGATAAGAATTCTTGCGAAGAAAACTCCCTTATACGGCCCCGTTCCGGGCGGCATCAGGAACTGCTGCCGTTGCCGCTGGAAGTGTTCCGGCAAAGAGCACATCCGTGGCCTCGCCGCCAGCTACGACAACCGTTCCTACCACTTCCACAAGCAGAAGGAAATCGCCAGGGAAACCGAGCAGAAGCGCAACGAGATCATGCGGGACAAAGCGCGGGTGGAAGCGGCCGGCGACCCCTATATCCGAATGAACGCACTGATCGAAGTGGAAAGCCGACATGAGGCCGCCATGCAAAAATGGCAGGAGTTGGGGATGGACATTGTTGCCATCCAGCGGACGATTGAGCGCGTCATGGACCTGCCGGACGAACCCGGCAGCCCGACGGCGCTTGTCGCCAACGGCGATCTTCTGACCCTCAACATGGTCATCGAGGAAACCGACTCTGAATTGCTGCAATTGGCTGGCGTTGCCGAAGACCTCCAGATTTACCCCAATCTGGACGCCGGTACGGCGGTCTACGAATTCCATGAACTGATGGAGCACGCGTTCGAGACGCAGGGCCACCCGTTACCACGCGCCCGACTGTCTCAGCAGGAAAAGCTGGTGTACTTGAATGGCATCATGCGCGAACTGGAACGGTTGGCAAACCCGGAGAACCCGATCCTGGGCCGGCGCAAGGTGGTGGAGATCATGGATCGTGGCGAGTCTTTGGAAAAGATGCTCGGGGTGAAGTTGAAGAGCGTCCTGCAACTGGCCGACCACGCGGTTCAAAAGCCCATTCCTCTGCGCCTGGTGAAGAAGGAGGGAACCCATGACGAATGACGTGGCGGTGTCGGTGCACCCTGATGAAGTGCTTCAGGCGATCCTCGCCAAGGGCCATCGCAAGGACAAGGAAGAAAAACTTCGCAAGCTGCATGAGTTGTGCTCGGTGGAATACAGCCGCCACAGCCAGGGCGCACGCGATCTGAGCCTCGGGAACATCGCTCGCATCGCGGAGAGTCACGGCCTGTTCAAGGCGCGGGTGATCTACAACAAGCAGTCCGAGGATTACGCCGCGTTGATCAAGGCGTGGGAAGCCTACAACGGCCCGAAGAAGTCGAAGGTGATCCGGGAGCAATTGGCCCCTCCCGACAAGCACGCGTTTCTCAAGAAGATCGAAGACCCGGCGATCCGCAGCCTGTGCCACATGGCGCTGATCGAGCGGGACAAGATCAAGGCTGAGTTAAACATGCTCAAGTCCAAAACAGAGGTCATTATCAACATGAGGCCGCTGGGTGCCGAGATTGCGAAAGGATCGAGCAACGTCGCTGTGATCGAAATGGCCGCGCAACTCACGGACTCGGAACGCAAGGCGCTCGAAGCGGCGATTGACCCAAGGAATCTTGGAAAGAGAGAATGGACAATTGGGGATACCGGCGAGGTGAATGACAAACACCGAAACTTCGTGTTCTTCCCCGGCTTTGTCACCGCCATCGCCAAGATTCTCGGCAAACCAGGGCCTTCCTTGATTGAGGTGAAGAGGAAGAAATCGTGAGCCTTTCCGGCAAGCAGATCGCCGCCGTCAACGTCAATCGGTTCAATGACTGGATCGCGGATCGCGAGGCGGCCGAGGATTGGAAGAATTACATTCGGATCGGGAAGCTCAACCGCACCCAAATCGCCGGCGAGTGCCAGTTCGCCCTGACCGTGTTCAGGCAGAACCCGGCCATCAAATCGGCGCTGGCATCCCTCGAAGCCCGCCTCCGCGACTGCGGTATCCTCCCGGACCAAAAAACCGCCCAAAAGGCCGCTAAAGCGGTCGTAGAGGCCACTGCCCTCGCGTCGGACAAGCGCTTACAGTCCCAATTGGCGGCTGCGAACCACCGCATCAAGCAACTCGAAGAGCAGAACGCGGTACGGAAAGAGGAAATCAAAAGCCTGCGCGCAAGCCTGACCAAGCTCAAGCACCTCGATCAGCACCTCTCAACCACAGGAAGATTGCTGCATCCATGAGCGATCTGTCCGTTCAACTGCGCGTCACGTCTGTCCGATCACGGGGCAGGACGGGCGGCGGCGCTCTGTTCTCGGGGCAGACCGATTCGGGGGAGTCCTATGTGGCGAACTGCGATTTCAATTTGATCCCCGATCCGTCTTTGGTCAGCATTGGGCAATTGTGGAAGATCAACGGTCCCGTCAAGGTTCGCAGCAGCAGCGTCAAGGGCAATACCTTCCTGCGCCACGAAAAAGTCATCGAAGCCACTCACGCCGAGCTTCTGCGTCCCTCCGGGCAAAACCTGATCCGCTGGATTGAAGATTGCCAGGATTGCCCCGGTGTCGGGCCGGTGCGGGCGGCACAACTCTATGATCGCTTCGGCCCGGACCTGGTCAAGCACCTTGAAGAGCGCGACATTGCTGCCTTGGCGAAAATTATCACCGAGGAACAGGCCGGCTTGCTGTGCGAGGCGTTCTCCAAGCACGATCTGGCATCGACGCTGCTCTGGCTCGATCAGATCGGTGTCCCGCCGCGCCTCGGTAAGAAGATCGTCACCCACTACGGCAACGAGGTACGCGAAAGAATTGAGGCCAACCCGTATGTTCTGCTGAGTTTTACGGCCGGCTGGAACGAAGCGGACACGGCTGCCCGTGAGAAATTCGGGGTGGCCGAAGATGACCCGCGCCGGTTGGAAGCAGGCATAGAAGAGGCATTGTATCGTGCCATGGATCAGGGCCATACCTGCCTGCCAACCGACGAATTGAAAGCCCGCCTGCGCTCCGTATTGGGTTCCAATGCGCTGATCGCCAAGGCGCTCGCACTGACCGATGAAACGCCCATGTATCGGCGGATCGGAGCGTTCTATCAGCCCGAAGGCACTTACACCATAGAGAGTTTCATCGCGGCGCGATTGCATCAGTTGGTCGCGGGAACGGATGACGATGGACAGGTTGACCTGTTTCGTCAGAAAGAGTGGGACGTTGACACCGTCAACGCGATTCTCGACACCTACCGTCTGCCCGGAGGCGGGACATTGACCGATGACCAGCGCGAGGCCGTAGTGACTTGCGTTCGCTCCAATCTGAGCCTGATCCTGGGTGGTGCCGGCACCGGCAAGACCACCGTCCTGAATGCGTTGTACTACGTTCTCGAAAAGCTGATGCCCGACGTACAGATTCACCAAATCGCGCTGGCCGGGCGAGCGGCACTTCGGATGACGGAGGCGACGGATCGCGACGGCAAGACCATCGCCGGCTTTCTGTCGAACGTCGATGCCGCCACTATCCCGATGGGTTCGCTCGTAGTGGTCGATGAAATGAGCATGGTCGATGCCTTGCTGTTCTACCGGCTGATACGGCACTTGCCAGGCAATGTCTGGTTGATCATGGTGGGCGATCCGAGCCAACTGTCCCCAATCGGGCCGGGCCTGGTGCTGCACGCGCTGGCCGGCCTTGGGTCGATCCCTCAGACCACGCTCACCACCGTCAAGCGTCAGAGTCTGGAAAGCGGCATCCCGCAAGTTGCGGCGGCGATCCGGGCGCATAAGGTTCCTGTGTGGGCGGAATATCACGGTGGCGCGGTCCCCAAGAAACTCAAGCAGAAAACGCAACGGGAATTATTTGACCGTGGAGTTTCCTTTATCCCCTGCCCGGACAACGAGATTGGTCCCACGACACTCCGCGTCTATGAGGAACTAGGCGGTTGCGGGCAGGACTTCTCGGTGCAAATTCTTTCCGTGACGAACGGCGGCATCGGTGGGGTCGGTTACTTCAACCTTGAACTGCCACAACGGTATCAACGCAACGCGGAGGTTGTTTACTCGAGACATCCGAGCTTCGGTGTGGTTGGCTCGACGACAACGCAAGGGCTCGCCATGCGAGTGGGCGACCTGGTGATCTTCACTAAAAACGATTACGACGAGCTTGATTTGCGAAACGGGTCGTTGGGGAAAATCATCCGGGCAATTCCGTTTAGCCAGGTCACCGATCCCTGCTGTGAGTGCGATTTCAACGGGAGGTCGGTTCTCTTTAAGTCTGATCAAATGGCTCTGCTCGAACACGCCTACTCCATCACGATCCACAAGGCCCAAGGCAGCCAGTTCCGACAAGTCATCATCCCCATTCGCAAGAGCCGTCTTCTCGATCAATCGCTAATCTACACGGCGGTCACACGCGGCGTTGAACAAGTTGTATTGGTCGGCGACATGGAGGCGGCAATAGCGGCGATACAAGCCCCTGCCGCTGCTACACGGCGTTACGTTACGCTACCGAAATTGCTTGAGGTGTCGGAATGAGCGGAGGGCGGGGTCAAGGGCAGGCGCGGAGGCCGCAGCTAAGCGAGCGCAGCGAGTCTGAACGGGCGAGCACCTGGCGCAGCGAACCCTTGACGCCGACCGCAGCGGAGACGCTCATGGCTGCTGGGGTGGATTGGTTTTTAATCCACCCCGGCTGCCCCACGGCGAGTGCGGGCTTGGGCAGAGCCCAAGGTGTTGTCGTTCGTTTGTCGAAAAATCAGCAATTGTCCTTTTTGCAGCAACTCACCACGGCCATCCGGACCTTGTGATTGAAAATCTTTGCGCAGCACACAATGCCATCGGTTTCTGACACGGAGCGTAATTCGACGTCCGCTCCCACCACGGAGCTGCCGTTGGCGACTGTTGAGATGATGTCCGGAGTTGGGTGTAAACCTGCCGTTCCCAGGTTGTCACCGGAGAAGATCGGAAGATGTCGGCGCGAATGGCGGCTTCTCAATAGCCTGGCGGGCCGCTTCGTGCCCTAAGCCGACGGTGGAGGAAGCCGGGAGCGGCCGTTCGGGGCGCACCCCCGACTTTGGAAAGCCGCCATTCGCTATGCGTTGGCGATATTCGTGCCCTGGAGGCGGCTACGCAGCGGTTGCCGTCATTGGCGGGGCTGAAACGCCGACATCTTGGGCGTCGGCTTACCGAGGAAAACCGTCGCTCCAACGAGTAACTATCTCAGACATCCGCGAGCCTCGTGACACACGATTGACGGGTGTATCCTTCGCTCATGAAATTGTTGATTGTTCTATTGACGGTTTGGCTGGGTATCGCTTCGGCGGCCGAGCCGCAACGCAATCTCGGAATCTCGCCTGCGAGCGGTGAAAAACGTGTTGCACTGGTGATCGGTAACTCCGCCTACAAGGATGCGCCGCTTAAGAACCCGGTCAACGATGCCAAGGATATGGCGGCGACATTGCGCCGTCTCGGCTTTGATGTCATCGAAAAAACCAACGTCAGCCAGAAAGACATCAATCGCGCCATCGCACAGTTCGGCGAGAAGTTGCGGGCCGACACCGTTGCACTGTTCTTTTATGCCGGACACGGCATGCAGGTCAAAGGCAAGAACTACATCATCCCGATAGATGCTCATATCACTGGCGAAGCTACCGTCCGCGCTGAGGCGGTCGACGTCGATACTGTGATGGATCAACTGGCCATCAGCCCGATGAACATTGTGATACTCGACGCCTGCCGCAACAATCCCTTTGAGCGGAAATTTCGAAGCACCAGCGGTGGCCTCGCGCAGATGGACGCGCCAAAGGGCAGCCTGATCGCCTATGCCACCGCGCCGGGCAAGACGGCGGCGGACGGAGAAAGCAGGAATGGCCTATATACGCAGGAACTGCTCAAGCACATCCAGACCCCCGGCCTACCGTTGGAGACGGTGTTCAAGCGAGTCAGGAATGGCGTGATGGCTGCCAGCGGCGAAGCGCAGACGCCGTGGGAGGCGTCATCGCTTACAGGTGAGTTCTTCTTTCGTCCCGTGGCAGGCGCAACGTCCGTCACTGCACCGCAAATTGTAGCGCCCGTCGATTTGACCGCAGTGGAAGTTTCGTTCTGGGAGAGCATCAAGAACAGTACCGATGCAGAAGACTATCAGGCTTATCTGGACAAGTATCCAAGTGGTCAGTTCGTTGCGTTGGCGGAGCGACGAGTGAAGAAGAAGAAGACCAAGACGGAAGACGCTGCCTCGACCTCGGAGGTGGCGCCAGGAGATGCCTTCAAGGACTGTGCGGACTGCCCCGAGATGGTCATCATTCCGGCAGGAAGTTTCGAAATGGGCGGAGCGGGCGATAACGAAAAGCCGATCCATCGCGTTGTGCTTAAAGGTTTTGCCTTGGGCAGAACGGAAGTTACTCAAGGACAGTGGAAAGCAGTGATGGGAAACAACCCGAGCGGCTTCAAGGACTGCGGCGACGATTGCCCGGTGGAAAAGGTTAACTGGGACGAGGCGCGGGAATTCGCGCACAGACTGAGCAAGAAGACCGGAAAAACTTATCGCCTACCATCTGAAGCGGAATGGGAGTACGCCTGCCGCGCTGGTGGCAAGCAGACCTATTGCGGCGGCGAAGCCACGGACAGCGTGGCTTGGACCGGTAACAGCGCAGGTATAAGCTGGTTCGCCAGCAGCAGTGGCAATCAAACCCATGCGGTGGCACGCAAGCAGGCCAATGCTTGGGGGCTGCACGACATGAGCGGTAATGTCTGGGAATGGACGGAGGACTGCTGGAATGCCAGCTACGTTGGCGCACCGGGTGATGGCAGCGCGTGGCTTAGTGGTGACTGCGGACAGCGTGTGCTGCGAGGCGGGTCTTGGCTTAACCCTCCACAGGTCGCCGGCTCAGCCGTTCGAAGCAAGATGGAAGCGAAGGACGGAAACTACATCATCGGGTTCCGTCTTCTCAGGAAGCTGGAGCAAGACCCTACGCAGCCGATAGGCATTGTCCGGCCCGAAACCACCCGTGGCCTTGACTGGGCAGAGTCGGACAACGGCGCGGATATCAACTGGCACGAGGCAAAACAGTACTGCGCGAACAAAGGCAGCGGTTGGCGCTTGCCGTCAGTGGCCGAGTTGCAGAGCAATTACAATTCAGGACAGCCAACTTCTTGTGGGATTCTATATAGGTGCAGGGTTGCATCAAAGTCTAACCTGACTGGGCAGTTGTTCTGGAGCAATGAACCCAACGGTCCCTCGCAGGCATGGAATGTTTACCTCGGCGATGGGACTGGTGATCGATCCACTGACATGATGGATTCTCGGGGTAGGGGCAAACGGGCTCTATGTGTTCGGCGTCCCTGAGCATGGTGCTGACTCATTTGTTGATTCGGCCATTCAACACTTTGGTCATTCGATGCCGGCCAAGGTGAACGGCAGCAAACTGAGTCGACCGGCCGTGGGCAATGCATTTATCATCCGACAGCAATCAGTCTGGAACAGCCGCTGGCGTGGGGTTTCGCCATCATCTTGCCGGAATGAGTGCTACAGACTGATACCCGACTGGTGACAACGTCATGCTCTATGTCGGCTCCCGGGTAAGAGCCGTACTCGCTACTCCTTCTGCGGTGCCAACAGCGCCTTGTTGTTCTCTGACAGCGGCAGCAGGTAATTTACCGCGCCGACCACCCGATTGTCGGTAACCGTCACTGCCTTCAGCGTCAGATACACATATCCCGCAGCGACAGCGTAGTTGCCGACCACTACCACTTGAGCATTGTAGTTCTTGGAAAGATCGCGTACGTCGCGCGACAACAGCAATTCGCCTGTTCCTTCTCGGATGGAAACATCGTTCCGCAACTTCATCTCCACGACGTTGTACCCCAACTGGGTCAGGCGGGTAGCGATATGCTCGGAGACAAGCCGTCCAAAACGTGAACTCTTGTTCAGAGAGTCGATATTGACCATGGTGGCAACAAGCAAGGGCACATTCTTGACGACTGGCACCGCCGTCGCCGCCACCAACTTGTCAACAGCCGAATAGTTCGCTTGGGTGAAATCGCTTGTCTGTGCATCAAGGTAGTTTGGCCCCGTGGCACAGGCGGTCAGGACAACTGCACATAGTACGGCGGCGATCTTCTTCATTTCCCGGTCACCCCCATGGCTTTGGTCTGAGGGCGGAATGGAGCCTCAAACATTACTCCCTCGGCATCTTCTACGTAATACACGTCGGTTTTACGCATAAGGAATCTATTGTTGTCGATTAAAGAGGTCGTGATGATTACCTCGGTATTCGTTGCACTGTGCAACTTGGCATTTGCTCCCAGTAGCTCGGCACCGGCAACAAGGGCCGTGGCCCCTATAGCCTTGCCTGCAGATGACGCGTTGCTCACTGCAATTTCTCTTGCTACAAGTATGCCCCCAACTATGGCAGCCACAGTACCGGGCTGGTAGTTTCCTTGTCCAGCCAGATGTCGGACGACTTGGGCTTCATACTTGACCTCGACTGCGCCGTCAGGCTTGGTCGCTACGTTTAGACCTCCATTGACTAGCTTGGAAATGAGCATTGACTGAAACCCACGGGAAAAATCGCTGTTGTCGCCAGAGGGCGATACATACAGCGATCTCCCTCGGATTTCTGCGCGATCCTTCAATCCAGCGGTCTGGGATGCCACATCACCAGCAATGACGTTCCAGTGTTCAGCCGACTTTGCTTTTCTCAGTGTGGCATCAGGAAATGGATCGGCACTAGGCATACCAGCAAGCTGAGAGCAGCCAGTAACAAATTGAAGACACGCAAGTGCAGCAACAAGTTGTTTTAGCGTCATGCCGTTTTCTCCCTATTCAAATTGCAAATTAAGTGGCATAGGATAGCCGAAATATCGGCAACTGTCAGGAGACGAAAAGGCCAATTCCTCATGCTTCCCTCGCATGAATGAGCAAGCGAGCGACAATCGAAGAGATATTTGGGGAGGTTCTTCTTGAACTCCGCAATTGCTGGGGCAAGACACAGGAAGCTGTTGTGCTTGATGCTGGGTTGGATCGCCCTTCCACTGACACCGGCCGTTCAAAACCCATGCCTTCAGCATCGTCAGCGACCGCACCCGCTGCATTGGAGCCGGTCAGGAGAGAAAACTTGACGGCGCCGATTCAATGACCGGTTCCGAGAAACCACGGCAAACAAACCTGGAAATTGGAGGGGCGACCCGAATGGCCCTTGTTGGCCGGTTGTACGCACTGGACCCTCAACTGAAAAGTCGCCGCACGCCATCAATTGGCCGCTCTATCAATCACAAATATCCGGGTGCCAACTAGCGATGCCTGGGTGTTGGCCATTTAGATCAGTGAACCGAATATTCACCGGCTCGCTCCTGTCGTCGCTCACTCAGGTGATGCCTTCACTATCCTCCTGGTAGTACAGATCCAGCGCCTCCTTAAGATTGGCGAGAGCTTCTTCCTTGGTGGCGCCGTCACTGGCTACGTCCGGAGTGAGTGAGCGCGCAACGAAAACATCACCATCCTTTTCGACGATCACTTCGTTGGGCCCCTGCCGACCAAGTGGATCAACGGGATCGGGTCTGTGAGCATCAGCGCGGGCAAGCGCATTGAAATCAGGTCGAATCATCTTGCCCGTTGGCAACAGGGGCTGAGCCGTTTCGCGAACAAAAGCGACCTAGCGTGGGGTGAGTTGACCGTCATCAGGCGAGTAGCTCGGAAGAACTTCCCGGCCGACGGGGGAAAGCGGCATAGCCTCGCCGCCATGCCGTTCGTTGTCGAACGCCGCAAGCATCCGCTCCAGAGACGTTTGAGTGCCGGCATGCGCTTGCTCCAGTCGCCGTATCCGTTTGTTGGACGCGCTCACCGCCGCAGAGGCCTTCATCACGGCACGCCGGGCACTCCGCTCGCTCGAAAGGAGCGCCGCAATCGCTGAGGGTAGTCGCTTTTTCGCCCGCTTCATGTGTTTACTCTACCGAAAATTCAGCGGCCCGTTTGTACTGGGTCGAATAGCTCTACAGTTGTTTCAGATTTGAGCTTGATATCCAATGGCTCATCGCGGCCGAACGCCCATTTTGAGTATCGTGCCAGAAAACGGTCGCCAGATATAGCTCGGCGACCGCAAAATGATGATGGCTAGATTTCAGTCTGTTCAGATATCTCCAGGGCGTCATCTACTTCGATGCCGAGATACCGAACGGTGCTTTC
>JAUXUK010000093.1 GCA_030680805.1 Sulfuritalea sp. | reverse complement strand
GGCAAACAGTTGGGCGTGGTGTTCGAAACCGCCACGCCCTTCGACACGCCGCGCCTGATGACCGAGCTGGTCGCGTGGTTCAACGACGAGCGCGCCGCCGCGCGGCTTCACCCGTTGCTGCTCATCGGCATCTGGGTCGTGGTGTTTCTGGAGATCCACCCCTTTCAGGACGGCAATGGCCGTCTGAGCCGGATGCTGACCACCCTGTTGCTGCTGCAGGCCGGCTATGCCTACGTGCCCTACAGTTCGCTCGAAAGCGTGATCGAGCAGAGCAAGGAAGCCTACTATCTCGCGCTGCGGCAGACGCAAGGAACGATCCGGACCGATTCTCCGGACTGGCAGCCTTGGCTGGTGTTTTTCCTGCGCGCGCTGGCAGAGCAGGTACGACGCCTGAATCGCAAGGTGGAGCGCGAAAAAATCGTGCTGGCCGCATTGCCCGAACTCTCGCTGCAGATCGTCGAGTTCGCGCGGGAACACGGGCGCGTGACGATGGGCGATGCGATCCGGCTGACCGGCGGCAATCGCAACACGCTCAAGCAGCATTTCCGGGCCCTGGTGGAGCAAGGCCAACTCAACCAGCGCGGCGCCGGCCGGGGCGTCTGGTACGAGTTGCAATAGACCTGCCCGGATCATCTTGCCGGCGTCGGCAAAATGATAATCACGGCGGTTTCGCTCGTGCGCGAAAAGTCGGCGCCGGCGGCGCTCTGCGTACCTGGGATTCCGCCTTGCGGGCAGGTAACGGCGACCATCCCCAAAGGCGCGCACCATCTTCGCCCCGTCATTCCGGCGGTCTCGACACACCCGGGATTCCGCTTCGCGGCGGGCGATGCCGGAATCCAGGCGGCTTACCGCCTCCGCTCCCGGCTCAGGGCAGCGCCTTCCCCCTCACCGGCGCGTTCGTGGATCGGCCAAGTCGGCCCGCAGTGAAGCTCGGCGGACAGGGAGGCGCCAATTCCCTGCCCGCAATCAGGCTACCTGAAGCGTTCCCAGCTGCCGGCGTGGTGATGCAGTGGCTGCCGCTCGGCCCAGGCCGCGAGTCGTGTCATCCACCCGGCACGCGGTACGGTGGTCGTCGCAACGCGCACCGGCGTTGCCGGGCGGTTGGCGAAGCGCGGGAAGTGGAAGTCGAGTCCGTGAGGTGTAAAGGGAATGTTCATGGCGGCTCCATCGGTTGCTTGAGCGCGACCCGCGAATTCGGGTTACGACACTATGAATCCACTATAGTTACTTGCGAACACGCATACAATATGTGGTTATGCAACTTTAGTCTGCAATAATGCACACTAGCCATGGCCACACTCGACTGGGATGACCTGAGATACGCGCTTGCGATCGGCAATGCCGGATCGCTGGCCGGTGCCGCGCGCACGCTCGGCGTCAACCACACCACGGTTCTGCGCCGGCTCGACGCGCTGGAATCAAAACTGGGCTCGCGCCTGTTCGATCGCAAGCGCAGCGGCTACCACCCCACCGAGGCCGGGTTCGCCCTGCTGGAACAGGCCCGCCACATGGCCATCCGCGTCGACGAGGTGGAACGCCAGGTGCTCGGGCGCGATCGGGAACTCACCGGCGCGCTGCGGGTAACCACCGCGTTCGCGCTGATGGACCATCTTTTGCCGCAGCCCCTGGCCGACTTCGCGCGGACCTATCCGGGGATCGAGGTCGAGGTGATCGAGAACGCATTCCTGGTCGACCTGGCCAGCCGCCATGCCGACCCGGAACAGAACTGGACGCGACGCGAGGCCGACGTGGCATTGCGCCTTTCGGAAAACGTCGCCGAGCATCTGGTCGGACGCCAGCTCGGCATGACCGATTGCCGCGTCTACGCGCTGCGCGGCGCGCCGGGGCTGCCGCAAGCCGAGACCCCGATCGATGTACTGATCCGCGAGGCGCCCTGGGTCGCGTTCGAACGCGACGCCTCGGCACGGATTTACGACCGCTGGTTTCGTGAGCATCTGGGGCAGTCGAACGTGCGCATCCGGGTCGACATCTTCAACGCCAAGGCCGCGATGCTGCGCACCGGCATCGGTGTCGGCGTGCTGCCCACCTTCATGGAAGACAAGCATCCCGAACTGGTGGCCGTGTCCGCGCCGATCCCCGAATTGGCGCAGCCGGTATGGATGCTCACCCATCCCGACCTGCGCCAGACGGCGCGGGTGCGCGCCTTCATGCAGTTCGTCGGCGATGCGCTGACCAGGCGGCTGGCGCGGGCGCAGTAGCGCCGCGCACCACCTACCCGTCGTCATTCCGGCGCACGCCGGAATCCAGCCGGCTTACCCCTGCCCCCGCCTCACGGCAGCCCCCTCCCCGTCACCGGCCCGGCCAGCGTCGCCAGCGTGGCCGAGCGGCTGTCGCGCCAGTAGAGCACCGCCACCACCCAGGAACTCGCCAGCACCAGCGCCCAGGGCTGGATGAACCAGGCCAGCGCTGATGAACAGCGTGGTGGTGATGAACAGCTTGCTGCCGAAGATCAACCGGTTCCCGCAAAAGTCGGCGCCGACAGCCCGTGAATCGCTTATAGGGGAGGCAGCGACTCCAATCGCTCCGCCACCTTGCGGCAGGCGGCAATCAGGTCGGCGACCAGGCGCTCATCGACATTGAAATCGCCTTCGTACTCGCCCAGGTTGCGCACGTCGTGGCATTTCGCCAATACACGCCAGACTTCCGGGCCGAGGCCAAGCGTATGCGGGAGCAATTGGAAAACAATGTAGCGGTTGGTCGAGCGATAGCCCCGGCGACGCAAGGCAGCGAGGCAAAGTGCATGGGCGGCGTTGTAAGCCAGATCGAATCGGCCCTCGAGCGACAGCCCCGCAAACTCCGCGTCCTTCAACCTGACCCGACCGAACCGGCACAGACCAGCGAACTCCTATGCGTCCGCCGCCTCCGCCTTCAGTGGCTTGCCGAAGCCGGTCAGGTTCTCAAAGGGCGAGGTCATCATCCCCGCCGATCAGCCAAAGCTTGGGTTGCGCCAGCACCCGTGTGACGAAAGCGTTGTCGCCGGCCACGCGCTTTGCCAGTTCCTTGCGGGTCATCAGGGTCGGATTCACCGGCCGGCCGAGCCGGGCGCCGACATCCTCCAGCACCGCGAAGACATCGGCGTAGCTCAAGGTGTCGCTGATCAGCATCAGGTCGATGTCGCTCGCCGCCGTGTCCTGTCGCTTGGCCACCGATCCATAGACGAAGGCTACGGTGATCGTTTCCGCCAGCGGCGCCAGCGCCTCGCGCAGGGGCTCGGCCAGGCCAACCGTCTTCTGCGCAATGCCGCACAGCTCGTCATAGATCGGCGAATTCGGGTTGGCCCGGTAATGCTTTTGGTTGCCCAGCGGATGCATCGTCACCAGCCCGCTCTGGGCCAGCCGCGCCAGCTCGCGCTGAACCGCGCCCGAGCCGGCACCGGTGAGCCCGATCAGTTCGTTAGCGTAGAAGCTGCGCCCGGGCTGGCCGAATATCAGCCCCAGCACCCGCTGCTGCGTGCCCGAAAACAAGGCATCGGCGAGGCTGATCTGCGTGGAAGGCGCTTTGTTGTTCATGCCCATTTTGGGAATGTTAATGCCCAAAATGGGCATAGTCAATAGCGTTGCAAAAGTCGGCGCCGGCAGCGCTCTGCGTACCTGGGATTCCGCTTCGCGGGCAGGTAACGGCGACCATCCCCAAAGGCGCCCACCCTCTTCGCCCCGTCATTCCGGCGCACGCCGGAATCCAGGCGGCTTAGCGCCGCCCCCCGCTCAGGGCAGCTCCCTACCCGTCACCGGCCCGGCCAGCGTCGCCTGCTACAAATCTTCCGGCGTGATGCCGGTGTGCTTGGCGATGCGCGCAAGCATTCGGGGGCCAACTTCTTCGCCGTCGTGAAACGCGAAGACAACGTCGGGCCATCCTTCGCGGGACAGCGTGCGGTGAGAACCGGACTGTCGCTTGACTTTCCACCCCAGGCCAAACAGTGCCGCAAGCAACCGCTTGGCCTTGATGGAAGGCCATTGGCTCATGCGGCGAGGGGCAGGGTGATATTGATTGCGACGGGTCGCGACTCGCCGCGCTCCAGGCGCTCGGCCATGGCGCGCAAGGCAAGCACTTCAGCCTTTGCCATGGCATCGTCGGCAGTCTTGCCGTAGCACAAGACGCCAGGAAGCTGCGGAACCTCAGCGATCCAGCGGCCATCAACCTCTTCCTCGCACTCGATGCTGAAATTCATGTTCGATCTCCGGTAGGGGACGAGCCGGATTGTAGCGTGCCATGTTCGCCCCGTCATTCCGGCGCAAGCCGGAATCCAGGCGGCTCACCGCCGCCCCCCGCTCACGGCAGCCCCCTCCCCGTCACCGGCCCGGCCAGCGTCGCCAGCGTGGCCGAGCGGCTGTCGCGCCAGTAGAGCACCGCCACCACCCAGGAACTCGCCAGCACCAGCGCCCAGGGCTGGATGAACCAGGCCAGCGCCGCCAGCCCGAAGAAATACGCGCGCAACCCGCGGTTGAAGCTGGCGAAGCCGTGCGTCACCATCATCGCCGCGCGCGGCGCGAAATCGGCGCGGTCCGGCGCATCCTTCTCCGCCGGCATCGGCGCCGAAGCGAACAGCATCAGCGTGAAGTTGAACTGGCGCAGCGACCAGGTGAACTTGAAAAAGGCAAACACGAAAATGCCGATCAGCACCAGGATCCTGAGCTCCAATGTTTCGCGCGATGACACGGCGATGAAGCCGATGCCCGAGACCATCGCCTGCACCCGGTCGACCGCGCCCAGAGGCGCACGATCTTCGCCTCGTCCCCGGATCGAGTCCGGGGCAGGCTATTCCGGCGGTCTCGACACACCCGGGATTCCGCTTCGCGGCGGGCGACGCCGGAATCCAGGCGGCTTACCACCGCCGCCCCCGGCTCAGGGCAGCTCGGCGATCCGGTTTTCGCGTTCCAGCACCCGCGTCATCCAGCGCAGCCGGTAGTCGTGCAGCACGCTGGCCAGCTCGCGCGTGCCCCAGCGGCGCTGGTCCGCGTACCACGCGTAGCCGATCCAGCAGAGAAAGAACCAGCCCAGCGCAAGCATGTCGGGCAGCGGCAGGATCGACGTCAGGGAGAAGGCCATGGTGGTCCTTGTTGGGGTGGGGAGCTTGCCGGTTGCGCTTGATTGTAGTCGCCGGCGTTGGATTCTCCCGGTGCTTCGCCGGGTTGAGGCGGGAGGCGTGCTCACGGGATGCGGGGTTGGCGAGGAACCGGCGGCTGTGAAAAGTCGGCGCTGGTGATACGGCGATTTATTCAATCCGGGCCCCGGGCCCGCTACTATGATGGCGAAACACGTCAGCGTTTTGGAGATCACCATGGCCAACCAAGCCATCCGTTCCACTTTCTACCTTGAGTCCGACCTTCACCGCGCGCTACGCCGCAAGGCGGCGACCACACACCGCTCGATGTCGGAAATCGTGAACGATGTCGTTCGTGCGTTGCTGCACGAAGACGAGGAAGACCTCGCCGTTTTTTCCGGCCGGGCGAGAGAAAAGACCATGAGCTACAAGCGGCTCCTGGCGAAGCTGAAAGCGAAAGCCCCGTCGCTTATTAGTAGCAGCTAGCACCAGTTACCGTATCAATCGGCCGGAACGCCCATGAATTACATTGGTGTCGATGGTTGCAGAGCAGGGTGGATCGCTGTCACGAAGGACCGTGACGAGCTGATATACCGAATCTACCCGAGCGCTCAAGATCTGGTCGCCGCGTTCCCAAATGCAGAGCGCATCCTGATCGACATTCCCATTGGCTTGCCGTGGAAGGCAGCACCTATACGCCCATGTGATCGCCTTGCGCGTGAGATCTTGGGGCCAAGGCGATCGAGCGTTTTTCCTGTGCCATGTCGCGATGCGGCATACGCGAAATCGTTAGAAGCCGCTCGCGCCGCAAACCTGAAAGAGTTGGATCGAAGTCTTCCGAGTCAGAGCTGGGGCATTTGCAAGAAGATTGCCGAAATTGACAACCTCCTTCAACGACAACTGCGCCTTCGCAAGATTATTCGAGAGGTTCACCCGGAAGTTTGCTTCTGGGGTCTTGCGGGTGGATCGCCGATGCAGCACAACAAGAAAACAAAGGACGGTTTGAGCGAACGCCTGGCAATACTTTCAAGGTTCGAGCCAGATGCAAAATATTTGCTTGAAGAAGTACGGGCAAATGAACTGCGTAAGGACGTTATGGCGGATGATGTGTTGGATGCGATTGTCGCCTATATCGTTAGCAGCGCTCCTACGCCAAGCTTAAGTCTAATAAAAGGCAATCTGCTCATGGATCAGTACGAGCTCGCAATTGAAATGGTCTATTTCGCCCCTTAGATTTCTGACATGCGCTATCGCCAACAAACAAAGCCACGGCGTAAGAGGTGGTGAAGAAGTCAATTAGTAGCCTTGACAGCTTTCACTTCTTTTAGACCCAAATATCCTTCTAGTGTCGTTCGTATAAGTTGCCGTCCAGACCCCGACGCATTCTTGTACTCCTGGCTTGAGAAATCGACATCCTTCGCTCGCTGCAGATAGCCATAGAAAAAATCCTCGTGAATATTTCGACTAGTCATGGCCTTATCAGCAAGTTGCCGGAGAATATCGAATAAAGCTTGGATACCGACGGTTTTTAGAACAAACGATGTTGTCTTAGCCCTTCCCAGAATAGCCCTATCTGCAGCCTTTAGAAAATTCAGAACGATTGTATAAATCAGTATGTCGTTTGTTTCTAGGTAAGGCTGGCGAAGTGGCGACTTGTCGCCCGGTAATATTTTCCGGTTCCTAGAGTCACCAGAGTGGTGAAGCAACAAAGCGCCGTCGCGCTTTGGATTTTGAGAAAACAGTCTTGCAATCCCTTCCACTATGGTTGACATCGAAACCACCCAAATACCTTCCTGCTTGGCTTTTGGGCGAGTAAGTGCGAAGTCATTCTCTGCAGCTACAAGTATGCGTCGCTTAAGTGGTGAGTCCTTATCGGTATTTAGCTTTCTTGCCAGGAAAACCGCCAATTTATCGGGACTCCATGAGTGAGCAGGCTCATTATCAATGTTGTAGCCAAACAGCTCATACGTCAGGCTCCTGTTAACTGGCTTCTGTGTTGAATTAATTGTTGCAAACAAGAAAGCTTGGAAAGGTTTGGGTAGGTCGAGAAAAACCGCGCAAACGAGGGGCATATCAAGTTTTTCTGGGCGGACGTAGTTGAAAGAAAACAATCTATGTTGGCCGTCAACTATCGGAGCGAGCTTAGTCGCAGACGGAATGACGAGAAACAGCCTGCCGTCTTCACTATCCTGCTCAACGCGCCACCTCAAATCTTCATCTTCCTCAATTTGACCATCTTCGTGAAAATTGGCAGCCAATATTATGGAATTTGGAAATGCAGATTCTTCACCTCCTGTATAAACGGCAATTTCCTTGAGTCTCGGCTCATGGAGTTCACGTTGAGATCCTTCCAACGTATATGTCTCACCATCTTTGGCTTTTGATGCCTTAAGCCTGTTGCTAAAGGCTGTATCTAACAGCGCTCTGGCAGGTAGTGCGACGATGTAAAAGACGCCCAGCGGCTGCTCAACTTCAATCACCGGCACTCGAAGTGGGTAAGAAATGGAAGGCATAGAATTTTTTAGTGGTTGTACTGAGAAATATCGCCTTCAGGGGTGCTGGAAGTGTCGCCACCAACAGCCGCCGTAGGGGTGAAGTCCTGGAAGCTCGAATTACCTCCGTTCGCGATCCACCAAAGCAGCGTAGCGAGTAATGTTCCAACAACACCCAGCACGATTGACACGGCCATTCCAGAAAAGTTGAGGGTTCGCGGAAGCGTCGTGATGAAAACAATTGCTCCAGCGAGGTGCGCAAATGAGATGACATACTTCTTGTCACGCTCATCTAACGACATTTGCAGCGTCGCGCCTGCCGCCAAGGCTGGAAAGAACGTATAGACCGCTGTAAGAACTGCTGCCGTGTCTGAATCTCCACGCCAGAAACGAACTAACTCAACCCAAAACCCAAGAGCACCCGCCCCCAACACCGCAACAAGAAGATAGGCCCAGAAACTAAAGTGAGGCAGTGGTGTCTTCAACTGAGAATAAATAAATGCCCAGAGCAGCCTGAAGGAGCCGCCATTCTCAGGGCCTTGCTCCACATAATCACTCTGCACATTTTTCGCCATCCCGAACTACCTCGCCACTTTGTATCAAATCGGTTAAGTGAATGACTCACTTACGAATCTATCTGGCCGCTCGTTCTCTCAGTACTGCCTCCTGATCGGAGCGTAGAGATTCGACGCCATGAACGCGATCAGCCTCGCCACCGGGCTTGGCTTTGACCAGCATGTCGCCCTTTCCGAGTAGATTCTCCGCCCCAGTTTCATCGAGAATGATTGTGGATTCAGTTCCACGCTGGACTGTCAACGCGATACGTGCTGGAATATTGCTTCGGATTAACCCCGAAAAGGTCTTCGCATCAGGCCGTTGCGTTGCGAGAATCAAGTGAATGCCAGCGGCACGGGCCTTCTGTGCCAAGCGGACAATATGATCCTCAATATCGCGATCTTGCAGAACTAGATCGGCGAGTTCCTCGATGAATACTACGATATACGGCAGCGCCATACCGCGTCGCCGTGCCTCCGTGATATTGGTAACGCCAGTAGACATGAAATGTCGATACCGCGCCTCCATCTCGGCCACAAGTTCAAGAATCCGTTCACGTGCTGTCGATATTTCTACTGCAACGTCGCCCCCATATAGGTAGTCACTTCCTTCATAAACTGCAAACTCCACTTGCTTCGGATCGATCAGCGCGAGTTGAAGTAGTGAAGGTGGAAGACGAAGAATCAACGATAGTATTAACGCGTGAAGACAGACACTCTTGCCGCTGCCGGTTGTACCTCCGACCAATAAATGAGGTGCTGCTGCAAGGTCAAATGAATAGGGAACGCCCAGCACGTCGACGCCAGGGAAGACAATTAGTTTGTCCTCATCAACGGGGGTCGACGCCGCCCATTCACGCAAGCGTGCGAACGGTACCGGTTGCCATGTGTTTTCCGGGCGCGGGACGTCGAGGCTGATGGTCTTGGCTTCATCGCCAGGGCCTAGGGTCGGTTTGGCCTTTTGCAGGTTGAGCACAAGGCTCAAACGGTCCATCCCCTTTTCCAACTTTGGTTTTTGGTTGACGTCGGCAAGATAGACCTTGTAGCGAGTGACACGCGGCCCATGAGTGAAGCCACGCACTTCCGCAGTCACTCCAATTTCCGCGAGCGCCTTGACTAGGCCAAGCGATATATCGGCCGGTTTGTCTACGGATGTCGTGTTCTGTTTCTTGGTAGGCAACGACGCAGCAGTATCCGGAAGCTCAGCACGTCTAACGATCAATGTCTCTAGAAATTTGTCAAAATCGCCTTCAGCACCCTGCCAGTCTTGAAGCAATAAAGTGGCACCGCGATGCCAGTGCTTTCTAACCGCCGTGCGAAATGTGTCATTTGAATCGACTGAATCAAGGCCATGCCTGCGAGCGTGGGTTGCAATCAATCCTACCCAAACGCCAATATCTTCTTGTGTGAACAACGATGAGGCTGGTATCTCCAAGCCTTTCGCGTCAATTCCATCGCTGCCGAATGCACCGAGCGCCAATGACCGGCCAATCGCCAGCCGGGCGACATTTGCTTTAGTCGAAAGCCCCAGATTTCCCATTAGTGCAACAGTAATGCGGTCAGCTTCGATGCTCGTGCGGAAGCGTGAATTAAGTACCTGCTGAATGTTTAGTTCGCTCATCGACGACCCCTCACGAAATACTTGTCCTCAACCGCTGTGGTGCGGCCAATGCCGTCACCGACATCAGTATGCTCAAGAAGGTAAGTCTTGCAGACACTATCCTCAATAGACTTGTAGAAATGAAAGTCGATTTCCTCATCTTGTGATAACAGAATGACTTGGCGAGTCTTGTCCCCAGTCCAGAATCCGAGGATGTTTGCGCGGTGTTTGCTATCTAAGCGACCAAGCGGAGTATCGACCACCATCGGCGCTTTGACACCTGATACTTTTGCCAGACCGGCAATTAAGGCGGTAGCAAAAATCTGGTTCTCACCAGCAGATCGATCAAACGTGATCTCTTTGCCAGTCTTGCCAAGTATCAAGGTTGTGCCGTCATCCAGAATCGTTATCTTGTCGACTTGGTCCTTGTGGGCAAGTTGCTTATAGACTTTGGTCATCGCGGTTGCAAGCTCGCGAACCTTGAGCGGGAAAAGTGCCGGAATTACCTCTTCAATGACGCGACGTACGCGCTCTGAACGTTCCACAGTTGCCCGAACTGGGCTGGACTTGTCGAGTTCATTCTTCTCACGGTGGTATTCGGCGCTCTGTGACTGTATTTGTGCTTGCAGCGTATCAATCTTTCGGTTATCGGTCCGAATGCGTTCTGCGAGATTATCCATTTGAGTCAGGATGTCGTTGAGGCTTTTCTTTAGCGTCGCAAGTGTTCCATCGCGGTCGATGCCCTCAAGCCGGGAAACCTTTCTTCCCAACTCGTCGACACGCTGCTGCAGGGCATGCTGCTCATTGAGCAAGTCATGAATCTCCCGCTGCCCCAAACTAATTGTGTCCATGAAGTCCAGCGCTTTGCGGCGCAGCGCATCATGCAGGTAGTCATGGGCCACTTCCTTCGCGCAGTCTTCGGGCGGTGGGTAGAAAAGGCTTGCCCAGGCTGACTCCAAGCGCCCTTTTATCGCGGACAACTGTTCGTCGGTCAAGGCTGGATCTATAGTCGGCGACGTTTGCGCCATGAATGCCGATTCGAATTCGGCCTTCCGCGGTTCGAGCGCGCGTTTTTCGGTATCCCAATCTGCAAGCTTGATTTCCGCGAGCAACTGCATCCGAAAATCATCAAGCAAGTCTTTTGGTAATAGGTGAAATGGCAAGCGGCCAGAGAGAATTCCCTCCAGCTTTCGCTGGCTATCCTTGAGCTGATTACGCAGCTGTTCGCGCTCTTCCACCAAGTCTTTTACGGTGGCAATGTCACCGCCGCCGCCACCGGCGGAGGTAATGCGGTCGACCAACGATTGCTGCTCAGCACGTAGTTGCAGTCTCTCTGCTTCGCTTTGCTCGGCGTCCAGTTTGAGCGCATTGAGCTGATCTTGATTTGCCGTCAAGGTTTCCAGCAGACGCGCAAGATTACCTTCATCAACGGACTCAATTTCGTTGCGCTTGGCAGCCTCAAAGCTTTTCATGCGCTCGGCAAGTGAGCGCAATAAGACAACGCCCAGCAGACCCTCAAGCCCCTGCTTCACCTGCTCCAACCTCGACTGGTCAGCCAACTTCTTTACTTCCTCGCCATCGAAGAAAAAGAATGGGGCGACGTGGGCGGGTACAAATTGGATTTCGTCGAGAAGATCAGCGAGGTGGAATCCATTGCGGCCATCTACTCGTGGGGTATCTGGAACGCCCCTAACTACCTCGCGAACAAATGCCTCCTCCTCATTGGTCCAGTTTCCATTTGCTCGAAAATACCACTTGCGGCCAATATCTATGGCCTTCGTCTTAGTCTTGTTGATTACTACGCGAACGCTCATCGTGTCGAGGCCATCACGCTTGGCCTCACCATTGAATGCCCGTTCCAAGAAGGTTGGAAATCCCTTTTTGTCGTCGGTCTTTAGCCCCGCCCGCGCTAGATGAACCATTGCATCTTTGCCATATAAGCAGAGGTACAACGCCTCAAGTATCGATGTCTTCCCGTAACCATTCATGCCGCCGATTAAAACGACATTCCTTTCGTCTGTCGGCTCCGGAAACGAGAAAACCTGGTGCGAATAGCCTTTGAAGCATGTCAGCTCCAACCTCGAAATCCACATACGCCCCCCAACTTGTTTTTTGTTATTCGATGCGGCCGAGAATTTCTTCGAAGCGCTGGTAGATACCGTGTGCGCGCTCTTGATGTTGGCGCTCGCGTTGAACCATTACGAGTTCTGTCAGCACATCTACGGGAACACCATGCTTTTCGCAGACCTTTTCCATTGCTGCCTGTGCAGTTGCGTCTGCCCATAGCGGCAGATCGCTCAAGTATCCGTCGTCGTGGTATCCATCAGTCATCGGTTAACCCTTTTTCTTGCTGGAGATCAATAGTCCAGAACTGATAAATAAGGTCAAGTTCTGCATCTGTTATCAAGGGCGCGCCGAACTCCTCTTGGACGCGAAGCAGGTACTCGAGAATCTGCTTGCGTGCCTGCACGGTGAATGGACCTGGAATGTGCTTTCCAGACACATCAAAAGAAAGACGACCGTTTCGGCGATGAGCCTGCCGCATTTCCGGTTTGTTACGAATCGCCTTTAGCCAATCACGAAACTCTACCAATGGCTTGAAATGATGGCTCCCAGAGTCAATGAAGCCCTGCAAGCTTTTGTCCTTCTCTACTACTGTGCACGTCCAACAGCCAAAACGACTGTTTTTTGTTCCGCAACCGGGAGCTTCGTTTTGGCTTAACACCACCGGACATTCGCCGCCCTCCGCGCCGCGATAGAGCTGGAACAAGTCTCTGTGAGTACCGCCCCAGGGTGTATGGAACGAGCCGAGAATCTCCCAAACATCGTCTGTCGTTAAGTCGACAATAGGCCGATAAATGAAAGCACCTGTCAGATCGGTATGTGGAGTAAGGTTGGAGCCCCTATCATTTTTCCGTTTGTCGATTGATCGTTGGCGCGTCTGACTCTCTTCTCTACGCACGCCAAGGACAACAATGGCTGCTCCAAATTGCGAGATATTGCGCTTGATATAACCACTTGTCGGCTGAATCTTGAGTCGGTCCGTACACCAACGCATGGTCATGTTGGGGCTCGGATAACCCTTGCCGATTAGAAGTACCCAGAACGTTTTGTCTGGCTCAGGGTGAGTGCGTGCAACTGTGATGGGCAAATTTAGGTTTCGAGCCGCCGCGTCAATGTGTTCGGTTACTCGGTCTAAGTGGGCGATTACCAGGGGACTTTCGACTAATGTGTCATTTGACACAATGTGTACATCGCGGGTTCGCTGCGAAGGCGGGATCGAAAGCAACGCCTCAAAGACGCCATGTGCAACGACCGTACTGTCTTTCCCACCGGAAAAACCTACAACCCATGGAAAACGATGCGTTGGATCAAGATACTCGTCGCGGATACCTCGAACTATGTCGCGCCAACGCTCTGCAATTGATTCTTCCACCACGTCCGTTCGTTCGCCCATGAAGAAACTCAGAGGCAAATCAACGGCGCCTGTCGCGAAACTCGAATTTTCAGCCGTTTCAACGGTCATTCCGGTCATCTTTGTCCCCATGCGTCGGCAGCGTTAGCGATGTTGCCATATATTCGCTCCCCGGGGTGGGCTGGCTTGCGAATCCTATGCCATACCGCTATAAGACGATATATGGAAAACCGCACCAATGATGGCTCAATGAGATGAAACATGTTTGGAGCGGGGGGAGCTTGCCGTGCGAGGTTGATTCTAGTCGCCAGTTCTCGATCGCCGTCGGGGTAATGCCTAATCGTGATCCGAACCCGGTTTCCCCGCGCTGCCCAGCCGCGAGCTCGATCGATAGGAAAATGAAAGCCCGGCATCAGCCGGGTTGGGATATTGGACGCACTATCGGGAAGCGGGGGTTGCCGTTGACCCGATAGCCGTGAAAAGTCGGCGCCGGCGATACGGCGAATTGATCGATATAGCGAGGCTAACAAGTCGTAACCGGGCATAACCTTAATTGAAAGGCGATGGATTCCCATGAAGATAGGATTCTTTTCTTCCGACCCACGGAAAAAGTCACGATCCACTATGGAACTCGTGATGAGCAATGGCACTGATCAGCTGGTCATTGCCACTGGATTCTGCACGGCCGCAGGCGTCGCACTACTCCTGGCGCATACGGACCGCTTAAAAGGACTGGACTCGTTTGTGGTTGTACCATCGGCGCCGCCAACTGATTATGCGGAGCTAGCTAAGTTACATTCGGCGATACCGAACAACCTTTTCGTTCATTGGGGGGCACTTTCTCCGTATGAGAAGAAGGCCGGCGCGGCGCTAATGCACTCGAAAGTAATATATGCGCGGGCGGGGCAGAACTGCTGGCTATGGACCGGAAGCCATAACTTTACGGGGAACGCTACGCAAGGGGGCAACTGCGAAGCGGCAGTGCTAATTACTGGCACTGCGGATGAAAAGCCTTTTGTCGACGCATTGATGCACCTGCGTGCTTGCAGAGATGAGGCCTCCGATTACGACCCAGACATGGCGCCCCCGAACGACACGAGGCGCGAAGACACTCTTGTAATTCATGCTGAAGGCCACCTTGATGCTAATAGTGGGCTTCCCTGCCGCATTCACCTATGCCTTGACTCACCTAATTACGATGATCTGCTAACAGCACCCGTCCCTGTACGGTTGTTTCTTTATGAAAATGGCTCCTTGACTAGAGGATGGCAAGCCGCCATACCAAAAGCGGCTTTTTCCGGCGTCCTATCCGGCCTGAATCTGACCGGCCTGAACCCAAGTGTCAGGCGCGGGGGGACGACTGCCGAATGGAGTTCAGCCAATTTCAATATTGAAGAAGCCGGTGGTGTTTTGGTGTTAGGCGACGCGGGACCTCCGCGGCGAGGCGTCACAACCCAGGCAGTCCTCGCCATTGACGCCATCGCAGATACACAGGAAGCCCTATTTACCGAGAAGCCAAGAATCGACCAGCGCTTGATCTCTGGTACCGAGAGATTCGCTGCCGTAGACCCGGATATGAGGAAATTCTTTCGGAAGGCCGACGTTCATGCGGCTGGTCTGCTCCATGTTCCGGTAGTTGGACGCGAGCAGGTGATTCGAGTTGCCGAGGGAGACCTGCGTCTACGCGATTTCGACAGAATTCGCGCCCGGATTGCTGGGCGGCAGCAGATCGCGATCGAGTCTGATGAGCTATCGGAGGCACGACGCGTTCGAAGGCATCCCTTCTTGGTTAGGGCAAAGTACAAGCTTCCAGATGCAGACTAGGGCACCAACTTCAAGCCTACCAGACGCTGATCAATGAGACCTTGAAGACCTCGCTGCACCAGGCCTACATGGAGACGACGATCCGCAAGGTCATCCGCGAGGAATTGAAAGGCCGCAAGGCCGCGTAGGTTAACGGCGGAACCGGCAATCACGAGGCTTGCCGCCCGCACCGCAAAACCTCACGCACCCGAATCGCTTCAGCCGCCCCTGTGCCCCTGTGCGCTTCGGATCGGTTTGGCGAACCCAACCTGATCACCCGCCAGGCTGCCCTTGTGCGCGGCCATCTGGTCGCGCACGGTGATGCGCGAGTGCTTGTATTTCGGGGAACCGAATTCCGCATCGCGCTTTGCCAGTTTGTCGGTGACCAGCACCAGCGCCATGCCGGTGCCCTGGCTGGTGGCGGCGGCCGCGAATTCGGCGTCGCGCTCGCGGCGCAAGTCGCGCATTCTGGATGAAATTCGAACGGCCATTGCCTTGCGAAAATCCTCCATGTCGCTTCGGTTCCATTCGGGATGCTGCCT
>JAUXUK010000082.1 GCA_030680805.1 Sulfuritalea sp. | reverse complement strand
AAGGCCTCAAGGCCGGCCTCAACGGCCGTTCCCGGCCCGCTGCCGCGCGGATAGCGCACGGCGGAAGGTCCGTCGATGGCAAACGCGGTGCTGAGCATCTTGCGGCATTCATTCTCGTCGCTCGGCGCCATCACCACCATGTTTGGAATACAGGTGAGGTAGGAAAGGTCGAAGGCGCCGTTGTGCGTTGCGCCGTCGGCGCCCACCAGTCCGCCCCGGTCAATGGCGAACACCACCGGCAGGTTCTGCAGGGCGATGTCGTGAATCAACTGGTCGTAGGCGCGCTGCAGAAAGGTCGAGTAGATGGCTACCACCGGCCTCATGCCTTCGCAGGCCAGTCCGCCGGCAAAGGTCACCGCATGTTGCTCGGCGATGCCGACGTCGAAGTAGCGCTGGGGGAATTCGTTGGCGAAGCGGACCATGCCCGAGCCCTCGCGCATGGCGGGGGTGATGCCGATCAGGCGCGAATCGGCCTGCGCCTGATCGCACAGCCAGTCACCGAACACCTGCGTGTAGGTCGGCCGGCCGGCTGCCTTGCCCTGTTCGATGCCGTTGGCGGCGTCAAACTTGCCGACGCCGTGGTAAAGGATCGGGTCTGCCTCGGCCAGTTTGTAGCCCTGGCCTTTCCTTGTTATGACATGGAGAAATTGCGGCCCCTTCAGCTTGCGCAAGTTCTGCAGCGTCGGAATCAACGCGTCCAGGTCATGGCCGTCGATGGGTCCGATGTAGTTGAAGCCGAGCTCCTCGAACAGGGTGCCCGGCGAGATCATGCCTTTGACATGCTCCTCGACGCGATTGGCGAACTCGAGCACATTCGGCATCGAGGCCAGCACCTTTTCGCCGGCGCGGCGCGCGGCGTTGAAGGTGCCGCCGGACAGCAGCCGTGCCAGATATTTGTTGAGCGCGCCGACCGGCGGCGAGATCGACATGTCATTGTCGTTGAGAATGACGAGCAGGTTGGCATCGATCACGCCCGCGTTGTTGAGGGCCTCGAAGGCCTGGCCGGCGGACATCGCGCCGTCGCCG
>JAUXUK010000064.1 GCA_030680805.1 Sulfuritalea sp. | reverse complement strand
TTGTGTGAATGTGTTCATGGCTCTGCTCCTTGGGTAACGAGGCGGATTGCCTCATTCCCAACATAGCCAGAACACTGTTTCAGCCTACCTCCAATGCAACAGCGGAGCTCCCATTACCGCGCGAGCGGTTTAGTCCTATGGCCGGTAGCCGCCAGCGCAAGAGTTGCAGCGATCCTCCCAAGCCGTCGCGATTGCGGCTTATCGCCGGCCAATGTCCTATTGGCCGGTATACCGATTCAACTTGCCTTCCTTAACCTGCACACGGTCGCCATTGGCAAATTGCGTCTTGCCGGCAAGATCAAAGGTCCGCGTGTCGCCAGTGTCCATTTTCACGGATACCTTGCTCATCTGCTTTGACTTGACCTTCTTTTCCGCCATATTGCCCAGATAGGCGCCACCAGCAGCGCCACCGACCGTAGCCACGGTGCGTGTGTTTCCCGTGCCCACCTGGTTTCCCAATAGCGCGCCGGCAACTCCGCCGGCGACCACGCCGACACCGCTACCCGTGCCTTCATTCGTGTACTGCTCGATACCGGTAATTCGTCCGCAGTCGGGCTTGCAGTTATCGGCATGGGCAAGTTCCGCGGTCAGTCCGATGCAAACAAGGGCGACCAAGCTGCTGTGGTTCATGTCGTTCTCCGGGGTCAGTAATTTCGGATGCACGTAAGAAGTCGGCGCTTGCCGGCCCGCGGAGCGGAATTCCCGGCAGACAGAGTCCGACACGGCGGCACGTGGGCGCAGCAAGCGTTTGAAGTCTACCGCCATGCGCACGTCTCGTCAGTATCATTTGTAGCTCGCGGGATCGATGTTGTGGCGGGCCAGCAGTTTGTAGAACTCGGTGCGGTTGCGTTTCGCCACGCGTGCCGCATGGGTCACGTTGCCGCCCGTGGTGTCGAGTAGTTGCACCAGGTAGTCGTACTCGAAGGCCCGTCGCGCTTCGTCCAGCGCCTCCATCTCGCGTTCGGTCTCTTCCTTGAGCAGGCGCTTGACCAGGGTGACCGGAACCTGCGGCGTTACCGCGAGGGCCAGGGCCTGCTCGACCACGCTGCGCAGTTGTCGCACATTGCCGGGCCACGCCGCTTCCTGTAACGCGGTCACCGCGTCCGGTGACAGTCCACGCTGGGTGCCATGCTGTTGCGCCACGAAGGCGGCGACCAGCGCGGGAATGTCTTCCCGCCGCTCCGCCAGCGACGGCATGTTGAGCGCCACCCGCCCGAGCGCATAGAACAGGTCGGCACGAAATCGTCCGTCGCGGATCGCCTGGTCGAGGGCTTGCGTTGTCGTGGCCGCGATGCGCACATCCGGTGTGGCGACGCCGGCCGGAACGGCAAACAGGCTGTGCTCGCGCACCAGCGGCAGCAGGCGCGCCTGCTCGACGAGCGGCAGTTCTTCGATGTCGTCGAGCAGGAGAAACCCGCCACGTGCCGCGGTCAGCGCATGAGCGAGCGGTGAAGTGCCCGGCTTGAGTCCGTCGAACTCGCTGCAATTGATCACGACGAAGGGCTTCCCGGCGCGAGGGCTCGCCGCATGTATTGCGCGCGCCAGCGATTCCTTGCCCGACCCGCGGGGACCGCTAATGAGGATCGGATCGTCGGCGTCCGCTGCGCGGCGTGCCTGGCGCAGCAGTTCCTCCATCACCAGGCTCGACGATACGATGCCGGCGCGCCAGCCGGCGTCTTCTCCGACGGAGGCATCCACCGTGGGCGAAACCGTCATCGCCTCGGCGACCTTGGCCAGCAGCTCGCGCCCGTCGAAGGGCTTGGTGAGAAAACCGAAAACGCCGCGCTGGGTCGCGGCCACGGCGTCGGGAATGGTGCCATGCGCGGTCAGGATGATGACCGGTACGGTGGGCGCCTCGGCGTGCAGTCGGGCGAACAGGGCGTGGCCGTCCATGCCTTCCATGCGCAGATCGGATATGACTACGCGTGGCCGCTCGGCACGGAAGCGCTCCAGTGCCTCTTCGCCGGATGCAGCGCGGCTTACCGCGTAGCCGCCCGCCACCAGCCGCATCTCGATCAGATCGAGCAAGCCCGGATCGTCGTCGACTACCAGGATGCGGGCATCACCTGGGGGTGCGCGCGGCGGTTGCGTCGCCGGTGGGATGGCCGACGGTTTCATCCGGCATGTTCTCCCAGCGGCAGGACCGCGCGAAAGTGCGCTCCCGACGTTCGCTCGATGATCTCCAGACGGCCGCGATGCGCCAGCGCGAATTCATGGGCAATCGCCAGCCCGAGGCCGGCGCCGGGAATGCCCTTGCCGGCGGCACCGCGGTAGAACGGCTGGAAGATGCGCTCGCGGTCCTTGGCGCTGATGCCGGGTCCGTCGTCGATGACGTCGAGCACGGCATGGTCGTTTTCCTGTGTCAGCGTGATGTGCACCACGCCGCCGTCCGGCGAAAACTTGATGGCGTTCGAAATCAGGTTGTCGGCCAGGGTTGCCAGTGCCTCGCCGTTCCCCTCGACGGTCAGGGGCGCCAGCGAGCCGGTGATACGCAGTTGCCTATCGCGCGCCGCGAGCTGGATGGTCGCCAGGGTCTGCTCGATCACTTTGTCGAACCGGATCGCGCTGGTTTCCATCTGGTCGCGGGCATGGCTGGCCTGCTGCATGCGCAGCAGGCCGTCGATCAGACCCTGCAGGCGCAGGGCATTGGTGCCCATGATTCCCGCTATCTTGGCCTGCTGGTCCGTTAAGGGACCGGCGACGCCTTCGCTGAGCAGGCTGGCGCCTTCGCGCAAGGTGGCCAAGGGTGTCTTCAGCTCGTGGGAGGCGTGGCGCATGATGCGGGTACGATCCCTTTCCAGGGCCACCATGCGCTTGCGCAGCCACTCCAGGCGACTGCCGACGCGCTGCATGTCTTCGGGCCCCTTGAGATGGATGCGCCGGTCCAGCCGGCCTTCGCCCAGCGCCTGCACCGCACGCTCGAAACGGCTCCATAAGCGTGCGACCGTTCGACGACCGAACCAGACCAGGAGACCGGTCAGTGCCAACGCGGCGAACACGGCCGCGATCAGTCTGTCCCGCAGGCTTTCGGCCTTCAGGCGAAATGCTTCGCGCTCGGCATCGATCAGGCGGTTGGCGTCGCCCAGCAGTGGGACGAGATCACGCTTGATGCTTGCCAGGGCCGCCTTCATCTGCGGCAGCTGTTCCGCACGGACGTCGAGTTTCTCGTAGGCGGCGGCTTCGCGCCGCTGCATCTCTCGAACGCGGGTGGTCAGGGAGGCCAGCAGGGATAGGGCGGCATATTCGTCCGCACGCTTTCTCCATTCCGTGCGTTCGGCCAGATACTCGTTGAGCAGCGACGGATCTCGCAGCGACTCGTATTGCCGCAGGATTCGCTCCATGTGCGTGAGGTCTTCCTGCAGCGCGTAGCCGAGCGTCGATGCGCGAGAAGCCTGGCGCACAGCCACCTCGCTGCGTTGCGCCAGTTCGTCAACGGCCAGCGAGGCATAGCCGATCGCGGCCAGCAGGGGCAGGATCGCGAGGACGTTGCCCAGCACAATCAGTCTCAGGAATGATCGGGGATAGAGATTCACGCGCGGCTATTCTGCTCCGAACCTGGTTTCAATGCGGATGCCATTCCTTTCAGCGTCGGGCTCGAAAGTATGGCACTGGCGCATACGGCAACCGGAAATGCCGTCTATGCGGCGTCCAGCGAGGAGATTTCATGCGCCCATGCCAGCGATTTGACGACGCATTGGGAAACTTGAAGTGCCTCAAGGCCGCAAAGCGCCGCCTGCTGCTCCAGCGCGAGGGGTGACTGACCCTCGGCCGCAATCGCCAACAGCAAGGCGTTGCGATAGGGCCCCTGCTGGCCAACCAAGGCGTCATGCACCGCTTTGGGAAGTTTGGCTTGCACCAGCAACTCGGCCATGGTCTGGCCCATGAGCTGGTCGAGCAGGGAGAACAGCCCGAGTATGAACAGGGCGTCCGTTTGCGCCGGCATGTTGCCCTCCCCAGCGAGGTTTTCAAGGAAATGGGCGCGCGCCAGGGCCTGTTCCGTCAGGACTCTCTCCTCATGGCCGGGGGCCTTGAAGTCGAACAGCAACAGTGACAGCCAGCGGTAGATTTTTTCCCGGCCAAGCAGTATCAGCGCCTTGTCCATGTTCACCACGGGACTGCGCAAGCCCATGGCCGCCGAATTGATATAGCGCAGGAGTTTGAACGCAAGTACCGGGTCGTGCCTGAACTGCTCCGCAATCGCCGCAATCTCCGCATCGCTCCCCAGCAGGTTGAGGAGTTTGATGATCTGCAATCGATTGATGTTGCTCTTGGGCGGGTGCCAGCTTTCACGACCTGTGACAAACGGGCCGAGAAAGAAGTCAAAGTCAGCCTGGAAGTACGAGTCGAACTCGTCGACCGCGTTGAGGCCGCCGGCGATCAGGCGGAGCCTGGGGAGCTTGGCTGAGCGCGCTGCCGTCAGGGCCTTGACCAGCAGCCGGACACCCATTCCGTCGAAGCCTGGGGCATCGATCTGAACATAGTCGGCGCTTGCCGCCATGATCGGCAACTGGGAGAACTGTGCGACCTGATCCTGGCGCAACAGCCAGCCATAGGAAAAACCGGCCTGCCGCAGGATGTCGAGTTGGCGCAGGATGCGTTCGGCCTCAAGAGTCTGATGCACCGGCGCCAGCATGAGCACGGTGTTGTCGCGCGGCAGTTCATGGAGGCGCGGGTTGTCCAGGGACTCCGGCGACAGCCTGACCAGGGCAAGTCGCGGGCCCAGCAGCGCATCGTCGCCGAGCGAAGTCAGGTTGCGCAGGACCGCATCGTCATAGATTTTTTGCAGGAACTCGAAGTCACTCTGCAGGCGTTGCGCCACCGCTTCGGGCAGGCTGAACTGGTATCCGGCGATCCGCTTGTCGCGGTCGAGTACAGGTTCTCGGCAGACAAATGACTGCGCCGGCTCGGCCGCGCTGGCAGGCGGCGGTTTGTCGGCCCTGGCCGGTTTCGATGATGCGGCGATCCCGGCAGGACCGGATCCGCCTGGTTTTCGCGCGGCGGCCGGTTCGTTCTTGCCCAACAGTCGGTCAAAGAAGCTAGCCATGGCAGTTCAAAGGGTGGGAACAAAATTTCATGCGCGCTTTCGGTGCGTCACTTTCTTCCACGCGCAGCGGGTGCGCGCCAGCCCAATTGGCGCGAGATGGTTTGTGCCGCGGCACGGATCGCTTTCGGAATCGGGCCGTTCCAGTTTGGGGGCAGCAGGCCGGCGGGCCCGAGGCCGGTGATTGCCAGCACCATCTTGCCGTCATGATCGAATACCGGGGCGCAGAAGGCATTGATGCCGGGAATCACCGATCCCACGGCGCGGGATATGCCGTGTTCGCGGACTTCGGCCGTCAGCACATCGAGTTGCGCGCGAGAGATCGGCGCCCGGGTATCTTCGCCGCGCGCGTTGATCAGCAGTTCTTCGTCGACTTGGCGCTGCATGATCGGCGAGTCGAAAAAAGCCACAAAGCACAGGCCGATGGCCGAATGCAGCAGCGGCATTACCGCGCCGGTGCGCAGATTGACCGTGACCGGGCGTCTTGACTCAACCCAGCGCACGATGGTGGGGCCCATGTTGCCCCACACGGCCAGCGCAACCGTTTCGCCGATTTCCTCGCCAAGCGCGTCAAGCACCGGAGTGGCGACGCGTACCGCGTCGAGCCGGGCGAGGCTTGCCAGCCCGAGGTCCAGCGCAAAATGGCCGAGGTCGTAACGGCCGGAGAGCGCGTCCTGCGTGACCAGTCCGGTGCGAACGAAACTCACCAGGTAGCGGTGGGCCTTCGCGGCGGGCATGCCGGCCTCATTGGCGAGGTCACGCAGCATCATCGGCGCGCCGTGATCGGCCAGCACCCGCAGCAGGGGTACGCCCACTTCGATGGACTGGATGCCCTGGCGGCTGCCTTCGTCTTTTTCTTCGGATAACATGGGGCGGGATTATAGAATCGCCGGATTGCAAACGTTGTCCTAGGATACCGCTTCGCATAACTTTCTCAGGATTGTTTGTCATTTCTTCTCACGAACCCCGCCCATGACCCCCGTTCTCGTCTTCGACATCGAAACCATCCCGGACATTGCTGGCCTGCGCACCCTGCATGAATTGCCGGTGACGCTGTCCGACGCCGAGGTGGCCGAATTCGCCTTTCAGCGCCAGCGGGCGAAGAACGGCAGCGACTTCCTCCCGCTGCACCTGCAGCGCGTGGTGGTGATCTCTTGTGCCTTGCGCAGCGACGAAGGCTTTCGCGTCTGGTCGCTGGCGGAGCCGAAATCGGGCGAAGGCGAAATCATCCAGCGCTTCTTCGACGGCGTGGAGAAGTTCACCCCGCAAATCGTGTCATGGAACGGCGGCGGCTTCGACCTGCCGGTGCTGCACTATCGCGGGCTGATCCACCGAGTTACCGCGCCGCGCTACTGGGACATGGGCGAGGGCGACTACCGCGATTCGAAAGACTTCAAGTGGAACAATTACATCAGTCGCTATCATTCGCGCCACCTCGATCTGATGGACCTGTTGGCGATGTATCAGCCGCGCGGCAGCGCGCCGCTTGATCAACTGGCGCGCCTCATGGGCCTGCCGGGCAAGCTCGGCATGGACGGCTCCGCTGTCTGGGGCGCATGGCTGGACGGGCGTATCGACGAGATTCGCGACTATTGCGAAACCGACGTGGTCAATACCTGGCTGGTCTTCCTGCGCTTTCAGTTGATGCGTGGCCTGCTGACGGCGGCCGAGCACGACAGCGAACTGGCGCTGGTGAAGACCACGCTGGCGGCCACCGGCCAGCCGCACTGGAAGGAATTCCTGACGCTCATGCCGCAATGACTGCACCTCCGATGATGAAACGTCGCAAGAGCGAATTGATCGTCCCCCACCCCCAGCCCCGCCCCGAGGCGGGGTGACTGTCTGGTTCGCTTCGCTCGTATGTCACCAGAGACTCCGTACCTGTCTTTTTTTCATCCAATCGCCTGGGAGGCATCATGCTGATCGACGCACGCAATTCGACGCTGCTCGTGGTGGACGTCCAGGGCAAGCTGGTCCCGGCCATCGCCGGCTGGCAGGCTTTGCTGGATCACGTCATCTGGTTGATACGCGTGGCGCGCAAGCTGGATGTTCCCGTTCTGGCCTGCGAGCAGTATCCGCAGGGGCTGGGTCCGACGCATCCTGCCGTGGCAGCCGAGCTGCCACCTGGCTGCATCGCGAGCAAGGTGCATTTTTCGGCCGTGGCCGGTGCCTGTCATGGCCTGGATCTGCCGGCGGGGCCGGGCCAGTTCGTGGTCTGCGGCATGGAAACCCACGTCTGCGTGCTGCAGACAGCGATGGAACTGCTTGCTGCGGGCAAGCAAGTGTTCGTGGTTGAGGAGGCCGTCGGCTCGCGACGCGACGGAGACAAAGCGCTGGCGCTGGCGCGCATGCGCGATGGCGGCGCGAGCATCGTGAGCCGCGAAATGGTGGCCTTCGAATGGCTGCGACGCTCGGATTCGGATGTCTTCCGCGAGGTCAGCAAGGCGTTTCTGCGCTGACGGGCGGTGCCAACCACCCAGGTTTCGGAATTAGAGTCGCCCGACTAAACGCGACCGGCAAACTGCGCTAGTATTAAAACGTTTGTTTGAAACGGCCGTTCGCCTGAGGGCGGTCGATGGTAGCGACTACAACACAGGAGGACATCATGGGCCAATATATTGCTCCGCTGCGCGACATGCAATTCGTACTGCACGAACTGCTCGATGTGGCGACCGAACTCAAGGCTTTGCCGGCACACGCCGAAATCGATGCCGATACCATCAATCACATCCTCGAAGAGGGCGGCAAGTTCACCTCCGAGGTGTTGTTTCCGCTCAATCAGGTCGGTGACCGCGAGGGATGCCAACTCGATCAGGCGACGCACGAAGTCAAGACGCCGGCCGGTTTCAAGGAGGCCTATCGCCAGTTCGTCGAAGGCGGCTGGCCTTCCCTGACCTGCGATCCGGAGTTCGGCGGGCAGGGCCTTCCCATCGTGCTTTACAACAGCTTTTCGGAAATGCTCAACTCGTCCAATCAGGCCTGGTACATGTACCCGGGGCTGTCGCACGGCGCCTACGAATGCCTGCATGAGCACGGCACGCCGGAGCAGAAGGCGCTTTACCTGCCCAGGCTGGTTTCCGGGCAATGGACCGGCACCATGTGCCTGACCGAGCCGCATTGCGGCACCGACCTCGGCCTGTTGCGCTCCAAGGCCGAACCGCAGGCGGATGGCAGCTACAAGATCACCGGCGGCAAGATTTTCATCTCCGCCGGCGAACACGACATGGCGGAGAACATCGTGCATCTGGTGTTGGCCCGGCTGCCCGACGCGCCGAAGGGCACCAAGGGCATTTCGCTGTTCATCGTGCCCAAGTTCATTCCCAATGCCGACGGCACGCTGGGCGCGCGCAACGCCATCATCTGCGGCGCGCTGGAAGACAAGATGGGCATTCACGGCAACTCGACCTGCCAGATGAATCTGGACGACGCGACCGGCTGGATCATCGGCCAGCCGCACAAGGGCCTCAATGCCATGTTCGTGATGATGAACGCGGCGCGTCTGGGCGTCGGCATGCAAGGTCTCGGCCTGACGGAAGTGGCTTTCCAGAATGCGCTGGCCTACGCCAAGGAACGCTTGCAGATGCGCAGCCTTTCGGGCATCAAGGCGCCGGACCAGCCGGCCGATCCGATCATCGTGCATCCCGATGTGCGGCGCATGTTGTTCACGGCAAAGGCCTACGCCGAAGGCGGCCGCGCCTTCTCGTCCTTCGTCGCGCTGATGATCGATCGCGAACTGAATCATCCGGACGAAGAAGTGCGCAAGGATGCCGCCGACCTGGTGACGCTGCTGACCCCCATCATCAAGGCCTTCATGACCGACAACGGCTGGATCGCCGCGTCCGAGGCGATGCAGGTTCATGGCGGTTCGGGGTTCATTACTGCCACCGGTGTCGAACAGTATGTGCGCGATGCCAGGATCAACATGATCTACGAAGGCACCAACACCGTTCAGTCGCTGGATTTGCTGGGACGCAAGATCTTGATGGACAACGGCGCCAAGCTGAAAAAGTTCGGCGCACTGGTGCAGGCCTTTGTCGAGGAAAACGGCACCGACGAAGCCATGAGCGAGTTCGTTACGCCGCTGGCCGACCTGGGTGACAAGGTAACGAAACTGACCATGGAAATCGGCATGAAAGCTTTCCAGAATCAGGACGAGGTCGGCGCCGCTGCCGTGCCTTATCTGCGCGTGGTAGGGCATCTGGTCTATAGTTACTTCTTCGCCCGCATGGCGAAGATCGCCTTGGCCAAACTGGATTCCGGCGATTCGTTCTACAAGGCCAAGCTCGCCACCGCACGTTTCTACTTCGCCCGCCTGTTGCCCGAAACGGCGATGCTGATACGCCAGGCCCGTTCAGGCGCAAAATCGCTGATCGATCTCGAAGCCGAGTTATTCTGAAAGCCAAGTTCCGTCATTCCGGCGAACGCCGGAATCCAGTGCAGCGAATGGCCTGGACCCCGGCCTTCGCCGGGGTGACGAATGAATATGCGCGTTGTCAATAAAGGAGCATCATGAGCAATTTCATCGTCAGGAAAGTCGCCGTCCTCGGCGCCGGCGTCATGGGCGCACAGATCGCTGCGCACTGCGTCAATGCCAAAGTTCCGGTGGTGCTGTTCGACCTGCCGGCCAAGGATGGGGCAAAAAATGGCATCGTCCTGAAGGCCATCGAAGGCCTCAAGAAACTCAGCCCGGCGCCGCTGGGCAACAAGGACGACGCGGCCTGCATCGAAGTGGCTAACTACGACGACCACCTTGAATTGCTCAAGGGCTGCGACCTGATCATCGAGGCCATCGCCGAGCGCATGGACTGGAAGCACGACCTCTACAAGAAGGTCGCCCCCTTCATTGCGCCGGATGCGATCTTCGCCTCGAATACCTCGGGCCTGTCGATCACGGCCTTATCCGACGGCTTCGACGCCGGCCTGAAGGCGCGCTTCTGCGGCGTGCATTTCTTCAACCCGCCGCGCTACATGCACCTGGTCGAACTGATCCCGACCGCCGCGACCAAACCGGAAATCCTCGACCAGCTCGAAGGCTTCCTCGTCACCACCTTGGGCAAGGGCGTGGTGCGGGCCAAGGACACGCCCAACTTCATCGCCAATCGCGTCGGCGTCTTCAGCATGATGGCGACGATCCACGAAGCGGAGAAATTCGGCTTGTCGTGCGACGTGGTCGATGACCTGACCGGCGCCAAGCTCGGCCGCGCCAAGTCAGGCACCTTCCGCACCGCCGATGTGGTCGGTCTCGATACCATGGGCCACGTGGTGAAAACCATGCAGGACACGCTGCCCGACGATCCCTTTGCCGCCATTTACAAGACTCCGGAAGTGCTGACCAAGCTGGTCGCCGCCGGCGCATTGGGCCAGAAGACCGGCGCCGGCTTCTACAAGAAGGTCGGCCGCGAAGTGCAACGCCTCGATTTTGCCACTGGCCAGTACGTCGCCGGCGGCGGCAAGGCCGACGACCTCGTGGTGCGCATCCTCAAGGAAAAGGACCCGGGCAAGCGCATGAAGGCGCTGCGCGAGTCGACCCACCCACAGGCGCAATTCCTCTGGGCGATTTTCCGCGACGCCTTCCACTACATCGCCGTGCATCTCGAAGCCGTCGCCGACAACGCGCGCGACGTCGACTTCGCCATGCGCTGGGGCTTCGGCCAGAAGCTGGGGCCGTTCGAGACCTGGCAGGCGGCCGGCTGGCAGCAGATCGCCGGTTGGGTCAAGGAGGACATCGACGCTGGCAAGGCGCTGTGCGCCGCACCGCTGCCGGCCTGGGTGTTCGACGGCCGTAGCGGAGTGCACGCCGCAGACGGCTCCTGGTCGCCGGCGCGCAAGGCCAACGTGTCGCGTTCCACGCTCGCGGTCTATGCCCGCCAGCCATTCCGTGCGCCGGTTCTGGGCGAGGGAGCGGCCGACGGAACCAAGGCCGGCACCACGGTGTTCGAGGACGAGTCGGTGCGCATCTGGCACCAGGGTGACGAGGTGCTGATCTTCTCGATCAAGACCAAGATGCATGCCATCGGCGCCGGCGTCATCACCGGCCTGGACAAGGCCATCGCCGAGGCCGAGGCCAACTACAAGGGGCTGGTGATCTGGGGTGCAGACGCGGCCGAAGGCGGCGCCTTCTCCGCCGGCGCCGACCTGCAGGCCATGCTGCCGCTGTTCATGTCGGGCGGCGTCAAGGCCATCGAGCCGGAAGTCGCCAAGCTGCAAGCCTGCTTCCAGGCCATGAAGTACGCCAACGTGCCGGTGGTCGCCGCGGGGGCCGGCCTGGCGCTGGGCGGCGGCTGCGAACTGGCGCTGCACGCCGCCAAGCGTGTCGCCTCGATCGAGTCCTACATCGGCCTGGTCGAAGTCGGCGTCGGCCTGATCCCGGCCGGCGGCGGCTTGAAGGAAGCCGCATTGCGTGCGGCGGCCGATGCCAAAGGCAATGACCTGCTGCAGTTCCTCAAGACCTACTTCACCCATGCGGCGATGGCCGCGGTATCGAAGTCGGCGCTGGAGGCACGGCAAATGGGCTATCTCAAAGCCGACGACGTCATCGTCTTCAACCCCTACGAATTGCTGCATGTGGCCAAGGTGGAAGCGCGGGCCATGTTCGATGCCGGCTACCGTCCTCCGTTGCAGAAGCTGGTTCCCGTGGCCGGCCGCTATGCGATCGGCACCATCATGATGCAACTGGTCAACATGCGCGATGGCGGTTTCATCTCCGCCCACGACTTCAAGCTGGGGCAGATGATCGCCAGCATCGTGTCCGGCGGCGACGTCGACCAGGGCAGCCTGGTCAGCGAACAGTGGCTGCTCGACCTGGAGCGCAAGGCCTTCATGGAACTGCTGAACCATCCCAAGACCCAGGAACGCATCATGGGCATGATGCAGACCGGCAAGCCGGTTCGCAACTGAGACTCACACTGATCCGTCATTCCGGGCTTGACCCGGAATCCAGTGCCACACCTCTGGATTCCCGCTTTCGCGGGAATGACGATTCGAAGGCTTTTACGAAATTGAGAACCGAGGAGTTCTGACATGAGCAAACAACTTCAAGACGCCTACATCGTTGCCGCCACCCGTACCCCGATCGGCAAGGCGCCGCGCGGCATGTTCCGCAACGTCCGCCCCGACGACCTGCTGGTCGCCGCAATCCGCTCCGCCATGACCCAGGTGCCCGGCCTCGACCCGAAACTGATCGAGGACGCCATCGTCGGCTGCTCCTTCCCCGAAGGCGAATCCGGCCTCAACATGGCGCGCAACGCCGTGCTGCTGGCGGGCCTGCCCAATACCGTGGGCGGCGTCACCGTCAATCGCTTTTGCGCATCAGGGATAACCGCCGTGGCCATGGCGGCCGACCGCATCCGCGTCGGCCAGGCCGATGTCATGATCGCCGGCGGCGCCGAGTCGATGTCCATGGTGCCGATGGGCGGCTTCCATCCCTCGATCAACATGAACGTGTTCGCCGACGAGAACGTGGGCATGGCCTATGGCATGGGCCTCACCGCCGAGAAGGTCGCCAACCAGTGGAAGGTGACGCGCGAGATGCAGGACCAGTTCGCGCTCGAATCGCACCAGCGGGCCATCGCCGGCCAGCAGGCGGGCGAGTTCAACGACGAGACGACCGCGGTCGAGATCGTCGAGCGCGTGCCGAATCTTTCTTCCGGTGAAATCGAACTGAAGAAGCGCAGCGTCAATCGCGATGAAGGCGCGCGCGCCGAATCGACGCTGGCCGCGCTGGCGAAGCTCAAGCCCGTGTTCGCCGCCAAGGGTTCGGTAACGGCCGGCAACAGTTCGCAGACCTCCGACGGCGCCGGTGCGCTGATCCTGGTCAGCGAGAAAATCCTCAAGCAGTTCAACCTGACGCCGCTGGCGCGCTTCGTCTCCTTCGCCGTGCGCGGGGTGCCGCCCGAAATCATGGGCATCGGCCCCAAGGAAGCGATTCCCGTGGCCTGCAAGGCGGCCGGCATCACCCAGGACCAGCTCGACTGGATCGAACTCAACGAGGCCTTTGCCGCCCAGTCACTGGCGGTGATCCAGGACCTCGGCCTCGATCCGGCCAAGGTCAATCCGCTGGGCGGTGCCATTGCGCTGGGCCACCCGCTCGGCGCCACCGGTGCGATCCGCTCGGCCACGGTAATTCACGCCCTGCGTCGGCGCAATCTGAAATACGGCATGGTCACCATGTGCGTGGGCACCGGCATGGGCGCGGCGGGGATTTTCGAGCGGATGTAGTCGCCACCATGCCAGCTTCGGCAGCCCAAGGCCGCCGGCCACATTCACTTTGCAATGCGGTCGGCGATCCAGGCTTTCAGCGAAGCCATGTCGGCGGCAAAACTGCCGCAGCGCATCAGGGCGGCACCGAAGACATACGCGTAGAGCATGACGCTGCGTGCCTTCGCCTCTTCTTCATTCAGCCCGCAGGCCAGAAACAGGCGGCAGGAGCAGGCCAGGCGCTCGGCATCGACTTCTTCGACCACGGCCACCGCCTGCGCGTCGCGCCGCGCCCAGTCGCGCACCGCAGCTTCGATCGAAATGCCCTTGCGGTTGCGCGCCGACGAGTAGACCTCGATGGTGTGGAGCAGGGCAGCGACTTCGCCGCCCGGCTCGGCTTGGGTCTGTTTGCGGATGTCGCGGATGCGGCCTTCCTTCCAGAAGTCCAGCACCGCATGCTGCAGATCACGGCGATCCTTGAAGTGCCAGTAAAAGCTGCCTTTGGTTACGCCCAGCCGCTTGGCCAGGACTTCGACGCGCAGGCGCTCGGCGCCGTGCTCGGCCAGGATGGCGATCGCGCCCTTGATCCAGGATTCCCTGTCCAGGGAGGTACGGACGGCTTTGACGGGTTTTGTTTCCATACGGTAGGGTATTGAATTCTGTTGCGGTCTGCGGTAGTATCTCACAAACCATACGTAACCGTATGGGCGCGCTTTCTGTCCAGTTCTGAATAGTCGCTAGAATGTTTGTTTTTTCCGATCCGCAATACTCAAGGAGAGTCGCTTGAAAATCCTCGTTCCGGTCAAGCGCGTGATTGACTACAACGTCAAGGTGCGCGTCAAGGCAGACGGCAGTGGTGTCGATCTGGCGAATGTGAAAATGTCGATGAATCCCTTCGATGAAATCGCGGTGGAAGAAGCGATGCGGCTCAAGGAAGCGGGCACCGCGACCGAAGTGATCGCAGTCTCTTGTGGCGTCACTGCCTGCCAGGAAACCCTGCGCACCGCGATGGCCATCGGCGCCGACCGCTCGATACTCGTCGAAACCGATGTCGAACTGCAGCCGCTGGCGGTGGCCAAACTGCTGGCAGCCGTGGCGAAGAAGGAAGCGCCGCAACTCATCATCCTCGGCAAGCAGGCTATCGACGACGACGCCAACCAGACCGGCCAGATGCTGGCCGCTCTGCTGGGCTGGTCGCAAGCCACCTTCGCCTCCAAGGTCGTGATCGCCGACGGCAAGGCCACGGTGACCCGCGAGGTCGATGGAGGGCTCGAGACCATCGAAGTCACTCTGCCGGCAGTCATCAGCGCCGACCTGCGCCTCAATGAACCGCGCTACGCCACGCTGCCCAACATCATGAAGGCCAAGAAGAAGCCGATGGAGATCGTCAAACCCGCCGACCTCGGCGTCGATGTGGCCCCGCGTCTGACCACGGTAACGGTAACGGAACCGCCCAAGCGCAGCGCCGGCATAAAAGTCGCCGATGTGGCGCAACTGATCGACAAACTCAAGAACGAAGCCAAGGTGATCGCATGAGCCTCCTCGTCATAGCAGAACACGACAACGCCGTCCTCAAGGCCGCGACCCTCAACGCCGTCACTGCTGCGGCAAAGATCGGGGGCGAGGTCCACATTCTCGTTGCCGGCGCGAACTGCGGCGCAGTGGCCGAACAGGCGGCGAAGGTCCAGGGCGTAGCCAAGGTCAAGGTCGCCGATGCCGCTCATTACGGTGATCAGTCCGCGGAGAATCTTGCCGCCCTGATTGTTGCCAACGCCAGTGGCTACACGCACATCATTGCCCCGGCCACCAGCAACGGAAAGAACACCCTGCCGCGCGTGGCGGCGCTGCTCGACGCGGCGCAAATCTCTGAAATCATTTCTGTGGTCGATGCCGATACCTTCGTCCGTCCGATCTACGCCGGCAATGCGCTTGCTACGGTGAAGTCGAGCGATGCGACCAAGGTCATCACGGGGCGCACCACGGGCTTCGATGCCGCCGCCGCGTCGGGCGGCAGTGCTGCGGTCGAGAGCATCGCAGCGGGGGCCGACCTTGGCCAATCGAAGCTGATCAGCCGCGAGTTGACCAAGTCGGCGCGGCCGGAGCTGGCGGCGGCCAAGATCATCGTCTCCGGCGGTCGCGGCATGGGCAGCGGCGAGAACTACCACAAGGTGCTGGAGCCGTTGGCCGACAAGCTCGGGGCCGCCATGGGCGCTTCCCGCGCCGCGGTGGATGCCGGCTTCGTGCCCAACGACTACCAGGTCGGCCAGACCGGCAAGATCGTCGCGCCGCAGTTGTATATCGCCATCGGCATTTCTGGCGCGATCCAGCATCTGGCGGGCATGAAGGATTCCAAGGTGATCGTGGCGATCAACAAGGATCCCGACGCGCCCATCTTCCAGGTCGCCGATTACGGTCTGGTGGCCGACCTGTTCCAGGCAGTGCCGGAACTGGTCGCGGGGCTTTGACCATCACTTTCTGCCGGACCCATTGATCACGGAGCACTACACATGAGCAGCTATACCGCCCCTTTGAAAGACATGCAGTTCGTGTTGACCGAACTGGCCGGCATCGACAAGGTGGCCGCATTGCCCGGTTACGAGGAAGCGGCGGCAGATGTGGTCGAGGCGATTCTCGATGAGTCGGCGAAGTTCACCAGCGGTGTGCTGGCGCCGCTCAATGCCACGGGCGATCAGGAAGGTGTGCGCTGGGCCGACAAAGCCGTGACCATGCCCAAGGGTTTCAAGGAGGCCTATAGCCAGTTCGTCGAGAACGGCTGGAACGCACTCTCGTGCAACCCGGAGCATGGTGGACAGGGCCTGCCCAAGGTGGTCTCGGCGGCGGTGCAGGAGATGTGGAAGTCGTCCAACATGGCGTTTTCGCTATGCCCCCTGCTGACGCTCGGCGCCATCGAAGCGCTGGAACTCGCCGGCACCGACGCGCAGAAGGCGATGTACCTGCCCAACATGATTTCGGGCAAGTGGACCGGCACCATGAATATTACCGAGCCGCAGGCCGGCTCCGATCTGGCCGCGATCCGCTCGCGCGCCGTGCCGCAGGCAGATGGCACCTACCGCATTTCCGGCAACAAGATTTTCATCACCTACGGCGATCACGACATGGCGGAGAACACCATCCATCTCGTGCTCGCCCGCACGCCGGATGCGCCGGAAGGCGTCAAGGGCATTTCGCTGTTCGTCGTGCCGAAGTTCATGGTCAATCCGGATGGCTCCGGGGGTTACAAACTCGGCGCGCGCAACGATGCGTATTGCGTGTCCGTCGAGCACAAGCTGGGCATCCATGCCAGCCCGACCTGCGTCATGGCGCTGGGCGACAGCGGCGGCGCGATCGGCACTCTGGTGGGCAAGGAGAATGAAGGCCTCAAGTACATGTTCGTCATGATGAACGCGGCGCGCTTCGCGGTGGGCCTTGAAGGCCTCGCCATCGGCGAGCGCGCCTATCAGCACGCGGTCGCTTACGCCCGCGACCGGGTGCAGGGCCGCGCCATCGAGGGCTCGGCCGCCGGTGTGCCTATCATCCGGCACCCGGACATTCGCCGCATGCTGATGCTGATGCGCTCGCAGGTGGAAGCCATGCGTGCGCTGGCCTACTCGGTGGCCGCAGCGCATGACGCCGCAGCTCGCCACCCGGACAAGACCGAGCGTGCGCAGAATCAGGCCTATGTCGATCTGATGATCCCGGTGGTCAAGGGCTGGAGCACCGAGACCGGCAACGAACTGGCTTATCTCGGCGTGCAGGTGCATGGCGGCATGGGCTTCATCGAGGAAACCGGTGCCGCGCAGTTCATGCGCGACGCCCGCATCACCACGATCTACGAAGGTACCACCGGCATTCAGGCCAACGACCTGATGGGCCGCAAGATTGCCCGCGAGGGCGGCGCCACGATCAAGGCCTTGATCGGCATGATGCAGCAGACTCGCGGCGAGGTCGCGAAGCAGGCGGGCGCCGAGTTCGTTGCGATCGCCGCTGCGCTGGGACGGGGCATCGAGTCGCTGCAGCAGGCGACCGACTACATCGTGGCCAACTACGGCAAGGACGTGCGTGCCGTGGCGGTGGGCGCCGTGCCTTTCCTGCGTCTGATGGGCATTGTCTCGGGTGGCTGGATGATGGCGCGCGCCGCACTGGTCGCGCAAGGCAAGATCGCCGGCGGCGACACCGATGGCTTCTTCCCCGCGAAAATCGCCACGGCGCATTTCTACGCCGACCACGTCATGGCCGCTGCGGATGGTCTGGCGCAGGAAGTAGTGCAGGGCGGCACGAGCGCCCTGGCTTTGGACGAAGCGATGTTCTGATCTTGCGTCCACCGTAATGAAAAACGGGAACCCACGGGTTCCCGTTTTTCATGGCGCCGTCCCGCCAGCGCCGACTTTTAGTTGTGGCCGCTACGCTTAACGCCGATAAAGCCGGCATTGGCCTCCACTGGACTTTGGGAAACACTGATCAAGTACCAAATCGTCATTCCGGCGAAGGCCGGAATCCAGACAAATCAAGGCACTGGACACCGGCTTTCGCCGGTGTGACGGCTTATTCAGTGCTTCCTTTGTTTTACATCTGCGTGTAGATCGGCCCTTCTCCACCCTGCGGCACCACCCAGTTGATGTTCTGCGTCGGATCCTTGATGTCGCAGGTCTTGCAGTGCACGCAGTTCTGCGCATTGATCTGCAGGCGCGGATTGCTGCCGTCATCGTCGCGCAGGATTTCATATACACCCGCCGGGCCGTAGCGCTGCTCGGGGGCGTCGTAGAGCGCGAGATTGGTGTTGATCGGCACGTCCGCATTTTTCAGTTGCAGATGACAGGGCTGGTCTTCCTCGTGATTGGTGTTTGACAGAAAAACGGAGGAGAGGCGGTCGAAGGTCAGCACGCCATCGGGCTTCGGGTAGGCGATCGGCTTGCATTCGGCGGCCGGCTTGAGCTTCAGGTGGTCGGCCGAGTTGTGCAGGGTCCACGGCGCCTTGCCACGCAGCAGCACCTGGTCGATGCCGAACATCACCGAACCCGTCCACAATCCCTTGGCCATCCACGGTTTGAAGTTGCGCGCAGTGTGCAACTCGTCGTACAGCCATGAGTCGCCGAAGGCTTCCGGATAGGCTGTCAGGGCGTCGTTGGCGCGGCCAGCCGCCAGTGCGGCGGCGGCGGCCTCGCCCGCCAGCATGCCGCTCTTGATCGCGGCGTGGCTGCCCTTGATGCGCGAGGCGACCAGCATGCCGGCGTCGTCGCCGATCAATGCGCCGCCGGGAAAGTCGAGCTTGGGCAGGGACTGCAGTCCTCCAGCCGCCAGGGCACGCGCACCGTAGGCGAGGCGCTTGGCACCCTTGAACAGGGGAGCGACCTGCGGGTGGGTTTTCATGCGCTGCATTTCCTCGAAGGGAGCGAGGAAGGGATTCTTGTAGCCGAGGCCGACGACCAGGCCTACCGATACCAGGTTTTCGCCGAAGTGGTAGATGAAGCCGCCGCCGTAGGTGTCGGATTTCATCGGCCAGCCGAAGGTGTGCATCACGAGACCTTTCTCGTGTTGTTCGGGATCGACCTCCCACAGCTCCTTGATGCCGATGGCGTAGGTTTGCGGATCCGATTCGGCGCGCAGGTTGAACCGGTCTTCGACCTGCTTGCCCAGATGACCGCGGCAGCCTTCGGCGAACAACGTGTATTTGGCGAGCAGCTCCATGCCGGGTTGATGGTTGGCGGTGGGCTGTCCGTCGTGTCCGACCCCCATGTCGCCGGTCGCGACGCCGCGCACTGCACCCTTGTCGTCGTAGAGCACTTCGGCGCCGGCGAAGCCGGGGTAGATTTCGACGCCCAGCGCCTCGGCTTGCGCCCCCAGCCAGCGGCAAAGCTGGCCAAGGCTGATGACGTAGTTGCCGTGGTTCTGGAAGCAACCGGGCAGCAGGATGGCGGGAAGGTCGACGAAGCCGTGCTGCGTCAGGAAGGCGAAACGGTCGCGGGTGACTGCGGTCTCCATCGGCGCGCCCTGCGCCTGCCAGTCGGGAATCAGTTCGGTCAGCGCACGCGGATCCATGACGGCGCCGGAAAGGATGTGGGCGCCTATTTCCGAGCCTTTTTCGATCAGGCAGACATTGATTTCCGCATTGATCTGCTTCAAGCGAATCGCGGCGGCGAGTCCGGCCGGACCACCGCCCACGATGACGACGTCGAACTCCATGGCTTCGCGCTGCATGCTGACCTCAATCGATTGGGTTGATGGGCAGATTATAATCTTGAACATTCTCGCGACCCTAGGGCATTCACTCTATGGAACACCACCGCAAGCTTGTTTACAGCAATCAGATGCCCATTCGCTGGGGTGACCAGGATGCCATGGGGCACGTCAATAACACGGTCTATTTCCGCTACATGGAACAGACGCGCATCGAATGGCTGGAGACCTTCGGCTTCGGTACGACGGTGACGCAGACCCAGGGCCCGGTGATCGTCAATGCCAGTTGCACTTTCCTGATTCCCTTTACCTATCCCGGCACCATCGAGTGCCGCATGTTCTGCGGCACGCCGGGGCGCAGCAGCGTACCGACCTACTACGAACTGCGTCTGGTCGGCGATGATCGGCTCTTTGCCGAGGGGGCGGCCAAGCTGGTGTGGATCAATCCGTCGACGGGGAAGTCGATACCGTTGCCTGATGCCATGCGCGCCAGTTGCGCGTAGATCATTCAAATACGATTGAGGAATTTGCCATGCAAACACTGACCGCGCCGATCTGGCGGCCTTCGCCGCAGCGCATTGCCGGCACACGCCTTACGGCTTTCATGGCGGCGGCCGGCAAGCGCTGGAATCGCCGTCTCACCAGCGCCGAGTTTTCCGCGCAGCATGCCTGGTCGATCGATCATCCCGAGGAGTTCTGGACCTCGGTCTGGGAGTTCGGCGGTGTGATCGGCGAGATGGGTTCTACAGTGGTCGTCGACCGCGAGAAAATGCCCGGCGCAAAGTGGTTCCCCGCGGCAAGGCTGAATTTCGCCGAGAACCTGCTGCGCCGGCGCGACGATGCCGATGCCCTGGTGTTCTGGGGCGAGGACAGAGTCAAGGGTCGTGCCAGCCACGCCGAGTTGTATCGCGCCGTGGCGCAGACTGCGGCCGCGCTGCGCGCCATGGGTGTGGTCAAGGGCGACCGCGTTGCCGCCTACCTGCCCAACCTGCCGGCTGCCGCGGTGGCGATGCTGGCCACGGCCTCCATCGGCGCCATTTTCTCCTCGGCCTCGCCCGACTTCGGCGTCCAGGGCGTGGTCGATCGATTCGGCCAGATAGAGCCGAAGCTGCTGTTCGCCTGCGATGGCTACCTGTACAACGGCAAGACCATCGATTGCCTGGGCAAGGTAGCGGAAATCGCTGCGCGCATGCCGTCGCTCGAACGGGTCGTCATCGTGCCCTATGCAGGGAATCCGGCTGGCGGCAGTGGCGACGCAACTTCCGTGAAGCACGGCATGTCGCTGGCCGATTTTCTCGCCCCCTTTGCCGGCGAGCGGGAAATCCGCTTCGAGCGGCTGCCTTTCGACCATCCGCTCTACATCATGTATTCCTCGGGCACCACGGGTGTGCCGAAATGCATCGTGCATTGTGCCGGTGGCGTACTGCTGCAGCACATCAAGGAACACCAGTTGCACAGCGATGTTCACGCCGATGACCGCCTGTTCTACTTCACCACCTGCGGCTGGATGATGTGGAACTGGCTGGTGTCGGCCCTGGCATCGGGCGCCACCTTGCTGCTCTACGACGGATCACCCTTTGTCGGCCGGGGTAACATCCTGTTCGACTACGCCGATGCGGAACGCATGACGCATTTCGGCACCTCGGCCAAGTTCATCGATGCCATCGCCAAGATCGAACTCAAGCCGAGGCAGACGCACAAACTTGAACACGTTCGCGCCGTATTCTCGACCGGCAGTCCGCTAGTGGCGGAGGGTTTCGACTATGTCTACGCCAACATCAAGCCGGATGTGCAGCTGGCTTCTGTTTCCGGCGGCACCGACATCATTTCCTGTTTCGTCATCGGAAATCCAAATGGGCCGGTGCATCGCGGCGAAATTCAGTGCGCCGGGCTTGGCATGGCGGTCGAGGTGTTCGACGATGACCGCCGGCCCGTGCGCGGCGAAAAGGGCGAGCTGGTGTGTACGCGCTCCTTTCCGGTGATGCCGATCGGCTTCTGGCAGGATGCCGACGGAGCAAAGTACCACGCCGCCTATTTTGATCGCTTCGACAACATTTGGTGCCACGGTGATTTCGCGGAGATTACGGCACATGGCGGCTTCATCATTTACGGCCGTTCAGATGCCACGCTCAACCCCGGCGGCGTTCGCATCGGCACCGCGGAGATCTATCGGCAGGTGGAAAAGCTGCCCGAGGTTGTCGAATCCATAGTGGTCGGTCAGGATTGGCCGCCCGGCAACCGTGGCGACGTGCGCGTGGTGCTGTTCGTCAAGTTGCGCGAGGGGCTTGTGCTGGACGAGGCGCTGGAGAAACGCATCAAGCAGGTGATCAAGGACAACACCACGCCGCGCCACGTCCCGGCAAAGATCCTGCAGGTGGCCGACATCCCGCGCACCAAGAGCGGCAAGATCGTTGAACTGGCGGTGCGCAATGTGGTGCATGGAGAAGCGGTGAAGAACGTCGAAGCCCTGGCGAATCCGGAGGCGCTGGATTTCTTCCGCAATCGCGTTGAGTTGCAGGGCTGAAAGGAAGGTTTCTCAGCCTTTGCCCGGGCTTTGCTCGTACTGGTCGACGCTCCAGCCTGCGCCCTCGTCCAAGGCCAGCACAGAGGCAAGGAAAGGCAGGCACTCTTGCAGCGCGGCAGCCAATTGCCAGGGCGGATTGATCACGAACATGCCGCTGCCATGCATGCCGTGGCCTTTCGTTGCCGGTGCGCGAATGCTGAGCGTGGCATGCAGCCAGTGGCTGGCGCCGGCTTTCTTCAGCTTGTCGGGCAGATGGTTGGCCTCGATGCTCGGCAGCATCGGGTGCCAGACCAGATAGGTGCCGGTGGCAAAGCGTTTCAAGGCATCCTTGATCGCGCCGACGACTTTCATGTAGTCGCTCTTGATTTCGTAGGACGGGTCGATCAGCACCAAACCCCTTCGTGACGGCGGCGGCAGCGCGGCCTTCAGTACTTCAAAGCCATCGGCCTGTTCCACGCTGACGCGCCGGCCGGCATCCTTGAACTGGCGGCGCAGCAGGGCGAAGTCGGTCGAGTGGAGTTCACAGAGGCGCAGGGTGTCGCGCACATCGGCGTTGTCGCGCATCAGGTTTGAGGCAAAGCGGGGTGATCCGGGATAGCGACGCAGTGTTGCACTTCCGTTCAATGCGCGCACTACCGCTACATACTCGGCCAGCGGAAGCGGCAGATCCGTGCGGTCCCACAGCCGTCCGATGCCTTGCACGTACTCGCCGGTACGCTTGGCCTGCTCCGCATCGAGGGCGTAGAAACCCGCGCCGGCGTGGGTGTCGACCAGGGTGTAGGGCTTGTCCTTGCTGTTCATGTGCTCGATGCAGAGCATCAGCACGAGGTGCTTGAGGACATCTGCATGGTTACCGGCGTGAAAGGCGTGGCGATAGCTGAGCATAAGAGCCTATTTCAGTAGGAATCGTACCCCGCGCCGTCGGGCGTTGGGATGCGATGCGAGGCGGAGGGAGTGCAGCATGGTACATCCATGCAAGCGACCGACAACGTGGCAGCGCGCCCAACGCCCGACGGCCCTTCGGGTTGAGACCAGGATCGGCGTCTGCGGCGTTGCAGCGCTTGCCAATGGAACAACCATTGGCCGCGCACTGCGCCTTGCATCCATCCGATCCTGGTCTCAACGCGGGGCATGATTCCTACTGAAATAGGCTCTAAGGTCGGGATAGAATGCGCGACCATGAATGATACTCAGGGAATCCGGGTTTCAAAACTCCTCGCTGAACGCGGACTGTGTTCGCGGCGCGAAGCCGACGCCTATATCGAGCGCGGACTGGTGTTTGTCGATGGCCAGCGGGTCACACAGTTGGGCACCCGGGCCGCGGCCGACGCGGTGATTACGCTGGCTCCTGAAGCGCGTGCAACGCAGGCGCGGCAGGCGACCATTCTGCTGCACAAGCCGATGGGCTACGTTTCCGCACAGGCAGAAGACGGCCACCAGCCGGCGGTCAGTTTGATTTCGCCCAAAACCCAGATGGCGGGGGATCATCAGCGTTTTCAGCTCTCGCACCTGAAGGGCCTGGCGCCGGCCGGCCGACTCGACATCGATTCCACCGGCTTGCTGGTCCTGACTCAGGATGGCCGCGTGGCGCGACAACTGATCGGCGATGATTCGAAGGTGGAGAAGGAATACCTGGTGCGCGTCGAAGGTGCGCTCGACGCGCGCAGTCTGGCGTTGCTCAATCATGGGCTCGAACTGGATGGCAGGAAACTGCGTCCGGCCAAGGTCGTCTGGGCCAATGCCGAGCAGCTGAGTTTCGTTCTGACCGAGGGGCGCAAGCGGCAGATTCGCCGCATGTGCGAACTGGTGGGCCTGCGGGTGACTGGTTTGAAGCGGGTGCGTATCGGTCGTGTGCGCCTGGGTGATCTGCCCCTGGGGCAGTGGCGCTTTTTGCGCGAGAACGAAGGCTTCTAGAGCGAAAAGATTCGCTGGTAGGCGGCGATGGCGGTATTTGCTGCGCTGTTGGAGGGCTTCTCCGCCTGCGCGTTGCCTGCCTGCTGCGCTGCCGCCTGAGCCCGTTCTTCCGTCCGGCGGCTTTCAAGGGCCCCGTTGGCGTTGCCGGGAGAGCCTGTCGAACTGCCACTGTTGCCATCCCCGCCCAGTGGGCGCGGGGCGCTTTGATCCGCCCTCTGCTCAAGAGCGGAGAGCGTAGCGCGTGGCAGGTCGGGATTGGCGTTGATCGGCGGATTGGGACTTGCTGCAAAGACGGACCGCGTGCCAACTGCTGGCGGCGCGATCGTGGGCTTGTCGACCGAGGACAAGGTCACGGATACGGACTCGCCTTGCGGCCGGACGCGCGGGTCGGCTTGTTTCACCGTCTGGATTGCTGTTTCGGCGCCACTGGCGGCCCTGGTTCTGGAGTTCGCCAGAGCAGTGGCAGCAGCGCTTGGACCTGAGATTCTCATGGGATGCCTCGCAGATCATTCTTTGCTTATGGATAACTATAGCATCCGGATGGCCTTGCGGGACGTGGCGGGCGACTTGACTTGGCGCACAAGCTTGCCGAGTATGTGCGGATGGAAGCTCATGATGATCTTGCGCACCACGAAGACCGACCCGATTTTTCGCCCGGTGCGGAGGGGTCTCGTCTCTTCTTGTGGGCCGTCGGCCTTCTCGCCGTGGCACTGATCACCGCTTTGGCGTTCGGCGCTTACCGGCAGCCGGAACTGCTGCTCAATCTTATGGGGTTGCGCTATTGCGGCTAGCGGGTTCGGTTTGTTCCGGCGTCTCTTCCATCGCCAGCAGCAGGGTCGAAGTGGCTTCGTCGAGGCCGAGGCGGCGGACCAGGGTCTGCTGGTTGATGCGCAGCAGTTCGCGGATGCCCTTGAAATCATCCGGCAAGGCGGGGTCGCTCCAACTGGTGGCTGAGTGACGGGCAAGATCCACGGCCAGCTTCACGTTGCGCACGCGAGGGTTTTCCGCGTTTTTGTTGTCCATCAATTGGGTGAGCAGTTGTGGCAGGCGCCATGTCTCCGCCAGCGCCATCTTGAGCTGATAGAGCGCAATGCCGTAAGTCCCCACCTGAATGTCGGCTGAACGCGTATTGGGGTTGGCGATCTGGGTGTCGCGGACCTTGAGTGCAATTTTTGGCGCAAAACACCACATCAGCAGTTCCGCCATGTCGTGCAGCAGGGCCGCCAGCGTGATCTCGTCGACATCGAGATCGTGGCGGACTATGGCCCAGTCGCGCGCCCATTGCGCGGCGCGGCGCCCGCGATGGATGACCTTGAGCATTCCGAGCAGGGCTTGCGGATGGGGCCTTAGCTGCTCTTCAATTTGCGGCAGATCCTGAAAATTGAGAAAGAAAGGCTCGATGCCGATCATCATGATCGCCCGTTCGATCGTGGTGATGTCGGTGGTCTGGCGGGTGCCGCGCTTGGCCTGGATGTAGGCCAGCACGCGCAAGGTCATCATCGGATCGCGCAGGATCGTCCCGGAAAGCACGCGCCCATTGACGTTCTCGGCATTGGCACGCATGCGTTCGAGCTCTTGCACCGTATGGCGCAGCACGGGGAGGTTGGCCTCGCTGAAATAGGCCCCCCACGCATCCAGATCGGGCAGTGACTGCTCGATCATGATCGAAAATTCCTCATAAGTTCCATCTTGGCATGAACCGGGCGGTCTGGATCGGTCCGCCGCTGTTGCATTTTGCCTCCTTACAGACCTTGCTACAAGGGCTTCGGCTTGGTAGAATGCGCGGCTTCCCTTGCTCCACCCGTTACGCATGCGGGGGGGCTGACACTTAACCCAAAAGGAGATTGCATGCGCCATTATGAAGTCGTATTTATCGTCCACCCGGACCAGTCCGAGCAGGTTCCGGCGATGATCGAGCGTTACAAGACGCTGGTCACCGGCCGCAACGGAGCCATCCATCGGCTCGAAGACTGGGGTCGTCGCCAGATGGCCTATCCGATCCAGAAGGTGCACAAAGCCCACTACGTGCTGATGAATATCGAGTGCGACGGTGAAACCCTGGAAGAACTCGAGCACGCCTTCAAGTTCAACGATGCCGTATTGCGTCACCTCACGGTGAAAACGCGCAAGGCGGTGGTGACTCCTTCCCCGATGATGAAGGAAGAGAAGTCGCGTTCGCTGACCCAAGGTGAAGTCAAGGCGGAGGCTCCGGCTGCTGCCGTTGCTGCCTGAGGACAAGCCGAGCAACCTGACGCAGTTGTCGGGTCGCCTGCTTGAGCGTGGCGCATTGCGCCGCACCCCCGCCGGCATACCGGTTCTCGAATTCCTCGTCGCGCATGTCTCGACCCAGGTCGAAGCCGACGTCGAGCGCAAAGTGGAATGCGAGATGGCCTGTGTAGCAATGGGCCGGCCAGCGCAAGTGCTGCTGGCAGCCAAGCCGGGAGACGGGATCAGGGTGGCAGGTTTTCTCGCCGCCAGGAGCCTCAAGCGACGCACCCCGCTACTGCATGTGAATACAGTCGAATTCGTGGAAGGAACTGAAAATGGCATTCAAGCCTAAGAGCAAGACCGGTGTAAAGCGCAAGGACGACAAGGGCCGCAGCCTGTTCAAGCGCCGCAAGTTCTGCCGTTTCACGGCAGAGAAGATCGAAGAGATCGATTACAAGGACGTCGAGATCCTCAAGGACTTCGTCGCCGAAAACGCCAAGATCATGCCGGCGCGCATCACCGGCACCAAGACCGGCTATCAGCGGCAACTGTCGACCGCCATCAAGCGCGCGCGTTTCCTGGCGCTGCTGCCCTACACCGATCTGCACCAGTAAGCGAGGACAAGACCATGCAAATTATTCTGATGGAAAAGGTGGTCAACCTGGGCGGCTTGGGCGATGTGGTCAAGGTCAAGGATGGCTATGCCCGCAATTTCCTTATCCCGCAAGGCAAGGCCAAGCGTGCGACGGATGCCAATCGCAAGATATTCGAGGAAAAGCGTGCTGAACTCGAGCGTGCCCAGGCCGAGGCGGTTGCCGCCGCCCAGGCCCAAGTCGAGAAACTCGAAGGCATGATGGTGCAAATCACGCGCAAGACCGGTGTTGATGGACGTCTGTTCGGTTCGGTGTCGACACACGACATCGCCGAGGCGCTCGCCGCTCAGGGTTTCAAGGTCGAGAAATCCTCGATTCGCCTGCCGGAAGGTCCGCTCAAGACCATCGGCGACACGCCGGTCCAGATTGCGTTGCACACCGACGTGATTGCAACCGTTACGGTCTCCGTGCTCGGCGAACACTAAGCCGCGCTGCAGCTTGAAGAATAGGCGGGCCGCTGATCACTCAGCGGCCCGTTTCTATTGCAGTGCGCGAAAATGATCCACTGCATTTACACAACTTGTCCACAGAATTTACACAGCTTGTCCACTTATCATGAGCCGAGGGGCGCGGTAGACTCTGCGCTTCACATCGGAGACAGCGATGGCCCAGGTACGTGCATTTAATTCACAGCAGCCGGTCGATTCCCAAGTCGCCGCGCTCAAGCTTCCCCCCCATTCCATCGAGGCCGAGCAGTCGCTGATCGGCGGCCTCTTGATCGACAACGCCGCCTGGGATCGAATCGGCGACGTGGTGCGCGAGACGGACTTCTATCGCGACGATCACCGTCGGATCTTTCGTCATATCGGCAAGCTGATCCAGCAGGGCCGGCCGGCCGACGTGGTGACGGTGTATGAATCCATCGAGCAGTCGAACGAAGTCGATCAGACGGGCGGTTTGGGCTACCTCGGTGAAATCGCCAATGCCACGCCCTCGGCGGCCAACATCCGTCGTTACGCCGAGATCGTGCGCGAGAGAGGCATCCTGCGCCAACTGGTCACGGTCGGTGATGAGATTGCCGGCAATGCGCTGAATCCTGCCGGGCGGGATGTCAAAACCCTGCTCGACGATGCCGAGCAGCGAATCTTCCAGATCGCCGAAGCCGGCAATCGCAGCAACAATGGCTTCGTCGCGATTCAGCCCTTGCTGGGCGAGGTCGTCGAGCGCATGGAGACGCTGCTGGCGCGCGACAGCCAGTCCGACATTACCGGCGTGGCCACGGGCTTCGCCGATCTCGATCGCCTGACCTCGGGCCTGCAACCGGGTGACATGGTCGTTGTTGCCGGTCGTCCGTCGATGGGCAAAACCGCGTTTGCGCTCAACATTGCCGAGCATGTGGGTGTCGATCTGAGGCTGCCGGTGGCGATCTTCAGCCTGGAAATGTCCGGCCCGCAGTTGGCAACCCGTTTTCTGTCGTCGGTCGGCCGCATCGATCAGACCAAGTTGCGCACCGGTCGCCTGACCGATGACGAATGGGACCGCATGACGGTGGCGCTGGGCAAGCTGCACGAGGCGCCGATCCACATCGACGAGACCGGTGCCATCAACTCGACGGACTTGCGCGCGCGCGCGCGTCGCCTGCACCGGCAGTTCGGCAAGCTCGGCCTGATCATCATTGACTACCTGCAATTGATGAGTTCCAACCGCGACGGCGAAAACCGCGCCACCGAAATTTCAGAGATATCGCGCTCGATCAAGGCCCTGGCCAAGGAGCTGCAGGTGCCGATCATCGCCCTCTCGCAGCTCTCGCGCAAGGTCGAGGAGCGCAACGACAAGCGGCCGCTGATGAGCGACTTGCGCGAGTCGGGCGCCATCGAGCAGGACGCCGACATCATCATGATGATGTACCGCGAGGAATACTACAAGCCGGACACCCAGGACAAGGGCATGGCAGAAGTCATCATCACCAAGCATCGCAACGGTCCTACCGACACGGTGCGCCTGACCTTCCTCGGCGAATACACCAAGTTCGAGAATTTCGCTTCAGGCTCGTCGTATAGAGCCTGAAGGGGAATTCTCAGTGAAGGCTAACATCGCACAGCGATGTTAAGCGACCACCGGGAGCGGCCGGAGCTAAAATTTCGCTTCGGGCTCGGCTTCCTACCGCAGCTGAACGACGGCTTCCTAGAGCACTTCCGCAGCGTGATCGGCCAGCCGCGAGCGCTCGCCGCGCTGCAGCGTGACGTGGCCCGTATGCGACCAGCCCTTGAAGCGATCCACCACGTAGGTCAGGCCTGAACTGCCTTCGGTCAGGTAGGGCGTGTCGATCTGGGCGATGTTGCCCAGGCAGACCACCTTGGTGCCGGGGCCGGCGCGGGTGATCAGGGTCTTCATCTGCTTGGGCGTCAGGTTCTGCGCCTCGTCGATGATCAGGAACTTGTTCATGAAGGTGCGGCCGCGCATGAAGTTGAGCGACTTGATCTTGATCCGGTTGCGGATCAGGTCCATGGTCGCGGCGCGCCCCCAATCACCACCATAGTTGCCTCCGGCAGCCCCGGTGGCGCCGACGGGAGTTTCAGCCGGCTTGTTGAGCACCTCGAGGTTGTCTTCCAGCGCACCCATCCAGGGCGTCATCTTCTCTTCTTCCGTGCCGGGCAGGAATCCGATGTCCTCGCCGACCGGAACCGTGACGCGGGTGATGATGATCTCGGCGAAGAGCTTGGTTTCCAGCGTCTGCGTCAGCGCGGCGGCCAGCGTCAGCAGCGTCTTGCCGGTGCCGGCCTGGCCGAGCAGGGTGACGAAGTCGATCTCCGGATTCATCAGCAGGTTGAGGGCGAAATTCTGTTCGCGGTTGCGCGCGGTGATGCCCCAGACGGCGTTCTTGGCGTGGCTGTAATCGACGATGGTTTCCAGTTCCGCCGTCTTGCCGGCGCCGACTTTTACCCATGCCTGAAGTGGTTGTGTGCCCTCCTGCCAGACGAATTCATTGACCAGCAGGTCGGGGCAAAGCGGCCCCTTGATGCGGTAATAGGTGCGGCTGTCCTTCTTCCACGACTCGAGGCCCTTGCCGTGGCTGTCCCAGAAATCCGGGGGCAGCTCGCGGGTGCCGGTATAGAGGAGATCGGTATCCTCCAGCACCTTGTCGTTGAAATAGTCCTGCGCTTCGAGGCCCAGCGCGCGGGCCTTGATGCGCATGTTGATGTCTTTGGAAACCAGGATCACGGCCCGCTTGGGGAACTTCTGGCCGAGATACATGACCACGCCGATGATCTGGTTGTCGGCCTTGGCGGTCGGCAGTGAAATCGGCAGAACGCCGTTGATGGCTTCGGTCTGGAAGAACAGATGGCCGGTTGCCAGTTGGCGCGAGGGGCCGGTCAGGGCTATGCCGTGGGCCATGTTGTGCTCGGCGCCGGAGACGATCTCGTCCATCAGGCGGCTGGCCTGGCGTGCATTGCGCGCGACTTCCGACATGCCCTTCTTGTTGGCGTCGAGTTCCTCCAGCGTCATCATCGGCACGTAGATGTCGTGCTCTTCGAAACGGAAGAGACTCAGGGGGTCGTGCATCAGCACATTGGTGTCGAGCACGAACAGCTTGGTGGTTGAACTCTTCGAAGGCTTGGCGCGCTTGGCGTTCATGAAAACCTCAAGGCAAGGGTGGGCGATGGCGATACCTGATTCACGATAGCCAGCCGTACAGTCAGGAAAGGCGGAAGGAAGGGCCCGAATACGGGCTCTGTTCCGGATTAGAGCTTGCGCACGGCGTCAAGCACCACGACGGCGTTGCCGTCAGCCTTGGTCGAGCGCCACTCCTGGCGCAAAGCACCGTTGGCATCAATAAGGAAGGTGCTGCGCTCGATGCCGAGTACTTTCTTGCCGTACAGCATCTTGTTCTTGACCACGTCGAACATGCGGCAGAGCACGCCTTCGATGTCGGAGATCAGTTCGAAGGGCAGTCCGAGCTTGGCCTTGAAGCTTTCATGCGACTTCAGATCGTCGCGCGAGACACCGACCACGACGCAGCCGGCCTTGACGAATTCGCCGTGCAAGTCGCGGAACTGCTGCGCCTGGGCGGTGCAGCCCGGGGTATTGTCCTTCGGGTAGAAATACAGCACGAGGGGCTTGCCGAGGCAGGCAGACAGGGTGAATTCGCCGCCGGTCGCGGGTACGGTGAAATCGGGAACGCGCAGCCCGATGGCAGAAGGGGGGGGCGGGTTGGCTCTGAAGACTTCGGTCATGCAGCTTCCTTCCAGGTAGACAGAAATTCCTCGCCCTGCAGCATCATCCAGCCTGCGCGGCCCGGGATTTCTCCGCGGACCATTTCGTGGCGAGGCAGCAGCGCCGGGTCGAGCGCATCGCGCATCTTCCCCAGCGATACCAGTTCGTAGCCCTGTTCGCGCCAGCCTGTCAGCAGGCGCTCCAGGGTATCGCCGAACTTGAGGCCTTCGAGTTCGGCGTGCAGGGTAAATACGTGGTCGCGATTTCCCGCATCGGCGGTGAGTCGCAGCAAATGCAGGTGTACGTTGTCCGGCGTCAGGTCGTCGGTGCCGACCAGTTCGTCCAGTGTCGGCAAAGTGGTTGGCAGTTGCGGGCAGGCCACGACCTCGGCGTTCCAGACCGGAACAAAGGGGTGGGTACCGCGACAGTCGGAAGCCCAGCGATAGCCAAGTCGCTGCGTCAGGCGCAGTGCATGTGCGTTCATCTGCCAGCCGGCGGCGCCGTGTCCCGGCGCCTCGGTGCCGAAGATCTCGACATAGCGCTCGTGTGCCTGCCGCATCTGGATTTCGGTCCACGTCGCATTGGCCTTTTCGACGCCGTCCTGCCATTTGACGTGGTCCCAGCAGTGGATCGCCGTTTCGAAGCCGGCGTCGCGCGTGGCACGCATGATGTCGGCGCCGCGGCGGCCGATGTCCGGCCCCGGCAGCAGGGTGCCGTACATCAGGGTCTTGAAGCCGTAATGCGAAACCACCGAGGTGCGCTGCACCTTCTTCATGAACCCGGGACGAAAGGCGCGCTTGATGGCGCGTCCGGTGTGGTCGGGGCCGAGCGAGAAAAGGAAGCTCGCATCGGCGCGTTGGCGACGCAGAATCTCCACCAGCCGCGGCACGCCCTGCAGGGTGCCACGCCAAGTATCGACATCGATTTTCAGTGCGAGCTTCATGGGCTCGCTCAGTCCATCAGCTTGCGCGCTTCGGCCACATCGTTGCGATAGGCCTCGAAAATGCTGCGCAGCGCATCTTCAAACGTAACTTTCGGTTCCCAGCCCAGGTCCTGCATGGTGTTGGTGATCTTGGGTACGCGGTGCTGCGTGTCCTGGTAGCCCTTGCCGTAATACTCGCCGGACGTGGTTTCGAGAACCTTCACCTTGGCTACGCTTTCGGCATATTCCGGGTATTGCTTCGCCAGGTCGAGCATCAGCGTGGCGAGTTCGCGGATGGAGTAGTTGTTCTTCGGGTTGCCGATGTTGTAGATCTTGCCGTTGGCGATGCCGTCCTTGTTGTCGATGATCTTCATCAATGCGTCGATGCCGTCCGAGACATAGGTGAAGGAACGCTTCTGGGCGCCGCCGTCGACCAGCTTGATCGGCTCGCCGCGCACGATGTGGCCGAGGAACTGGGTGATGACGCGGGAACTGCCTTCCTTCGGCGTGTGGATCGAATCGAGGCCCGGGCCGATCCAGTTGAAGGGGCGGAACAGCGTGTACTGCAGGCCTTCCTGCTGGCCGTAGGCGTGGATCACGCGATCCATCATCTGCTTGGCGCAGGAATAGATCCAGCGCGGCTTGTTGATCGGGCCCAACACCAGATTGGAGTTTTCGGGATCGAACTCGGGGTCCTGACTCATGCCATAGACTTCGGACGTCGAGGGGAATACGACCCGCTTCTTGTACTTCACGGCCTGGCGGATGATCGGCAGGTTGGCCTCGAAGTCGAGTTCGAAGACGCGCAGCGGCTCCTTGACGTAGGTGGCCGGCGTGGCGATGGCCACCAGCGGGAGGATCACGTCGCATTTCCTGACGTGGTACTCGATCCACTCCTTGTTGATCATGATGTCGCCTTCGAAAAAATGAAAGCGGCGGTTTTGCATCAGATCGGTGACACGCTCGGAGTTCATGTCCATGCCATAGACCTCCCAGTCGGTCGTATTCAGGATGCGCTGGGAGAGATGATGGCCGATGAAGCCATTGACGCCGAGGATGAGTATCTTCTTCATGACAGGGAAAGTGCCTGGGTTCCGAAAATTTCGTTGAATTGATTGTTTGCCGGGGTTATGGCCAGCGGTAAACCCTCTAATTCTACCGCGAGCAGGCGCAAAAGCCTTCCATCGCCGCATTCGGCAAACAGGCGGCCGTCGCGGCTGAACAGGGTCGGGCAGCCGCCGTGGGGGCCTGTTTCACCGGTCGGGTGCAAGGAGCGCAGCACCCGCAGGCGGCCCTTGGGGGTATCCGAGAAGGCGCCGGGATAGGGCGGGGCCACGGCGCGGATCAGGTTGTGCACCGCCGTGGCCGGCCGGGTCCAGTCGATGCGGCCGTCTTCGGCCTTGCGACCGCCAAAATAGCTGCCGGCGGCGAGGTCCTGCTGCTTCGCGACGGCACGGCCGGCCACCAGGTCGGGAAGCACCCGGTCCAGGGCGATTTCAGCCGCCAGGGTGACCTTGTCGAATACGTCCAGCGCCGTGTCGTCCGGCAGTATGGGCACCGCCTGCTGCGCCACGATGCCGCCGGCGTCGGGCTTTTCCAGCATCCGGTGCAGGCTGGCGCCGGTTTCCCGTTCGCCGCGGATGATCGCCCAATTTACCGGCACGCGGCCGCGATACTTGGGCAGCAGCGAGCCGTGCATGTTCCAGGCACCCTGCTGCGGCAGGGCCAGCAGCGGGGCCTTCAGCATCAGGCGGTAGTAGAAGGAAAACAGGAAATCCGGTTCCAGCGCGGCGAGTTCGGCGACCACCGCGGGATCGTTGGGGTCCTCCGGCGTGACCACCGGAATGTCGTGGCGTGCGGCGAGTTCGGCGACGCTGTCGAACCAGATGGTTTCGTTCGGATTGTCCTTGTGCGTCACCACGCGCACCACATCCACGCCATGCGCCAGCAGCACGGACAGGCAGCGCACGCCTACGTTGTGGTAGGCGAAGACGATGGCACGGCTCATGAGGACTGCTGGGTATCCTGTTCGAGGATGGCTTCGACCAGGTAGCGTGGCCGGTGGCGCACCTGCTGATAGATGCGGCCGATGTATTCGCCGAGCAGGCCGATGCCGAACAGGGCCAGTCCGATCAGGAAGAACATCAGCGCGAACAGGGTGAACAAGCCTTCGGCTTCCGGGCCGACGATCAGGCGTCGCGCAATCAGCAGCACGAACAGCGCCGCTGAACCGAGCGAGACAAGAATGCCAAGCATCGAAAACCATTGCAGCGGCACCAGCGAAAACCCGGTCATCAGGTCGAAATTGAGCCGGATCAGGCTGTAGAGCGAATACTTCGACTCGCCGGCGGCGCGCTCTTCGTGCTCGACCACCACTTCGGCCGGGCTGCGGGCGAAGGTGTAGGCCAGCGCCGGAATGAAGGTCGCAACTTCCTTGCAGCTGTTGATGGCACTCACCACGCTGCGCGAATAGGCGCGCAGCATGTTGCCCTGGTCGGTGATCTTGATGCGGGTGATCTTCTCGCGCAGCCGGTTCATTGCCTTCGAGGCCCAGGTGCGGAACAGGCTGTCCTGGCGCCTGCGGCGGATGCTGCCGACGTAGTCGTGGCCTTCGCGCATCTTGGCGATCAGCTTGCCGATTTCCTCCGGCGGGTTCTGCAGATCGGCATCCAGCGTGACGATGATGTCGCCGCGGCAGTGCTCGAATCCCGCCATGATCGCCATGTGCTGGCCGGCGTTGGCACCGAACAGGATGACGCGAGTGACGTCGGGGCGCGCAGCGAATTGCTCGCGCAGGATGGCCGCCGAGCGGTCGCGGCTGCCGTCATTGACGAAGACGACTTCGTAGCTCTCGCCCAGCGCATCGAGCGCCGGATAAAGGCGGGCGAACAGTGTTGCGAGGCCGGCTTCTTCGTTGTAGACCGGGATGACGACGGACAGATTCGGTGTACTCATGCGATCTCCGACAGACTTGCAGCCAGTGCCGCGCAGACGCGATCAACGTCGCTGTCCTTCATTGAGGGAAAGAGCGGCAGTGTAACGGTCGTAGCCCCAATGCGCTCGGCATGGGGGAAGTCGCCTTGCCGAAAGCCCTGCGCGCGATAAAGCGAAAACAGGTGCAGCGCCGGATAATGGACGCCGACCCCGATGCCTTGTTCCTTCATTGCCGCGACCAGCTTGCCGCGATGGGTGCCCACAGGCAGCAGGACCTGGAACATGTGCCAGTTGCAGTTGGTGAAATCCGCGACCGGCAGTTCGAGGCCGAGCGCCGGATCGAGGCGGTCGAAGTAGCGCCGTGCAAGCTCGCGCCGGCGTGCGGTGAAGGCTGCCAGGTGCTTCATCTGGCCGAGGCCGATGGTGGCGGCGATGTCGGTCAGGTTGAACTTGCCGCCCAGCACATCGACATCCATGCCGCCGTCGGGAAAGCGCCGTACGCCTTGCAGGCGCAAGCGTTCGCACAGGCCGGGGTCGATGTCGGCCGGCAGCACCAGCGCGCCGCCTTCGGACGTGGTGAGGTTCTTGTTGGCGTGGAAACTGAAGGAGACGAAGTCACCGGTGCTTCCAATCGGCCTGCCGTTCCACGAGGCCCCCAAGGACTGTGCGGCATCCTCGATTACGCGCAGATTGTGTTTGCCGGCGATGGCGTAAAGCCGGTCGCGATCCACCGGCAGGCCGGCCAGGTCGACCGGGATGACGGCCTTGGTCTGCGGCGTGATGGCGGCTTCGAGCGCATCCAGATCGATGTTGCGCGTGACGGGATCGACATCGACCAGAATCGGTGTCGCGCCGACCTCGAGAATCACGTTGGCGGTAGCGACCCAGGTCAGCGGCGTGGTGATCACCGTATCGCCAGCGCCGACTTTTGCCAGGCGCAGGGCGACTTCCAGCGTAGCGGTGCCGGAATTGAAAACGCGCACCGGACGACCGCCGCAGTGTTCCGACAGCGCCGTCTCGAACGCCAGTACTTTCGGTCCGCTGGTAATCCAGCCGGAGCGCAACACGTTTGCCACCTCGGCGATTGTCTCTTCGTCGATCGCGGGGCGGGTGAAAGGAAGAAACGGGAACGTCACGATCTGGCTACCAGGAATACGCCGACGATGATGAAGCCGATGCCCAGCAGTTTCTGTGCCGCCAGGGCTTCGCCGAACCAGTGCCAGGCGACGAAGGCATTGATCACGTAGCCGATCGACAGCATCGGATAGGCGATCGACACCGGGACGCGCGAGAGCGCCATGATCCAGATCACCAAACTGACCGCGTAGCAGGCCATGCCGCCCAGGATGAAGGGCTGGAAAGCCAGCTTGAGGCCGACCGGAACAATGTTGTCGGCATGGAACTCGAAATGGCCGACGGCATTGGTGCCGGCTTTCAGAAACAATTGCGCGGCGGCGTTGAGCAGCACGCCAGCCAGAACCATGGAAAAGCTGAGGGCGTTCATGTCATGGCTTCCTCACGATGACGCGACGGGTGTCGCGGACGACTTCGATCATGGGCAGTCCCTTTCCACTCAGTTCCTTCCAGGTGGCGGGCGACATCAATGCCCAGGCGACGGGAGCGGCGCTCCACGCGCTTTCGAAGCCGGCAATGTCGGGAATGAATTTCTGCGGTTCCTGGGCGATACCAAAGCCGAGTTCGTCGCGATAGGCGACCATGGTGGTGGTTCGTTTCAGGTAGAACTGCAGGCTCTGATCGTAGGTGTCCACGCTGAAAAACGGAGCGTCCTGCGGCACCTGCGGGCGGATCGTTTTTGCGACATCGTGGGCTGAGTTGACCGAGCCGAGGCTGTCATGACCCAGCAGGAATCCCTGACCGAAGGCGAAGCCGCCGAAGGCCAGGGCAAACATGGCGGCGACGTTGCGACCCTGTCTTCCCAGCCAAAACCCAACCAGGCCCGCCAACACGAGGGCGCCGGCGCCGGCATACAGCCAGGGTTGATAGGCTTCGTACAGCGCCACCGGAACCTTTTCGCTGGCGAAGCCGGTGACCTGCGGCACCAGGAACAGGCAGGCGCCGCCGATGACGATCGCCGGCAGGGCATGCCATTCGATGCGACGCGACGCGGCGTGACCGGCCAGGTGCAGGCCGATCAGTGCGGCGAGCGCGGGGAAAATCGGCAGTATGTAGGAGGCCAGCTTGGAACTGGAGACCGAAAAGAAGACAAAGACGAGTACCGCCCACACCAGCAGAAAGCGCCGTGGCTGGAAGCGGCGGCCGGCATCGCGCCGGAAGCCGGTGGCGACGCCTTGCACCAGGCTGCCCAGCCACGGCAGCATTCCGATCAGCAGGATCGGAATGAAGTACCACATCGGCTGGTAGCGGCCGTGGGCCTTGGTCAGGAAGCGCTGGAAATGCTCGTGGATGAAAAAGAAATGCGCGAATTCCGGGTTGGCCAGTGAAACCGCGATGAACCACGGTGCGGTGATCGCCAGCAGGATCAGCAGGCCGCGCACCGGGCGGATGCGCAGGATGAAGCCCCAGTCGCGTTCCCACAGGGCATAGGCGACCACCGTGGCCGCCGGCAGCACCAGGCCGATCAGGCCCTTGGAGAGTATCGCCAGTGCCAGTAGTATCCATGCGCCGTCCTGCCAGCGCCGACTTTCTCGTGGCGTGGCTTCGTCGCGCTGCCCAAGGCACAGGGCGAACACCGCGGCGGCGAGGAAGAAGCTGACGCCCATGTCCAGCGTATTGACGTGGCCGATGACGTTCCACAAGACGCTACCGCCCAGCACCGCCCCGGCGATCAGTCCGGCTTGCAGGCCGAACAGGCGCGCCGTGGCGAAGGCGGTGGCGAGGATGCCGAGGAAGCCGGTCAATGCCGGCCAAAGCCGTGCGGTCCAGTGATGCTCGCCGAAGACGGTAAAGGCCGTCGCCGTGGCCCAATACTGCAGCGCCGGCTTTTCGAAGTACTTGATGCCGTTCAGGCGCGGCGTCAGCCAGTCGCCGGTGGCCACCATTTCGCGCGGGATCTCCGAATAGCGTCCCTCGTCGGGATTGATCAGCCGGCGCTGTTCCAGTGTGCCGAACCAGGCCAGGGCGAAGACCAGGATCAGCGCGAGCAGCGGCCCGCCGCGCAATTCGATCAGCCGGCGCATTCGATGATCAGTGCGGCAGCCACGTCGCGTCCTTCGGCCATGAGGATGTTGTAGGTGCGGCAGGCGGCATGGGTATCCATGACCTCGACCCCCATGCGGCGGTCGATCAGCGAGCGCAGCAGGGCCGGCGCGGGAAAGTGCTGGCGCGGCCCGGTGCCGAGCAGAACGATCGGGCAGTTGAGGTCGGCAACGGCCTGCAGGTCGGCTTCGGTCAGGCTGTCGAACGAGTCCGGCGGCCAGTCTTCGATCAGGCGACGAGGCGTCAGGAGGAAGCTCTTCGTCAGTGGGCGCCCGTTCACGGCGATGCGCCCGGCATCATAGGCCGTGATGGCGAGCAGACCGGCGGTTACGGTGGAATGAAGCTTCATTCGGGGCGCGAGTTTGGCAACAAATGTGGCAACTGAGGTGGCAACGGGGTGACAACGGAGTGGATGGCTGAAAGCCGCATCAAATCTGGATTTGCGGTGCAGCATTGGCTTCGGTAACATTATACATTTACCGACGCTGCCCGACCCGGACGGCATCACGCAGAAAGGACGGTTGCTCATGCAGCCCGTAAACAAATCGGCCAAGCTCAACAACGTCTGCTACGACATCCGCGGGCCCGTGCTGGCCCGCGCCAAGCAGATGGAAGAGGAAGGCCACAAGATCATCAAGCTGAACATCGGCAACCTGGCCGCGTTCGGCTTCGATTCGCCCGAAGAGATCCAGCAGGACATGATTCGCAACCTGCCCGGCGCGGCCGGCTATGTCGATTCCAAGGGCATTTTCTCGGCGCGCAAGGCGGTGATGCATTACACGCAGCAGAAGCACATCAAGGGCGTGACCATCGAGGACATCTACATCGGCAACGGTGTTTCCGAACTGATCGTGATGGCCATGAATGCCCTGCTCGATACCGGCGACGAAGTCCTGCTGCCGGCACCCGACTATCCGCTGTGGACCGCGGCCGTGAGCCTTTCCGGCGGCACTCCGCGTCATTACCTGTGCGACGAGGGCGCCGGCTGGCTGCCCGATCTGGCGGACATTCGCGCCAAGATCACGCCCAAGACGCGGGCCATCGTCATCATCAACCCCAACAACCCGACCGGGGCTGTGTACCCGGATGAGGTGCTCAAGGAAATCATCGAGATCGCCCGGCAGAACGACCTGATCATCTATGCCGATGAGGTCTATGACAAGGTGCTTTACGACGGCGTAACCCACACCTCGATCGCGGCCCTGTCGGAAGACGTGCTGACGATTACCTTCAATGGGCTGTCGAAAAACTACCGTTCCTGCGGCTACCGGTCGGGCTGGATGATCGTTTCCGGCGAAAAGAAGCATGCGCGCGATTACATCGACGGCCTCGACATGCTGGCCTCGATGCGCCTGTGCGCCAACGTTCCCGGGCAGTGGGGCATCCAGACCGCGCTGGGCGGTTATCAGAGCATCGACGACCTGGTGGCGCCGGGCGGGCGCATGTGCCGCCAGCGCGATGTCGCCCACGAACTGATTACGGCTATCCCCGGTGTCACCTGCGTCAAGCCCAAGGCAACGCTGTACATGTTCCCGCGTCTGGATCCGAAGATGTACCCGATCACCGACGATCAGGATTTCATCGCCGAACTGTTGGTGGCGGAAAAGGTGCTGCTGGTGCAGGGAACCGGGTTCAACTGGCCGCATCCCGATCATTTCCGCCTGGTCTTCCTGCCGCACGAGGACGACTTGCGCGAAGCCATTGGCCGTATCGCGCGTTTTCTCGAAGGCTATCGCAAGCGGTATGGCAACTGAGTTTCCGGTCGTCGAGGTGACGGGTAGCGATGGCAGCGTGGTCGAGCCGGCGTGGCTGGCCCGAGCCGAGCCGGTGCACCGCCAGTTGCGTACGGGATTGCCGGCCGCCTATGCCGGACGTCTGCGCGCGGTGTTCGCCAATGGGGCGCGCATGAGCGTTGCCGTCGAAGGCGAGGCGGTGCGCGGTGTCGCGCTGTGGCGCGTGATCGAAAATACCTACGAGGGTCGCCGGCTCTATGTGGATGACCTGGTCACCGATGCGACTCATCGCTCGCGGGGCATCGGCAGAACTCTGTTACAGCATCTGGAACGGCTTGCGCGGGACATGCAATGTGATGTGCTGGCACTCGACTCGGGAACCCAGCGCACCGAGGCGCATCGCTTTTACTTTCGGGAAGGCCTGGTAATCCCGGCTTTCTCTTTCAGGAAAAACCTTAAATGAAACCCATCAATGTAGGACTGCTCGGCATCGGCACCGTCGGTGGCGGAACTTTCAACGTCCTTGCGCGCAACGAAGCGGAGATCACGCGTCGCGCCGGACGTCCGATCCGCATCACGAAAGTGGCGGACAAGAATCTGGAACTGGCGCGGCAAGTCACGGCCGGCCGCGCTCAGGTGACCGACGATGCCTTCTCGGTGGTGACCGACCCCGAGATCGACATCGTGGTCGAACTGATCGGTGGCTATGGCATTGCCAGGGAACTGGTGATGAAGGCCATCGCCAATGGCAAGCACGTGGTGACGGCCAACAAGGCCCTGCTGGCGGTGCATGGCAACGAGATCTTCGCCGCGGCGCACGAGAAGGGTGTCATGGTGGCTTTCGAGGCGGCGGTGGCCGGCGGCATTCCGATCATCAATGCGGTGCGCGAAGGCCTCACGGCCAACCGCATCCAGTGGATTGCCGGGATCATCAATGGCACCACCAATTTCATCCTGTCGGAGATGCGCGACAAGGGCCTGCCCTTCGACGTGGTGCTGAAGGAGGCGCAGCGCCTGGGCTATGCCGAAACCGATCCGACCTTCGACATCGAGGGTGTCGACGCCGCGCACAAGATCACCATTCTTTCGGCACTGGCCTTCGGCATTCCGATGCAGTTCGACAAGGCGCACATCGAAGGCATCAGCCAGCTCGATGCCGACGACATCAAGTATGCCGAACAACTGGGTTACCGCATCAAGCTGCTGGGCATCACCCGGCGGCGTCCGGAGGGTGTGGAGCTGCGCGTACATCCGACCCTGATCCCCACCAAGCGCCTGATCGCCAATGTCGAAGGCGCCATGAATGCCGTGCTGGTGCAGGGCGACGCGGTCGGTGCCACGCTTTACTACGGCAAGGGCGCCGGTGCCGAACCGACGGCCTCGGCGGTGATCGCCGATCTGGTCGATGTCACGCGCATGCACACCGCCGATCCGGAGCATCGCGTGCCGCACCTGGCCTTCCAGCCCGATGCGCTCGAGAACACGCCGATCCTGCCCCTGTCGGAAGTGGAGACCAGCTACTACCTGCGCCTGCGAGTGGAGGACAAACCGGGTGTGCTGGCCGACATTACGCGCATCCTCGCCGACCAGCAGATTTCCACCGCCGCCATGATCCAGCGCGAGCCGGCGGAAGGCGAGTTGCAGACCGACATCATCATGCTGACCCACATCACCCGCGAGAGGAACGTCGATGCGGCGATTGCGAAAATCGAGGCGTTGCCGGTGGTGAAGAAGAAAGTCATCCGGCTGCGCATGGAAGAGCTGGGCTGATCAAGCAGCTGGAGATAGGACCATGCAGATCAATCTCTTGGAGGCCAGGACGTGTTTGTCGCGCCTCGTTGCTGCGGCCGAGTGTGGCGAGGAGGTGATCCTCGCCCGGAGCGGGAAGCCTGTGGCGAAGATTGTTCCCTACGAGGCGCCGAGGGTGAAGCCGCCGGGTTCGATGCGAGGGCGGATCAAGGTCTTGCCGGACCGGGATAGTCCCGAGACGAATGCCGATGTTGCCGAGTTGTTTGAAGCATCGACCAGGCTTGACTCCTCTGTTCTGCAGCGGAATTGACGGATGGGAACCGTTTTGCGGAAGTTGCCTATCGCGGAGCGTAGAACGATAATCGCATTTTCCGTACGATTTTGGAGTCAGCCATGAAAGTCTATTCAGCGGTAATCGAACGGTGCCCACAAACCGGCCTGTTCGTTGGTTTCGTCCCTGGTTTTCCTGGTGCGCATTCCCAGGGCGAAACGCTGGATGAAGTCAACCACAACCTGCACGACGTCATTGCAATGCTTCTGGAAGACGGCGAACCCGTGCTGGAGTCGGAGTTTGTTGGGGTTCAAAACGTTGCCGTAGCTTGAGTCATGGGCAATGTTCCTGTCCTCAAACCCAATGAAGTCATAGCTATTCTTATCAGGCTCGGCTTTGTCGAAGTCCGCCAACGCGGTTCACACAAACAATTCCGCGATACCGCTGGACGCTGTACAACGGTGCCGTTTCATCAAGGTCGAGACATCTCCCCGATCTTGCTCCGTCAAATTGCCAAAGACATCGGCCTCGCGCTTGATGAATTGCTCAAGCACAGATAGGCAAAAAGTAAGTGTGTAACTATTTTCAAGGTGTGCGTCTTCCTGAAAAACAAACCGAAACTGACCCCTATAGGCTTCGTTTACTCGCCGTTTCGTCGGCGACATTACGTTAGAGCGCAATGAACGGAAACGCTACAGAGGTAGTTCCCGCAGAAAGTAGGAGCGGCTCAATCCGGCCGCTGCTCCCATTTGCGCTTGCTCTTGTTGCATACCTACTGCCGATCGCGTGGGCGTTGTGGTCGGTCGCCGCACTTGGCTCTAAGCACGCAATTGCTGGTGTCCCCGAGTATGTTGCGTTCTCTTGGTTCGGGCTCGTAATTGGTGCTTTCATTGCATGTGTGAGCATCTATATTGGTTACGCTTATTCAAGAAGCGGCATCGCTGTGCGTTGGCAACGCGCATCAGCGATTGGCGCTGTCCTTTACCTTTTAGCAGGCCTTATGTTTTCGTTTTGGCTCTATGCCCAATTCACATCTAGGCTCCAAGGGGTTGCGCTCTAACATGGCGCTCGACCCCGTTCCCTTCGGTCACTGGACGCTGCGCGATGAAGCCGCGCAGCGCCGGTCAGCTCTACGTTGCAGGAAAATAAAAATGGCCATGTGCGAATTGATGAATTGGTGAAAATCGCCGTGTCGCCAGCGCCGACTTTTCGCTGTCTCCGATATCCATTAGTCATCCGAGTTTCTTTACATTTTTCTGATTTCCTCAATCTGACATGAAATACATCAGCACCCGCGGTCATGCCGGACACCCATCCTTCTGCGATATCCTGCTCGGCGGCCTGGCTCCCGACGGCGGCCTTTACCTGCCCGAATCCTATCCGCAGGTGGCGGATCGTCTTGCTGCATGGCGCGAACTTTCCTATTCGGAACTGGCCTTCGAGATACTTTCGCTATACATCACCGATATCCCGGCGGCGGACCTTGAAGCCATCTGCGACAAGACCTACACGGCGCAGACCTATCGCTGGAGCCGCGATGCGGGCAAAGCCAGGGACATCGTGCCGCTGACGTCGCTGGAACCCGACTTCCATTTGCTGGAACTGTCCAACGGGCCGACGCTGGCCTTCAAGGACATGGCCATGCAACTGCTCGGCAACCTGTTCGAGTATGTGTTGGACAAGCGCGGCGAGACCATCAACATCCTCGGCGCCACCTCCGGCGATACCGGCTCGGCGGCCGAATACGCGATGCGCGGCAAGCACAATGTGCGCGTTTTCATGCTTTCGCCGGAAGGGAAGATGAGCGCCTTCCAGCGTGCGCAGATGTATTCGCTGCAGGACGAAAACATTTTCAACATCGCCGTGCGTGGCATGTTCGACGACGCCCAGGACATCGTCAAGGCGGTATCAAACGACGCTGAATTCAAGGCGAAGTACAAGATCGGCGCGGTGAATTCGATCAACTGGGCGCGCGTCGCGGCGCAGATCGTGTATTACTTCAAAGGCTATTTCGAGGCGACACAGTCATGCGCCGAGGAAGTGGTTTTTTGCGTGCCCTCGGGAAACTTCGGCAACATCTGCGCCGGCCACATTGCGCGCATGATGGGCTTGCCGATCGCGCGCCTGGTGCTGGCGACAAACGAAAACGACGTGCTCGACGAGTTCTTCCGCACCGGCATCTATCGACCCAGGGCGACGACGGAGACCTATGTCACGTCCAGCCCCTCGATGGATATTTCCAAGGCGTCCAACTTCGAGCGTTTCATTTTTGACCTGGTCGGCCGTGACCCGGCGATCGTGCGCCAGCTATGGCGTCAGGTGGATGCCGGCGGCAGTTTCAGCCTTGCGGACGGGCCGTTTGCGGCGCGCCTGCCGGACTATGGCTTCGTGTCGGGCTGCAGTTCGCATGCCGATCGCCTGGCGACGATTCGCGATGTCTGGGCGCGTTACGGGCTGATGATCGACACGCATACGGCCGATGGCGTCAAGGTGGCGCGGGAACATCGCGTTGCCGGGCTGCCCATGATCGTGCTGGAAACGGCGCAAGCCGTGAAATTCGCCGAAACGATACGGGAGGCGCTGGATCGCGAGCCGGTGCGGCCGAAGGAACTGGAAGGGATCGAGGACTTGCCGCAGAGGGTCGAGGTGGTCGACGCGGCGCTGGATCAGGTGAAGGACATCATTGTCCTGCACTGCTAACGCCTACCGGCGTCGCTTCTTTTCGAGAAAGTCGGCGCTGGCGGTACGGCGATTGAGGTGCTACAGGTAGATGACTGCGGGGAAAACCGTTACCGCGAGCACCAGTACCAGCCATTCCAGGTTGTAGCGGGCGAGAAGTCCGGTGAAATGCAGCACCAGAACAACAATGGCGACGAGATAGTAAAGGATGAAAAGCATTTGGTTCTCCGTGGGCGGCAACCGTCGCAGAAGGATCGCAAGCGGATGATGATAGGCTAATTTTTCGAAGATTCTAGCATCAATGGGTGTTTGTCAAGGCGAGGCCGGCCGGTTTTAGTTTGAAAGGGATTTCCTGGCCGCGGCGCGCACGCGTGCCGCGGAAGCCTGCTTGGGCACGAACATCGAGCGACTGCTGAACGAGCTTTCCGCCGCGTCCGCCGCCACTGATCAGCAGAGCTTGCCCGCTACTTGCGACCACACCGACCACTTCATCACCCTTGCCCAGATCGATCAGCATCAGTCCCTTGCCCTTGGCCATTTCCTTGAGGTCGGCCAGCGGGAAGAGCAGCAGCCTGCCGCCTTGAGTGAGAACCGCGACGGTGTCTCCCAGCACGGGCGCCGGCGGCAGCGGCTTCTCGCCTTTGTCCAGCGCCAGAAACGCCTTGCCGGCCTTGTTGCGGGCCATCATGTCGGCCACGCTGGCGACAAAACCGTAGCCGTTTGACCCGGCCACCAGATATTTGCAGTCCGGCGCGGCGGTGAGCACCAGCGCCAGCTTGCCGCCCTCCTGGAAGTCGACCATGGTATTCAGCGGTGCGCCGTCACCGCGACCGCCCGGCAGGTCGGAGACCCGCACGCTGTAGCTGCGGCCGTTGCTGTCGATCACGATCAGCGGCCAGACGGTGCGCGTTTCGGCCACCAGCCAGGGGAAGTCGCCGGTCTTGTAGGTGATGCTTGCCGGGTCGATGCCATGACTCTGGCGTGAGCGTACCCAGCCGTTCTTCGAGATGATCACGGTGACCGGTTCGTCGGGCGCGGCAATTTCGCCCTGCGTGATGGGCGCCACGGCTTCCATCAGGGTGCGCCGCTCGTCGCCGAAGCGTTTGCTGTCCTCGCCAATTTCCTTCTGGATCAGCTTGGTCATCTCGTGACGCGAATCCAGCAGCTTGACCAACTGGCCGTGTTCCGTGCGCAGGTCGCCGAGTTCCTTCTCGATGCGGATGCCCTCCAGCCGCGCCAACTGGCGCAGGCGGATTTCAAGAATGTCTTCGGCCTGGATCTCGGTCAGGCCGAAGCGTGCGATCAGATCGGGTTTGGGCTCGTCGGATTCACGAATGCAGCGGATGACTTCCTCGACCTTAAGGAAGACCGTCATGCGGCCTTCGAGGATATGCACGCGGCGCAACACCTCGGCCAGCCGGTGCCGCGTGCGGCGCTCCACGGTGGCAAAGCGGAAGGCGATCCATTCATGGAGGATGCAGAGCAGGTTCTTCTGCTGCGGCCTTCCATCGCGGCCGACCATGGTCAGGTTCACCGAGACGCTGGATTCAAGGCTGGTGTGCGCCAGCAACACGGCCATGAATTCGTCTTGCGCCAGGCGCGAACTCTTGGGCTCGAGCATGATGCGCACCGCCTGCTGGTCGCTGGATTCGTCGCGCACGCTGTCGAGCACGCCCAGGACCAGCGCCTTCATGTTTTTCTGTTCCTGGCTGACATCCTTCTTGCCCGCGCGCGGCTGGGGATTGGTCAGGCCTTCTATCTCCGAGAGCACCTGGGCTACTGAAACCCCGTGCGGCAATTCGTAGACGATCACGCGCCACTGGCCGCGCGCCAGTTCCTCGATGCGCCAGCGGGCACGCATGCGCAAACTGCCGCGGCCATTGGCATAGGTATCGCGGATATCGGTCGGGGTCGAGATGAGCTGGCCGCCACCGGGGAAATCCGGTCCCGGCAATACCGCCAGGACTTCCTCCAGCATCGCTTCGGGCTTCTTGATCAGCAGGCGGGCGGCTTCGGCCACTTCGCGCAGGTTGTGCGGCGGAATTTCCGTCGCCATGCCGACCGCGATGCCCGAGGCGCCGTTGAGCAGCACCACCGGCAGGCGCGCCGGCATCAGTTGCGGCTCGGTCATCGAGCCGTCGTAGTTGGCGGTGAAGTCGACCGTACCGCGATCGATTTCAGAGAGCAGCAATTCGGCGAAAGGCGTCAGGCGGCACTCCGTGTAGCGCATGGCCGCGGCGCCGTCGCCATCGCGCGAACCGAAATTGCCCTGGCCGTCGACCAGCGGATAACGCAGCGTGAAATCCTGTGCCACGCGCACCATCGCGTCATAGACGCTGGTGTCGCCGTGCGGGTGATACTTGCCGATGACGTCGCCGACCACGCGCGCACTCTTGACGTGCTTGGCGCTGGCGGCGAGGCGCATTTCGTTCATGGCATGGAGGATGCGCCGCTGCACCGGCTTCAGGCCATCCTCGACCTGCGGCAGGGCGCGCGCACGCACCACGCTCATGGCATAGGCGAGGTAGGCGCGTTCGGCATAGGCGGCCAGCGGCAGCGAACTGCCGTCGCCCATCGCGTTATCAAAAGTCGGCGCTGGCGGTACGGCGGGCGGCGGCGTATTGGCCACTGCCGCGACGACAGGCTCGTCGAAGAGATCGGGGGTATCGTTATTCATGCTCATCAGAGGTCAGCCTCCACCAGGTGACCATTCAGCTCCATCCAGGCTCGGCGCGACGAAGCCTCGCCCTTGCCCATCAGCAGGTTGAAAAGTTTCAGGGTGTGTTCGTCGGCACCCGGCAGATCGATAACCGGCAGCACTCGGCGGGTTGCCGGTGCCATGGCAGTCTCGCGCAGCTGGTCGGGGTTCATTTCGCCGAGGCCCTTGAAACGGCCCACTTCGACCGCCTCGGCGCGAATTCCTTCCTTGATCAGGCGATCCTTGATCGCCACGAGTTCGCCTTCATCGAGCGCGTACAGGCGGCGTGCCGGTCGCTTCTTGCCCGAGGCCGGGACATCGATTCGGTACAGCGGCGGCTGCGCGATGTAGATGTGGCCGTTGCGGATCAGCGCCGGGAAGTGGCGGTAGAACAGGGTCAACAGCAGGGTCTGGATGTGCGCGCCATCGACATCGGCGTCGGACATGATGATCAGCTTGCCGTAGCGCAGATTGGACAGGTCGGGCACGGCGTCGGCCGTATGCGGATCGACACCGAGCGCCACGGCAATGTCGTGGATCTCGTTGTTGGCGAACAGGCGTCCGGCTTCGACTTCCCAGGAGTTGAGCACCTTGCCGCGCAGCGGCAGGATCGCCTGGGTTTCCTTGTTGCGGGCCATCTTGGCCGAGCCGCCGGCGGAATCGCCCTCGACCAGGAATAGTTCGTTCTCGGCGATGTCGGTCGATTCGCAGTCGGAGAGCTTGCCCGGCAGCACGGCGACGCCGGACTGCTTGCGCTTTTCGACCTTCTGCGCATTCTTCTGCCGCGCCAGCGCCTGCTTGATCGAGAGCTCGGCGATCGCCTTGCCGGCCTCGACATGCTGGTTGAGCCATATCTCGAACGGGTCGCGGATCATGCTGGAGACCAGCTTGACGGCCTCGCGCGAGTTGAGTTTTTCCTTGACCTGGCCCTGGAACTGCGGATCGAGGATGCGCGCCGAAAGCACGTAGGCCATGCGCGCGCAGACATCATCCTGCTGCAGCTTGACGCCGCGCGGCAAGAGCGCACGGTGTTCGATGAAGGACTTGACCGCTTCGAAGGTGCCGGCACGCAGGCCGGCTTCATGGGTGCCACCGGCGACCGTGGGAATCAGGTTGACATAGGATTCGGAGGCCACCGCATCGACGTGCCAGCCGATGGCCCAGGCGGCACCTTCACCGGGGGCGAAATCGGCATGATCGGCGTCGGCATACTTTTCTGCCGCATAGAGCGGGGCGACGGCTTCGGCGTTACCCGCCAGTTCGGCGAGATAACCGGCGAGGCCGGTGGGATAGCTCCAGGTCTTGCTCGTGAGGCTGCCGTCGGCCTGCTCGATATCGAGGTGCACCTTGACGCCGGGCAGCAGCACGGCCTTCGAGCGCAGCAGGCGCTCCAGCTCGGCCGGCGGTACTTTCGGTGCATCGAAGTATTTCGGGTCGGGCCAGACGCGTACCCGGGTGCCGCTCTGGCGACCGCAGGTGCCGGTTTCGGTCAGGGGGCCGACGATTTCGCCGCCACCCGAGAACTCTATCGCCCAAATCTTTCCCTCGCGCCGGACTTCGACTGAAACGCGGGTGGACAGCGCATTGGTGACCGCCACGCCAACGCCATGCAGGCCGCCGGAAAAGGCATAGGCGGAATTGCCGGTGCTCTTGTCGAACTTGCCGCCGGCATGCAGGCGGGTGAAGGCCAATACCACGACCGGGACCTTCTCGTCCGGATGCAGTCCGACCGGGATGCCGCGGCCATCGTCGGTCACCGTGATCGAGCCGTCCAGATGCAGCAGGACATGGAGGTGTTTGGCATGTCCGCCCAGTGCTTCGTCGGCGGAGTTGTCGATGACTTCCTGAATGATGTGGGCCGGGGAGTCGGTGCGGGTGTACATGCCGGGGCGCTCGCGCACCGGCTCCAGTCCCTTGAGGACGCGGAAGGAGGATTCGTCGTAGGTGGGGGTGACAGCCATGTTTCGTAGTGTTATGAAAGAGTCAGAAGCGTGCGTCGGCGAGGCAGTCGATCAGTCCCGTGCGCCAGTCGGGCAGGGCCAGGTCGAAGTCGTGGCGGAAGCGCGAGCAATCAAGCCGCGAGTTTGCGGGGCGCGCCGCGGGCAATGGAAAGTCGGCGCTGGCGATACGGCGAACCACGGGCACTTTGTCCATCAGGCCGACGCGCTGCGCCTCGGCGAAGATGGCTTCCGCATAGCCGTGCCAGCTCGTCTCGCCGGCGGCCGCTAGATGATACAGGCCGTTGGGAACGTCCTTGCGTGAGAGGACCAGTGCCGTGACATCGGCCAGATGGCGGGACCAGGTCGGCGCGCCAATCTGATCGCCCACCACACGCAATTCGTCGCCCGTCTCGCAACTGCGGCGGCCCAGGCGCAGCATGGTTTTCATGAAATTCGTGCCATGCAGGCCATAGACCCAACTGGTGCGAAAGATCAGATGACGGGCGCCGGTGGCGGCGATCGCCAGTTCGCCTTGGCGCTTGCTGCGGCCATAGGCGGAGAGCGGTGCGGGGCTGTCGTCTTCGGTGTAGGGCGCCGGTTTGGTGCCGTCAAAAACGTAGTCGGTTGAATAGTGGATCAGCAGCGCGCCCATCCGCCTGGCTTCCTCGGCGAGAATACCGGGCGCGACGGCGTTGATCGCCATGGCCAGCTCCGGCTCGGCTTCGGCTTTATCAACCGCGGTATGGGCGGCGGCATTGACGATGACGGTGGGGGCGGCATCGCGCACGGCATTGCGCAGGGCATCCGGGTCGGCAAAGTCGAACTCCTGCCGATCACAGGCGATTACTTCTCCCAGGCCGGCCAGAGAGCGTTTCAATTCGCGGCCGAGTTGTCCGGCACAGCCGGTGAGCAGGATTCTCATGCGAAGGTTTCAGCCTCGCTCAATGGTTTGCCGGCAATATCCTTGGCGGCCAACAGAGGCTCTCCCGTCAGCGGCCAGGGAATCGCGAGTTGCGGATCGTTCCACAGCAGGGTGCGTTCATGCGTCGGGCTCCAGTAGTCGGTGGTCTTGTACAGAAACTCGGCCGAATCCGACGTGACGCAGAAGCCGTGGGCGAAGCCGGGTGGGATCCAGGCCATGCGTTTGTCCGCGGCGGAGAGGGTGAATCCGACCCATAGTCCGAAGGTCGGCGAACTGCGGCGCAAATCAACGGCCACGTCATAGACTTCGCCGGCAGTCACCCGGATCAGCTTGCCCTGGGAATGTTCGATCTGGTAATGCAGGCCGCGCACGACATTTCTTTGCGACTTCGAATGGTTGTCCTGCACGAAATCGGCGGCTATGCCGAGTTCGGCGAAGGTCCGCCTGTTCCAGCTTTCATAGAAATAGCCGCGCTCGTCGCCGAACACCTTCGGCTCCAGCAGCAGCACCTCCGGGATCGCCGTGGGGATGCTTCTCATCCCTGCGCCCCGTGTGTCAGCAGGTTCTGCAGATATTGACCATACTGGCTCTTGGCCAGGGGCTCGGCCAGTTTTGCCAGTTGCGCGTCACTGATCCATTTCTGCCGCCAGGCGACTTCTTCGGGGCAGGCCACCTTGAGGCCCTGGCGCTTTTCGATGACCTCGATGAATTGCCCGGCTTCCAGCAGCGACTCATGGGTTCCGGTGTCGAGCCAGGCGATGCCGCGGCCCATGATTTCGACCTTGAGCTGTCCCCTGTCGAGATAAGTACGGTTGAGGTCGGTGATTTCGAGTTCACCGCGGGCCGAGGGCTTGAGACCGGCCGCTATGTCACAAACCTGATTGTCGTAGAAGTACAGTCCGGTGACCGCATAGCGCGACTTCGGTACCTTGGGCTTTTCCTCGATGCTGATGGCGCGGCCCGCAGCATCGAATTCGACCACGCCGTAACGTTCGGGATCGCTGACGGCATAGGCAAACACCGTCGCGCCTGCGCTGGCTCTTTCTGCGCGCTGCATCTGGGTGGGGAATTCATTGCCGTAGAACAGGTTGTCACCCAGGATCAGCGCCGAGGGGTGGTCGCCGACAAACTCGCGGCCGATGATGAAGGCCTGCGCCAGGCCATCGGGGCTGGGCTGTACCGCATAGTTGATTTCGATGCCCCATTGCGAGCCATCGCCCAGCAGTTGCTCGAAGCGCGGTGTGTCCAGCGGTGTCGAAATGAGCAGGATTTCACTGATGCCCGCCAGCATCAGCGTGGTCAGCGGGTAGTAGATCATCGGCTTGTCGTAGATCGGCAGCAACTGCTTGGAAACAGCCAGCGTTACCGGATGCAGCCGGGTGCCGGAGCCGCCGGCGAGGATGATGCCGCGGGTGCTCTTCACTGCGCTCATGTGCGGTCTCCGTAATTGCGATCCATCCACTGCCGGTATTCGCCGGAGACGACGTGAGCCACCCAGCCCGGGTTCTCCAGATACCACTGCACGGTCTTCCGCATGCCCGACTCGAAGCTTTCCTGCGGCGTCCAGCCCAGCTCGCGCTGAATCTTCGTCGCGTCGATGGCGTAGCGCTTGTCATGTCCGGGGCGGTCGGCGACGGAAATCTTCTGTTCGCGGTAGCAGCGACCGTCGTGGCGCGGCTTCAGCTCGTCGAGCAGGGCGCACAGCGTATCGACCACTTCCAGATTGGTCTTTTCGTTGTGGCCGCCGATGTTGTAGGTCTCGCCCGGAGCGCCCTGTTCGAATACAATGCGCAGCGCCTTGGCATGGTCGTCAACGTAGAGCCAGTCGCGCACGTTGTCGCCCTTGCCATAGATGGGCAGGGGCTTGTCCGAAACGGCATTGTGGATCATCAGCGGGATCAGCTTTTCCGGAAACTGGCAGGGGCCGTAGTTGTTCGAGCAGTTGGTGATCACCGTCGGCAGGCCATAGGTGTGATGCCAGGCGCGCACCAGATGGTCGGAGGCGGCTTTGGAGGCGGAGTAGGGCGAGTTTGGCTGGTAGGGGCTGCTCTCGACAAACAGGCCGCTGGCGCCCAGTGAGCCGAAGACTTCGTCGGTTGATACGTGATGAAAGCGGAAGGCGGACTTTGCTTCGGCATCGAGCGTGGACCACCAGGCGCGTGCCGCTTCGAGCAGCGTGTAGGTGCCGCTGATATTGGTTTCGATGAAGTCGCCGGGACCGTGGATCGAACGGTCGACATGCGATTCGGCGGCCAGATGAATCACTCCGGCGGGCTTGTGTTCCGCGAACAGGGCATCCAGCGTCGCCCGGTCGCAGATGTCGGTACGGCTGAAAATGTGCCGCGGGTGGTCGGCGAACTCGGCCAGGGATTCGAGGTTGCCGGCGTAGGTCAGCTTGTCGATATTGACGATGCGCCAGTCGCTTTCGGCGATCAGCAGGCGAATCAACGCCGAACCGATGAAGCCGGCGCCGCCGGTAACAAAGAGGGTCTTCATTTCCGTAGAGGAAGCAAAATGGGAGGGAAAAGTGGCAAAGTCGCATTCTATTCGATCAAAATGCCGTCCAGCCCGTAGCCGCAGTGATGCAATCGTTGATCGATAGGGCAATCCGATCCGCTTCAGGGTTGACGCGGTTAATACTTGAAATATAAAATAAAAAATCAGCGGGTACTTTGCAGTTCATGGAGATTCCGATGCGTATCGTGTGCCTGGGTGGAGGCCCCGCCGGCCTGTTTTTCTCGATCCTGATGAAGAAGGCCAACCCGGCCTGCGACATCACGGTGTTCGAGCGAAATCGTGCCGACGACACCTTTGGCTGGGGCATCGTCTTTTCCGACAAGACCATGGATGGTTTTCGTCAGGCAGACGAGAACGTGGTGGCGGAAATCGAGCGCAATTTCCGCCACTGGGACGACATCGACATATTCTTCAAGGATCGCAGGATCACCTCCGGCGGGCACGGTTTCTGCGGGATTGCGCGCAGGAAGCTGCTCGGGATATTTCAGAAACGCGCCATGGAGCTTGGTGTCCGCCTGGAATTCGAGACCGAGTTCCGCGATCCGGACGACTATTCCCGGAACTACGATCTGGTGGTCGGTGCCGATGGCGTCTTTTCGGCCACCCGCAACGCGTACAGCGACCATTTCAATCCGCGCATCGACCAGCGCACGTGCCGCTTCATCTGGCTCGGCACCCGCAAGAAGCTCGACGCCTTCACCTTTGCCTTCAAGCAGACGCAGTGGGGCTGGTTCAATTTGCATGCCTATCGCTTCGACGAGGAGTGGTCGACCTTCATCGTCGAGACCCCTGAAGATACCTGGCTCAAGGCCGGCATCGACAGGATGGAGCCGGATCAGTCGATCGCCTTTTGCGAAAAGCTGTTTGCCGACCTGCTCGACGGCCAGCCGCTGGTTTCCAACGCCCGCCACCTGCGCGGTTCGGCGATCTGGCTGAAGTTCAATCGCGTGCTGTGCGAGCGCTGGTTCAAGGACAACATCGTGCTGATCGGCGATGCGGCGCATACCGCGCATTTTTCCATCGGCTCCGGCACCAAGCTGGCGATGGAGGATGCGATTGCCCTGGTGCAGGTTCTCGGTGACGGTCAGGCCGATGTTCCGGTCGCCCTGGCCCGCTACCAGGCCGAACGCGAAGTCGAGGCGCTGAAGCTGCAAAGCGCAGCGCGCAATCGCATGGTCTGGTTCGAGAACATCGAACGCTATGTACATCTGGAACCCGAGCAGTTCGCCTTTTCGCTGCTCACCGGCAGCCAACGCGTCGGTCATGCCAACCTGAAGCTGCGCGATCCGGGCTACGTTGCCGGCGTCGACCGCTGGTTTGCCGGGACCTGCGGGCTGTCGCCCGCCGCCGAGTCCGATCCGGTGCCGCCGATGTTCACCCCTTTCAAACTGCGCGACCTGACCTTGGCCAATCGCGTCGTCGTTGCCCCGATGTGCACCTATTCGGCGCAGGACGGCATGCCTGCGGAGTTTCATCAGGTTCACTACGGCAGCCGCGGCATGGGCGGGGCGGCGCTGATCATCACCGAAATGACCTGCATATCGGCAGCTGCGCGGATCACGCCGGCATGCACCGGGATATGGAACGACGCGCAGCGCGATGCCTGGAAGCGCATCGTCGATTTCGTGCATGCCAATGGTGACACCAGGATCGCGCTGCAGATCGGCCACGCCGGACGCAAGGGGGCGACCCGGCTGGCGTCGGACGCGATCGACATGCCGTTGCAATCGGGCGCCTGGCCGCTGCTGGCGCCATCGGCGCTGCCATACATCGAAGGAGTCTCGCAGACGCCGCGGGAGATGGATGGCGCCGACATGGAGCGCATCAAGGCCGAGTTTGTCGCGGCGACCCGCCGTGCCGCCAGTGCCGACTTTGACATGATCGAGTTCCATGCCGCTCATGGCTATCTGATGTCGTCCTTCATTTCGCCGCTGACCAACCGGCGCAGCGACGGTTTTGGTGGCAGCGTCGAGAACCGCTGTCGCTACCCGCTGGAAGTGTTCCGCGCCATGCGCGAGGCCTGGCCGGCCGAGAAGCCGATGTCGGTGCGCATCTCGGCCCACGACTGGGTGCCCGGCGGCACCACGCCGGAGGACGCCGTCGCGGTTGCTCGCCTGTTCACGGCGGCGGGTGCCGACATCATTCATGTGTCTTCCGGCCAGGTCAGCAAGGACGAAGCGCCGGTGTATGGCCGCATGTTCCAGGTCCCGTTCTCGGACCAGATCCGCAATGAGTTGCATGTGCCGACCATCGCCGTGGGTAACATCTTCGAGGCCGACCACGTCAATACCATCATCGCGGCAGGGCGCGCCGATCTTTGCGCACTGGCGCGTCCGCATTTGGCCGATCCGGCCTGGACGCTGCATGCCGCGGCCGAACTCGGCTTCAAGGACATTTCCTGGCCGCCGCAGTATCAGGGCGGCAGGCTGCAGCTTGAACGCAATCTCGAACGTGCGGCGCAGCTTGCGCTCGACGCCTGAACGGAGTCTCGACGAATGAAACACCTTGCGGGAAAGCCCCACCATCTGCCCGGCAGCCGGCAAAGCCTGCAGGACTATCGGGCGCGGCACTTCAGCTATCGCATGGAGGGCGCGGTGGCCGTGGTCAGCCTCAATCGTCCCGAACGCAAGAATCCACTCACTTTCGATTCCTACGCCGAGCTGCGCGACCTGTTCCGCAATCTTGCCTATGCCAGCGACGTCAAAGCGGTAGTGCTGACCGGCGAGGGCGGCAACTTCTGCTCGGGTGGCGACGTACACGAAATCATCGGGCCGCTGACCGAACTCGACATGCCCGGCCTGCTGGCCTTCACGCGCATGACCGGTGATGTCATCAAGGCCATGCGCGCCTGTCCGCAGCCGGTGATTGCGGTCATCGACGGTATCTGCGCCGGCGCTGGCGCCTTGCTGGCGCTCGGCTCTGACATGCGGCTGGGGACCTCGCGCGCGAAGACCGCGTTCCTGTTCAGCCGGGTCGGTCTGGCGGGCTGCGACATGGGTGCCTGCGCCATGCTGCCGCGCATGATCGGGCAGGGTCGCGCCACCGAACTGCTGCTGACCGGCCGCGCCATGGGCGGCGAGGAAGCCGAGCGCTGGGGCTTTTTCAATCGCCTGTGCGAGCCGGATGTCCTTCTCGTCGAGGCGATGAAGCTGGCGCAGGAGCTTGCCGAGGGCCCGACGTTCGCTCACGGCATGACCAAGAAAATGCTCCAGCAGGAATGGAACATGGGCGTCGACGAAGCCATCGAGGCCGAAGCGCAGGCGCAGGCGATCTGCATGGCGACCAACGATTTTCATCGCGCCTATCACGCCTTTGTCGCGAAACAGAAGCCGGTGTTCGAGGGCGACTAAGCAGTGGCAGATACCCAATACCTCGATTGGCCGTTTCTGGAGCCGCGCCACAGGGATCTGGCGGCATCACTGGAGCACTGGGCCCATGAGCATATCGACGACTCGCCCCATGCCCGCGGGCAGGCGACCGACGCCGCCTGCCGCGTACTGGTGAAGCAACTGGGAGATGCTGGATGGTTGCGTCATGCCATCGGTGGCATTGCCAGCGGTGGCCATGCAGAAGCAATCGATACGCGCTCCGTCTGCCTGATCCGCGAGACTCTGGCACGGCACTCCGGTTTGGCGGATTTCGCCTTTGCCATGCAGGGCCTCGGCAGCGGCGCGATCACCCTGCACGGGAATGATGCGCAGAAACGCGAGTATCTCAGTCGCGTCGCCGCAGGATCGGCGATAGCAGCATTCGCACTGTCCGAACCCGATGCCGGCTCCGATGTCGCCGCCATGCAGTGTGCGGCGCGGCGGGAGGGGGACGCCTATGTCCTCAATGGCGAGAAGACATGGATTTCCAATGGCGGCATCGCGGATTTCTACGTGGTGTTTGCCCGTAGCGGCGAAGCGCCGGGTTCGAGGGGCATCACGGCCTTCATTGTCGACGCCGATACGCCCGGCCTTGAAATCGCCGAACGCATCGAAGTCATCGCCCCGCATCCCCTGGCACGCCTGCGTTTTACCCACTGCCGCGTTGCGGCCGAGCGGCGGCTGGGCGACGCAGGGCAGGGCTTCAAGATCGCGATGCGCACGCTCGACATCTTCCGAACCTCGGTGGCTGCGGCGGCCCTGGGCTTCGCTCGGCGCGCGCTGGACGAAGCCGTGCAGCACGCACTTTCGCGCCGAATGTTTAGCCACGCCCTGGCCGATTTCCAACTGACGCAGGCCAGGCTGGCCGACATGGCCGCCGCCATCGATGCGTCGGCCTTGCTGGTCTATCGCGCCGCGTGGTTGCGTGATCAGGGCAGAACAGTGACGAAGGAAGCGGCGATGGCGAAAATGGTTGCGACCGAGTCGGCGCAGCAAGTCATCGACGCCGCCGTGCAGATTCTCGGCGCGCTTGGCGTGGTCAGCGAGGCCCCGGTGGAGAAGCTGTACCGGGACATACGGGCCTTGCGCATCTACGAGGGCGCAACCGAAGTGCAGAAGCTGATCATCGCCCGCGAATTGCTTAAGGATGGAACAGGGAGTTCCGGACGAAAGGATGAGGAGGTCAATTGAAAACGAAAACAGAGGAAGGCGGGGATGCGTCCGACCGACAGGTGCTCCAGCCGGCCGGATGGACGGCTCCCAGGGGTTACTCGAACGGGATTGCCGCTCGCGGCCGCACGGTCCACATCAGTGGCCAGATCGGATGGGATGGCCAGTGTCTTTTCCATAGCAGCGACCTGGTGTTGCAGGCCAGGCAGGCGCTGCTGAACATCGTGGCCATCCTGGCCGAAGCCGGGGGCAAGCCGGAACATCTGGTGCGCATGACCTGGTATGTGGTGGACAAGCGCGAGTATGTCGCGGCCTTTCCGAAGCTCGGCGAGGTCTATCGCGAGGTGATCGGACGCAATTTTCCGGCGATGACCGCGGTGCAGGTCTGCGGCCTGATAGAGGATGCTGCTCGCGTCGAGATCGAGGCGACCGCCGTCATTCCGGAATAGACGGCTCCCGGGGCCGGGCTGGTAAAATGCCGGCATGAAAACGTGTCAATCCGAGTTCGTTCAAGTGCGTGGCCGGCGCCTCCATGTGCGGTCATGGGGACCGGAATCGGCACCGCTCCTGGTTCTTCTGCATGGCTGGTGCGACGTCTCGGCTTCCTTTCAATTCGTGGTCGATGCGCTGGAACGCGACTGGCGGATTCTGGCGCCGGATTGGCGCGGCTTCGGGCGGTCAGAGTGGAACGACGATGTTTACTGGTTCCCCGACTACGTTGCCGATCTCGATGCCTTGCTCGATCACTATTCGCCAGAGTCGCCGGTGCGACTGGTTGGGCACAGCCTGGGTGGCAATGCGGCCTGCATCTACGCCGGTATCAGGCCAACGCGCGTTGCCGGCGTGGTAAATCTGGAAGGGTTGGGCCTGCGTCGCTACGCCTCCGAAGAGGCGCCTGAACGCTATGCCAATTGGCTTGACCAGCTGCGCGATACGCCGAGTTTCCGCTCCTATCCCGACCGCGCGGCATTCGCCGGGCGGCTGCAGAAGGAAAATCCGCGCCTGTCGGACCTGAAGGCGCAGTATCTCGCCGAACACATGGGCGAAGACGATGGGGCGGGCGGCATCCATCTGGCCGCCGACCCCTTTCATCGCTGGGTCAATCCGATCATTTACCGGGTTGAAGAAATGATGGCGATCTGGCGCCAGGTGGCGGCCCCGGTGCTTTGGGTGACGGCAGCCGACTCCTTCATCTTCAAGCAGTTGTTCGCTGTCGATTCGGAGGACTACCGCAGCCGGATACAGTGTTTTCGCGATGTGCGCGAGGTGACGCTGCAAGAGTGCGGGCACAACCTTCATCATGACCAGCCGCAACAGGTAGCGCGCCTGATCGAGGAGTTCTTCATCCCATGAAGGCGCTCAATGCCGATCTGCATTGCCATTCGACGGTATCCGACGGCCTGCTTGCCCCGGCTGAAGTGGTGCGTCGCGCTGCCGAGAACGGCGTCGAACTGTTGGCGCTGACCGACCACGATGAACTGGGCGGGCTGGCGGAAGCACGTGCCGCAGCCGACGAAATCGGCCTGCGCTTTGTCGATGGCGTCGAGGTGTCGATTTCCTGGGGCGACGACCAGACCGTGCATATCGTCGGACTCGGCGTCGATCCTGCCGATGCAGCGCTGATCGAGGGCCTGCGCCAGGTCAGGAGCGGCCGCGATTCGCGCGCCGGGCGCATGGCGGCGGAGCTGGACAAGGTCGGCATCCATGGCGCCTACGAGGGCGCGCTGCGCCATGCCGGCAATCCGGCACTGGTCAGCCGATCGCACTTTGCCCGCTACATTGCCGAGCAGGGGCATGCCAAGGATGTCAAGTCGGTATTTGATTACTGGCTGGCCAAAGGCAAGCCGGGCTATGTGGAACATGCCTGGGCGACGCTGGAGGACGCGCTGCGCTGGATAGTCGGCGCTGGCGGTACGGCGGTGATCGCCCATCCGGGTCGCTACCGGTTGTCGAAGGCCGAGAGGATCGAATTGTTCGGGGCATTCAAGGATTTGGGCGGGAGAGGCATCGAGGTGCTGTCGGGCTCCAACAAGGACGACGAGGTGCGCGAGTTCGCCCACATCGCACGCCAGTTCGGCTTTCTCGCTTCGCGCGGCTCGGATTTTCATGGGCCGGGAGAGAGCTGGATCGATCTGGGCAAGCTGCCCGATTTGCCCGAGGATCTGACGCCCGTCTGGTCTCAACTGGCCTGAGCGGTCCTCGCCCGGCGCAACCTTCATGGCACAGCTATTTCACATTCATCCCGAACATCCGCAACCGCGCCTGATCAAGCAGGCGGCGGAGATTGCCCGCAGCGGCGGCCTGATCGCGCTGCCCACGGATGCCGCCTATTCGCTGGCCGGCGTGGCGGGCTACGCGCCCCTGCTGGACCGGATTCGCAGCATCCGCGGCGTCGATGAGCGGCATCATTTCACGCTGATGTGCCGCGACTTGTCCGAAATCGCCACCTATGCGCGGGTGGACAACGCGCAGTATCGACTGCTCAAGGCCACCACGCCGGGCAGCTATACCTTCATCCTCGAAGGCACCAAGGAACTGCCGCGTCGCCTGCTGCATCCCAAGCGCAAGACCATCGGCCTGCGCGTACCGAATCATCCGCTGGCGCTGGCGCTGCTGGAAGAACTGGACGAACCGTTGCTCACCTCAACGTTGATTCTGCCCGGCGCCGAGGCGCCGCTGGCGGATGCGGACGAGATACGCCAGCATCTGGAAAAGCTGCTCGATCTGGTGATCGACGCCGGCGGCTGCGGCATGGAAATGACCACCGTCATCAACCTGACCAGTGCCCAGCCGGAACTCGTGCGTGCCGGTCAGGGACCGCTGGCGCCTTTCGGGCTGGCATGACCCGGTCTGATAGAATTCGCCCCTCCCATGAATGTTATTCAGACGCTGGCGATTTCCGCCCTGCCGGTCATCTTTGCCATCACGTTGCATGAGGCGGCGCACGGCTACGCGGCACGGCACTTCGGCGATCCGACGGCATGGCAGATGGGGCGCATCAGCCTGAATCCGCTGCGACACGTGGATATGGTGGGAACCCTGCTGGTTCCGGCGCTGATACTGTTGGTTTCGGGTGGCGGCTTGTTGTTCGGCTGGGCCAAGCCGGTGCCGGTGGATTTCGGCCGGTTGCGGCGTCCCAAGCAGGACATGCTCTGGGTGGCGGCAGCCGGGCCGGGGGCGAACCTGTTCATGGCGCTGCTTTGGGCGCTGGTGTTGAAACTGGCGATCGGAAGCCCGGAATTTGCCTACGCGGAAGCATTGAAGGAAATGGCGCGGGTCGGCATCAGCGTCAACGGCGTCTTGATGGTGCTGAACCTGCTGCCCTTGCCGCCGCTGGATGGCGGCCGGATCGTGGTGAGCCTGTTGCCTCATCGCGCGGCCTGGAAGTTCTCGCAGCTGGAGCGATGGGGTTTCCCGATTTTGCTGGCATTGCTGTTCCTAGGGGTGCTTGATACCATCCTGAGGCCATTATTGTGGCTGTTCAACAGCCTGATTCGAACCCTTTTCGGTTTTTGAAATGTACGCAGAAAAAGTTCTCTCCGGCATGCGCCCCACCGGGCGACTCCACCTCGGCCACTATCACGGCGTACTTGCCAACTGGGTCAAGCTCCAGCACGAGTATCCCTGTCTTTTCTTCGTTGCGGACTGGCATGCATTGACCACTGCCTACGACGAGCCGGGCACGATTACCGACAACGCCAACGACATGATCATCGACTGGCTGGCGGCCGGGGTCGATCCCTCCCAGGCGACCATCTTCATCCAGTCCAAAGTGCCCGAGCACGCCGAGCTGCACCTGCTGCTGTCGATGATGACGCCGCTGGGCTGGCTGGAGCGCGTGCCGACCTACAAGGACCAGCAGGAGAAGCTGTCGCACAAGGATCTGACGACCTACGGCTTTCTCGGCTATCCGCTGCTGCAGGCCGCCGACATCCTCATTTATCGGGCCAATCGCGTGCCGGTGGGCGATGACCAGGTGCCGCACGTTGAATTCACGCGCGAGATCGCGCGCCGTTTCAACCACCTGTACGGTCGCGAACCGGGCTTCGAGGACAAGGCGCGCGAGGCGGTCAAGAAGCTTGGCAGCAAGCGCGCCAAGCTCTACGACGAGTTGCGCACCAGCTACCAGGAGCGGGGAGAAGATGAAGCGCTGGAGCAGGCACACCAACTGCTCAACGAGGCACAGAGCCTTTCCCTGGGTGATCGCGAGCGCCTGTTCGGCTGGCTGGAAGGCTCGCGCAAGATGATTCTGGTGGAACCCGATGCGCTGCTGACCCATGCCTCGCGCATGCCGGGGCTCGATGGCCAGAAAATGTCGAAGTCCTACGGCAATACCATCACGCTGCGTGAAGATGCCGACATTGTCGGCAAGAAGATTCGTACCATGCAGACCGATCCGCAGCGCGTGCGGCGCACCGATCCGGGTGACCCCGACAAATGTCCGGTGTGGCAATTTCATCTGATCTATTCCAGCGAAGAGGTCAAGACCTGGGTGCAGGGCGGCTGCCGCTCGGCCGGCATCGGCTGCATCGAATGCAAGCAGCCGGTGATCGAAGGCGTGCTGCGGGAACAGGAACCGATGCGTGAACGGGCCAAGATGTACGAGGAAGATCCGCAACTGGTCAGGAACATCATTGCGGATGGTTGCGAAAAAGCGCGCAAGCTGGCGCAGGAAACCATGCGCGACGTGCGCGAAGCAATCGGGCTGGACTACTCGTGATCGAAAACGCCGTTACCTGCCCGCAAAGCGGAATCCCAGGTACGCAGAGCGCGCCAGCGCCGACTTTCGAGGCCGCCGCCGTGGCGCATCTGCCAAAGGTCTATGGCGAGTTTCTGGCCGAAATGCCGCGCGACCTCTACATCCCGCCGGATGCGCTGGAGATCATCCTCGACTCCTTCGAGGGCCCGCTCGATTTGCTGTTGTACCTGATCCGCCGGGCCAACATCAGCGTGCTCGACATCCCGATGGCGCCGCTCACGGCGCAGTATCTGATCTATGTCGAGGCGATGCGCAAGGGCAACCTCGAACTCGCGGCCGAATACCTGCTGATGGCGGCCATGCTGATCGAGATCAAGTCGCGCATGCTCTTGCCGCGCCCGCCCAAGGCCGAGAATGGCGAGCCGGAAGATCCGCGTGCCGAACTGGTGCGCCGCCTGATCGAATACGAGCGCATGAAAGCCTCGGCGGCCAAGCTCGATGAAATGCCGCAGGCGGGGCGCGATTACGAGTGGATCACCGTGTGGATCGCTGACAAGGTCGCGGAGCGCCAACCCGAGGTAAGCTTGCACGATCTGCAAGTCGCCTGGCTGTCGCTCATGAAGCAGGCGAGGGTGCATCAGCACCACAAGATCCACCGCGAGGAGCTGTCCGTGCGCGAGCACATGAGCATTATCCTGCGGCGCCTGCAGGGCGGAGGTTACGTGGTGTTTGACCAGTTGTTCGACCTGACCCTCGGCGCCCAGGGATTGGTGGTGAGCTTTCTCGCCCTGCTCGAACTGGCGCGCGAGGCTCTGATCGAAATTACCCAGAACGAGGCCATGGCGCCCATTTACGTGAAACTGCCCGATGCTGCCGCTGTATAAACCCGAAGATTACAAACGCGTGCTGGAAACCGCCCTGCTGGTGGCCAGCGAGCCGTTGCCCCTGTCCGAGCTGAAAAAGCTCTTCGATCAGGAGTTCGACGACGATACCTGGCGTACACTGCTTGACGACTTGCGCCGGGATTGGGCAACCAGAGGCGCAGAACTGGTGCAGTTGGCCTCCGGCTGGCGCTTCCAGACCCGCCCGGAGTATCAGTCCTACATTGACCGCCTGAAGAACGACAAGCCACCGAAGTATTCGCGCGCGGTAATGGAAACGCTGGCAATCATCGCTTATCGCCAACCGGTGACGCGTGGTGACATCGAAGACGTTCGCGGTGTGGCCGTGTCGCCGAATATTCTGAAGACCCTTGAAGGGCGTGGCTGGATCGATGCAGTGGGCCACCGCGATGCACCCGGGAGACCGGCGTTGTATGCGACGACACGACGTTTTCTCGACGACCTGGGGTTGCGCAGCCTCACTGAACTGCCGCCGCTGACTGAAATTGAAAGGGTGATGGATCTTGGACAAGCCGCAATCCCCGAAGCCTCCCCGGTCCGGGAGCCGGAAGCCGAAGAGTCGGGCGCCGAGCATGCAGGATCAGGGCAAGCGCCAGAGCAGCGATCAGCGCAGCAGCCAGCCGAATCCGCCGACGGGCAACTCGATCTCGCCGAAAGCCAGCCGGAACGGCCCCCCGCGCCAGACCCGCAAGCCTAGTCCGTTCCGTCCGCCACAGGGTTCTCCGCGGCCGCAGAGCGATGCGCCGCGCGTCCGCGGCGGGTCGTCTCTGTCTGCTCACGCCAAGCGCCGCAGCGAAGCGGTTTTCATCGATCCGCCCAAGCTGCACAAGGCGCTCGCCGACGCCGGCTATGGCTCGCGGCGCGAAATCGAGGAATGGATCGTGGCCGGACGGGTCAGCGTCAACGGTCTGCCGGCGCATGTGGGCCAGCGCGTCGGGCCGGAAGACAAGATCCGCGCCAACGGCAAGCTGGTGCAACTCAAGTTCGGTTTGCGCGCTCCGCGCGTGCTGGTCTATCACAAGCCTGAAGGCGAGATCGTATCCAAGGACGATCCCGAAGGCCGCCCCAGCGTTTTTGCCAAACTGCCGCGACTGAAAAGCGGGCGCTGGATTTCGATCGGCCGGCTGGACTTCAACTCCTGCGGGCTGCTGCTATTCACCAACGACGGCAACCTGGCCAACCGCATGATGCATCCGCGCTACGAAATCGAGCGTGAATACGCCGTGCGCGTGCTGGGTGAAGCGACGCCGGAGATGCTTGAGCGCTTGCGCAAGGGGGTCGAACTTGAAGACGGTTTGGCCAACTTCAGCCTGATCGTGGAGGCCGGTGGCGAAGGTTCCAATCGATGGTATCGCGTGGTTCTGTCGGAAGGACGCAATCGTGAAGTGCGACGCATGTTCGAGGCTGTCGGTTTGATGGTCAGCCGCCTGATGCGCGTGCGCTATGGACCGGTACACCTGTCGCCGCGCCTGAAGCGAGGCCAGTGCCGCGATCTGGAACCCGGCGAAGTGCAGGAGTTGCTGAAGTTGTTGCCGCCCGAGCAGAAGACCCATGCCCCGGCGGGATTCGGTCCCTTTGCCGAGGGTTACGTTGACGAGGACGACGTCGGCGGCAGTCGAATTGATTTGGCAGAGAAATGATGCCTCTGCTATAATTCTTTGGCTTTGGTTGGTATCGTTCTCGGGAACGAGAGAAGGAATGGGCTTTTCGGCCCATTTTCTATTTGTGCGATGCGTTTGTGAGTTTTCATGCAACTGCTTGAATTGATTGAGACGACTGTTGTTGGGCTGGGGTACGAACTGGTTGAATTCGAGACCAGTCCGCGCGCCCGGCTGCTGCGCGTCTTCATCGACAGGCCGGAAAGCGAACAAGCGAAAAAGAGCGGCATCAGCGTCGAAGACTGTGCCGCCGTGAGCAGTCAGCTCAGTCGCGTGTTCCTGGTCGAGAACGTCGATTACGACCGCCTTGAAGTTTCCTCTCCCGGACTCGATCGCCCGTTGGTAAAGGCCGCGGACTTTCGGCGCTTTGCCGGGCAGGAAGTGCAACTCAAGCTGCGGGTTCCGCTGGGCAACCAGCGCAACTTCAGCGGTCTGCTCGAGGGGTTGCAGGAAGAAGCAGGTATTGAAATGGTATGCCTGCGAATGAATGACACAGTGCATCGGTTTGCGCTCGAGAATATTGATCGAGCGCGCCTGGTGCCTAAGTTCTGATTATTGCTGGAGGACTCACATGAGCCGTGAATTGCTGCTGTTGGTCGATGCCCTGGCCCGCGAGAAGAATGTTCCGCGGGACATCGTTTTTGGCGCACTGGAGATGGCGTTGGCGTCTGCAACAAAGAAGCGCACCAATGACGAAGCCGACGTGCGCGTGGAGATCGATCGCGAGACGGGGGAATACGAGGCTTTCCGCCGCTGGCTGGTGGTTGCCGACGACATGGTCGAGAACCCGGAACAGCAGATCGGCCTGACCGCCGCGCAACTGCAAATCTCCGACATCGTGCTCGAAGACTTCATTGAGGAAGGGCTCGAGCCCGTCGATTTCGGCCGCATCGGCGCACAGGCGGCGAAGCAGGTGATCGTGCAGAAGATCCGCGACGCAGAGCGCGAACAGTTGCTGAATGACTTTCTTGATCGCAAGGAATTTCTCGTCAGCGGCACCGTCAAGCGCATGGAGCGAGGCAGCGCCATCATCGAGGCGGGGCGCATCGAGGCCCTGTTGCCGCGCGACCAGATGATCCCCAAGGAAAACCTGCGCCCCGGTGATCGCGTGCGTGCCTGGTTGATGAAAATCGATCGTCAGGCGAGAGGCCCGCAACTGATCCTGTCGCGCACGGCGCCCGAGTTCATCATGAAACTGTTCGAACTGGAAGTGCCGGAGATAGAAGACGGCCTGCTCGAGATCAAGGCGGCCGCGCGCGATGCAGGCATGCGGGCCAAGATTGCCGTCAAGTCGAACGATCCGCGCGTCGACCCGATCGGCACCTGCGTCGGCATGCGCGGTTCGCGCGTCACGGCGGTGACCAATGAACTTTCCGGCGAGCGCGTGGACATCATCCTGTGGTCGGCCGACCCGGCCCAGTTCGTCATCGGTGCGCTGGCGCCGGCCGAGGTGCAGAGCATCGTGGTCGACGAAGAAAAGCATGCGATGGATGTCGTGGTCGATGAGGACAACCTTGCCATCGCCATCGGCCGTGGCGGGCAGAACGTGCGTCTGGCCTCGGAATTGACCGGCTGGACCATCAATCTGATGACCATCGAAGAGTCGCAGACCAAGTCGGAAGGTGAGCACAGCTCGATCCGCGCCCTGTTCATCGAAAAGCTCGACGTCGACGAGGAGGTTGCCAACATTTTGATCGAGGAAGGTTTCTCCACGCTCGAGGAAATCGCCTACGTTCCGCTTGCCGAGATGCTCGAAATCGATGCCTTTGACGAAGCAACGGTGACCGAGCTGCGCGATCGTGCGCGTAACGTCCTGCTGACCGATGCGATTGTTGACGAAGAGCAGTTGGAAAAGGTGGCCGACGACCTGCTGGCGCTTGAGGGCATGGACAAGCCGTTGGCGGCAAAGCTGGCCAAGAACGGCATCACTGACCGCGATTCACTGGCGGACCTGGCGACTGACGAGTTGATTGAAATGACCGGCATCGATGCCGAGCGGGCGACGGCGCTGATCACTGTTGCGCGTGCCCACTGGTTCGCCGAAGAAGAATGAGAGGTACCGCATGGCTTTGATGACTGTTTCCCAATTCGCTACCGAGCTGAAAATGCCGGCGCCAGCATTGCTGGAGCAACTGGCCAAGGCCGGCGTCAGCAAGCAGGAATCCAACGACACCTTGTCCGAGCAGGACAAGACGCGGTTGCTCGACTATCTGCGCAAGTCGCATGGCGAAGCGGCGCCCAAGGCCAAGATTACCCTGACACGCAAGCAGACCAGCGAGATCCGGGCTTCTGATTCCACCGGCAAGGCACGCACGATTCAGGTCGAAGTTCGCAAGAAGCGCGTGTTCGTCAAGCGCGATGCCAGTGAACTGGCGGCTGAAGCAGCAGCGGCTGAGGCCCCGGTCGAAGTCGCCGTCGTCGAGCCGGCCCCGGTTGTCGCACCTGAACCCGTTCCGGCAGTGGAAGTGGCAGCTCAGGTGGTGGTGGCAGAGGCCACGGCTCCCGTTGCCGAGACTCCCGTCGCCGAAGCCCCGGTTGCAAAGCGGGCTCCAACGACCAAGTCGGTGATCGACCCGGCGCAGAAGGCCTTGCGCGAGGCTGAAACCCAGCGTCAGGGAAAGCTTTCGGCGATTCAGGCGGCCGAGTTCAAGGAAAAGAACGATCGCGAAGCCAAGGCTCGTGCCGAAGCCGAAGCCCGGCTTGCCGAACAGGCGGCCCAATTGGCCGCTGCGGAGGCCAAGAAGGCCAAGGAGGCCGCCGCCGCTGCTGGCGTATCCGGCACGATACACAAGCCGGCCGCGAAGCCGGAAGACGGCAAAGCCAAGCCCGCGAAAAAGGATGCGTGGAAGGACGATGCCGCCAAGCGGCGCGCGATCAAGACGCGGGGTGATGCGGGGACGTCCGGCTGGCGCGGGTCCAAGGGTGGCGGTCGCCACGGCCGTCACGGTCACAGCGAGGATGCACCGGTGCAGCAACCGGTCGAGGCCATTGTTCGCGAAGTACATGTTCCGGAAACGATCTCGGTCGCCGACCTGGCCCACAAGATGACGGTCAAGGCAACCGAAGTCATCAAGACGCTGATGAAGATGGGGTCGATGGTCACCATCAACCAGGTGCTCGACCAGGAAACCGCGATGATCGTGGTTGAGGAAATGGGGCATATCGCTCTCGCCGCAAAACTCGACGATCCGGATGCATTCCTCGCTGACGAAGGAGAGCACAAGGACGCCGAGCAGTTGCCGCGCGCTCCGGTAGTCACCGTGATGGGTCACGTCGACCACGGCAAGACCTCGCTGCTCGACTACATCCGCAAAAGCCGCGTCGCCCATGGCGAAGCGGGCGGCATTACGCAGCACATCGGCGCCTACCACGTCGAAACGCCGCGTGGCATGATCACTTTCCTCGACACCCCGGGCCACGAGGCCTTTACGGCCATGCGTGCGCGGGGTGCCAAGGCAACGGACCTGGTGATTCTGGTGGTGGCGGCCGACGACGGCGTCATGCCGCAGACCAAGGAAGCCATTCATCATGCCAAGGCCGCCAACGTGCCCTTGATCGTGGCGGTTACCAAGATCGACAAGCCCGATGCCAACCTCGAGCGCGTCAAGCAGGAGCTGGTCGCCGAGGGTGTGGTGCCGGAAGAATACGGTGGCGATTCGCCATTTGTCGGCGTCTCGGCCAAGACCGGAGAGGGCATCGACGCCTTGCTGGAACAGGTGCTGTTGCAGGCCGAGGTGCTGGAACTCATGGCGCCCGTGGATGCGCCGGCCAAGGGGCTTGTTATCGAGGCGCGTCTGGACAAGGGCAAGGGACCGGTAGCGACTATTCTGGTGCTGTCGGGAACGCTGCGCCGGGGCGATGTGCTGCTGGTGGGCGCAGTGTTCGGACGCGTGCGCGCCATGCTGGATGAAAACGGCAAATCGGTTGATTCGGCAGGTCCCGCGATTCCGGTGGAAATTCAGGGTCTCACCGATGTTCCGGCCGCCGGCGACGAAGGCATGGTCCTCCTCGACGAGCGCAAGGCGCGTGAAATTGCGCTCTTCCGCCAGGGCAAGTTCCGCGACGTCAAGCTGGCCAAGCAGCAGGCCGCAAAGCTGGAAACCATGTTCGAGCAGATGGCCGAAGGCGAGGTAAGGACCTTGCCGCTGATCATCAAGGCGGACGTGCAGGGTTCGCAGGAAGCCCTGGTGCAGTCCCTGAACAAGCTGTCGACAGGCGAAGTCAAGGTCACCGTTGTGCACGCCGGCGTCGGCGGCATCAGCGAATCCGACGTGAATCTTGCCGCGGCTTCCAAGGCCGTAATCATCGGCTTCAATACGCGCGCCGACGTTGGCGCGCGCAAGGCCGCCGAGAGTCTTGGCGTGGATATCCGCTACTACAACATCATCTATGCGGCGGTCGATGAGGTGAAAGCGGCGCTGTCCGGCATGCTTGCTCCGGAGAAGAAGGAAGTCATTCTCGGTCTGGTCGAGATTCGTCAGGTTTTCCGGATTTCCCGGATCGGCGCTGTCGCAGGATGCATGGTGCTGTCCGGCCTGGTCAAGCGCAATGCCTCGGTGCGACTGCTGCGCAACAATACGGTGGTGCATACCGGCGAACTGGATTCGCTCAAGCGGTTCAAGGACGACGTCCGCGAGGTCAAGGAAGGCTTTGAGTGCGGCTTGAGCCTCAAGAACTTCAATGACATCAATGAAGGCGATCAACTCGAGGTCTTCGAGGTTCAGGAAATCGCCCGCACCCTTGGTTGAGGAGTATGGCCACCAAGCGCAGTTCGGCCCATGGCTACGCCCGTTCTGACCGCGTTTCCGAGCAGATTCGCCGCGAACTGGCGGATCTGTTGCGCTTCCACCTCAAGGATCTGCGCATTGCGCCGAAGCTGACGCTGGTTACGCTGACCGCCGTCGAAGTCACAGCCGACTATGCGCATGCCAAAGTGTTCTATACCTCGCTGGCCGACCCGGCATCCAACGAGATGATCGACCAGGGGCTCAAACACTCCGCCAGTTTCCTGCGGCGCGAACTGGGTCGCAGGATTCGCATCCATCATATTCCCGAGCTGCATTTTGTCTTTGACCCTTCGGTTCAGGAAGGTGCGCGCCTCTCAAAATTGATCGACGAGGCAGTCGAATCCGACAAGAAGCTGCAGGACGAGTGAATGCGCGAGTGACCGCGCCGCGTCAAGGCGGCAAACCCGCGCGTCGTCGGCTCGATGGCGTGCTGTTGCTGGACAAGCAACTCGGGCTTTCGTCCAATCACGCCCTGCAATCGGCCCGGCGGCTCTTCAACGCGGAAAAGGCCGGTCACACCGGCACACTGGACCCATTGGCCACCGGTTTGCTGCCCCTTTGCTTTGGCGAGGCGACCAAGTTTTCCGGCGAATTGCTCAACGCCGACAAGCGCTATGTAGCGACCGTGCAGCTGGGGATTACCACCGATACGGCGGATGCAGAAGGCGCTGTGCTGGAGCGTCGTCCGGTCGAGGCTGTCCGTTCGGACGTGGTGGCGGCGCTGGCGGCCTTCCTCGGCGAAATCGAACAGGTGCCGCCGATGTATTCGGCATTGAAGCGCGACGGCAAGCCGCTCTACGAATACGCCCGTGCCGGCATCGAGCTGGAACGGGCGCCCCGCCGCGTCACCATCCACAACCTGCGCCTGCTCGCGCCGAACGAAGGCGAGTTCATGGCTGATGGGCGCTTTGTGTTCGAAGTCCGCTGCAGCAAGGGAACCTATGTGCGAACCCTGGCGGCCGATATTGGCGAACGTCTGGGCTGTGGAGCCCATCTGGCGGCTTTGCGTCGCACCGGCATTGGTGCGCTGGACGTTGCTCAGGCCCATTCCCTGGTGAACCTGGAAGGACTTTCGGCCGAGGCCCGCGACGCCTTGCTGCTGCCGCCGGATTCCCTGCTGGCCGGTTTGGCCGAGGCCCGGCTGGATGCCGCCGACGCTGCCAGATTGCGGCATGGGCAGGCAGTTCGCTGGGCAGGCGAAGAGGGTGCCCGGCTGCGAGTCTATGATGCAGAACACGTCTTCATAGGTGTCTGCCGGCAGGTTTCGGATGGCTGGCTGCAAGCCCAGCGGCTGGTCTCCGGGGTTTGAGCGACGAAATCGCCGTTAATGCTTGATTTGAACGCAGTCAAAACGCTATAATCCACGGTTCTCCAAGAGCCCAACATCACAGGATCAGCAAGGAAACCACAATGGCAATTTCCACTACCGACAAAGCCAAGATCGTCACCGACTACCAGCGTGCCCAGGGTGACACCGGCTCTCCCGAAGTCCAGGTCGCGCTGCTTACCGCGCGCATCAACGACCTGACGGATCATTTCAAGGCACACACCAAGGACCACCATTCACGTCGAGGCCTGCTCAAGATGGTCAGCCAGCGTCGCACGATGCTGGATTACCTCAAGCGCAAGAACGTAGACGGCTATCGATCGCTGATCGAGCGTCTCGGCCTGCGCAAGTAATTTTCAACCAAACGCCGGTCCGGGCCATCCCAACGCGATGCGCTTTGCGCCAGATACTGCGCAGGCTTGCTAATCAGGCCGGCACAGCCATGAGGGCTGTGCCGGCTTTTAATTTTTGCCGAAAGGAATTTTTGTGCTGAATCCGATCAAGAAGAGTTTTGCCTACGGTGACCACACGGTCACCCTTGAAACTGCTGAAATCGCCCGTCAGGCCGGTGGTGCCGTACTGGTTACCATGGATGACACCGTGGTGCTGGCCACCGTGGTCGGTGCCCGGAACGCAAAACCGGGCCAGGATTTCTTCCCCCTGACCGTCGACTATCAGGAGCGCTCCTACGCTGCCGGCCGGATTCCCGGAGGCTTTTTCAAGCGTGAAGGTCGTCCTTCCGAAAAGGAAATCCTGACCTGCCGCCTCATCGATCGTCCCCTTCGCCCGCTGTTTCCCGATGCCTTCTACAACGAAGTGCAGGTGGTCTGCACGGTGATGTCGTGCAACCCCGAAATCGATCCGGATATTCCGGCGATGCTCGGTGCATCGGCGGCCATGGCTATTTCCGGCATTCCGTTCAGCGGCCCGATCGGCGCCGCCCGCGTCGGTTACATCGACGGCAAGTACGTGCTGTGCCCGACCAAGACCCAATTGGAAAGCGCGCTGCTGGATCTCGTGGTGGCCGGCACCGAAGGCGCGGTATTGATGGTCGAGTCCGAAGCCAAGCAGCTCTCCGAAGAGATCATGCTGGGTGCCGTGGTGTTTGGCCACGACCAGATGCAGGTAGCGATCAAGGCCATCAACGAATTGGTGGAAGTGGCCGGCAAGCCGGAATGGGATTGGCAGGCGCCCGCCAAGAACGAGCCGCTGATCGCTCGCGTGGCAGAACTGGCCGAAGCCGAACTGCGCGAAGCCTATCGCATTACCAGCAAGCAGGCCCGCACGGTCAAGACCCGTGAAATCACCAAGAAGACCATTGCAGCCTTGACCGAGGGTGTGGAAAACGCACCGGATTCCAACCTCGTCGGCAACACCGTATTCGATCTGGAAGCGAAAATCGTTCGCAGCCAGATCCTCAATGGTGAACCGCGCATCGATGGCCGTGACACGCGCACCGTGCGCCCCATCGTGATTCGCAATGGCGTGCTGCCGCGCACCCATGGTTCGGCGCTGTTCACGCGCGGCGAGACGCAGGCAATGGTTGTCGCCACGCTGGGCACCGGCCGTGACGAGCAGATCATCGACGCGCTGCAAGGCGAATACCGCGATCGCTTCATGCTTCACTACAACATGCCTCCCTATGCCACCGGTGAAACCGGCCGCGTCGGCACGCCGAAGCGCCGCGAAATCGGCCACGGCCGCCTGGCGAAGCGCGCGCTGCTGGCCGTGCTGCCCTCGCCCGAGGACTTCGGCTATTCGATGCGCGTGGTCTCCGAAATCACCGAGTCGAATGGTTCGTCGTCGATGGCCTCCGTTTGCGGCGGTTCGCTGGCCCTGATGGATGCCGGCGTGCCGCTCAAGGCGCATGTGGCGGGCATCGCCATGGGCCTGATCAAGGATGGCCCCCGCTTTGCGGTGCTGACCGACATCCTGGGTGACGAGGACCATCTCGGCGACATGGACTTCAAGGTAGCCGGTACCGAAGAAGGCATCACGGCTCTGCAGATGGACATCAAGATCCAGGGCATCACCAAGGAAATCATGCAGGTTGCACTGGCCCAGGCCAAGGAGGCGCGACTGCACATCCTGGAGAAGATGAAGGGCTCGATGACCGGCCATCGCGAAGAAGTGTCCACCTTTGCGCCGCGCATGATTCACATCAAGATCAACCCGGAAAAGATCCGCGACGTGATCGGCAAGGGCGGCGCCGTGATCCGTGCGCTGACCGAAGAAACCGGTTGCGTGATCGACATCGAAGACGACGGCTCGATCACCATTTCGTCGGTGAATGCCGATGCGGCACAGGTCGCCAAGAAGCGCATCGAAGACATCACCGCCGAGGTTGAAGTCGGTCGCATCTACGAAGGCACCGTGCTGCGCCTGCTGGATTTCGGCGCCATCGTCAGCCTGCTGCCGGGCAAGGATGGGCTCCTGCATATTTCGCAGATCGCCAGCGAGCGGGTGAATGCCGTCGCCGATTACCTCAAGGAAGGCCAGGTCGTGAAGGTCAAGGTCATCGAGACCGACGACAAGGGTCGCGTGCGCTTGTCGATGAAGGCCATTGCCGCAGAAGCCGCCGCGCCGGCCGCCGTCGCCGAATAGGGTCTCTATTGCAGGCAACAAAAAAGGACGCATCGGCGTCCTTTTTTGTTGGTCGTGGCGCTTGCGCGGCGCTTACTTGCCAACCTGTTTTTCGCGGTGCTCTTCCAGCGTCTTGCAGTCGATGCACAGGGTCGCGGTGGGGCGCGCTTCAAGGCGCTTCAGGCCGATCTCGACGCCGCAGGAGTCGCAGTAGCCGTATTCGCCGCTTTCGATGCGGGCAATCGACTCATCGATCTTCTTGATCAGTTTGCGCTCGCGGTCGCGGTTGCGCAGTTCCAGCGCAATGTCGGACTCCTGGCTGGCACGGTCATTCGGATCGGCGAACACGGTCGCTTCGTCCTGCATGGTATGCACCGTGCGCTCGATGTCCTCGCCCAGTTCGTCCTTGAGGGAAGCCAGAATGGCGCGAAAATGAGCAAGTTGCTTGGTGCTCATGTAGTCCTCACCCTTCTTCGGGGTGTAGGGCGGGAATTGCTTCTTGTGCAGCAGATCTTCAGCCATCGCGGAGTGTCCGTATTTTCGGAGAACCGGCTTTATAAACGAAACGCGGGACTACTGCAAGTCGTGGTTTTGTGACACGCCATGTCGCAATGCGATTGACCAGCATGGGCAGGGTTCGGTAAAATCGCACAGTTCGGGGTGTGGCGCAGCCCGGTAGCGCGCTTGCTTTGGGAGCAAGATGTCGAGAGTTCGAATCCCTCCACCCCGACCAGCCAACCCCAAGGGTTTCCGTCGAAAGACCGAAACCCTTTTTTTGTCCTTTTTTCGGCTTTGTCGGCCCTCGGGGCAAACCGACGACGTTTCGCCGTTTAGTCCCCGCCCCCCAGCATCGCCTTGAGATTGGCAAAAGGGGAATGAGTGGCCGCCGATCCGTTGCCCGCGCCTCCTGGGTCACCAGCACCGGCAGCTTCTAGTTGTCGTTGATGCTCGTTGTCGTGGCAGTAGAGGCACAGCAGCTCCCAATTACTGCCATTGGGCGGGTTGTTGCCGTGGTTGTGGTCGCGGTGATGCACGGTGAGCTCGCGCAGATTGGCGCGGGTGAATTCGCGGGCGCAGCGACCGCATATCCAGGGGTAAATCTTCAGTGCCTGCTCGCGGTAGCCCTGATCGCGAAGTTCCGCGCTGCGGCGCGCATCGGCGACGATGCGATCCAGCTTTCCCGGGGCGGACTTCATGCCCGCTATTTCTCCTGAAGGAGATTGTTCATCCGCTGCGCCCGGCTCTTGGATTCGGCCTTGTTGATCTCCGACACTTGGCGGCCGTAGGCTTCGCGTGCTTCCGGGCCTTGCTGCGTGGCCTCGATGCTGCGTATGCAGCGCCAGCGCTTGCCCGTCTTGGTAACAATCAGGCGCATCTCGTTTCTCGGGTGATGCATGCGGCAGTGGTAGCAGTAAGTCGGTTCTGTTGCCATGGGCTTGAACGGGTATCCGGCGGTGACACACGTAATTATGCTACGTACCGCGCCTTTTTTTCGTCCTTCGTCGCCGCTTCGCCGATATTCGTACTGCCGCGTTCGATAGGCATTCACCACCCTTGTTTCCCTGTAAACTTCATAAAGTTGGTTATGCCGAGTCTTTTCGCCGCGATCGCGTCGAACAGGGAGCCGAAATCCTGGCCAACAGTGACTGCGTCGCACAGCACATCCGCCCGTAGCTCATCTGGATAGAGCACCGGCCTTCTAAGCCGGGGGTAACAGGTTCGAGTCCTGTCGGGCGGACCA
>JAUXUK010000063.1 GCA_030680805.1 Sulfuritalea sp. | reverse complement strand
TGATGAAGACGCGCAGGTCGGGGTCAGGATAGGTGCCGCGCTTGCGGCGGCGGCGCTTCTCGGCGGCGCAGGTCTGATCGTAGATGAGGGCGGTGACGCCGGGAATCTCGCGCAGTTCGCGCTGGGTGGCTTCGAGCTGCTCGCGGTGGCGGATGTCGATGCCCGGTGCGAAGTCGTGCACGCCCTGGTACTTCTCCGGCTCGTCGGACATGACGATGATGCGGGCGACGCCCTCGGCGGCGAGTTGGCGCGTCACTTGCGGGACGGTGAGCGGGCCGTCGACGGGCTGGCCGCCGGTCATGGCGACGGCGTCGTTGTCGAGCAGTTTGTAGGTGATGTTCACCCCGGCCGCTATGGCCGCGCGGATGGCGACGATGCCGGAGTGGTAGTAGGTGCCATCGCCCATGTTGGCGAAAATATGCTGTGTGCCGCTGTGTGGCGCGGTGCCGAGCCAGGAAGCGCCTTCGCCACCCATCTGCGAGATGGTGACGGTGTTGCGCCCCATCCATACCGCCATGAGATGGCAGCCGACGCCGCCGAGGGCGCAGCTGCCTTCAGGCACCTTGGTGGACTGGTTGTGCGGGCAGCCGGGGCAGAAATAGGGCGTGCGCAGCAGCGCCAAGCGCGGCTTGGCCATGGCCTTTTCCTTGGCCTCGAGGAAGGCCATCCGCTCGCGGATCTTTTCAGAAGTGTGGAAGCGGCTGATGCGGGCGGCGATGGCGCGGGCGACGAGGGCGGGGGTCAGTTCGGACGTGGGCGGCAGCAGCCACTTGCTGTGCGGCACTGGCCACTCGCCGGATTCGTCGAACTTGCCGACGACGCGCGGGCGCACGTCTTCGCGCCAGTTGTAGAGCATCTCCTTCAGTTGGTATTCGATGATCTGGCGCTTTTCCTCGACGACGAGAATCTCCTCCAGGCCTTCGGCGAAATGGCGCACGGAATCGGCTTCCAGCGGCCAGGGCATGCCGACCTTGAACAGGCGCAGGCCGATCTCTGCCGCGTGCGCTTCGTCGATGCCGAGGTCGTCGAGCGCCTGGCGCACGTCGAGATAGGCCTTGCCGCAGGCGATGATGCCGAGGCGCGGGCGCGGGCTGTCGATGATCATGCGGTTGAGGCCGTTGGCGCGCGCGTAGGCGATGGCGGCGTAGACCTTGAACTCCTGCATGCGCCGTTCCTGCGCCAGCGGCGGATCGGGCCAGCGGATGCTGACGCCATCCTGCGGCAGGACGAAATCCTCGGGCAGCACGATGCGCACGCGGTCCGGGTTGACCTCCACCGTGGCCGAACTCTCTACGGTGTCGGAAGTGACCTTCATCGCCACCCAGCAACCGGAATAGCGCGACATGGCCCAGCCGTGCAGGCCGAAATCGAGATACTCCTGCAGTCCGGCCGGGGCGAGCACGGGGATGCCGCAGGCGGAGAACATGTGTTCGCTCTGGTGCGCCACCGCCGACGAGCGGGCGGAATGATCGTCGCCGGCGATGAGCAGCACGCCGCCGTGCTTTGCGCTGCCGGCGTGGTTGCCGTGCTTGAAAACGTCGCCGCAGCGGTCGACGCCGGGGCCCTTGCCGTACCACATGGCGAAGACGCCGTCGTACTTCGGCTGCGGGAAGAAGTGCAGTTGCTGCGTACCCCAGACGGCGGTGGCGGCAATGTCCTCGTTGACGCCGGGCTGGAAGGTGATGTGCTGCGGCTTGAGGTACGGCTCGGCGGCCTGCAGGGCCAGGTCGAGGCCGCCCAGCGGCGAGCCGCGGTAGCCGGAGACGTATCCCGCGGTGTTCAGCCCGGCGGCCTGGTCGCGGTCATGCTGCATCATGGGCAGCCGTGCCAGCGCCTGCACGCCGGTGAGGAAGACGCGCCCGTGCTCGAGCGCGTACTTGTCGGAGAGCGTTACCGAGGCCAGCGTTTTCATGCCACCTCCTTGGGTTGGATGGGTGCT
>JAUXUK010000057.1 GCA_030680805.1 Sulfuritalea sp. | reverse complement strand
CTCTGGAAAGCCCGCCTTTCGGCGGGCCCTGGTTTCATGCGATTTCCTTCAGAAGCCCCTTCTCCACGAGCGCCTTGAGTTGTGCGCTGAGTATCTGGACCAGGAGCACCGATCCTTTGAAAAGAAGCACCCGTTTCCCGTCCGCGAGTTCCGCGACGGTTTGTGGTCCCAGGTACTGATATTTCATGATGCCCTCCTGTTACGAGGGATCTCCGACCCGATGCGTCCGGGCAGGGTTTCAATATCAACCAGGCTGACGTCAACATTCCTGTCCATGGCGCCACCTCCTTCACGCGACGCGACGCATGGCATGCTCAACGGATTGCAAGGAAGGAAAGCCTGCCTTGCCATCGCGATTGAGGATATCGAGCCAGTCCAGTGACCTCTGACCTGCAGGAATCTCGCCCGCAGGGACAATGGCACTGGCCTTGATACCCCGCTCCCAGAGCCTTTGGACCAGCCGTCTGGCTGATTCCTGACCATGCCCCCGTGGATGTTGCGCCGAGGGCCGATCCTTGTCGGCGAAGACCAGGATTTGACTCACGCCGGGTGGCGGGTAAAAGTGCTCCAGCAGATACGCATTGACCGCGCACCAGACCGGCATCTTCGTCCCTTCCATGACCGCGAGAGCCGTCTCCAGACCTTCTGCCACTGCCAGCACGGCGCCCGCCTCCACCAGTCGGATTACTCCGCCCGCCAGCTTCCGCTGACTGGGATACCGCATCAGCTTCCTGGGAGACTCGACGGGGGCCTTGTAGCCGTCCGCCGTCAGGTAGGTACGATGAATGGTGATGGCATTGCCGCCGTGACCCTGCACCATGGCCAGCATCGCCGGAAACGTGCCGATCTCCTTTCTGTCCTCGAAATACGCGAGCGATGGGTGGAGACGGAGTGTTTCCGGTTGTCGGATCGAGATGCCTCTTCGGGCCAGATACAACCTGGCCGGTTCAGCATCGGGATGAGAGAGGGCGATCGATTCGTTCCAGACCCGGTTAAGCGCCTGGCGAGACTTTTCGTCATCGTCGCCCTTGCTGGTCTGGCGAGAAATGGTTCTCCCGCCAAACGGTCTGGCGATGATGCCGACACGCAGGTACTCGGCTACGGACTTCAGTGCTTCCTTGAAATCCATGCCGGACGCCCACATCAGCGTGGCAAATCCATCGGGATGGACGCCACAGGTATTGCAGACGCCGCCTCCCGAATCATCCACGTCATTGAACACACGGTATCCGTCCTTGCCGCCGTGCACCGGGCAGGAAACGTGATGGCCGACTCGATCAAGTGCAGGTTGAAGCTGTGGCGCAAGGGCCGAGAGAATCCCTCCCCAGCGGCCATGTGCAGCAGCCTTGACTTCCTTTGCTTCCATGATTGCCTCCATGAGTAGCCCCGGACGGGGCCTGCCGAAATGCCCGCGCGAGGCACTTGGGAAGGCCCCGTCGCGGGCCGGTGAATTACCCACCGGCATAGAGGCACCCCGCCCGGGGTAACTCCCCGGTGGGGTTGGTAATGTCAGGCGCTAAAAACAGTGCCTGAGCGCGAAGCCATCAGAATGGCCCGTCATCGAATGGTTGTGCCGCCTTGGAGTTTCCTTTCGGCGCCGATCTGGACGCGTCAGTCCCTTCCCTGGCCTTGCCACTGCCGCTGGGGAGCATCTTCATGCTCTCGGCGACGGTTTCGGTGGTGTAGCGCGTCTCGCCATCCTTGTCCCATGAACGGGTCTGGAGACGGCCCTCGACATACACCAGCGAACCTTTCTTCAGATACTCGCCCACAATCTCGGCGAGTTTTCCGAAGAACACGACACGGTGCCATTCCGTTTTTTCGTGCTTCTCGCCATCCTTCTTCCAGCTTTCGCTGGTGGCGATATTTGCGCGCGCAATGGCATCGCTATCATTGCTGCGTCGAAGCTCGGGGTCAGCCCCCAGAAAACCGATCAATTGAACCTTGTTAAGCATGATGAACTCCTTGTGATGAAAAGGACGGTCACACCATGCCCCTGACGGGAGCATGACGATCCCGCCGGGTTGGTTGAAATACTGGACTACTGCGGCGCTTCCATGCACTCACCGGCCATGAACGCCACCCACTGGGCTGCCTTCGCCAAAGTTCTGAAGCTTGCGTGAGGACCGCCGTCGACAAACACCGAATATGGGTCTTCGCCAACGCGCTTCGCGATAATCTGCAACTGAGGCGCCTGATATTTCGGGTGCTCCCAGAGAACCTTCCGATCTGCCACATCCATCAGCCTGACGATAGCGTGATCGAGAATGCTGACACCCCATGCCTCGCCGTTTTGAAGAAGAATGGGTATCTTGAAAGTGCCCGACGAGCGGCCGATTTTCCCCACCACGTCGTTTTCTTCCAGCCAGTCTTCGCCCCTCTCCACATCTCCGTAGAAGATGCGAATCGCCTTGCCGCTCTTGCGGTACTGCTCCAGGATTCGGCGAACCTTGACAGGAGTGTCGAGATTGAACCAGGTCTCCTTGAGATTTGCCTTGGCAGCCTCGTTGATGGCGCGCTGAAAATCGGCGTACTGACCGATGGTTCCCTTCTCATCCTCGCGAATCTGGATCGAGAGATTCAGCCGGGCCACGAGTTGCTTCAATTGCTTGAAGACATGCTCGAAGCCCAGGGTTGAATACCCCTTGCCAGCGGAAACAACGAACAACTCCTGCTCGTGATTGATTACAACGTCCATTGCAACCTCCAGACGAAAAACCGCCGGAGGCGCTCGTTCCCTGCCGGGAGCTTGCGCCCCACGGCGGGGTTTTAATGGCAACCGGTTTCCCGATTGCAGCCAGATGCTGTTTGTTTCAGAAGGCCAGCTACCTTCATGTCCCGTTGGTATAGCCAGGGGAACAATTCTGGATAATTCGCTTTCCGCAGCACGGACCGCTCCATGCTCTGGAAAGCCCCATGCCGAAGCACGGGGAGGGGTTTAGATCAGTCGGCCGATGGCTGCCTTGCATGTGCGGTATTCCCGCATCAAGGCCTCCAGTTCGGCTCCATCCAGATCACCTTCGGCGCGGACATAAATCTCGTCCAGCACTTCCGTGCTTGTTGCCTTGGCCATCTGTTCGTAGATCGCTTTCAACCTGGCACTGGGTTCCGGGTCGGAGGCGTCGGTAGCGATGGCAGACACACCATCCACTTTCACCTTCTTTCCAGTTGCATCAGCCACTCCAACCGGATCGCCACCCGGCCTGGATTGCCTGGCATCGCGGCTTGTCACCGGCTTGGCGTCTGCGATCTCGCCTGTCTCGTCGTCAATGATCGGTGCGTAGTTGCCCTCGATCACATCGGTCAAATTCAGGTTTTGCGCCTTGCCCTGCTCCGCAGCTGCGTCCAGGGCGAGTGCCGAGGCCAGCTCGGGTGATTTGGGCAGGAATTTGCACAAGCGACGAATCGCTGTCTTCAGACCCATGGCCGTAAAGTCGGAATCCCATACGGATTCCTTCTTGTATCGCTTGGCAGACTGATAGCCCCGCGAGTTATCGCGAATCTTCTCAACCTCCTTGCGCCCCATCGCCACGAACGTCCGACTTCCATCCTTGAACACCGCGACGGAATAGAAACCGGCGACCTCGCCACGCTCGTCGTCGGCGGCAGGAAAGCCGCCCAGCGTCGTCAATGGCTCGTGATCGAGACTACGCTCCATGCCCAGCTTGAGGGTGAAATTGTCATTCACCCTGACTTCGTGGGCATAGATGTCCTGAACCAGCCCGGACTGTCGAGCGAGCTTCATCAGGCCCGTGTAGCCAGGGATCAGCTGGCACTGGTTGCCAAACGGCACCAGATGCGCTTCCCCCATGAGACCGACTTCCAGCCCCATCTGCGAAGACTGGATAACCGCGGCGAATACGCTGCGGGGATCACACTCTCCAAGCTTGGGTGTCATTCGGAATGCAGTAAGTGCAATGCGCGCCATGCGGTCCGGATTGATGTGCTTTGGCAGGGCACGGGCAATTTCACCCTTGAACTGCTCCAGCATGGCCGGGAAACCTTTCGGTTGCTCGGCATCGGTGGGCGTGTTGCGATTGATGTTTTTCAAGGCTTGCAGTGACATGGTATTGACCTCCAATAAATAGAAAAGGCGGTCACACCACGCCCCTTGCGGGAACATGGCATTCCCGCCGGGTTGATTACTGCTGCTGCTTCACCGTTTCAGACTATTCCTCGGTGAGAGGACTTGCATAGCCTAAGGACGGTACTTCTGTCGGTTGCACATCGCATCTGCTGTTTCAATTTCCGAATCCACATAGCTATGCTTGACGCAGGCAAGGAGCAATCGACGACTTTCCCTGAGCGCGCGCCTGCAACGGACCACTTCGGCTTCCGCCTGTTTGAGGGCATCCACCTTTGCTTCCACTCGGGCAGCGATCGACAGAATCGGATCCCCGACCTCGTTGAGATAGGGTGCGACCTTCTCGATTGGATTGCTCGGCACTTCAGCTCTCCAGATCAAAGTTCGCCGCCCAGCGAGGCAATTCGATCGTTTCGATCTCCCCGTTTGGCTGATACGCCGGCCAGCGGTTGTTCGCACGACACCATTGCAGGAGCTGAAGCGCACCGCGAAACTTGGCGCGCCCGACGTCGATGACATCCTCGCTGGCCCGATAGACCGCTGCCGCTTGCGGAGCATCCTTTTCGACCGCGATGAAGTAGAACGGGAGCGTTCTTCCCGTGATGGCTTTGATGCCATCCTGATAAAATGCCGCCTGCAGGTCATAACCGAGCGTGGCGATTGAACGAGCAAATCCCTCTGCCGAAGCATCGGCGCAGGTTTTTACGTCCACGATGCCGGTGATGGTTTCATCGGCCATGACAAGCCAGTCGGGTCGGCACTTGCATCCGAGCCCGGTCTCCGGATCACTCCAGAAGCCGGACATTTCAGCCATCCCGTTTGCCAGCAAGCGCGAGGCGCCGGTGTGACGAGAGATGCTTGCCTGAATGGACCGGATGGCCATCATCAGGGTGGGTGTCAGGATTTCCTTGCCGCTATACAACCTGGCAATTGCATCCTCCCGAAAGACAAATTTGGACTCGACGTCGGAAGCCTTGATGGCGTCCTTGATCTCTTCCTTCTTCATCTTCCCGACCTTGATACCCAGTTCCGCAGCCGCCGCCTTGTAGTCATCGAGCGACTGCAACGAACCTTCGAGTTGCGACTCGTCGAATACCGCGTAATCGGAGGCGAATGCGGCTGGCTCCAGAACCGCGGAATGAACGGCCGTACCAAACGCCATTGCCGGGGTCGGCTCGGGCGGATGGGTGACGTATTCCTGAAAATGCGCCGGGGACCGCATGATCCGCACAAGGCTTGAATGCCCAACAGCGTCCTTGTTGCGGTGGTACTCCTCGGCCGCCATCGACAGAAGGCCGACTTGAGTTTCTATAAGCATTTCTACCTCCAGAGGCAAGATTCCCGCTGGAGGCACTCATTCCCTGCCGGGAACATGCGTCCCTGGCGGGGTTGGAAATGACAGGCAGTTGCCTGACTGTCGCTAATGGCTGTTTGTTTCGAGCGGCCAGCTACCGCCTCTTGATGCTCCTGGTTACCCAGAAGCGACAATCTGGCTTTCCGCAGCACATCGCAGCACACCGCGCGATGCGCTCTGGAAAGCCCGCACCAAAGCACGGGATAGGTAGATCACGCATCACGCAAACCAGAATATCCGGTTTGCGTGATGCCTGACGATCAAAGGGTGAGACGCATCTTGACGACAGGTGCCAGTCGTCATCGCAGTCCCAACGCACGAACGATGGGACGGCTGATGATGAAACCGGAAACGGCACACATCGCGAGTATCAGAAATATCATGGCTAGGCTCCTTGTCGGGTTGATGAATGAACCCCACACGAGTTGCCAGGCTTGATGCGCGCCCGTAACAACCCCGCAGGCCTAAGGACTCTCTTTCGAAAATCTTTAGGCCTGCGGGATTCCCACAGGCGAGGTTGGTGCTGGTTTAGCGCAGACCCAGCGCCCGAATGATCGGACGACTGATGACGAAACCACCAATGCAGCACGCGATTAGAACGAGTTCCATGATGTCTCCTTGAAAAAGATGCGGAGACACCAAGCCCCAGGCGGGGAAAGTATCCCCGCATGGGTTTGAATCGCTTCAGAGTGTCGAGTTAGAGCACCACTTCAAACCGGGCTTCGGTTTCGGTGGGAGCAACAACTTGCGACTTTTTTACGGCCTTCTTTCTTTTGGTCGGCTTTTTCGGTTGCACGACTTCCAGCTTCGGCATCGGAATACCGCGCCGGATAAAGGCAGGTACGTCGTACTTCGACCAGTCCTCTTCGCCATCGTCATGACTGACAAGCGAGGATGCGGACGCGGATCGGTGCCATTCGGGGATCTTTTGTGCGCCGGGCCAATGTTCAGGTGTGGCCACCGGCGGTGAAAATGCCAGGTGTCCGAACCTGCCAACAGCAAGCACGAAAAGATGGACTGTCCCAATAAGCGATGCAACCAGAAGAACTTTTTCCATGATGCCTCCAAGTCAAGAATCCTGGAGACACCTGCTCCCATTGCGGGATGGGCATCCCGCAGGGGTTACAGAGTACCGCCACGCACTGGCATGAACGGCACGTAAATGCTGTTTGTTTCCAGCGGCCAGCTACCGCTTCATCGATGGCGCTAGGCACAACGAATGTGGAGCCATTTTCACTGAGACATTCCTGATTTGCAACCGCCAGACGGTGCACTTTTGTGCGCTTTTCGCATTCGATTCTGGAGCCTGGTTTTGTAGCATCAACCTACCTCACCAGGAGTCCATAGATGGCAACCAGGCCGCCCGCGTTCATTCCATCTGCGTCACACGACATCAGTCGGCCCTACTTCACGCAGAAGGTAAGACTTCATTCTCTTCATGCCCAGCAGGTGTTTGATCGGGGATTCGAGCTTTGCGCAAATGCAATTTTTTCTTTGTCAGTCGTGTTGCGTGTCATTGGCACTGACGAGCAGGCGCGCGAGGTAGAGACGATTGTTGATGATCGCCTGGACAAAATGTTCGAAGACATGCGTTCCGAGGTGACTCGACTTGAAAAGCTGGCCGATGCAAACGGTATCGAGTTTGCCGGCGTCACCTACTCGAACCCGAAGGAGCTTGAGGCCAGGATCACCTCTCCTCGCGCAGTCCGCTACATCGGACTCATCCGCGAGTTTGATGGACTGGTTGGAAAATTCGACACCCTTTGGTTATCGGGTTCGATCCCGGACGGAAACTATTCCAGCAGCCTGTATGAATGGAAGCGCCGCCTCTTGCGCATTGCCGGGGGCTTTCGCGGTCTGGCCAGTCGAGCGAGCATCGCCGCCCGAAAGAACGCTACCCGTATGGCTGAGACTGATTCAGCATTTCCGGCCATTGCCGTAACCCCAACGGAAACGGAATCGCCTGCATCCGTTCTCGTTGTATAGGTGGACCTGAATCCGCACCAGGAACGTGCGGTTTCCACGGTCGGCCACTGCACTGTCCTTGCATGTCCGGGCTCCGGTAAAACCCGCGTACTTTCCGAGCGAGCCATTCGGTTGCTCGCATCGCATGACAAGGGACGCTTGTGCGCCGTCACCTTCACTCGAGACGCTGCCGAGGAACTCAAGGCACGGATCCTTCCCTCCTGTGGTGCCGATGATGCGCGGCGTCTCGCGGTGGGGACTTTTCACTCCATCGCACTCTCGCAGCTCAAGCGATTGCCTCGTGGCCAGAAGCCCAGGCGCCTGCTGTCTGACGGAGAAAGGATGGCAGTACTGCGTCGCTGCATAGCCCAGCATCCGATCGAAGCCACGTTCGAGGATGTCGTCAAAAACATCGATAGTGCAAAAGCGAGGATCAGAACGCCAGTCTTTGCGGACCCAGACATCGAGGCGATCTATACCGCCTACCAGGACACCCTCGCATCCGAGTGCGCAATGGACTTCGCGGACATCGTGCTGTCGGCTGTCCAGAAAATCAGCTCCGGCGAGTTGCTGACCCTGCCCGTCCGCTGGCTGCTGGTCGACGAAGCGCAGGATATGGATGAAGTGCAGGTGGCATGGGTAAAAGCTCATGGCCTCGCCGGCATCGAAGTCACCCTGGTAGGGGATGATGATCAAAGTCTGTACGCTTTCCGGCATGCCATGGGGTATGCAGGTCTGATCGAGGTCACCGAGACCCTGGCATCGACCGAGACAACCCTGCCACTGAACTACCGCTGCGCTCCGAATATTTTGAACCATGCCGCAAAGCTGATCGCCCACAACAAGGAGCGGGCACCGAAACGCATCGAGGCTCACAGGACATCCACCGGCGATATCCAGATAGTCAGAGCCTCTGACCGCTGGGATGAGGCCGATATTGTGGCGGACCGGATCAGGATGCTCGGCATCGACGCCGAATGGGGAATTCTCGGGCGAACCAATAGTCAGCTGGATCCAATCGAGATTTGCCTCAGCGGATCGGGTATCCCGTACAAACGTACCGGGGGCAAGAGGATATGGGACCGAAAACTCGGAAGCGCCTTTCTGGGTATCCAGCGTAGCGTGCTCGATGGTGGCTGGACAGGCGCCGCAAATGCACTGGCCTTTGCCGGGGTGGCCCCTGCCTACTTGAATTCACGCGAAGTTCAAGGTGAAGGTGATTGCATGCAGTACCTCACCAGGATCCTCGAATTGCGTGGCCCCGAAGGCGATCACCACCAGCGAGTGGCCGGATTGCTGGCGGGCTTCTCGTCATGGACCGAGCAAGCGAGAAAAGGCCGAACTGAACTGGTGGTGCATGGAGTATCAGCCTGGCTTCTACCTCACTGCAAGAACGATCAGCAGGTTGCCATGCTGAATCGACTGGAGTCATCCGTCGCCAAACTGTCCGGATCACTGGGGCAGCGGTTGCGGTTCCTCACGACAGCCGACAACAAGCAGAAGTCCGCTGGAATTCATCTGATGACCCTCCATTCCTCCAAGGGGCTTGAGTTCGACAACGTGTGGATCATGGGCACCGAGGATGGGAATCTTCCCCATACCGATTCATCCGAAGAGGAAGAGCGCAGGCTGATGTACGTCGGCATGACTCGCGCCAAGAATCGCTTGATTCTCAGCAGCGCCATGGATGAGGGTTTTGAGTCACGGTTTCTGGAGGAAGCAGGCCTAATTTGAAATGCGCCCGGTCTGTGCGCTTTTAGCGATCGATATTACTGGCGATCTGGCTAATATTTGCTTGACTGCAATGCCCATAAAGCTGAGTCCCCAGAGACATCTCGAAACTGAAATGAAAACCTACACATCAGATGAGGCCGCCAAGTTTCTGGCGACAGACGTTTCGACCGTTCGAGCTCTAATCGACGACGGCTTCTTGCCGGCAGCGAAGATTGGCCGAGCATGGGTAATGCTCGAATCAGACCTCGTCGACTTTTTGTCGGTACGAATCCGCGAACAAACAGCCGAGCGAATTGAACGCGCCGTTATCACTGACAGGAATCGCAATCAGAGCGAGGTTAGTCAAACTCGCCGCTATCGCGGCCGGCGAAGACTCCCCGAATTACCAGAGCTTCCCGGCGAGCGTGGTGCCGCGTAGATTCGCATAACGCATCAACATTCTGGGCGATCGATGTCCGGTGATCTTCGCTATTTCCAAATCCGAGAGTGATGTACGTTCAAAAAATCGACTGGTGGCTTCGTGTCGAAGGTCATGGAAATTCAGACCCACAACTTTTGAGTATTCAAATATGCGGGAAAACTGACGTGACAATTTACTCGTGGTTTTTCGTAAAGATTCTTGTGTCGGGACACCGTCCCACCACGGGAACAGACGTTCATTCGCTTTCATCCTTTCAAGAACCGGCTGAAGTTTTGCGATAGCCACCGATGAAAGCGGGATCTGTCGCTTGTCGCCATTTTTTGTCTTGTCGAGAAAAATCGTTCGCTGTGACAAATCGACCTGAGCCACGGAGAGGGTAAACATTTCCCGCAGGCGCATTGCCGTTTCGAGCGCAAGGTCGAAGAGGAGCATCAAGAGCTCCCTGTCCTTCATTGTCAACGGTCGCTCGCGATCATCGCGCTTGTGCCCGGCCATCGCTTGTCGGATGGCTTCTTCTTCTGATTGAGCCAAACGACGATCTCGTTCCTGATCCACTTTGGATTTTCGATCAAACGCGCGAAGAACAGCCCCATCTGCCACGGTATAGGTTGCGTATCCCTTAGGTAACAGTCGCAACGGATTTGCTATAAGGTCCCCACGCCGACAAAGCCAGTCCAGCATTCGTGCCAAGGCTCCCACGTGATGCCGAATGGTAGACGGCGAAAGGTTGCGGATCTGCTTCGATTCCCTGACGTACTTCTCAGCCCAGGGATAGTCGACCTGCGATAGCAGCACCTTGCCTATCCGCTCATATATGACATCCAGAACCAACTTGTCTGACTCGGATATCGATACTCTTTGGATGTAAAGGTGGATGCCATCACCAACCGTTGCAGGCTTATCCGCATTCTCTTGAAACTCTGCTGGAACTACCCCTGCATCAAGTAAGCACTCGAGCCGTGCGACGTACGAATCGCCTTCCTTTTCGTCGGTGAAAGTAAGCGAAATTGGGCGTGACAGCAGCCCTTTGCGCTTAACGACATATTCCCAGGAAGAAGCACGGCGGCGCTTTGTAGACATTAGCGTACACGGCAAATTGTATAGTGGACGGGTGGTTTGCCACCTTTTCCGGGTGGCAAGCACCCCGTTTTACCACGTTTTGCCGCGATAACCAACCCGGCGACTGGCAACAAAAAAGCCCGCATAAGCGGGCTTTTTTGTATAAATTCAGTAACTTATTTTGGAGGCGCGACCCGGAATCGAACCGAGGTACACGGCTTTGCAGGCCGCTGCATAACCACTCTGCCATCGCGCCGCGAAGGACTTGTTGAAGCTAAAAGGGGGAAAGCAATTGCTTTCCCCCCGAATTCTGGAGCGGGAGAAGAGTCTCGAACTCTCGACCTCAACCTTGGCAAGGTTGCGCTCTACCAACTGAGCTACTCCCGCAGAACAGGCGCGCATTATAGCGTTCGCATTCGATGTGTCAACGATCGCGGGCCGAGAGTTCCGGCCACGCCATTTTCAGGTAATAGACCATTGACCACAGCGTCAGCACCGCCGCAATCCAGAGCGACCAGGTGCCGACCAGATGAATATCGATCGGGCCGATCGGCGTGTTCCAGAGCAACATCGGGATTGCCGTCATCTGCGCAATGGTTTTCAGTTTTCCGATCAGGGAAACCGCCACGCTCTTCGCCGAACCGATCTTCGCCATCCACTCACGCAGGGCCGAGATGGCGATCTCGCGACCAATGATGATGAAGGCCAGCATGACATCGGCACGATCAAGCCGAACCAGTACCACCAGCGCGGCAGCCACCATCAACTTGTCCGCGACGGGATCGAGAAAAGCACCGAAAGCCGAAGTCTGGTTCAGCTTGCGCGCCAGCCAACCGTCCACCCAGTCGGTGATGGCGGCGACCAGAAAGGCAGCCGTGGCGACAAAGTTCTGTTCAGTCGCTGAAAGGGGCAGGTAATACACGCCCACCACCAACGGAATGAGGAGAATGCGCGCCCATGTGAGCAGGTTCGGAATGTTCAGCGGCATGTCATCTCAATGTCTTGTGTATTTCTTCTGCCAATCGCCGCGAGATGCCATCGACACGGCACAGGTCTTCGATGGTCGCGGCCTTGACCCCGTCGAGGCCACCGAACTGCGCCAACAGTTTCTTGCGTCGCGCCGGCCCGACACCCGCCACGTCTTCCAGCGTCGAGCGCCCACGGGCCTTGGCGCGCCGCGCGCGATGGCCGACGATGGCGAAGCGATGCGCTTCGTCGCGAATTTCCTGAATCAGGTGAAAGCCCGCATGGTCCATGCCCAATTGTAGCGGCAGGCTGCGACCATGGACGAAGAGTGTTTCCAGTCCTGGCTTTCTGTCCTCACCCTTTGCCACGCCGATGCTGGCCAGATGATCCAGGCCCAGTTCGGCGAAAACCTCGCGCGCCACACGGTGCTGGCCTTTGCCGCCGTCGATCAGGATCAGGTCGGGCGCCACGGTCTCGCCGGTAGCGACCTTCTCATAGCGCCGGGTCAGCACCTGGCGCATTGCGGCGTAGTCGTCGCCGGGCTGGATGCCTGCGATGTTGAAGCGTCGATAGTCGCCCTTCTTCATCGCCCCATCGACGCAGACCACGCAGGACGCCACGGTGCCCTCGCCCATGGTGTGGCTGATGTCGAAACACTCGATGCGACGCGGCGGTTCGGGCAGCTCCAGCGCTTCCTGCAAGGCGGCGAGGCGTCCGCTGCTGCGCGTCCTGGCCTGCCAGCGCGCCTGCACCGCCAGGCGCGCATTGGTCAGCGCCATCTCGACCCAGGCGCGCTCCATCTCGTTCTTCGGCGGCCCGGCATTCAGGCCCTCGGGCAGGTCCTCTACCGGCCATGGACTCAGGATCAGACGCGCCGGCGCCGGTTGCTCGGCATAGTGCTGGGCGACAAAGGCCGCCAGACCTTCTTCGGCCTCGGCCTCGGCGGCCGCCTGCGGAAAACAGGCACGATCACCCAGGTGAAGGCCGCCGCGCACCATGGCCAGATTGACGCACAGGCTGCTGCGTTCGACCACGGCGGCGATGATGTCCACATCGGCATCCCGGGTCGAACTGACGTACTGCCGATGCAGCACGGCCTGCAGCGAGCGGATCTGGTCGCGCAAGGCGGCGGCTTCCTCGAAATGCAGATCGGTCGCGGCAGCCTCCATCCGTTGCGTCAGGCCGTCAATCACCTCCGAGTGCCGGCCGCGCAGGAACATCTCCGCCAGGCGCACGTCGGCCGCATAGTCCTGCTTCGATATCAGGCCCACACAGGGCGCCTTGCAGCGCTTGATCTGGTGCATCAGGCAGGGCCGCGAACGATTCGCGAATACCGACTCCTCGCAGGTGCGCAGCAGAAATGTTTTCTGGATCAGTTGAATGCTTTCACGCACCGCCAGGCCGTTGGGAAAGGGGCCGAAATAATGCGACTTCTTTTCGAAAGGGCCGCGATGGTAGAACAGGCGCGGAAACTCGCCGCCAGACAAACCAATGTAGGGATAGGACTTGTCGTCGCGAAACAGGATGTTGTACTTCGGCGCCAGCTTCTTGATCAGCGTGTTTTCGAGGATCAGCGCCTCGGCCTCGGAGCGTGTCGCCGTCACTTCCATGCCCGCCACCTGTTGCAGCATCAGCGCGATGCGCGGGCTGTGGCCGGTCTTGGTGAAATAGGACGAGACGCGCTTCTTCAGGTTCTTCGCCTTGCCGACATACAGCACCGCACTGTCCGCATCGAGCATGCGATAGACGCCCGGCGCGTCGGTCAGCGTCGCCAGAAACTCCTTTGAATCGAAAGTTGGCCTAGGCGTCGAGCTCGTCACGAATCTTGCGGAAGACATCCTGAAAGTCGGCGCTGGTGAGACGGCGAGTCTGGGTGTTGTAGCGGCTGCAGTGGTAGCTGTCGATGAGTATCCGGCCGTCGGGAAGTTCATGGCGTGCGCCATGGCCGAATACCAGCGCCGACTGCTTGAGCCCGAGGGCCATCAGCACCGCCTTGTGCGCCACCAGTCCCAGCGCCAGGATCACCCGGACATCGGGCGAGGTCTGCAGCTCGGCCGCCAGGTAGTGGTTGCAGGTCTTGATCTCGGCCGGCTCCGGCTTGTTTTCGGGCGGCAGGCATTTCACCGCGTTGGTGATGCGGCAATCGCTGAGCCGCAGGTCGTCGTCCGCGGCTACCGAGACGGATTTCGATCCGAAACCAAAGGCGTGCAGGGTTTCGTAGAGCAGGATGCCGGCATAGTCGCCGGTGAAGGGCCGCCCGGTCCGATTGGCGCCGTGCATGCCGGGCGCGAGGCCGACGATCAGCAGTCGCGCCCGAGGATCGCCGAAGGGCAGCACCGGACGGGCGTGGTAGCCCGGCTGGCGGCTGCGCACCTCGGCGAGAAATCCGGCCAGGCGCGGACAGTCGGTACAGCGTAAAAGTGCATTCATTCGGCTAGGATACCGCCTCGCCATGACCAACACGCCTCCTTCCTGCGACATTTTCTGCGTCGTCGTCGACAACTACGGCGATGCCGGCGTCTGCTGGCGCCTGGCACGGCAGTTGGCCACTGAATACGGCTGGCAGGTAAGGCTCTGGATCGACAATCCGGCGCCCCTGCGGTGGCTGGCGCCCGATCATGTCAACGGCCCGGTCGACGTTCGCCCGTGGCCAAGCCCGTGGCTCGCCACGGATACCCCGGACGTGGTAATCGAAGCCTTCGCCTGCGAGCTGCCGCCGATTTACGTGGAAGCCATGGCGACCCGCAGCAGCCAGCCCGTCTGGCTCAATCTCGAGTACCTCTCGGCGGAAAGCTGGGTTGCCGGCTGCCACGGCCTGCCTTCGCCGCACCCGCGCCTGCCGCGGGTCAAGCACTTCTTCTTTCCCGGGTTCGCCGAAGACACCGGCGGGCTGCTGCGCGAGCGCGACTACGACACGCGCCGCGAGGCGTTCGACGAAACGGCCTTCCGCACCGAGTTCGGCCTGCCCGCCAAGGCGCCCGGCGAGCTGACGATCTCGCTGTTCAGCTACGAAAACCCGGCACTCCCCGCCCTGCTCAAGACTTGGGCGGCCTCCGAGCGACCGATCCGGGTGCTGCGCCCCGGAAACGACCAAGCCGCCTCGAAAACAGGCAATCTGAGCCTTCATCCCCTGCCCTTCCTGCCGCAACGACGCTACGACGAACTGCTCTGGGCCTGCGACCTCAACTTCGTGCGCGGCGAGGATTCCTTTGTCCGCGCCCAGTGGGCCGCCAAACCCTTCGTCTGGCACATCTATCCGCAGGCCGACGATGCCCACCGCACCAAACTGGACGCCTTCCTGGACATCCATCCCGCCGGAGGGGAGCTCAAAGCCTTCTGGCACGCCTGGAACGGCGACGGCACGCTTGACTGGCCGGATTTTGCCGCCCGCCTGCCCGGCCTCGACGGACCATCGCGAGAGTGGGCAAAAACGCTCGCCGCCCACCCCGATCTCGCCAGCAAGCTTGTGCAGTTCTGCCTTGAGCGGCTAAAATAGCGGGTTATTATTTTCGCTTCAGGAAGCACTGCCATGAAAATCGCCCAGGAACTCCGTGCCGGCAACGTCATTATGGTCGGCAACGAACCGCTCGTCGTGCAAAAAGCCGAATACAGCAAAGGCGGCCGCAGTTCGGCGGTCGTCAAATTCAAGTTCAAGAACCTGCTTACCGACGCCGCGTCGGAGGCCATCTACAAAGCCGACGACAAGTTCGAGCAGGTCGTGCCCGACCGCAAGGAATGCACTTACTCCTATTTTGCCGATCCCATGTACGTGTTCATGGACGCCGAGTACAACCAGTACGAAGTCGAAGGCGAAAACATGAGCGACGCGGTGAACTACCTCGAAGACGGCATGCCGGTCGAAGTGGTGTTCTACGACGGCAAGGCCATTTCGGTTGAAATGCCCAACAGCGTCGTGCGCGATGTGATCTACACCGAGCCCGCCGTCAAGGGCGACACCTCCGGCAAGGTCATGAAGCCGGCCAAGATCAGCACCGGGATGACGCTCCCCGTGCCGCTGTTTGTCGAGATCGGCAACAAGATCGAAATCGACACGCGCACCGGCGAGTACAAGAACCGGGTCAAGTAAGCCGAGTCGGATGCAGTGAAAAACGGGCAGCTTCGGCTGCCCGTTTGCATGTGCGCTACGGCGCCAGCGCCCGCTCCGCCAGCCGTACCCAGTAGCGGATGCCGGTGGCGATGATCTCGTCGTTGAAGTCGTAGTGCGGGCTGTGCAGCATGCAGCCGCCCTCGCCGGGGCCGTTGCCGAGCCAGACGTAGCAGGCGGGCACCACGCGGGCCATGTAGGCGAAATCCTCGGCGCCCATGCTCGGCGGCAGTTGCGTCAATACCTGTGCCTCGCCCGCGACGTGGCGCGCTACCTCGCGGGCAATGAAGCTCGGCTCGGGCGCATTGATGGTCGGCGGATAGCCGCGCTCGTAGCGCAGGTCGATGCTCACCCGGTAGGTCGCCTCGATGCCGTTGCAGATGCGCCGCAAGCCCTCTTCCAAGGCGTCCTGCAACTCGCCATTCAAGGTGCGTACGGTGCCGCCCAGCAGCGCAGTTTCGGGCAGGACGTTGTCGGCATGGCCGGCATGGAAGCGCGTCACGCTGACCACCGCCGCCGCCAGCGGATCGGTATTGCGCGACACGAGGGACTGCACCGCCTGCACCAGCGCGCTGCCCGCCAGCACCACATCGACCGCCTGATGCGGCATCGCGGCGTGGCCGCCGCGCCCGGTGATCTCGATTTCGAAGCGATCGGTGCCAGCCATCACCGGCCCTTCGGTGACGCCGAAGCTGCCGGCCGGCATGCCCGGCCAATTGTGCAGGCCGAACACCATGTCCATCGGAAAGCGCTCGAACAGGCCTTCTTCCACCATCACCCGGCCGCCGCCTTCATGCTCTTCCGCCGGCTGGAAAATGAAATACACCGTGCCGTCGAAGTTGCGCAGTTTGCTCAAGGCTTCAGCGGCGCCGAGCAGCATCGCCGTATGGCCGTCGTGGCCGCAGGCGTGCATCTTGCCGTGATGCGTGGAATGGTGGGGAAAGGTGTTCAGTTCCGAAAGCGGCAGCGCATCCATGTCGGCCCGCAGGCCGATGGCGCGCTTGCTGCTGCCCAGCGCGAGTTTGGCCACCACACCGGTGCGGGCAATCCCGCGATGGACTTCGAGACCAAGGCCGTCGAGGTAGTCGGCCACCTTGGCCGCCGTGCGCTTCTCGTCGAAGGCCAGCTCGGGATGGGCGTGGATGTCGCGGCGCAGCGCGGCGATCTTCGGCGTCAGGGTCGGCAGCAGTTCGTTGATCATGACAAGACCTCTGTGTCGGACCGGTAATCCTAGCCCAAAGCGACGACGCGGTAGTGAACTCGACGAATTCCGGTATCTTCCCTTCTCGATGAACACGCCCCCACGACGTATCGCGCATCTGGATATGGACGCCTTCTACGCGTCGGTCGAACTGTTGCGTTACCCCGAACTGCGCGGCCAGCCGGTGGTGATCGGCGGGCGCAGCATCCACCAGCCGGAACTGCTGGCCGACGGCAGCCGCCGCTTTGCCCGGCTGCGGGACTATGTCGGGCGCGGCGTCATCACCACATCAACCTACGAAGCGCGGGCCCTCGGCGTGTTTTCCGGCATGGGCGTGATGAAGGCGGCAAAGCTGGCCCCGGATGCGATCCTGCTGCCGGTGGATTTCGACGCCTATCGCCATTACTCGCGCCTGTTCAAGGCTGCCGTGGCTACGGTCGCGCCGCAGATCGAGGACCGCGGCATCGACGAGATCTACATCGACCTGTCCGAGCTGCCCGAGGACACGCTCACCCTCGCGCTGCGCATCAAGCAGGCGGTGAAGGATGCCACGGGTCTTTCCTGCTCGATCGGCGTCAGCCCCAACAAACTGCTGTCGAAAATCTGCTCGGACCTGGAAAAGCCGGACGGTCTGACGCTGCTGGGTCCGGACGACATCCAGCGGCGCATCTGGCCGCTGCCGGTGCGCAAGATCAATGGCATCGGCCCCAAGGCCGGTGAAAAACTCGCGGCGCTGGGGATTGCCACCATCGGCGACCTGGCGCGGGCCGAGCCGGCATTGCTGCAAGAGCACTTCGGCCGCAGCTACGCCGAATGGTTGCACGAAGCATCGCGCGGCATCGACGAGCGACCTGTGGTGACCTGCTCCGAGCCGAAATCGATCAGCCGCGAGACCACCTTCGAGCGCGACCTCCACCCGCGCCGCGACCGCGCCGTCCTGTCTGAAGTATTCACCGACCTCTGCACCCGGGTCGCCGGCGATCTCCAGCGCAAGGGCTACCTCGGGCGCACCATCGGCATCAAGCTGCGCTTCGAGGACTTCCGCACCGTGACGCGTGACCTAACGCTGCCGGAACCCACCGCAGACCCCGCCACGATCCGCCGTGCGGCCGGCGAGTGCCTGCGCCGCGTGCCGCTGGAACAGAGGCTGCGCCTGCTCGGCGTACGCGTCAGCGCGCTGTCATCGAACAAAACTCCGCCGCTGGAGATCGAATCGCCGCAAGGCGAACTGCCGCTGACCACACCCGGACGCTGACAGGAACACCGAGGAATAGCAAGATTGGCCACGCCTTAATGATTGAGTGATTGAGCGGTCGCCGTCTGTTGTATTCCTGTTGTATTCCTTTACAACGTCCAACACTGTTGCTAAGCTTTACAACATGCAAGCCGCGCTGATCCTTGATGACCGCTATCCGCAAGGGGATCATGCTTTTGTCGCCATGCGTGTGTTCCGGGTGCCGGCCCAGGTGCCCGGCAGCACGCACGACCTGAAGTACAGCCTGGCTTACGTGGTGGATGGGGTGTGCGTGCTGCGCTTCGACAACGAGGCCGGCAAAGGCGACCACTTTCATCGGGGCGAGGCGGAGGTGCCGTACGCTTTCACCTCACTGGAACAGCTAATGGCGGACTTCTGGACCGCCGTCGATGATTGGAGAATGTGACATGGCAAACACCGTAACCATCGGCGTCGCCTCGCGCGAAGATATCAATGCCCGCTTCACGCGGGCAATGACCACCGGCAAACGTGCGGCGCCTTTCATCGGATTTGTCGATGAGCGCGCGCTATGGGGCACGCTGACGCCACTGCGCTGGGACATCCTCAAGGTGATGACCGGTGCGGGACCGCTCGCACTGCGAGAAATCGCCCGGCGTGTGGGGCGCGACGTGCGCGGCGTGCATACCGACGTGCATTCACTGCTGGCCGTTGGCCTGATCGAACGCGACGAGACGGGGTTTCGGTTTCCGTACGACGCGGTGCATGTCGATTTCGTGCTGAAGGCCGCGTGATTTATCAAAATGGGAGTACTCAACTTGATACGCCACTTTCCCGTAACCATCGCGCTGCTGCTTCACCTCTCTCCTGCACTCGCTGGCAAGACCCTCGACCAGATCAAACAGCGCGGACAACTGGTGTGCGGCGTCAGCACCGGCGTCATCGGCTTTTCCTCCGCCGACAGCCAGGGCCGCTGGAACGGGCTTGATGTCGATGTCTGCCGCGCCATCGCGGCCGCCGTGCTGAACGATCCGAACAAGGTCAAGTACGTACCGCTCAACGCGCAGCAGCGCTTCACCGCGTTGCAGTCCGGCGAAGTCGACCTGCTGTCGCGCAACACGGCCTGGACGCTGACGCGCGACGCCTCGCTGGGCCTGCATTTCACCGCCGTCACCTACTACGACGGGCAGGGTTTCCTGGTACCGAAAAAGCTCAAAGTCACCAGCGCAAAGCAGTTGAAGAACGCGGAGATCTGCGTGCAGTCGGGCACCACGACCGAGAAGAACCTGAACGACTGGTTCAAGGCGCAGGGCATCAAGATCAAGCCGGTGGTATTCGAGAAATTCGAAGCCTCGATCAAGGCCTTCTTCAGCGGCCGCTGCCAGGCCTACACCACCGATGCCTCGGCCCTGGCCTTCATCCGCAGCAAGGAGGCGCCGAACCCGGACGACTACATCGTGCTGCCCGAACTGATTTCCAAGGAGCCCTTGGGGCCGGTGGTGCGGCGCGGCGACGACGAGTGGTTCGCCGTCGTCAAGTGGGTCATCTTCGCCCTGATCGAAGCCGAGGAATACGGCGTCACGCAAGCCAATCTCGAGCAGATGAAGGCCAGCACCGATCCGGCGATCCAGCGTCTGCTGGGCAGCGCCGAGGACAGCGGCAAGCTGCTCGGGCTCGAACGCGACTGGGCCGCCCGCGCCGTGAAAGCGGTGGGCAACTACGGCGAGATGTTCCAGCGCAATGTCGGCAGCGCCTCGCCGCTGAAGCTGCCGCGCGGCATCAACGCCTTGTGGAACAAGGGTGGCCTGATGTACGCGCCGCCGATTCGCTGAATCGCCGTATCGCCAGCGCCGAGTTTTCCGCGAGATGCAAGGCCGACGCCGGCGCGAACTTGGAATCCAGGCGCTGCTCGCAGCCGCGCTGCTGGCCGCGCTGTGGTGGCTGCTCGATGTCACCGCCACCAACATGGCCGAGCGCGGCATTCGCAGCGGCTTCGGCTTCCTGCTTGAACCCGCCGGTTTTGCGATCGGCGAAAGCCTGCTGCCCTTCGATTCCGCCGACAGTGCATGGTGGGCGCTGGCCGCGGGACTCGCCAACACCCTGCGCGTCGCGGTGCCGGCGATTGTCGCCAGCACCCTGCTCGGAACCTTGATCGGCCTCGGCCGACTGTCGCCCAACCTGCTGCTGCGCGGCTTGTGCACCGCCTACGTTGAAGCCATGCGCAACGTGCCGCTGCTGCTGCAATTGCTGGCGTGGTACTTCGTGGTGACCGACCTGCTGCCGCTGGCCAGCGAAGCGCTGCAATTCGGGCCGCACATGTATCTCAGCAAGAGCGGGCTGGCACTTCCCTGGCCGGGCGGCGAGAGCGGACTGTTCGACCTGCCGCTGCGCGGTGAATTGGGCATTTTCGGCGGGGCGACACTCACCCCGGAATTCCTCGCCCTGCTGCTCGGCTTGAGTCTTTACACCGCGGCCTATGTCGCCGAGACGGTACGCGCCGGAATTTTGGCTGTGCCGCGCGGACAAAGCGATGCCGCGCTGGCGCTGGGCATGACGCGAATCCAGTTGTTCCGCCTCGTGCTGCTGCCGCAAGCCCTGCGCAGCATCATCCCGCCGCTGACCAACCAGCATCTGAGCCTGACCAAGAACGCTTCACTGGCGGTCGCCATCGGCTATCCGGACCTGGTCTCGGTGGCCAACACCACGCTGAACCAGAGCGGCCGCGCCGCCGAATGCATCGCCTTGATCATGGCGGTGTACCTGATTCTCTCGCTGCTGACCGCGTGGCTCAGCGGGTGGATCGAGCGCCGCAGCGGACGCTGGGCGGAGCGCTGATGAATCCGCTCGCCGCAACCCGGCTCTGGCTGCGCCGCAACCTGTTTTCCGATGCGTTCAGCAGCCTGACGACGCTCGTCCTGGTGGCAGCCGCGCTCTGGTACTTGCCGGGGCTGATCGACTGGATGCTGCTGCAGGCCGTATTCAAGGCGGATGCCGGCGCGTGCCAGGCCGTGAATCACGCCGGCGCCTGCTGGGGCGTGGTCGCCGAAAAATACCGCATCATTCTTTTCGGGCGCTACCCATATGCGGAACAGTGGCGGCCGCTGGCCGCGACCGCCCTGCTCCTGCTGGTCATCGCAACCAGCGGCCTGCGCCTGTTGGCGCCCCGCACCTTGGCCGTGGCGTGGACGCTTGCCCTGGTGTGCTTTTTCACGCTCATGGGTGGCGGCTGGCTCGGGCTCGATCCGGTGAGCAGCGATCAATGGGGCGGATTTCCGCTGACCCTGCTGCTGGCCACCATGGGCATGCTGCTGGCCTTTCCGCTGTCGATCGCGGTGGCCCTTGGCCGGCAATCCGGCCTGCCCCTGCTGCGGGGCGTATGCACCATTTACGTCGAACTGGTGCGTGGCGTGCCGCTGATCTCGGTGTTGTTCCTCGCCTCTTTCCTGTTCCCCATCATCCTGCCGCAGGGCTTCTCGATCGACGTGCTGCTGCGGGTGCAGGCCGGCATCGTGCTGTTCGCCGCGGCCTATCTTTCGGAAACGATTCGCGGCGGCCTGCAGGCGATCCCGGCGGGACAGCATGACGCGGCGGCGGCGCTCGGCCTCGGCCGCTGGCAGGCGATGCGCTGGATCGTCCTGCCGCAAGCCCTGCGTGCGGTGATCCCCTCGATGATGAACAGCGCCGTCAGCGTATTCAAGGACACCTCGCTGGTGACCGTGGTCAGCCTCTACGAACTGACCGGAGCGCTCTCGCTGGCGCTGGCGGGCGATGCCGAATGGCGCTCCTTCCATCTCGAAGGCTATCTATTCATCGGACTGATCTACTGGATCGGCTGCTACGCGATGTCGCGTTTCAGCCGCAATCTGGAACTCCAGCGCGGACTTTCGCGAACGCAAGCCGCCGGGTAAGGAATGCACCGGGGCTGTATGCCGCATGATTTGTCTTGTACTATGCCTGTGGCCATCCAGCGGTATTGCAGGAATTCATGATGCTTTCTGGTTCGTAACAGGAAACAAGAGGCGAATCCATTGTCCGGAAAGAACGGAGCCGCAAGATATTCGCACGCTCGCACCGATACCCTGGTCGGTGCCGACCTGCGCCTTGAAGGCAATCTCACGTTCACGGGTGTTCTGCTCATTCAGGGAGACACGCTGGGCGACGTTTCATGCGCCCCGGGCTCCGATGGCACGGTCGTCGTCGGCAAGACAGGCAAGATCACCGGCACCATCACAGCCCCGCATGTAGTCGTGGCGGGCCGTGTTCATGGCCCCATGCATTCGTCGGAGTCCATTGAAATCCAGGAGGGCGCCTGCGTCGCAGGGGATGTCTATTACAAGGCGCTCGACATTCATGCCGGCGGCGTCATCGAAGGATTGCTGATTTCAGTGGATTCCGCGGAAAGCGATCGCCTGAATCCTGAACATCGCGCTGGCATTTCCGAATCGTCCGCAGTCACTGCGCCGGCCAAGCCACATGCCGACCCGATGCACGACGACCGCCCGCTTTGGGATCGACTCGGGGCAGGAGCCAAGCTTGGCGGGGCCGTTGCAGTGCTTGTCGCCGCCATTGCATTCGTATTGATGGGCCGGGATCCGGCACCGAGTGCACCGCCCGCGCCACCGCCGGCCGATGTCGCGCCGCAGGCGGATTCCACGACCAAGGCAATTCAGGAGGCGCTGCCCGCGTCAGCGGGCAGCGCCGGGCTGCAGGGCGATCGGAAAGTCGTTGCCGGAGATGCGGTTCCCCCTGCACCAGGCCCTGATGCCGACACCCGGGCTGCTGCTCCGGCGCCCCTGTCGGATCGTGCCGCCGATGATCCGGGAAAAGTGCTCACCGTGCAGGGGGTCAATCCAGGCAAACCTGCGGGCGTGTTCCTGGTGATCAGCAAGGACCCAGCCGTGCTCTACAGAAAGAAACGCCAGGACACCGCCACGGGTACACGCATCGATATTTCCCAGGGTTCAACAGAGAGCATTTCGTTTGCCAGGGGCGAGATATTCCGGGTTGAACAAGGGCACGATCTCACGATCTTCTATCAGGGCAAGAAGGTGGCACCCAAAATCATCGAAAGCGGCGCATGGATGACTTTCGTGCCGCAACCCTCCGGCGCGGCAAGCGAGAAGAAATAGGGGTATCGCAAGGCTTCCCATCGATGGATGAGTGCGGACTCGATGATTTCCGCCCTGCAAAAAGTCGGCGCTGGCGACACGGCGACCATCGCCAGACCAATTTTTGTCGATCAACCCGGCGACGTTTTTGGCGATTTCATGGTGTCTGCTCCTGGCGGGCTTACGGATACAGGCCGCGTTGCTCGCGGGCCGCGAGCACGCGCTGGCAGGCGATGATGAACGCCGCGGTCCGGATCGACACTTTGCGTTCCTTCGCCGTCAGCCAGATGGCATCAAAAGCTTTCACCATGATGCTTTCGAGCCGGTCGTTGATCTCTTCCTCGCTCCAGAAAAAGCTGGAGAAATCCTGCACCCACTCGAAGTAGGACACGGTCACGCCGCCCGCATTGGCGAGCACATCCGGAATCACCAGAATGCCGCGCTCGTGCAGGATGTCGTCGGCGGCCGGCGTGGTCGGGCCGTTGGCGCCCTCGACGATGATCCTGGCCCTCATGCGGCGCGCACGCTCCAGCGTTACCTGGCCTTCGAGGGCCGCGGGAACGAAATACTCGCACTCGAGTTGCCAGAAGTCATCGTCGCTGACCGACGTTGCGCCGGTGAAGCCGACCAGGCTGCCATGCGCGGCCACATGGGCAAGCGCGGCGGGAATGTCGATTCCGGCCGGATTGGCGAGAGTGGCTTCCGCATCCTGCAGCGCGATGACCCTCGCGCCGTTCTCGCGAAAGATTCGCGCCGCGACACCGCCGACATTGCCAAAGCCCTGCACCACGATTCGCGCGCCGGAGATCGGGACACCCATGCGAATGCCGGCTTCGCGCGCGGCGATGCAAACGCCGCGCCCCGTTCCTTCCTGGCGTCCCAGCGAGCCGCCGAGAGCAATCGGCTTGCCGGTGACGACGCCGCTGGCGGTATGGCCGACATTCATCGAATACGTATCCATCATCCACGCCATGGTCTGCTCGCTGGTGCCGACATCGGGGGCCGGAATGTCCTTGTCCGGCCCGATGACAATGCCGATCTCCGAGGTATAGCGCCGGGTGATGCGTTCGAGTTCGGCTGGTGAGAATGTCCGCGGGTCGATGCGCACACCGCCCTTGGCGCCGCCGAAAGGCAGGCCCAGTGCGGCATTCTTGATGGTCATCCAGCCCGCCAGCGCCATCACTTCGTTGAGCGACACAGCCGGATGGAAGCGCACGCCGCCCTTGCCCGGCCCGCGCGACAGATTGTGCTGCACGCGATAGCCCTCGTAGTGGGCGATGGTGCCGTCGTCGCGAATGATGGGCACATCGACCACCAGAATCCGCTTGGGATGCTTGAGTGTCTCGACCCAGCGCGCGAGGTCGCCCAGATGCGGCGCGACACGATCGATCTGCTCGACGAAGCTCGCCCAGGGTTCGGCCCTGACCGGATCGAGATAGGAAAGACTGCCGTGGTTGATGGTCATGGTTGTCCTTCAGATGGATGATGCGGCCCGCGCACCTTGATCGTAGCGCCCGGACAAGGTGCGCAGCAGCCGCGCCAGGTCGCCGATGCGTTCGTTCTCTTCCGCCGCGCCGGAAAAGCCCGGCATCAGGCAGGCCTCGCGCACCTGGCGATAGCGCTCGCACAGCGCCCGACCGGCTTCCGTGGTCGACCAGAATACTTCCTTGCCGCGGCGGTTGCCCGACACCAGACCGAGATTGGCGAGCTTCTTCAAGGCGTAGGAAACCACGTGTGTGTCTTCGATGTTGAGTACGAAACAGATGTCGGCAAGCTTCTTCTCGCGGCCGCGGTGATTGACGTGGTGCACCACGAGGATCTCGGTCTCGGTCATGTCCTTCACTCCGGCACCGGCCATGCAGCGCGTCATCCAGCGGCCGAAGGCATTGCTGGCGATGATGAGGCCAAACTCAAGCTCGGACAGTTCCGGAGACTTGTCGGATACCAGGTGCTCCGAGGAAACTATGCGACGCACGTCGGACCCGTTGCCGGCACCTGATGCGAAAGAAGTCTTGCTCGTCGCCTTTTTTGCCATGATCATGGACTCCGGTGTTTGTTCGACAGGAAGATTGAAACATTTTATTGACGTTTTGTAAATGTAATGTTAACGTGTTACCCGCTTGCTCCCTTCCATCCGTTATCTTTGTGAGGAATCCGCCGATGAAAACCTGCCTTCGTACGCTCGTTGCCGCAATCGGTTTCACCGCTCTCTCCGTTTCGGCCCAGACCAAGTGGGACATGCCTACCGGCTACCCGGCAGCCAACTTCCACACCGAAAACATCACGCAGTTCGCCGCCGATGTCGACAAGGCCACGGCCGGCAAATTGAAAATCACCGTACACCCCGGCGGATCGCTGTACAAAGCCAACGAGATCAAGCGCGCGGTGCAGGGCGGCCAGGCGCAGATCGGCGAAATCATTTTCGGCGGTTACGCCAACGAGAATCCGCTGTTCGGCACCGACAACGTACCTTTCCTCGCGACCTCCTACTCCGAAGCGAAGAAACTGGCGACTGCGCAGAAGCCGTCACTGGACGCCCTGCTGGCCAAGCAGGGCCTGAAAGTGCTGTTCTCCGTGCCCTGGCCGCCGCAGGGCATCTACTCGGCAAAACCGATCAACTCGGCGGCCGACCTCAAGGGCGTCAAGTGGCGCGCCTATAGTCCACAAACCTCCCGCATCGCCGAACTGGTCGGCGCCCAGCCCGTCACGATTCAGGCCGCTGAACTCTCGCAGGCGCTGGCCACTGGGGCCGTCGCCGCCTTCATGACCTCGGGCGCGACCGGCTACGACAGCAAGGTGTGGGAACAGGTGAAATATTTCTACGATGCCCAGGCCTGGCTGCCGAAGAATGCGGTGCTGGTGTCGCAGAAGGCCTTCGACGCGCTCGACAAGCCGACGCAGGATGCGCTGCTGAAGGCCGCAAGCGAGGCCGAAACGCGCGGCTGGAAGAGCAGCGAGGAGAAGACCAAGTTCTACCTGGAGCAACTGACCAAGAATGGCATGACGGTCGCCGCGCCGTCAGCGGCACTGAAAGCTGATTTGAAGAAGGTCGGCGACACCATGATCGGCGAATGGCTGAAGACCGCCGGCGCTGAAGGACAGGCAGCTCTCGACGCCTACCGGAAGTAGGCCGCGGTCCATGCGGCACGTCCTTGACCGGATCTACGGCGCCGCCGCCTGGGCGGCGGCGCTGTTCATGATCGGCACCCTGGTGATGATCCTGCTCTCCGTGACGGGACGCCTGCTGGATTTCCACATCCGCGGCACCGATGCCTACGCCGGCTACTGCATGGCGGCGGCGGCCTTTCTGGCATTGGCGCATACGCTGAAGCGCGGCGAACACATCCGTGTCACGCTGATCCTCGATCACGTCGGTTCGCGCGGCCGGCAAGCGCTTGAAATCTGGAGCCACGTGGCCGGCCTGCTCTGCGCGGTCTTGCTGGCGTGGTTCGCGACCCGCCTGGCGTGGCAATCCTTCCAGTTCAACGACATCTCGCAGGGAACCGACGCAACCCCGCTCTGGATTCCGCAAATGGGCATGGCGCTGGGCAGCGTCATCTTCGCCATCGCACTGGCCGACGAACTGGTCGCCACGCTGCGTGGCGAAAAGCTGCGCCATCGCGCCTCCGACAGCGAACCGGTGAGGAGCGAATGAGTGCCCCGCGCCGGGCCGCTCCAAGGGGGGCGCAGCCATACGATGGAGCCGCGCAGCGGCGAACCGCGGTCACCCCCTCGCTTGGCGAGGGGGGCGGAAGCGGGGTTTCGCAAAGCACTGCTTTGCGCCGCCGGAGCCGGGCCGCTGTGCAAAGCGGCCCGTGGATCGGGGGGAGTGCTAAGCAATGGATCTGATGATTACCCTGGGCCTGATCCTGGCGCTGTTCGCCCTGCTCGGCAGCGGCATCTGGATCGGACTGGCCCTGCTCGGCGTCGGCTGGCTGGGCATGGAATTGTTCACCGCCCGCGCCGCCGGCGATGCGATGGCCGTCACCATCTGGGGCGCCTCCTCGTCGTGGACGCTGACCGCACTGCCGATGTTTCTGTGGATGGGTGAGATCCTGTTTCGCACCCGGCTGTCCTCCGACATGTTCAAGGGCCTCGCGCCGTGGCTGGAGAAGTTGCCAGGACGGCTGCTGCATGTGAATGTAATCGGCTGCAGCATTTTCGCCGCGGTATCGGGATCGTCGGCCGCTACCTGCGCCACAATCGGCAAGATCACCCTGCCCGAACTCAAGAAGCGCGGCTATCCGGAGGCCATCACCATCGGTACCCTGGCCGGCGCGGGCACGCTGGGCCTGCTGATTCCGCCGTCGATCATCATGATCGTGTATGGCGTCGCCGCCGAAGTGTCGATCGCCAAGCTGTTCATCGCCGGGGTGCTGCCGGGCATCCTGCTCGCTACCCTGTTCATGGGCTGGATCGTGGTCTGGGCCCTGCTCAACCCGGATGCCGTGCCGCCGGCGACGGAGCAAACCACTTTCACGCAAAAACTCTACGCGTCGCGCCACCTGATTCCGGTGGTATTGCTGATTGCGCTGGTGCTGGGTTCGATCTATGCCGGCGTCGCCACGGCCACCGAAGCGGCAGCGCTCGGCGTGGTCGGCAGCTTGGTACTCGCCGCAGCACAAGGCTCGATGAGCTGGAACACATTCCGCGACAGCCTGCTCGGCGCCACCCGCCTGTATTGCATGATCGCCCTGATCCTGGCCGGCAGCGCCTTCCTCACGCTGGCCATGGGCTACATGGGCCTGCCGCGCCACCTCGCGGAATGGATCGCCAGTCTCGGCCTCGGCCAATTCGGCCTGCTCTTCGGCCTGATGATTTTTTTCATCATCCTCGGCTGCTTCCTCGACGGCATCTCGATGGTGGTGCTGACCATCGCCGTGATCCAGCCGACCATCGTCGCCGCCGGCATCGACCTGATCTGGTTCGGCGTGTTCCTGGTGGTGGTGGTTGAAATGGCGCAGATCACGCCGCCGGTGGGATTCAACCTGTTCGTCATCCAGGGCATGACGGGGAAACAGCTGCCGTGGATCGCGCGCACCGCCATGCCGGCATTTTTCCTCATGATGGCGGCGGTGGGTCTGCTCTACGCCTTCCCTGCCATCATCACCTGGCTGCCGCAGCGCATGGTGGGATGAAACCGCGCATCCTTGCTCTCGGTGACGGCGCGTTGACGCTCGAATTCGGCGATCGCATCGATCGGGCGCTCAATGCGCAAGTCATGGCGGCACGCGATGCCCTGGCGGCCCTGAAGCTGGAAGGCATCAGCGACGTGGTGCCCACCTACCGCTCGTTGACCGTGCATTTCGATCCATTGCTGCTTGATCGGGAAGCCTTGGCCGCGCAGCTTCTGGAAGCGGCGCAGGCGCCTCCCGGAAAGTCGGCGCTGGCGGCACGGTGGCTGATCCCCGTGGTCTTCGGTGGCGAATTCGGACCCGATCTGGCGGAAGTTGCACGCATCACAGGGCGCAGCGAATCCGCCGTAGTCGACGCAATTTGCGCGACGGAACTGCGCGTTTTCCTGATCGGATTCCTGCCGGGCTTCCCCTATCTTGGCGAGTTGCCGGAATGGCTGCGGCTGCCGCGCCGGGCCACACCGCGCACGACCGTCCCGGCCAACAGCCTCGCCATCGCCGGCACACAGGCCGCCGTCTACCCGTGGGCGAGCCCGGGCGGCTGGCATCTGCTGGGGCGCACTCCCGTGCGCCTGTTCGATCTGACGAACGCCGCCCGACCCGCGCTGCTCGCGCCCGGTGACACCCTGCGCTTTGCACCGGTCAGTCGCGACGAGTTCGAGCGACTTGCCGCCGACGTCGCCGCCGGAAAAATCGGACACACGGATTGGCAGGAAGCATGATCGAAGTCCAAATCCTTGAGTGCCGCATGCCGGCCAGCTTTCAGGATGCCGGCCGCCCCGGCTACCGACACCTGGGCGTGCCGCTGTCCGGCGCGCTGGATGTCGAATGGCTGGCCATCGCCAATGCACTGGCCGGCAACCCACCCGGCACCGTTGCGCTGGAGATGCATCTGCTCGGCCCCAGCCTGCGTGCGAAAGCGCCGGTAACGATCGCACTGGCCGGCGAGTTTTCGGCGCGGATACAGGATGCAGCCGGCCAGTGGCGCGAGGCTTGCAACTGGCGCAGCCACGCCCTGGCTGCGGACGAGATTCTGGTCACCGGCGGCCTGCGCAGCCGCATCGGCTACCTCGCCATTCACGGCGGATTCGATTTGCCTGCGGTGCTCGGCAGTCGCTCGACGTATGCGCGTGCCGGTCTCGGCGGCATCGATGGCCGCGTCCTGCAGGCGGGTGACCGCCTGGCAGTCGGCAGTGGCACCCCGGCGATTCCCCAACGCCTGCCGCAGCCCCCGCGCGCACCCGGCGGCCCCCTGCGCATCCTGACCGGCCCGCAGCGCGAGTACTTCACCGACGCGGCGTGGATGCACCTCATCAACGACGAATTCACCGTCAGCCGCGAGGCGGACCGCATGGGGCTGCGCCTCGATGGCCCCCGCCTCGCACACGATCCGGCGCTTGGCGCCGACATTGTTTCGGATGCCGTCACACCCGGCGCCATACAGGTTCCGGGCGACGGCCGCCCCATCGTCCTGCTGGCCGATTGCCAGACCGTGGGCGGCTACCCGAAAATCGCCACCGTGATCGGCGCCGACTTGCCGCGCCTGGGCCATGTCCAGCCTGGCCAGGCGCTGCGCTTTGTCGAGATGAGCATCGAAGAGGCACTTGCCGCGCGGCGGCGTGCCGCGGCAGCGCTGGCGGATTGCATTGCGAGCATCGTTCCCGACGCCGCAGAATTCGATTTCGACGCCTTGTATGGCGCCAATCTGGTCGATGGAGTGATCGATGCCAAACACAGCAATTAACCTCAACGCCGATCTCGGCGAAGGCTTCGGGCCCTGGCATATGGGCGATGATGCCGCCATGCTGGATATCGTCGCCTCGGCCAACATCGCCTGCGGCGGCCATGCCGGCGACCCGAACACAATGCGCCGCACGGTGCGCCTGGCGCAGGAGCGCGGCGTCTCGATCGGCGCCCACCCGAGCTATCCCGACCTGCAAGGCTTCGGCCGCCGCGCCTTGGCGATGTCGCCGGAAGAACTGGAAAACCAGATCGCAACCCAGATCGGCGCACTGGCCGGCATTGCGTCCCTTGAAGCAACGAACGTCACGCATGTGAAGCCGCACGGCGCCCTGAACAATCTCGCCTGTGTCGACCGCGCCGTGGCCGACACGATTTGCCGGGCGATGCGTGCGGTCGATCGCACGCTGATCCTGCTGGCGCCGGCCGCGTCGCAACTGGTGCTGGCTGGCCGCGCCGCCGGCCTCGCGGTAGTCGAGGAAATCTTCGCCGACCGGGCCTATCTGCCGGATGGCCAGTTGGTGCCGCGCACCCGGCCCGATGCCATGATCCACGGCCCCGCCGCCTGCCTGGCCCACGTGCTGGCCATGCTCGATGCGGGCGCGCTGATCGCCACCGACGGCACCCGCATTCCGACGCCGATCGGCAGCATCTGCGTCCATGGCGACAGCCCCGATGCGGTCGCCGTTGCACGACACCTGCGCGCGCATCTGGGAACACAGGGCTACCGGGTCGTGTCGCTTCCGAAGTTGGCTTGACGGTTACAATCGCGTCATGAACCGCCTCCCGCTATTGCGAGCTACGGAGTTGCGCGCGCTGGAAGCCCGCTACGTCGACGCCGCACCGCCACTGATGGAGCGCGCCGGCCGTGCCGCCGCCGAGCTCGCCCTGCGTTTGCTCGAGAACCGCCGCGCGCGCGTGCTGGTCCTTGCCGGCCCCGGCAACAATGGTGGCGATGCCATCGTGATGGCGCACGTGCTCAAGCAACAGGGAATTGACGTCGTTGTCGGCCCCGGTGGCACGGTGCCCAAGGGAGATTACGGGCTGGTGGTCGACGGCCTGTTCGGCATTGGTCTTGGACGACCGATTTCCGGCGCCTATGCTGATCTCATCGAACGCATCAATGATTTCCGGGGACCGGTTCTTGCGCTCGATATCCCCAGCGGTCTCGATGGCGACACCGGGCGCGTGATGGGTGTTGCCGTGCGCGCCACGCATACCATCAGCTTCATCGGCGGCAAACCCGGGCTGTACACACTCGACGGCCCGGATCATTGCGGCGAGGTGAGCGTGGTCGATCTCGGCCTGCGTCTCGACAAATTCCCCGGCGCCCTGCTTGCCGTCGACGATTTCCGCGACTGCCTGAAACCACGCCGGCGCAACAGTCACAAGGGCAGCTACGGCTCGCTGGCCGTGATCGGCGGCGCTGCCGGCATGACGGGCGCGGCGCTCCTGGCCGGACGCGCCGGATTGCAACTCGGTGCCGGCCGCGTATTCGTCGGACTGCTGCAGGTGCTTGCCGTTGATCCGCTGCAACCCGAGTTGATGCTGCGCACAGCGGACAACGCACTGGATCAGGCCACGGCTGCCGTCGTCGGCCCCGGTCTTGGCACCTCCGACGTCGCTTTGGAGATTGTTCGCCGTTGCCTGCCCGCGGAGCGGAATCCCAGGCACGCAGAGCGCACCAGCGCCGACTTTTCCCTGCTGCTCGACGCCGATGCGCTGAACCTGCTGGCCGCCCATCCGGTACTGGCCGCACACCTCTTGCGCCGCACGGCATCCACGATCATCACACCGCATCCCGCCGAAGCCGCGCGGCTGCTGGCGACCACCACCGAAGCGGTACAAGCCGACCGCGTCGGCGCCGCGCTGAAACTCGCGCAGCGCTTCAAGGCCCATGTCGCGCTGAAGGGCTGCGGCACGGTAATCGCCCATCCCGACGGCCGCTGGCGCATCAATGCCAGCGGTAATCCGGGCCTGGCCTCGGGCGGCACCGGCGACGTTCTCTCCGGCTTCATCGGCGCGCTGCTGGCACAAGGCTGGCCGGCCGACGCTGCATTGAGCGGCGCCGTGCATTTGCATGGCGCGGCAGCCGACGCGCTCGCTGCCAACGGCACGGGACCCGTTGGCATTGCCGCCGGCGAACTGATCCCCGTCGCACGCACACTGCTGAATCGCCTGATCGCAACGAATGCCTGAAGCCCACCGCAAGGTCGGCTTCGCCGTGCTGCTGATGCTCGGCGCGACGCTGTGCTTCGCCGCGCTGGATGCCACCTCCAAGCATCTTTCGAAGACCTATCCGATCCCCATGATGGTCTGGGGCCGTTACACCTTCCATTGCCTGATGATGCTGATCTTCCTGGCACCGTCGATGCGCCTGCAACTGGTCGCCACTGCGCGACCCATCGCCCAGATCACGCGCGCCCTGCTGCTGGTCGGAACCACCGGCTTCTCGATGGTCGGCTTTTCCCTGATGCCGCTGGCCGAAAGCACGGCCTTCCTGTTCATCACACCGCTCGTGGTGGTGATCCTGTCGCACTGGCTGCTCAAGGAATCGATCACTACGGGCCACTGGTTGGCAGTGGTCGCCGGGTTTTGCGGCGCCCTGTTGATCGCCCGTCCCGGCGGCGCACTTAGCCTGCAGGGCATCGTCTGGATGTCGCTGGCCGCCGCCTGCTATGCCTTCTATCAAATCCAGACGCGGCAATTGTCGCCGACCGAGAACACCGTCACCATGCTTTTCTATACCGCCCTGGTAGGCACGGTGTCGATGACGCTGGCGGCGCCGCTGTATTGGGGAGGGCCGATGCCGGACTGGATCGACGCGGCGCTGATCGCCTCGCTCGGAATCTACGGCGGCACCGGCCACCTGATGCTGACGCGCGCCTTTCGTTACGCGGCGGCGTCCTTCCTCTCGCCCTTCCTTTACGCCCAACTGATCTGGGCTATGCTGCTGGGCTCCATTTTCTACGACCACCTGCCCGATCTGCTGTCGATTGCCGGCATGGCGGTGATCGCCGCCAGCAGCCTGTCGATAGCGTTAATGGAAAAACTCAGGCAGGTATCCGCTGCAAAGGATAGGGATACAGCATGTTGAGCGCCGTGCTGCGGCCGTCGGCCTGAACGATGCGCACGTGTTCGCGGCGAAACTCGCGGGCGTGGTGCAAGCCGCAGCTGTGCGCGATCATGTCGATTTCCTTGTTCATGTTCAGGCAGTAGTTCGCCACCCGTTCGAATTTCTCTTCCACCACCAGCCCGCGCTGCAGGCGTGGGTTGTGCGTCGTGATCCCGGTCGGGCACGTATTGGTGTGGCAGCGCAGGGCCTGGATGCAGCCCAGCGCGAACATGAAGCCGCGCGCACTGTTCACGAAATCCGCGCCACAGGCCAGCGCCCAGGCCGCGCGTGCCGAGGTCACCAGTTGCCCCGCCGCCATGACCTTGACCCGCTCCTTGATGCCGGCCTCGATCAGGGCATCCACCACGCGGGGCAGCGCTTCCTCGATCGACAGCGACATGTGATCGGCCAGCGCCTGCGGTGCAGCACCCGACCCGCCCTCGCCGCCATCGACGGCGATGAAATCCGGTGCATCCGCCACGCCGCGCCGCGCCACCGCCTCGGTCAGCAGATTCATGAACTGCCAGCCGCCGATGGCCGTCTTTAGGCCCACCGGCTTGCCCGTCACATCGCGCACCCGCAGCACCATGTCGAGCAGTTGGTCCATGTTGGTGATTTCCGGATGGCGGTTGGGCGAGAGCGAATCCATGCCTTCCGGAATGCCGCGAATGCGGGCGATCTCCGCCGTCACCTTGCCACCCGGCAACACGCCGCCCTTGCCCGGCTTGGCTCCCTGTGACAACTTGATCTCGAAAGCGCGCACCGATTCGTGATCGGCGATTTCGCGCAGTTTCGCATCCGACAGATTTCCCGCCTCATCGCGCACGCCATATTTCGCCGTGCCGATCTGCATGATGACGTCGCAACCCCCCTCCAGATGGTAGGGCGACAGGCCGCCTTCGCCCGTATCCATCCAGCAGCCGGCCTTGGCCGCGCCGCGCGACAGCGACTGCACCGCCGGCTTCGAGATCGCGCCGAAACTCATGCCACTGACATTAACAATCGAGCGCGCGACAAAGGGCTTGGCGCAATAGCCCTCGCCGATTGGGAGCGGCGGCGTCGGCAAGCGGTCGTCCTCCAACACTGAAAACGGCGCATTGACGAAAATCAGCGCGCCCGACTCGTGCAGGTTGTAGGTCGAGCCGAAGCCGAGCACCCCGCCCTCGTTCTTGGCCATGCGATAGACCCAGGAGCGCGTCGATCGATTGAAGGGACGCTCGTCGCGATCGCCGAGAAAAAAGTACTGCCGGAAATATTCGCCGAGCTGCTCGAAGAAGTAGCGAAAGCGCCCTATCAGCGGGTAGTTTCGCAGGATCGAATGCTTCTTCTGGGTAATGTCCTTGAGGTAAAAATAGACGACAAGGAGGGCGAGAGCGAGGGCCAGCAAAACACCGAGACTGACGGAGAACACGCCGAGCATGAGGTGATACCTCCAGTGCTAGAATCAATCGAACCAACATTTCAGACATCAACATATCATGGAACTCCCTCTGCAGCTCGCCGCCGAGGTACAGCGCAACGTGCTCGCCGCACTGGTCGAGGACATCGGCGGCGGCGATCTGACAGCACTGCTCACCTCTGCCACACGACGTTCGCAGGGCACGGTGCTCAGTCGCGAAGATGCGGTGCTTGCCGGCATCGCCTGGTTCGACTCCTGCTTCCGGCGCCTCGATCCGCTGACCGTCATCCGCTGGCATGCGCGCGACGGCGAACCGATTGCCGCCGGCCAGACGCTGTGCGAAATCGAAGCCAGCACCCGCGCCCTGCTGACAGCCGAGCGCGCCGCGCTCAACTTCCTGCAACTGCTCTCCGCCACCGCCACCGCGACGCGCCGTTACGTCGATGCCGTCGCCGGCACCGGCGCCCGCATCGTCGACACGCGCAAGACCCTGCCCGGCCTGCGCCTGGCGCAAAAATATGCCGTCACCTGCGGCGGCGGCCACAACCACCGCCTCGGCCTCTATGACGGCATCCTGATCAAGGAAAACCACCTCCTGGCCGCCGGCGGAGTTTCCGCCGCACTGGCACAGGCGCGAGCCATCGGCCGCGGCGATGTCTTCATCCAGATCGAAGTGGAAACCCTGGAGCAACTCGCCGAAGCCCTCGATGCCGGGGCCGCCATGATCCTGCTGGACAACATGGATCTGGCGCAGATGCGCCAAGCCGTCGGCCTCACCGCCGGACGCGCCGAACTCGAAGCCTCGGGAGGGGTTCGCCTGGAAACCGTGCGCGCCATCGCCGAAACCGGCGTCGACCGCATTTCCGTAGGCAGCCTGACCAAAAATGTACGCGCCATCGACCTCTCGCTGCGGCACAGCGAAGGATGATCTGTTAGAATTCGCGCCCTGCTGAAGCAGCAATCAGCAGCTATGCGGAGAGGTGGATGAGCGGTTTAAGTCGCACGCCTGGAAAGCGTGTTTAGGATAATATCCTAACGAGGGTTCGAATCCCTCCCTCTCCGCCAGCCACCCAGCTACAACGCGCCTTTCGGCGCGTTTTGTTTTTGCACCGGCCACTTTACACGGGACGAATCGACTGCTCCCGAACCTCGAGCCACAGGCATTCGCCATTCTTGCGCTTCATGTTGAGGATGGTGCTGCGCGGCCGGTTGGCAATGTGCCGGGTGATCACATCCATTACCCAGCCGTGGGTCACCACAAGAATGCGCTTGCCGGCGTTGGGCCGAGCGATGCAGATGATGGCGTCGAGCACTCGATCGGCGAATTCATCCATCGACTCGCCCTGCTCGAAATCCGTCGCCGGATTCCGCTTGAGTATCTGCTGCAGCACAACCGGATTCAGGTCCGCCAGTTCCGACTTGGGAATTCCCTGGAAGACGCCGAAATTCCTCTCCTTCAATCCATCATGACACTCTGGAGGGTCCAGTCGAAGCGACCGGGCAATGATTTCTGCGGTTTCGAGCGAACGAATCAAGGGGCTCGAATAGATCTTCGAGAACTTCGAATGGGAGAAGTTGCCGACCAGTTCGTAGGCTTGCCGCCGCCCCAGATCGTTGATCGGAACGTCGGTCCAACCCTGCAGGATTCCGGCGATATTCCAGTCGGTTTCGCCGTGACGAGTGACGCAGACGTAGGTAGGAACACTCATGATGACCGTAGGCGCCGGGAAAGCTGCAGGGCCGCCTAGAAGTACCAGCGCGTTACCATTTCTGCCGCACACGCCGGCTTGTCGCCCCCTTCGATCTCGATCACCGCCTGCGAAACCAGTTGCGCGCCGCCAGGAATATCTTCCACTTCTGCCAAGACGAACCTCGCCCGCACGCGGCTGCCGACTTTCACCGGCGAGGCGAAGCGCACGCGATTGAGGCCATAGTTCACGGCAAGCTTGATGCCATCGACCGCAACGCATTCCTGCGCGAACTTCGCCAGCAGCGACAATGTCAGGTAGCCATGGGCAATCGGGCCGCCAAAAGGCGACTCGCGCTGCGCCCGCTCGACATCGACATGAATCCATTGCTGATCGCCGGTAACGTTGGCGAAGGCATTTACGCGCTCCTGATCGACAAGCAACCAGTCGCTGAGACCAATCTCCTGCCCGAGTTGGGCTTTCGCATCTGCAATGCCGCTGAATCGCGTTGCTTTCATGGGTGACCCTTGTTCCGGATTGTCCGCATCGCTGCTGCGGAGGTTCAAAAGCTGTATGCGGGAAATCCCGCCAGAAATGCCCGCATGGTCCCTCAATACTGGTCCGCCCGACAGGACTCGAACCTGTTACCCCCGGCTTAGAAGGCCGGTGCTCTATCCAGATGAGCTACGGGCGGATGTGCTGTGCGACGCAGTCACTGTTGGCCAGGATTTCGGCTCCCTGTTCGACGCGATCGCGGC
>JAUXUK010000054.1 GCA_030680805.1 Sulfuritalea sp. | reverse complement strand
CTGTTCTTTCCCGACACCTATCTGTTCAACAAGGGCAGCAGCGATTTCGACGTCCTGCGCCGCGCCTACAAGGCCATGCAGCCGCGGCTGGCGGGCGCATGGGAACGCCGCGACACCACCGTGCCGTTGAAAACGCCCTACGAACTGCTGATCCTGGCCTCGATCGTGGAGAAGGAAACCGGTCTGTCCGCCGATCGGCCGCAGGTGGCCGCGGTGTTCGCCAACCGACTGCGCCGCGGCATGCTGCTGCAGACTGATCCAACCGTTATCTATGGCTTGGGCGAACGCTTCGACGGCAATCTGCGCAAGATCGATCTGCAGACCGATACACCGTGGAACACCTACACCCGAGCGGGTTTGCCGCCCACGCCGATTGCCATGCCGGGTCTAGCATCCTTGCAGGCGGCAGCGACGCCGCCACCCAGCGACAAGCTGTATTTCGTCGCCCGCGGTGATGGATCGAGCGTATTTTCAGCGTCGCTGGATCAGCACAACAATGCCGTCAACAAATATCAGAGGCGCTAGGCGAACATGACACGCGGCCGTTTCATCAGTTTCGAGGGCATCGACGGTGCCGGCAAGAGCACCCAGCACGCCTGGGCGGTGGATTACCTGCGAGCGCAGGGGCGCGCCGTGGTCGCCACCCGCGAACCGGGCGGAACGCCGCTGGGCGAGAAACTGCGCGCCCTGCTGCTGTCGGAGCCCATGCATCTGGAAACCGAGGCGCTGCTGATGTTCGCGGCCCGCCGCGAACACATCGCGGAAGTCATCGAACCGGCCCTGGCACGCGGCGATTGGGTGGTCTGCGATCGTTTTGTCGATGCGTCGTTCGCCTATCAGGGGGGAGGGCGCGGCCTCAGTTGGAAAAAGCTGGAAAGTCTCGCAGAATGGGTGCTGGGCGACCTGCAACCGGACCTGACCCTGATTTTCGACGCCCCCGTCGCCATCGCCCAGCAACGCCTCCATGCGGCGACGGCCAATCCGGATCGCTTCGAACAGGAGCAGGCAGCGTTTTTCGAGCGCGTGCGTGCGGCTTACCTCAGAATTGCCGCTGAAAACCCGGATCGGGTGCGCCTGATCGACGCCACTCAAACCCCAAATTGTATTAATAAAGTACTTGAGGATATAATTGCAACATTTTGATTTAATGCAGTTACAGTGGAATAGTACAATCCGCGAGCAATTGCTTGGGCAGGGGCTTGCACGGCTGCCGCATGCCGTGCTGCTGGTCGGCCCCGCAGGTGTCGGCAAGGCGGCTTTCTCCGAGCAACTTGCCGCACTGTTGCTGTGCGAATCGATTTCCCCGGAACTGAGCGCCTGCGGTCAATGCCAGGCCTGCCGGTGGCTGGATGCCGGCAATCATCCGGATTTTCGGCGTGTCGCCCCGGACGGCGATGAAGAACCGGAAGAAGGCGCGGTCGAAAAGACCAAGAAGCGCAGCGCTGCCAATATCAAGATTGACCAGATTCGCGAACTCGAAGCCTTCGTTTTTGTCGGCAGCCATCGGGACGGCAACCGCGTCGTGCTCATCACCGAAGCCGACGCGATGAATCCTGCGGCGGCAAATGCACTTCTTAAAATACTTGAAGAACCTCCACCAAGCGTATATTTCATATTGGTTTCATCAAAGACCAAATCGCTGCTGCCGACGCTCCGCAGTCGCTGCCGGGTGATTCCCTTCGGGCCGCCCGAGGCCGCCGCTGCAGCCGCCTGGCTAGCCGGCGCCGGCCTCGAAAAACAGGCGGCGCGCTACCTGAACCTGGCTGGTGGGGCCCCGATGCGTGTCGCCCAGTGGAAGGAACAGGGGCAATTGGCGCCGATCGACGCATTGGTCGAGTCTTTGGTTTCGCCGCCCGCGGACCCGATTGCGCTCGCCGCGCGCTGGGACGGCCTGCTCAAGGGCGACGGAATGTTTCGCATGGAAAACCTGGTGGAGGGCGTCCAGCGCTGGCTGTTCGATCTGGCTCAGGAGCGCTTGGCGGGCGAGACTCGCTATCACGGCGGCTGGCCACGACCGAAAGGGGTGGAAAAGCTCAATCCGAATGCCCTGCTGGCGGCCTGGCGCGAGATCAACCAGTTCCGCCGTAGTGCCCGCCACCCCTTGAATCAATTGCTTTTTCTCGAAAACCTTGCGACCCATTTCCTGCGCGCTTTGCGCCCGGTGGCCTGATGGGTGCCCTGCTGGTCGACTCGCATTGCCACCTCGATTTCGCCGACTTCGAGGGGCGGGAGGAAGAGTTGCTCGTCGCCATGAAAGCGAATGACGTCGGCTGGGCATTGATTGCCGGCGTCACAATCGAGCGGTTGCCGGCCGTTCTGGCGCTGACCGAGCGCTTTCCCAATCTCTACGCCGCGGTTGGCGTTCATCCCGACACCCAGGAAGGCGAGGAACCCGATCAGGACCGATTGATTCGTCTCGCGGATCACCCGAAACTCGTCGCCATTGGCGAAACCGGCCTCGACTACTACCGGCTGGAAGGCGATCTCGAATGGCAGCGCGAGCGGTTTCGCACCCACATCCGTGCGGCGCGGCGCACCGGCAAGCCCCTGATCATCCACACCCGGGAGGCTGCCGCCGATACCCTGAGGATTCTCGAGGAGGAGGGCGCAAACGAAGTAGGGGGCGTATTTCACTGCTTCACGGAGACGCTTGCCGTCGCGGAAGCCGCCCTGCGACTGGGTTTTCACATCTCGTTTTCCGGCATCGTCACCTTCAAGAATGCGCTGCAAATCAAGGAGGTGGCGAGTTTTGTCCCGCTCGACCGGATCCTCGTCGAGACCGACGCGCCCTATCTGGCCCCTGTGCCGCATCGGGGCAAACTGAACCATCCGGCCCTGGTGCGCCACGTTGCCGACGAAGTGGCGCGGCTGAGGGGCATCGACACGGAGGCCTTGGCACAAGCCACGACCGCCAATTTCTTTCGCCTGTTCGGTGCTGCAAATCATGCGTAAGCTGCTGATTGGACTTGTGTTACTGGCGTCCGCCGGCTTGGCTCAGGCGGGTGCCTACGACGACATCATCGCTGGCGCCAACAACGGCCAGACTGCAACCGTTGTGGATCTGCTGAAGCGCGGCATGGACGTCAATACCGCAGACCGCAATGGTTCGACGTTGTTGATGATCGCCGCCCGCAACGGGAACATGCCGCTGTTGGAAGCCTTGCTGGCGAATCGGGCCAACGTCAATCGCCGCAATCAGTACGGCGACACAGCCTTGATGCTTGCAGCGCTGAAGGGTCGACTTGAGGTGGCGCAAACCCTTATCGCCAAAGGCGCGGAACTGAACCCATCAGGCTGGTCGCCGTTGCACTATGCCGTTTTTGGAGAGTCCAAGGAAGTGGCTGCGCTGCTGATCGTCAAAGGCGCCAATCTCGACGCTCGTGCACCGAACGGGCAGACGCCGCTGATGATTGCCGTGAAGCTTGGCAAGCAGGATTTTGTCGAGCAGCTTATCGATGCCGACGCGGATATGGATCTTGCTGATTACGAGGGGGTTACGGCACTGCGGCTGGCCCAAAGACTGGAACATGCCGCGATAGTCGACTACCTGCGTAAAGTGGGGGCTGTCGAGTGATTTTCTATCCAAATGGGGGTTCGTTTGCTTAACCATTACTGCGCATAATTGGCATTATGTAAAACGTCAGGGAAGGCTGTCACCAGCCATCAGAGGTCGAGTTGCAGGGCCGCCAGCCTGGCGTACAGCCCTCCCTGGCCGCGCAGATCGTCGGGGGTGCCGATCTCGACGATACGCCCCCGTTCCATCACCACGATGCGGTCGGCCTTCTGCACGGTCGCCAGCCGATGGGCGATGATCAGCGTGGTGCGGCCCTCCATGGCGGCGTTGAGGCCGCGCTGCACCAGAATTTCGGATTCGGCGTCGAGCGCGCTGGTAGCTTCGTCCAGCAGCAGCAAAGGCGCACCTTTCAGGATGGCCCGCGCAATCGCGATGCGCTGGCGCTGCCCACCGGACAGCCGCGTGCCGCGTTCGCCCAGGAAGGTCTGGTAGCCCTCCGGCAAGCGGTCGATGAACTCATCCACCAAGGCCGCCTTGGCTGCCTGTTTGACCTCATCGTCCGTCGCCGTGGCGCGGCCATAACGGATGTTTTCCAGCGCGTTGGCGGAAAAGATCACCGGATCCTGCGGCACGATGGCGATGCCGCCGCGCAGGTCGTGCAGGCTCAGTTGCCGGATGTTCTGCCCGTTCAGCCGGATGGCGCCATCCGAGACTTCGTAGTACCGCAGCAGCAACTGGAACAGGCTGGTCTTGCCGGCCCCCGATGGCCCTACCAGCGCCACGCTCTCGCCCGGCGCGATGTCCAGGCAAATGTCGTCCAGGGCACGCGTTTGCGGCCGCGCCGGATAGCTGAAGCTGACATGATCGAAGCTGATCGCCGCCTGCGCAGGATGCGCCGGTGTTTCCGGCCGCGCCACCTCGCGGATCGCAGACTCGGCGTGCAGCAGTTCCAGCAGGCGCTCCGTCGCCCCGGCCGCCCGCATCACGTCGCCCCACACCTCCGCCATGGTTCCTACCCCGCCCGCCACCAGCGCCGCATACAGCACGAAGGACGCCAGTTGCCCGCCGGTCAGGATGCCCTCATGCACCTGGCGCGCACCGATCCACAGCACGAAAATGATGGTGCCCATCACCGCAGTGATGATCAGCACCGTAAGCGCCGCCCGCACCCGCGTACGCCTGATTGCCGTGGCGAAGCTCTTGTCGGTGCGATCGGCGAAGCGCCGGGTTTCCTGCTGCTCCTGCGTATAGGCCTGCACCGTCGGCATGGCGTTGAGTATCTCGCCTGCCAGTGCCGAGGCATCCGCGATCCGGTCCTGCGATTCCCGCGAAAGCTTCTTGACCTTGCGACCGATGGCGATGATGGGCAGGATCAACAAGGCCATCAGGCCCAGGTTCAGCGAGAACAGATAGAAACTGGTGACGGCCAGCATCACCATGCCGCCAATGAACTGGAACAGGCTGCGCAGGCCCATCGAGATCGAACTGCCAACCACGGTCTGGATCAGCGTCGTGTCGCCCGTCAGTCGCGACAGCACCTCCCCCGTCTGCAGCGTCTCGAAAAACTGCGGCGACTGCGCCAGTACCCGCGCATAGACCGCATTGCGCAAGTCCGCCGTCACCCGCTCGCCGATCCATGACACGGTATAGAAGCGCGCCGCCACGGCCAGCGCCCAGAAACTCGCGAGTGCGAACAGCGCGATGAAATGGCCGTTGAGGCTCAAGGCACCCAGCAAGCCGCCGCTTGCGCGTTCCCGCTCGCCGAAGCCGAAATCGATCAGGTCGCGAAAGGCCAGCGGCACCAGCAGGATGGTGGCGGAGCCGATGCACAACAGAACGAAGGCCAGCACAACGCGCGCCCGGTAAGGCCGCAGGAAGGGCCACAGGCCCTTCAGGGGAGACAGGCGGCGGGCGCTTGGAGGCGAGCTGGCTGGATTGATCATTTTCGTTCGCCGGCCTTCATCAATACTTGAGCAACCAATGAATCTGACAAACGGTATCCAAGGCCATCTTTCCAGCTTTGAAGGATTGGTTCGACTTTGGAAATCAAACCCTGCTTTTTCGCTAGAAGCAGAATGCCGCATCCGCCAATAACGCCTATATTGTGTGCCCTCGCGACCTCGCGACCGATGGCATCATCAATCAGTATTGGCGATTGGATGATCGTTGCCAAGGACAAGGCCAGCGCTTCCCCCGCGTCCAAGTCTTCGATAATTCCAAATACACCAACTATCGGGTCGGCAAACTTCTTGATTCGTCCGGCAACGACAGCATCCCGAATATCCGACGCGCCAGGTTTGCCCCTATTCGCCGTGCATTCCTGAAATACCGTCTCGGGTATCACAAGCTCATCGACGATCTCCAAAAGGACATTGAGGTGCCCGGAACTTGCAAGGGCAATTAACGGACCGCTATCCGCAACAACCAACTTCATTCCGCTGCCAGAACAGCGAGTTCCTCATCAAGTTCCGATGGCGGGTAGTCAACCGCCGGGATACCACGCGCTCCCAGAACCCCAATGAAATCAACCTTGGTCATGCCGGCGAGTTTTGCTGCTTTTCCGAGGCTAACTACATGTTCCCGAAAAAGCTTTGTCGCCAAGGAAACCTTGAGTCCGCTTTCCAAAGATATTTCATCAAATGGCACTGCGATAAACACAGGGTGACCATGCTTCGATACCACCGAAAGCCCCCCTGCCTCAGCGGCTCGAACGAGGTCGCCGGTTTTCTCCCTAAGATCGCGTATTGAAAACGTTTCCATAAAATCCCCTATTTGTGCCATCGATTGATAGCACAATTCTGCCGGTACGTCAATCGGGTGCCTCTCGATGGGCGCCTGGAAACCCGCCTACAGCCGGCCCTCTCGTGCCATCCGACACGAGAGGGGACTTGCACCACGCGCCATTACTGCCAGTTCGCCGCGATAACTGGCGCGAGAGTGTCCTGGTAGGCTGGCGGCAAGCTCGTCTGGCCAGCGGATGGCGGCGCGAAGGCCGCCATCGCCTGCACCAGGTTCTCGACCTGGCTGTCGAGCAACAACTTGCCATCCGCGGTCTTGAACTGTTCGATGTGATAGTTCGAACCCAGATACCAGTTCTCCACCGTCAGCTTGTCCGTGGTGCCGATGATGCTGGCCTCCAGGTTGTTGCCGACGTGGCGCAGCCAGATCTGGTCGGCCGCAATACCGGCGAGGAACCGGGCCGTATCGGTGTTGCCGGCGGTGGCGTCGTTCTCGCGCACCGTGTCGCTGCCGTAGCCACGCCCGAGAACATAGGTATCGTTGCCGCTTCCGCCCACCAGAACATCGGTCCCGGCCCTGCCGTCCAGCGTATCGCTGCCGGCATTTCCCGTCAGCGTGTTGTTGCCGGTGGTGCCGGTGATGACATTGTCCAGCGCGTTGCCGGTGCCGCCGATGCTCGCGGTACCGGTCAGCGTCAGGTTCTCCACTTCGGATGCCAGGGTGTGCGTGACCGACGCGTTCACCTGGTCGATCCCCTCGCCCGCGTTCTCGACCACCGCGTCGCCGGCGTTGTCGACAATGTAAATGTCGTCGCCTTCGCCGCCGATCAAGCTGTCTGCTCCGCCGGCGCCGTTCAGGGTGTCGTTGCCGGCGCCGCCGGTCAGCGTATTGGCGATGCTGTTGCCGGTGAGCAGGTTGTCCAGCGCGTTGCCGGTGGCGCTGATCGCGACAGAGCCGGTCAGCGTCAGATTCTCGACGTTGTCGGAGAGGACGTAGCTCACCGACGCGCTGACCAGATCAGTGCCTTCGTCGGCAGCCTCGACAACAACATCGTCGACATTATCGACGGTATAGGCATCGCTGCCCAGCCCGCCCAGCATTGTGTCGGCACCCGCCGCGCCGTTCAGTGCGTCGTTGCCCGCGCCGCCGAAGAGCACGTTGGCGGCCGCGTTTCCGGTGAGCAGGTTGTCCAGCTCGTTGCCGGTACCGTCAACGCTGGCGGTGCCGGTCAGCGTGAGATTCTCGACGTTGTCGGCCAACGTGTAACTCACAGACGTTTTGACCAGATCGACGCCTTCGTCGGCGGCTTCGATCACCGCGTCGTCTACGTTATCCACCGTGTAAGTGTCGTTGCCGATCCCGCCGATCAAGGTATCGACGCCGGCCGCACCGTTCAGCGCATCGTTGCCGGCGCCGCCCGTCAGCGTGTTGGCCGCCGCATTGCCGGTGAGGACGTTGTTGAACTCGTTGCCGGTGCCATCAATCGCGGCGGTGCCCAGCAGAGTGAGGTTTTCCAGTTCGGCGCCGAGCGCATACGTCAGATAGCTGCGTACGGTGTCGCTACCCTCACCCGCGCTCTCGACCACCACGTCGCCAAGATCATCGACCACGTACGTGTCGTTGCCGAGGTGCCCGATCAGGGTATCGGCGCCCGCCCCGCCGTTCAGGGTGTCGTTGCCGTCGCCGCCGGTGAGCGTGTTGGCGGCGACGTTGCCGGTGAGGACGTTGTTGAGCTCGTTGCCGGTGCCGTCGATGGGGGCGGTGCCGGTCAGGGTCAGGTTCTCCAGGTTGGCGCCGAGCATGTAGCTGATGCTGCTCTGTACGGTGTCGGTACCTTCGGCCGCGTTCTCGACGATGACATCGGCCGTGTCGCCGATCACATAGATATCGTTGCCGAGACCGCCGATCAGGGTGTCTGCTCCGGCACCGCCGTTCAGCGTGTCGTTGCCGTCGCCGCCGCTCAGGGTGTCGTTGCCGACCGAACTCCACAGCACGTCGTTGCCGAGGCCGCCGTCGATGATGACGTCGCCGTAGCCGAAGCGGCTGCTGGTGAGATCGACCACGTCGTCGCCGTCGCCGGCCTCGATGCGCTCGATGTTGGCCAAGCGCGGCTGCAACCCGTTCGGGCTCGGGCTGTAGGCGTCGTCGAGGACGATGACGTCGTTGCCGGCGGTGCCGACCAGAACATCGACGCCGGAACCGCCATCCATGGCGTCGAAACTCTTGACGCGGCCGACGATGGAGACCGTCTCGCCGCCGCCGGGTTGGCCGGGGCTTCCGTCGTTGCGGCAGACGTAGCCGGAAGCCCAGGTACCGTCGGCGGAGAGCAGGAAGGTATCGTCACCGTCGCCGCCCGAAAGCCAGTCGCTGCCGAGGCCACCGCTGAGGGTGTCATTGCCGGCGTCGCCGACGAGCGTGTCGTTGCCGTCACTGCCGGTCAATGTCAGGTCGGGGTTGAGCGCGGCAACCGCGGTCGTCGCCTCGCTATCGACCGATTCGGCGGTGCCGCGAGCATCGATGTAGCTGGCATTCACGCGTACTTGCTGGCCGACCTGCGCTGCGCCCAGCGTGAAGCTGTCGGCGGTGGCGCCGTCGATGGCGGTCCAGTTCGTGCCATCGGTCGAGGATTGCCACTGGTAGTCGATGGCGCCAAGGCCGTCTTCATCGGCCAGGGTGTTGCTGGCGGTCAGGGTTTGGCCCTGGATCGCCGTGCCGCCAGCGCCGACTATTCCGGTCGGGCCCATGTTCACTCGCTGTCGGATATCGGCTGTCTGCCACGTCGAGCCATCCGCGAATGACACGGCCTCCACCGCATACAGCCCCGGCGCGGTCTCGGCGAAGCTGACACTGTCGGTGGCCGAAACGGACAGCGTTATCAGCGTACCCGTGCGGCTTGCCGTCACGCCGGACGCCAGGATGTCCGCACCGAAAACGAGTTGATCCGTGCCGTCGGCGTCGATGATGGTATCCGCACCGTCTCCGCTCGCATGGACGTAGGTATCGTCGCCGATGCCGCCATCCAGCGTGTCGTCGCCGCGACCGCCGATCAGCGTGTCGTTGCCCGCCAGACCCGCAATCACATCGTTCAGCGATGTTCCCGACAGCATGTCGTCGCCGCCCGTTCCCGTCGGATGGAAACCCAGGGCATCGATCAATTCGGCTTTGGTCATGACCACGCCATCGGCAAACTGGAAGTTCTCGATGCCGCCCTCGGCATGGGGATTCTCCGGATCGAAATCGTCGATGTGGATTTCCCGACCGGTCGAATTGACCATGATCTTCAGCGAACCGACGCCAAGGCTGATGTCGCCCAGCGTCGCGCCTTCGAGTACAAGCGTATCCACGCCGCCCGAGTCGCTGATGTGATCGACACCGGCCGAGGCATCGGCGACAAAGGTGTCGTCGCCCTCGCCGCCGACGAGGTTGTTGTTGCCAGCGCCGCCGGCCAGGATGTCGTTTCCAGCGCCGCCATCGAGACGATCGTCGCCAATACCGCCCGACAGGGAATCGTCGCCATCTGTGCCGACGATGACGGGAACCGGCATCGTATCGGCTGTCCACACCGTGCCGTCGAAAAACTCGAAGCGGGCGATCTGGCGATAGTTTGCGTCCTGCCATCCCTGAATGTGGATGCCGTCGTTGCTGTAGGCAATACTCAGGGTCAGACTCCCGGTAGCTTCCGAGAATGAGACCGCAATTTCGCCGGCCTCCACTCCAACACCGAAGCGGATGACGTCGGTATCGCTGGCCCCTGCATAGGCCCCTGAGTCATCGCCTTCGGCAAGGTATTGGTCGATCGTCACATCGCCGCCGCCTCGATTGAACAGGTAAGTATCGTTGCCGAGTCCTCCCGCCAGATAGCCGCCCTCTCCCGCATTCAGAAAGTCGTCGCCGGCCTCGCCATACAGTACGTTGTAGCCGTCGCCACCAAACAGGATGTCGTTGCCCGCCCCCCCTGAAAGAACGTCGTTGCCGCCGCGTCCAAACATCGCGTCATCGCCCGCGGTACCGGTCAGGAGATCGTAGCCAACTGTGTCCGCAATGAACTGAAACGGAATCGTATCGGCCGTCCAGACGGTGCCGTCGGCAAACTCAAAGCGCGCGATCTGGCTCGAGTTGGAATCCTGCCAGCCGCGTAGCTCGATGGCGTCACCGCTGCCGGCAATGCCGAGATTCAGCCGCCCCCTCGTCATGGAGAAGCTGGCTACGACGTCCTCGGGAGCGATCCCGGCGCCAAAGCGGACCACATCCAGATTGGACTCCCAAGCATTACCGGGCGACGTCAGCGTGACAGAACGCAGGTCGATGGTAAGAAAGCCATCGCCGCGGTCGAACAGGTAGGTATCGTCGCCCGGGCCACCGTTGGCGTAGCCGCCGCCACCCTGCCCCGACAACACATCGTCGCCCGCCCCGCCAAGCAGTGAGTCGCGGCCCTCGCCGCCGAGCAGCGTATCGTTGCCGGCGCCGCCGGACAGCATGTCGTCCCCTGCTCCGCCGTTCATGGTGTCGTGGCCCCTTGTGCCGTACAGGGAGTCCGCACCGTCCGTGCCGGTGATCGCTGGAACCGAAATATCACCTGCCGCCCAAACCGTTCCATCGGCGAATTCGACCGCGGATATCGATTTGACACCGTCGTCGTACCACGACTTCAAGGTGACGAGATCGCCGCTGTCGGCAATTTCAAGATAGAGGTTCTGGTCGTCGCGAAATAGCTTGATGTCCGATGGCAGCACATCATCCGCGAACCTCAGCACATCGACATCGCTGGCGGTAGCGCTCGACTGGTCGATCACATCCTGCCCGCTGCCGCGACCGAAGCGATAGGTATCGTTTCCGGCGGCACCCAGCAGCAGGTCATTGCCCTGGCCACCGTCGATGACATCGTTGCCGGCGCCGAGGACAAGAGTGTCGTCCCCGGTGGAACCCATTACCGTCTGGCTGTCATCGAGGCGGGCCAGCAACTGGGAAACGGTGAGGCGGGTTCCGTCGCTGAAAGAAACATTTTCGATACCGATGCCGCCGTTAGGGAGCTTGGCGATATGAACGATAGCGCCGGTTCCATCCGGCGTCAGGAGTTGCAGGAACTCCCGGTCCTGCGGCCCCAGATACCCGTACTCCAGGTCGTACGCCCCAGCCGGCCCGTCCCAGAGCAAATCACCCGCACGGAGTACCCGCAGCGACTCCGCCGTAACACCCGGCCCAAACACGACTTCGTCGGTAGAAGATCCGCCCCGGCTCATGATCGTGTCGATCGAATCTTCTTCCAGCAGCATGAAGACAGTGCGCCCATTACCACCCTGGAGCCAGTCGCGCCCTCTCCCGCCGATCATGATGGTCTCCCACTTTCCATGAACCCCTATCTCGGATTCACCGGCAGTCTTGAGGTAGTCATTGCCATCGTTGCCATACAAGAACACCGGAAGATTCTTTCCGCGAACATATGAGTAGCGAGCAGGCCCATCGCTGTTGATGGCTAGCAGATCGTTGCCGCTGCCACCATCCAGATTGAAGCCGGCGACGACGTCATCGCCGCCGCCCAGGAAGGAAATGGGAGTCGTATAGACACGGGAGATATCGACCACCTCCTTGCGCACCTCCACCGTCTGCTCGGTTGGTTGCGGTGGAATCGGCGGTCCGGGAATTATCCACGCCCCCCGCGGTTGGCCCCAGAAATCCATGACGGTCGCTGAAGTCGCCGGAAATGGAATCCTGCGGCCCGTAATCCAAACGGGCTGGGCTTGCTGGTAGACCGGAACAAAGAAAGGCGCTGACGAATTGACCGATTGCGGTTGATCCCACGCGTCCAGAGCGGTTCTCGACGAAAGAACCGCTTCGCGAATCACCGACGATGTGGTGGTTGAGGAAGACTGGATTGTGTTTGACTCAAATGTCGGCCAGGAAAATGAGTTAAGACCGCCGGGGAACGAGTAGCGGCCGCCAAAGGTATCCGCGCCATCCCCGGTATAAAAATCCCCCGCATTGAGCGTAATGGACTCTGTCTCGGAACGCAGCGTGGTCGACGTCCCCACTGTCGTCATCGACGACTGCGATCGCCGCGCCACGCCATCGTCACCGATGCTGTAGCCATTATTCACATGCCACGCATTCCACCCGCCCACCCAGCGCTGGCGGAACTGGGCGATGAACTGACTGCCGGTGCTGACTTGCTCGCCGACGCCTTGCAGAAACGTACTCATGTCCCGCGTAACGCCGTCGGCCGTCTTCACCGTCCAGTTCGTTCCCGCATCCGGCTGCGCGTAGTAGCCGGTGAGGCGTAGGGCATCGCTGCCCGTCCGGGCGGCCAGCACCAGATCGTCGCCCTCTTGCCGCGCCGTCAGGGTGAAGGCGTTGGTCCCCGCCATCAGTTCGAGCACCGAGGCCTCGCCGCCGGTGTCGATCACGGTGTCCTGCCCCAAGCCCAGGCCAAAGCGATAGGTGTCGATCCCGCTGCCTCCCGCCAGGCTATCGTTGCCCGCGCCGCCATCGAGCAGGTCGTCGCCGGCATCGCCCTGAAGCATGTCGTTGCCCAGACCGCCGTAGAGCCTGTCCGCGCCATCGCCGCCGGTGACAACATCGTTGCCGGCGCCACCATCGATCAGGTCGTTGCCGCCGAAGCCGGCGAACGTATCGTTGCCGTCGCCGCCTCGCAGATTCACCATCGGCAGCAGGGCCAGCACTTGATTCATGTTCAATACGGTGCCGTCGGCAAAGCTGAATGATTCGACCCGACCCAGCTCGCCGTCCAGAATCGACAGCCGGTCCCCATTTCCGAAGTCCAGGTCCAGATAGCGCTGCCCGTCGTCGGCCAGCGACTGGGTAGCGGTCATGGCCGCCGCCGTCAGCCCCGCGCCGAACTCGACGCTGTTCAGCCCCTGGCTGTCCTGAATCACGTCCTGCCCGTCACCGCTGTTGAAGCGGTAGCGGTCATCGCCCGCGCCGCCCAGCAGCAAATCGTTGCCGGCGCCGCCGCTGATGCGGTCGGTGACGTTGGTGCCGCTGATGAGGTCATCGCCGGCGGTGCCGGTCAGGTCGAAGCCCTGCGCCAGCAAGTCGGCGTAGGTGAGGACGCTGCCGTCGTCGAACTCGATACTGTCGAAAGGCTTCTGTCCCAAGGCATTGGCGGCATCGAAGCTGTCGAAGTGGATGATGTCGTTGGGGTCGGCTCCAACCTGAAGCGCCAGCGAACCGAGGCCGAGTTTCAGGTCGGCCGCCGTGATGCCGGGGCCGAGGCGCAGCACGTTGCCGCTGCCGCCGGTGGTGACGTAGTCGGTGCCGTCGCCCAGACTGTAGAGGAGGGTGTTGTTCGCGCCATAGACCGCGAGCGTGTCGTTGCCGCGACCGCCGGAGACGAAGTTGCCGCCGCCGGCAACGAAGATGCCGTCGTTGCCCTTACCGCCGGTAAGATGCCGGCGGCCTACCGCATCGGTGCCGCTGTAGACACCGTTGCCGAATTCGCCGATGAACTGGGTGTGACTGAGTGTTCTCGCCGTATCGCCGGCACCGACTTTATAGTTCTCGACCGCCGCGCTCAGGCCATGGTCGATCAGCAGCCGGTCCAGCGGCTGGCCGGGGGCCGAGTAGTCGATTACCAGGCTGCCATCGAGGTTGTCGATGAGGACGAGGTTCTGCTCGTCGATATCCGCCGCAAAGTGGATCGTGTCGGTACCGCCGTCGTCCAGTATCGTCTCGATCAGCGGATTGCCGTCGCCATCCACCCCGGCCTGACCGTCACCTGCCCCGAGCAGATAGGTGTCGTCGCCCAGCCCGCCGTTCATGCCGTCGGTGCCGGTGCCGCCGGTGATGATGTCGTTGCCGTCCAGGCCCCAGATCAGGTCGTTGCCGGCTTTGCCGTCGATGCGGTCGTCTACGCCGGTACCAATCAGGGGGTTATCGTCGCCTTCGGTGCCGTCGATGTCGAAGCCGCGCGCCAGGAGTTCGTCCCAGGTAAGGCTCGTGCCGTCGGCGAACTGGAAGGCTTCGAAACTGGGGCTGGCCAGTGGATTGACCTGGTCAAAGTTCTCGATGTGGATGGCGTCGCCGTCACCCAAGTCGAGCAGGAGCGAGCCTTTGCGCAGCTTGATGCTGTTCGGGTCGAAGCCTTCGCCGAAAATGAGGATGCTCTTCTCGGCGCCGGTGTCGTCGTCCCATATCTCATCAACGCCATCGCCTTTGTTGAAGATGTAGGTATCCCGGCCCTTGCCGCCGACGATGGTGTCATTGCCCTTGCCGCCGATGAGGATGTCGTCGCCGGCCATGCCCCAGATGCGGTCGTCGCCGTCGCCGCCGTCGATCCAGTCGTTGCCGTGCAGGCTCTCCGGCAGGTTACCGTTGTCGCCGTTGATGACGTCGTTGCCCGTGCCGCCGAGAATCACGTCGTTGCCGGCTTCGCCGAAGAGGACGTCGTCGCCGGCGCCGCCATCGACCAGGTCGTCGCCGGCCCCGGCGAAGACCCAGTCGTTGCCCGCGCCGCCGTACAGGGCGTCGTCGCCGCCGATGCTGTCGCCGCCGGTGATGGCGCCCTGGTTGATCTGGTAGTGGTAGAAGGTGGCGTCGGCATTCACAAGAGGCGTGACGCTCCAGTCGGCATAGGCCTGCTGCAGGGCGGCTTCACCCAGCAAGAGGTCGTCGCCGGCGCCGCCGATGAGGATGTCGTTGCCCATGCCGCCACTGAGCAGATCCTTGGCGGCGCTGCCGATCAGGATGTCGTCGCCGCTTTGGCCATCGACCCAGTCGCCCCAGGTGGTGAGCGATGTGTCGGTGTTGCCGTTGGCAAGTGCGGTGGCGAGCGG
>JAUXUK010000053.1 GCA_030680805.1 Sulfuritalea sp. | reverse complement strand
ATCAACTCATACAGGAGCCAAACGTGTCGAAAATCAAAGCACCGAGAAGCAACCGGGAGTTCATCGATGCCTGCGTCAAGGCCGGTGACGCGGTTCGCATCAAGCAGGAAGTGGATTGGGAAAACGAGGCCGGGGCGATCGTGCGTCGCGCCTGCGAACTTGGCGCCGCCGCGCCGTTCATGGAAAAGGTCAAGGACTATCCAGGCTTCAGTTATTTCGGCGCGCCACTGTCCACCTATCGCCGCATGGCGATCTCGCTGGGCATGGACCCGGCCTCCAGCCTGCCCGAGATCGGCCAGGAGTACCTGAAGCGCACCAACAGCGAGCCGATCCAGCCGGTGCTGATCGACAAGAAGGACGCGCCCTGCAAGGAGAACATCCTCCTGGGCAAGGACGTCGACCTGTGCAAGCTGCCCATCCCGCTGGTGCATGACGGCGACGGCGGCCGCTACGTCGGCACCTGGCACGCCGTGATCACCAAGCATCCGGTGCGTGGCGACGTGAACTGGGGCATGTATCGGCAGATGATGTTCGACTCGCGCACCATGTCGGGCGCGGTATTCCCCTTCTCGGATCTCGGCAAGGCACTCAGCGAATACTATCTGCCGCGCGGCGAGAGCTGTCCCTTCGCCACCGCCATCGGTCTGTCGCCGCTGGCGGCGATGGCGGCCTGCGCACCTTCGCCGATTCCCGAGCCGGAACTCACCGGCATGCTGGCCGGCGAGCCGGTGAAGCTGGTGAAATGCGAGACCAATGACCTCGAAGTACCGGCCGATGCCGAGATCATCATCGAGGGCGAGATCTGTCCGGACTACAAGGTCGAGGAAGGCCCCTTCGGCGAATACACCGGCTACCGCACCAGCCCGCGCGATTTCCGCGTGACGTTCCGGGTGAACTGCATCACCTACCGCAACAACGCCACCATGACCATCTCCAACATGGGCGTGCCGCAGGACGAGGGCCAGTTGCTGCGTTCGTTCTCGCTCGGTCTGGAACTGGAGAAGCTGCTGCGCAGCCAGGGCATCCCGATCACCGGCGTGTACATGCACCCGCGCTCGACGCACCACATGATGATCGTCGGCGTCAAGCCCGCCTATTCCGGCATCGCGCAGCAGATTGCGCAACTGGCCTTCGGCAGCAAGCTCGGCCCCTGGTTCCATATGGTGATGGTGGTGGACGACCAGACCGACATCTTCAACTGGGACGAGGTCTATCACGCCTTCTGCACGCGCATGCATCCGGTTAACGGCATCCACGTCTACAAGAATTCCACAGGCACACCGCTCTACCCCTTCACCACGCCACACGATCGCAAATACTCGATCGGTTCCAAGGTGCTGTTCGACTGCCTGTGGCCGGTGGACTGGGACAAGACCAACGACGTGCCGACGCTGGTGTCGTTCAAGAACGTCTACCCGAAGGATGTCCAGGACAAAGTCACGAGCAACTGGACGGCCTACGGCTATCCGGAAGTCAAATAAGGAGCAATGGCGATGAAAAACATGTGGGAAGTTTTCGTGATGGACATGGCCGAGCTGGCCGAGGGCAAGGATCTGGAGCTGACCATCCGCACCCTTAATCCGGGAGTACACAAGTACACCTACAAGCGCGTGAAATGCCAGGTCTCTGTCAAGCAGGACAAGTTTTCCGACAGCCTGCAGGTGCGCATGGGGCGCGGCCAGTTGTCGCCCAGCAAGTACTCCATCAAGGTGCTGGAGGAAGTTGAGCGTTTGCCCGAGAAATACCGCTGAACGTGAAAGGGCGCGGCACCGTGGCCAATGTGGATTTGCGCTCCTTCCTCGACGGCCTCGGCGTCGACCTCTTGCGCTTGAAGGAATCCGTCTCGCCGAAGCATGAAGTTGCCGCGGTGCTGAAGCAGGCGCAGGGCGGCGGGCAGGCGGTTCTCTTCGAGCAGGTTGCCGGCTTT
>JAUXUK010000050.1 GCA_030680805.1 Sulfuritalea sp. | reverse complement strand
TGTTATTCGATGACCTTGGCAACGACACCGGCGCCGACGGTACGACCGCCTTCACGGATGGCGAAGCGCAGACCTTCTTCCATTGCGATCGGGGCAATCAGCCGCACCGTCATCGCAATGTTGTCGCCCGGCATGACCATTTCCGTCCCGGCCGGCAACTCGATGCTGCCCGTGACGTCGGTGGTGCGGAAGTAGAACTGCGGGCGGTAGCCGTTGAAGAACGGGGTGTGACGACCGCCTTCGTCCTTCGACAGGATGTACACTTCCGACGTGAAGTGCGTGTGCGGGGTGATCGAGCCCGGCTTGGCCAGTACCTGGCCACGCTCGACTTCTTCACGCTTGGTGCCGCGCAGCAGCACGCCGACGTTGTCGCCGGCCTGGCCCTGGTCCAGGAGCTTCCTGAACATTTCGACGCCGGTGCAGATGGTCTTGGTGGTGGGGCGGATGCCGATGATTTCGATTTCTTCGCCGACCTTGACGATGCCGCGTTCGATACGACCCGTGACCACGGTGCCGCGACCGGAGATCGAGAAGACGTCCTCAATCGGCATCAGGAAGGGCTTGTCGATGGCGCGCTCGGGCGTCGGGATGTAGCTGTCCAGCGCATCGGCCAGGGCCATGATGGCCAGCTCACCCAGTTCGCCCTTGTCGCCTTCGAGGGCTTTCAGGGCGGAGCCCTTGATGATCGGGATGTCGTCGCCGGGGAAGTCGTACTTGCTGAGCAGTTCGCGCAGTTCCATTTCGACGAGCTCGAGCAGTTCGGCGTCATCGACCATGTCGCATTTGTTCATGAACACGACCATGTACGGTACGCCGACCTGGCGCGCCAGCAGGATGTGTTCGCGGGTCTGCGGCATGGGGCCGTCAGCGGCGGAACAGACCAGGATGGCGCCGTCCATTTGCGCGGCGCCGGTGATCATGTTCTTGACGTAGTCGGCGTGTCCCGGGCAGTCAACGTGCGCGTAGTGGCGCGTCTTCGTCTCGTATTCGACGTGCGCGGTGTTGATGGTGATGCCGCGTGCCTTTTCTTCCGGCGCCGCATCAATCTGGTCGTAGGCTTTCGCCTCGCCACCAAATTTCGCCGCCAGCACCGATGTCATCGCCGCCGTCAACGTCGTCTTGCCATGGTCAACGTGACCAATCGTCCCTACATTTACGTGCGGCTTCGTCCGCTCAAATTTCGCTTTCGCCATGTCAATTACCCCAACACAAATGCTCTAAAAAATGGTGCCCTTGGCGTGGATCGAACACGCGACCTCTCCCTTACCAAGGGAGTGCTCTACCACTGAGCTACAAGGGCTGAAACCCTTTAAAACAGAACCTGGAGCGGCGAGCGGGAATCGAACCCGCATAATCAGCTTGGAAGGCTGAGGTTCTACCATTGAACTACCGCCGCCCGCCCTACGTGTTCGCTAACCGCCATGTAACTACCTGTTTCTACTGTCTGCTGGTGGAGGGGGAAGGATTCGAACCTTCGAAGGCAGAGCCGTCAGATTTACAGTCTGATCCCTTTGACCGCTCGGGAACCCCTCCAGCTGAACCCGTGATTATCGCCAAATTCGTACGCACCGTCAACGGGTACGTCACTCACCAAGCCAACCCCGTCCGGAGCGGGAAAGTGGAACGGTTCAACCCCATTCGAATTGGCGACCGCCGCCGGGTTGGCCGGATACTGGAATCGGCCCAAGTGCGGCGTAGAATCCGCCGATTGACCCATGCCGGAGATCGCCATGAACGCGCCCGCTGATCGCCCAGCCCTGCCACAGGGGCTTGCCGAAGCCCTCTCTTCCCGCTTTGGATCGCGATTCTCCGTCTCCGCGGCAGTACGACTGCATCACGGCAAGGACGAGTCGTCCCACGCGCCCATGCCGCCGGACGCAGTGGTATTCGCCGAATCCACGGCGGAAGTCGCGGAAATCGTCGGACTGTGTCACCGCCACCGAATTCCAGTAATCGCTTTCGGCACCGGAACGTCGCTTGAAGGCCATCTGCTGGCAGTACACGGCGGGGTCTGCATCGATCTGTCGGCAATGAACCAGATTGTCGCGGTACGCCAGGAGGATCTCGACGCGACGGTGCAATGCGGCGTCACGCGCAAGGCCCTCAACGCCGCCCTGAACGGCACCGGCCTGTTCTTCCCGATCGATCCGGGGGCGGATGCCAGCCTCGGCGGCATGGCCGCAACGCGGGCCTCGGGCACCAACGCCGTGCGTTACGGCACCATGCGCGAAAACGTGCTCGGCATGACCGTGGTACTGCCCGATGGCCGCATTCTCAAGACCGGAGGCCGTGCCCGCAAATCGTCTGCCGGCTATGACCTGACGCGGCTGATGGTTGGCTCCGAAGGCACGCTGGGCATCATCACCGAACTGACGGTGAGGCTCTACCCGATACCGGAAGCCATTTCCAGCGCCGTTTGCGCATTTCCAAGCCTGGCGGCAGCGGTAAGGACGGTGATTCAGACCATCCAGCTTGGGGTGCCCGTAGCACGCATCGAGTTGCTGGATGCCCTGGCCATTACCGCCATCAATCGTCACAGCAAGACAACCCTGCGCGAAGAACCCACCTTGTTCTTCGAGTTTCACGGCTCACCGACAGGGGTGAAAGAACAGGCCGAGACAGTGCAAGGGATAGCCGCGGAGCAGGGTGGCCAGGATTTCGAATGGGCGACCCGGCCCGAGGATCGCTCGCGGCTCTGGCAGGCGAGACATGACGCCTACTACGCCGGGCTTGGCCTCAAACCCGGTTGCCGTGCCCTGACCACCGACGTGTGCGTGCCGATCTCGCGACTGGCGGATTGCATAGGCGAGACCTATGTGGATCTTGAGGCGACCGGTCTTGTCGCCCCACTGGTCGGCCATGTCGGTGACGGAAATTTCCATATGGTGCTGCTGGTCGATCCGGACAACGACGAGGAGCTCACGCGTGCCAAGGATTTCGCCTCGCGTATGGCGCAGCGAGCGATCCGCATGGACGGCACCTGTACCGGCGAGCATGGCGTCGGCATCGGCAAACAGGGCTACATGACTCTTGAACACGGCGAAGTTGCCATCGACGTAATGCGGGCGATCAAACGTGCAATCGACCCCGACAACATCCTGAATCCGGGTAAGATTCTGCCGCCGCCCTGATCCGGGGCGGCAAGGCACGATGCGCGGCCCACAAAGCCGTCGCATCCCCAACATCCGACGTCCAACAAGATTCAGGAGCAGCCTCATGAACGCGCCTCTGCGCAACATCACCCTCGAGGACAAATACGCCCTCGCCTCAGGCCGGGTATTTCTGACCGGCACCCAAGCCCTGGTTCGACTGCTGCTGCTGCAGCACCAGCGCGACGCCTCGGCCGGGCTGAATACCGCCGGCTACGTCTCGGGTTATCGCGGCTCGCCGCTCGGTGGCCTCGATCAGGCGCTGTGGAAAGCCAAGCAGCACCTGGCGCAAAACCATGTCGTGTTCCAGCCGGGGATCAATGAGGATCTCGCCGCCACGGCCCTGTGGGGCACGCAGCAGGTCAACCTGTCGCCGGGCGCCAAACATGACGGCGTATTCGGCATGTGGTACGGCAAGGGGCCGGGCGTAGACCGCTGCGGCGACGTCTTCAAGCACGCCAATTCCGCCGGCACCTGGAAGCACGGCGGAGTATTGGCCATAGCCGGCGACGATCACGCTGCGCGGTCATCCACCGTGGCGCACCAGTCGGAACATGCATTCAAGGCCGCGATGATGCCGGTGCTGGTACCCGCCGGCGTGCAGGACTATCTCGACCTCGGCCTGCATGGCTGGGCGATGAGCCGGTATTCCGGCTGTTGGGTCGGCTTCAAGGCGGTCGCCGACACCGTTGAATCCTCGGCATCCGTCGACATTTCGCAGGACCGCGTGCGCATCGTCCTGCCCGACGATTACGCCTTGCCGGCAGGCGGCCTCAACATCCGCTGGCCCGATGATCGCCTGCTGCAGGAAGCCCGACTGCTCGACCACAAACTCTACGCGGCGCTGGCCTATTGCCGCGCCAACAAGCTGAACCAGGTCGTGATCGACGCGCCCAATCCCAGGTTGGGCATCATCACCACCGGGAAATCCTATCTCGACGTGCGTCAGGCCTTCGACGACCTCGGCATTGACGACGCGCTGGCCGCCGAAATCGGCATCCGGCTCTACAAGATCGGCATGGTCTGGCCGCTCGAGTCGGACGGCGTTCGCCGTTTCGCCGAAGGGCTGGAAGAAATCCTGGTGGTCGAGGAAAAGCGCCAGTTGATCGAGTATCAGCTCAAGGAAGAACTCTACAACTGGCGCGAGGACGTGCGCCCGCGCGTGATCGGAAAATTCGACGAGAAGGGCGAATGGGCGCTGCCCAATGGCCGCTGGCTGCTGCCGGCCTCGGGCGAACTCTCTCCCGCACAGATCGCACGTGTCATCGCCGACCGCATCGGCCGCCACTTCACCTCGCCGCGCATACGCGAACGGCTGGCCGTGATAGAAGCGAAGGAGCGCTCCGCCGCACCGGTGATCCAGGTGGCGCGCACACCCTACTTCTGTCCGGGCTGCCCGCACAACACCTCGACCTGCGTGCCGGAAGGCTCGCGCGCGCTGGCCGGCATCGGCTGCCATTTCATGGTGCTGTGGATGAACCGTTCCACGACCACCTATTCCCACATGGGCGGCGAAGGCGCGGCCTGGATGGGGCAGGCGCCCTTCACCGAGCAGCGCCACGTTTTCGTCAATCTCGGCGATGGCACCTACTTTCATTCCGGTTCGCTGGCGATTCGCGCTGCCGTTGCGTCAGGTGTCAATGCCACCTACAAGATCCTCTACAACGATGCCGTGGCCATGACGGGTGGCCAGCCGGTGGACGGCAACCTGACGGTGCCGCAGATCGCCCGCCAACTGCATGCGGAAGGCGTGCATCACGTCGTCATCGTCACCGATGGCACCAATTACGGAAATGAGCGCGCCTACGGCCCGGCAGATCTGCCCCACGGCGTGCCGATGCGGCATCGCGACGAACTGGATGCGATCCAGCGCGAAATGCGCGAATGCCCCGGCGTCTCGGCCATCATCTACGACCAGACCTGCGCCGCCGAAAAGCGCCGCCGCCGCAAACGCGGCAAGATGATCGATCCGCCGCGCCGCCTGTTCATCAACGAAGCCGTGTGCGAAGGCTGCGGCGATTGCGGCGTGCAGTCCAACTGCCTCGCCGTGGTGCCGGTGGAAACCGAGTTCGGGCGCAAGCGCGCCATCGACCAATCCGCCTGCAACAAGGACTATTCGTGCGAGAAGGGTTTCTGCCCGAGTTTCGTTTCGGTGCTCGGCGGCGGCGTGAAGAAGGGTCGCGGCCTCGCAGGCTCAGGCAGCGGCGGCGATGCATTCGCCGTACCGCCAGCGCCGACTTTTTCGTCGACAGCCCATCCCTACGGCATCCTGATCACCGGCGTCGGCGGCACCGGCGTGGTCACCATCGGCGCCCTGATCGGCATGGCGGCGCACATCGATGGCAAGGGTGTCACCGTGCTCGACATGACAGGGCTGGCGCAAAAAGGCGGCGCGGTGTTTTCCCATGTGCGCATCTGCGATGACCCGGAGGCCATTCATGCGGTACGCGTGGCGACCGGCGAAGCTGACGCGGTAATTGGCGGCGATGTCATCGTCACCGCGTCGCCCGACGCGCTGACGCGGATGCGGACGGATCGCACCCGCGTGGTGGTGAACTGCGCGGAAACCCCGACCGCCGATTTCACGCGCAATCCGGACTGGCAGTTTCCGCTGGCGCGCATGCAGGCCGTGGTCTCTGACACCGTCGGCTCCGGCGCGGCGCATTTTGTCGATGCCTCGGACCTCGCCTTGCGGCTACTGGGGGACTCAATCGGCAGCAACCTGTTCCTGCTCGGCTATGCCTGGCAGCTGGGCATGGTGCCGATATCCTGGGACGCCATTGATCGCGCCATCGAACTCAACGGCACGGCAATCGCCATGAGTCGTGCCGCCTTTCTCTGGGGCCGGCGCGCTGCACACGATCCGGCGGCAGTCGCGGCTTATGCCCGCCCGCAAGTCACCGTGAAGCCAGCGCCGACCCTCGACGAGTTGATCGCGAAGCGCGCGGCCTTTCTTACCGAGTATCAGGATGCCGCCTACGCTGAGCGCTATCGGAGTCAAGTAAACAGGGTTCGCGCAGCGGAAGCTGCCATCAATTCATCGCAGCTGACCGAAACCGTAGCGCACAACCTGTTCAAGCTGATGGCGATCAAGGATGAGTATGAAGTGGCGCGGCTGTATGCGGAAACCGACTTTCTTCAGAAAATTGGCGAACGCTTTGACGGCGATTACACCCTGAGTTTTCATCTGGCGCCGCCGCTGCTGGCCCGCCCGGATCCGAAAACCGGCAGGGTGAAAAAGATGGCCTTCGGCCCCTGGATGCTGACGGCATTCAAATGGCTGGCAAAGGCCCGTCGCTATCGCGGCTCGCGCTGGGATTATTTTGGCCGCAGCGAAGAGCGGCGTCTGGAGCGATCCCTGCTGGCCGACTACGAAACCGATCTCGACGGCCTGCTGGGCAAGCTGGATCGAGCCACGCTGGGCGACGCCATTGCCCTCGCCCAACTGCCGGAGAAGATTCGCGGCTTCGGTCATGTCAAGCGACGCAGCATGGATGCGGTGATGCCGGAACGAGACGCCTTGCGCGCCCGGCTTGGGCTGACTTGACGACGCATCACCCGCCCCGGCCGCCGCTGCAGCATGCGGCGGCCTGCCAGATGCTCGGCGCGCTGCTGACGGGCGGGCTGGCCCTGCTATTCCCAATCCTGCTCACGCAGCCGCTGGCGCTGGCGGCCACACAGGGATCATGCGCAGCAGTGGTCAGCTACCTGTTGCGCGATCCCGTCTGGTGGCTGCCGATCCATCTCGGATTCATGCCGCTGGCCGTGCTGGCACTCGGGTTGGGGCTCCCTTCCTGGGTCTGGCTGGCAGGTTTCATCGTGCTGCTGCTGGTCTTCTGGCGTACCGACCGCAGCCGGGTACCGCTCTACCTGACCAATACGGCGTCCAGTGAGGCTTTGCTCAAATTGCTCCCGGCCGCGCCATGCGCGGCAATCGATCTTGGCTGCGGGGACGGCGGCCTGCTGCGCCGTCTGGCGCTAGCACGGCCTGATTGCCGTTTCGTCGGCTTCGAGCACGCACCCCTGACCTGGGCTTGGGCCCGGCTCGCTTGCCGAGGCCTGCCCAACGTCCAGATCCGGTTCGGCGACTTCTGGTCGCACCCCCTGGGCGACTACGCGCTGGTCTATGCCTTTCTTTCGCCGATCCCGATGCAAGGGCTCTGGGCCAAAGCCAGGGCTGAAATGAAGGCCGACGCGCGACTGGTCAGTAACAGCTTTGCCGTACCCAATATCCAGCCCGAAAGTACCGTCACGGTTACCGATGGCCGGCAGACCCGCCTCTACTGCTACCGTCCCGGTTTGGGGACTCGGACATATCGCTAGGATACCGTCCCGGCCCGGAGGGACCGGGACATAAACGCGGCGATTGCCTCGCAATTTCGGCCATCGAAGCAGTCGCCGATGGCCAATAATCCTGCTCACACAGACCCCGGATGCACACCGGGTTCGACCAGGAGTCAGGCATGGCAGACATCATCTGCGTCATCGGCAACAAGGGCGGCACCGGCAAGACCACGATTTCCCACATGCTGTGCCAAGGCATGGGCTTGCTCGGGCAACGCTCGGTTTGCGTGCTCACCGACAGCTGCCGCGAGCCGCTGGACCCGGCCGGGCGCCGCTACCTGGTGGCCGACGCACGTTCACGCGAGGCGCTGACCAAGGTGACCAGCAAGATTCGTTCGCTCAAATCATGGATGGGCGTGATCGACGGCGGCGGCAACCGCACCGAGATGGATCACAACCTCTACAGCGTCGCCGATCTGGTGCTGCTGCCGTTCCGCGACTCGCACGAGGACATCCGCACTGTCATCCGCGACCTGGAAATGTTCCCCCGCGCCTACGCCGTGCCGTCGCAGTGGCCGACCAATGTCTGGCAGCGCGACACGGCGGAAAAAACCGTTGATGAATTCCTGGTCCGCTTCCGTGACCGGATTCTTTCACCGGTGGCGACGCTTTCCGCCAGCAAGCAGTTGCTGCAGAAAACCATTCCGGGCAGCCTGCCTTCGCCGCTGGCCAACGCCAGCCGCGGCATCGCTCGTCAGGTACTCGATCTCCTGCAGATATCCTTTGAGGACGACGAGGATCTTGTTGAGGAAGATGCAGCGGTACGGCCTGCCTCGGGCCATGCCCCGGCCATGGCAATGGCGGCCTGACGCCGTCCCGCGTCCGGGTGGATACCGTCCCTCGCGGGACATAAAGCGGAATTCGCCTGCCCCCGGAGGGGAAGCCCAGGCGGGCAAAGCCCGGCCCCCGAAGGAGAATCCCCGTCACGCAGAGCGAAGGCGGGCAAAGCCAGCGTCAGTTCTGGCGGCGCTTGCGACTCACCATCAAGGCGGCCTCGGAGCGGTTGTTCACGCCCATGGCCTTCATGATGGCCGAGACATGTATTTTCACCGTCCCCTCGGTCAAGCCCAGCAGCTCGCCGATCTGACGGTTGCTGCTCCCCTCCGCCAGCAGTTCCAGGACTCGCGCCTGCGCAGCAGTCAATCCGAAACGCTGCGCCAGCAGCTTGCCTTCACCATGGGCGGTTTCGCTGCGATTTGTCAGCTCCCTCAGTTTGGGCGGCAGATAGATTTCGCCTGACAACACCGCCCGCAAGGCCTCCAGCAGTTCGGCGCTCGATCCAGACTTGGAAACAAATCCGGACGCACCGGCCTTCATCACTCGGGAAACGGTGTCGGCATCATCCAGCGCGGAGAGGATGACCACCGGGACCGTCGGGAAACGTCGCCGCACCACCGGCAGGAAGGTCTGGCCCTTGGTCCCCGGCAGCATCAGGTCGAGGATCATCATGTCGATGTCCTCGCTCTCCAGCACGCCAATCGCCGCATTCGCATCCGGCACGCCGAAGGTCCGGGTTTCCGCGCCGAGGTTCTTCAGCGTCGCCAGCAATCCCTCGCGCACCAACGCGTGGTCTTCGACCACCAATAGTTTGAGCATAGCGTTCCCCTGCAGGTCGGTTCCGGATATGACAACGGGCAGTTTAGCGCGGATGGCGGCACTGCGGTAAGATCAGTCCACATTCCCGGGAGCTATCGCCATGAGCACGACACCGTCTGATCCGATGGAGTTTCTGAAGTCGCTGTGGGGCAATACCGGCATGCCGTTGCCGGGCCTGGTTACGCCGACGCTGGACACCAACGAACTCGAGAAGCGGATTGCCGACCTCAAGGCGGTCGAGGGCTGGCTCAAGACCAATCTCGGCATGCTGCAGATGACCATTCAGGGGCTGGAGATGCAGTGTGCGACATTGGCGGCGCTGCAGGCCATCAGCCAGTCAGCGAGCAACCCCGACGCCAATGCCAATCCATTCGCCAATCCGACACTGTGGCCGTGGAACTTCATGCAGAACGCAGCCCAGACAGCGGCCGCCGATGCTACTGGCGCCTCCGCGGCGGCCGATCAGGCTCCACCGAAGGCCAAGTAGGTCACCGCAAGGAAAGCCAGGCAGGCAGACTCAGCATACCGATCAGGGTGCTGGCCGAAATCAGCCACGCGACACGCGGGCCATCACCACCCATGCGCTGCGCAAGAATATAAGCCGAGCTTGAGGCCGGCAGGGCCGCAAAAATCAGCGCAATATCGGCGTGGATGCCGGTCAGACCGAACCAGCGGATCAGCAACAGGGCCATCGCCGGCATGGCGGCCAGTTTTACAACCAGCAGGTAGCCTGCAGCGGAGTGCGTCGCCGCACCACCATCGGCAGCGGCGAGGAGAGCGTACTTTGCTCGACCGCCCTGCTGCGCGGACGCCTTATCAGCGCCGACTAGGCGCAGACCCGCACCGACCGCCAGCAGACCCAGTGCGATCGCCGCCTCAGCCAGGCGCCCGAGAAAGTGCAACAAAACAGTGGGCGGCTCAATGCCTGCCAGGTTGGCAGCGACGCCGGCCAGCGTCGCCAGGATCAGCGGATTCTTCGCCAGTTCGCGCCAGACGCCTCTCTCACCATGGCGCGCCAGCATCCACACCGCCGCGGTATTCGCCTGAGGCACCATGAGACCCACCACTATCCCCATGGCAGCGATGCCGGGAACGCCGTACAGCGTTCCGGCGACCGCCAGACCGATGTAGGAGTTGAAGCGAAAGGCGCATTGGTACTGCGAGGCAAAGGAAATCGGGGAAATGGGGAACAGCCGCGCAGCGAGTCCCAGCAGCATGCCGGTCCACAAGGCCCCTGCGGCAACGCCAATCATGGGCGCGGCAACCGCCCAGTCGATGCGCGTTTTCACCAGCCCGCTGAATAGCAGTGCCGGGAACAGGACGTAATAAACCAGCTTCTCCAGCCCGTTCCAGAAATGGTCACCAAGATGCAGCACACGGCGCAAACCGGCGCCGAGCAGGATCAGGGCAAAATCGGGAAGCAGGGCAAGGGCGACGGCGGATTCGACATGCATCGGCCGTCTAAATTACTCCGGAGCTGCGCAAGGCCGCTATGTCCGCGTCGGCAAAACCCGCGGCGGCGAGCACAGCGGCGCTGTCGGCCCCCGCAGCGGGAGCCGGACTTGGGTTGGCCCAGGGCCAGGCCGAGAGCTTGAAGGGCGGCGCGTACTGTTTGGCGCCGCCGACCTCGACCACCATTTCGCGGGCGACAACTTGTGGATGCGCGATCGCTTCGTCGATGCGCAAAATCGGAGTGACGCAACAGTCCGCCGCCGCGAAGATCGGCTGCCAATGCGCGAGAGGATGCGAGGCGAGCAAGCTCGCCAACTCGGTCTTGACGCGCCGCCCTTCGGCTCCGGTGGCAAGGCCGAAGGGAGCCAGGTCGGGACGCTCGATAGCCTCGCACACGGCCTGCCAGAACTTCGGTTCGAGGGCGCCAACGGCGAGATAACGGTCATCGGCGGTGCGATACACGCCATAGCAGGGCACGCCCCCGGTCAGCAAGTCTGCACCGCGCGGCGCCGGCTTTCCATACATCTGCGCGGTCGCCAGCGGGAAAATGGTATGGGCCAGCACGGCGTCGGTCATGGCCACATCGACATGACTGCCCTGCCCGCTCGATTTGGCACCGATCACCGCGGCAAGAACGCCCAACAGGGGAGTAAGCGCTCCACCGAGCAGGTCGCCCACCTGCAGATTGGGGATTGCCGGCGGGCCGCTGGCCTTGCCGTCGTGACTGCCGATCTGGTCGAGCAGGCCTGCCGTGGCGAGGTAGTTGATGTCGTGGCCGGCGAGCTCGGCCCATGGACCGGTCTGCCCGTAACCGGTAATCGCGCAATAGACAATTCGCGGATTGATCAGTCGCACTGTTTCGTAACCGATCCCCAGCTTATCCACCACGCCGGGGCGAAAGCTCTCGAAAATCACGTCGGCATCTTTTGCCAGGCGCATGAAAACCTCAACACCGGCCGCCTGCTTCAGGTCCAGGCGCAGACTTTTCTTGTTGCGATTGACCATCCGAAAAAACAGGCTGTCGCCGCGCTTTCCATCCGCCGCGCGTTCGCCCGGACCCATGGCGCGGGCATAGTCGCCGGCGCCGGTATCCTCGATCTTGATCACCTCGGCGCCCAGATCGGCCAGATGCATGGTCGCCACCGGACCCGGCAAAAGCCGGGTGAGATCGAGAATGCGCAGACCGGCAAGCGGTCCCGCGCCAATATTCCGTTTCTGGATCATTTGTGACGCGAAGACGAGCCGCAGACAGTGCGAATAGCACGGCAAGGTGACGTCGACAAAGTCACGGATGATCCAGAAACGGAATCAGTCATATTTCCTGGCGTCTTCGATTACCTTGCCGTCATTCGGCAGGCTGTCGACTGCCACCAGTCTTACCTCGGCGCGCAGTTTTGTGACATCACGGACACTGTCCGCAATACTCTTTTCCAGGCTCTCGCTGCGATTCAGCCCGACTTCGCAGTTCAGGGTCATCAGGTCGCTGCTGTCCGGATTGGTCACCACCAGCCGTGCGCGGCAGACCTCGGGGTGGCGTTTGATTACGGCGGCCACCTGCTCCGGATGCACGAACATGCCCTTGATCTTGGTGGTCTGATCGGCGCGTCCCATCCATCCCTTGATGCGCATGTTGGTGCGACCGCAAGGTGAACCGCCGGGCAAGAAAGCTGAAAGGTCGCCGGTGCCGAAGCGGATCAGTGGATAGTCGCTGTTGAAGGTGGTCACCACCACTTCGCCGACCTCGCCTTCGGCAACGGGATCCCCCGTGCCGGGGCGCACGATCTCGACCAGCACGCCTTCGTCGATCACCAGCCCTTCGCGGGCTTCGGTTTCATAGGCGATCACGCCCAGCTCGGCCGTGGCGTAGGCCTGGTAACCGGCAATGCCGCGCGCCAGCAGGGCGTCGCGCACCGGCGGCAGAAAGGCTTCGCCGGAAACCAGCGCCTTGGTCAGCGACGGCAGTTTGATGTCCAACTCATCGGCCTTTTCCAGCAGGATGCGCAGGAAGGAGGGTGTGCCGACGTAGCCGTTGGGCTGCAGGTCAGCCATCGCCGCCACCTGCTGCTCGGTCTGGCCGACACCGGCCGGGAACACCGTGCAGCCCAGCGCCTGCGCACCCGCCTCGAGAATCCAGGCGCCAGGCGTCATGTGATAGGAGAAACTGTTGTGCACCAGGTCGCCGGCGCGGAAGCCCGCCGCGTAAAGCGCGCGCGCCGTGCGCCAGTAGTCCGCGCTGCGGCCTTCCGGTTCGTAGATCGGGCCGGGCGAGGAAAACACGCGCCCGAGCTTGCCCCAATGCGAAGCCGCCAGACCGCCGAACGGCCGCTGTGTCTTCTGCAACTCGATCAGGTCGCTCTTGCGCACCACGGGCAGGGCCGCGAGGGCAGCCGTCGAGGTGATCGATGCCGCATCGACCTGCTTCAACGACTCCGCGAACCAGGCGGTATTGGCCTTGGCATGCGCAATCTGCTGCGGCAGCCGTATCGCCAGCGCCGACTTTCGTTCGTCGGCGGAACGGGTTTCGAGGGCGTCAAAATACGTCGACATGTCACGTTGATCCAAAGGTTGGTGAGGCCGCAAAGCGTGGCGCAGGGCAAGGCGCGAGGTGGCGCCGTTTAGCAACGCTAAACAAGCCGCCGAGCAACGCCGCCATGCGGCGCGATCTGCGGCCGATTAAGCGAGCCAGCGCTTGCGGCGGCGATAATGCTTCGACTCGCGGAAGCTCTTGCGCTCCCCCGAAGAAATGCCGAGGTAGAACTCCTTGACGTCCTCGTTGGTAGCCAGTTCTTTAGCGGCGCCCTCCATGACCACGCGGCCATTCTCGAGGATGTAGCCGAAGTCCGCATAACGCAGCGCCATGTTGGTGTTCTGTTCGGCCAGAAGAAAAGTGACCTTCTCCCGCTGGTTCAGATCCTTGACGATGCCAAAAACCTCGTCGACAATTTGCGGCGCCAAACCCATCGAAGGCTCGTCGAGCAGCACCATGGTCGGATTGGCCATCAGTGCGCGCCCGATGGCGCACATCTGCTGCTCACCGCCCGAGGTATAGGCCGCCTGGCTGCTGCGCCGCTCCTTCAGGCGGGGGAAATAGTTGTAAACCTTTTCCAGCGTTTGCGCCACGGCGGCCTTGCCGTCGCTGCGCGTATAGCTGCCGGTCATCAGGTTTTCTTCAATGGTCAGGTGGCCGAAGCAATGGCGTCCTTCCATGACCTGAACCACGCCGCGCTTGACCAGATCGGCCGGCGTCAGCGCCTCGATCCGTTCGCCGCGACACTCGATCGACCCTTTGGTCACCGCGCCGCGTTCGCCATGCAGCAGATTGCTGACAGCACGCAGGGTGGTGGTCTTGCCGGCTCCATTGCCGCCAAGCAGGGCCACGATGCTGCCTTGTGGCACGGACAGCGAGACGCCCTTCAGCACGAGGATGACATGGTTGTAGATCACCTCGATGCTATTGACGTTGAGAAGGATGTTGGCAGTAGTCATGTGCTCTTTCATGGAACAGAAGACAGAAGGCAGGGAACGGGAATGCCGCCCCCTGCCATCCGGTTCAGCTTACTTCTTGCAGTCTTCCGGCGTGCGCGGCGTGATCTTCTTTTCTTCCGCGTACTTGGCCGAGGCCAGCATCACCATCGGGCGCAGCACCTTCTCGTCACCCTGGTACCAGTCGGAGGTGAAGTTCCACTTATTGCCGTCCCAGGTGTGAACCCGCGCCCAGGCCGAACCCATGTGGTCGAGGCAGGACGTCTTCACCGGGCGCATCACGCCGGCGAAGCCCATCCCGTCCAGCGCCTTCTGGTCGAGGTCGAGGTTCTCCAGACCCCAGCGCATCTGCTCGCCGGTAATGCGCTTGCCTTTGCCGTAACGACTCTGCGCTACGCGCACCGCTTCGACCTGCAGCATCGACGAGATCAGGCCGCGCATGTAGAGCACCTGGCCGACTTCTTCCTTCGGACCGGTACCCTGACCCTTGCCATGCAGCTTCTCGAGGACTTCCTTGACCACCTTGGAGCCCGGCTCGGCGCCGTGCTGCATGGCCAGGGCGTTGTAGCCCTTGGCGCCGTCGCCGACGTCCTTCACGTCCGGTTCGGCACCCGCCCACCAAATGCCATACATCTTTTCGCGCGGGTAGCCGGTGGCCTGGGCTTCCTTGATCGAGGTCGAGTTCATCACGCCCCAGCCCCACAGGAGTACATAGTCAGGCTTGTTCTGGCGAATCTGCAACCAGGTGGCCTTTTGCTCGACGCCCGGGTGGGCGACCGGCAGCAGCGACAGGTCGAAGCCGTGCATCTTGGCGCGCTCCTGCAGCAGGGCGATCGGCTCCTTGCCGTAGGGGCTGTCATGGTAGACCAGCGTAATCTTCTTGCCCTTCAGTTTGTCGAAGCCGCCTTCCTTCTTGGCAAGATGCTGAACCAGCACGTCGGCGCCCATCCAGTAGGTGCCGACCAGCGGGAAGTTCCAGCCGAAGACGGCGCCGTTCTGCGACTCGCTACGGCCGTAGCCGGCGGTGATCACGGGGATCTTGTCGACCGGGGCCTTTTCCGTCAGGGCGAAGGTGATGCCGGTGGACAACGGCTGGACCGCCGTGGCACCGCCGTGCTTGCCTTTCAGGCGCTCGTAGCACTCGACACCGCGGTCGGTGGCGTAGCCGGTTTCGCATTCTTCCCAGATCATCTTGACGCCATTGACGCCGCCACGCGCATTGGTCAGCTTCATGTAGTCGACGAAGCCGTTGGCCCAAGGCGCACCGTTGGGCGCATAGGCGCCGGTGCGATAGGCCAGCACCGGGAAGAACTGCTCTTCGGCGGCATATGCCGGAGTGGTGAGTGCAGCGGACAGGCCGATCGCGGAAAGCGAAGCGGCGACGGCGAGTTTGCGTAGTTTCATGTTGTCTCCTCTTGGATTAATTAGTGTTACACGTGCGGAACCTGGAACCTGTTTGATCCGAAACCTGCCGCGACGTTCAGTGCGGGAAGGGCCACAAGCGCAGTTTTTCGCGACCCGTGGCCCACAGGCGCGCGATTCCGTGAGGCTCGACGATCAGGAAAAAGACGATCAGCGAACCGAAGATGATGAATTCGACGTGGGACACCAGCGCGACCGATACCTCCAAGCCGAACAGGCTACCCACCAGCGGCAGCATCTGGTTCAGGAAGATGGGCAGGATCACGATGAAGGCGGCGCCGAAAAAACTGCCGGAAATCGCGCCCATGCCGCCGATGATGACCATGAACAGCAGCTGCAGGGAGCGGTCGATCGAAAACGCCGCCGGCTCCCAGGAACCGAGGTGGACCATGCCCCAGAGGGCGCCGGCCACCCCAAGATAAAACGAACTGACGGCGAAGGCGGTGAGCTTGGCGTATATCGGACGGATGCCGATCACGGTTGCCGCCACGTCCATGTCGCGAATCGCCATCCATTGCCGGCCCATGTTGCCACGCACCAGGTTTTTCGCCATGAGGCTGAAAGCCACCAGGATGCCCAGGCAGAAAAGATACTTGTCGACCGGCGAACTGATGGTCCAGCCCAGCAGATTGATGTCCGCCACCGACACCGATCCTGATGACGAATTGTTGGTAAACCATTTGATTCGCAGGAACGCCCAATCCCAGAAAAACTGGGCCGCCAGTGTCGCCACCGCGAGATACAAGCCGCGTACGCGCAGGCTCGGCGCACCGAACACGATGCCCACGGCGGCCGCCATCACGCCGCCCAGCAGGATCGCCGCCAGTGCCGGCATGCCGTCGACGCGGATCAGGAAATTGTAGGCGGCGTAGGCCCCCACCGCCATCGATGCCCCGGCACCGAGGGTGATCTGCCCGCAGTAGCCGACCAGGATATTCACGCCCAAGGCCGCCAGCGACAGGATCAGGAAGGGCACCAGGATGGCGCGGAACATGTACTCGTCCACCAGCATCGGTACGCCGACGAAGGCGAAGAGTACGAGGGCGAGAATCGCCCAGCGATCCTGCGGAATGGCGAAGACCTGCTGATCGGCATTGTACGAGGTCTTGAACTGACCGTTTTCTCTATAGAACATTGTTCGTCGTCCCTCGTGTCAAACGCAAATAAACGCTGTTCTAGTTCCGGCCGCTACGCTTAACGTGCTGCGCACGTTAGCCTGCACTGAAAAATAATTGTTCATGTTCATACCCGATCAATAATTTTTTCGCCGAACAAACCTTGCGGCCTGAACAGGAGGAAGACCAGTGCCAGCATGTAGGCAAACCAGATCTCGATGCCACCACCGACGTAGGGGCCGAGATAGACCTCGGACAACTTCTCGCCGACGCCGATGATCAGGCCGCCGATGATGGCGCCCGGGACCGAGGTCAATCCGCCGAGAATCACTACCGGCAAGGCGCGCAGCGCAATGGTCGACAGCGAAAACTGGACGCCCAGCTTGGAGCCCCAGATGATGCCGGCCACCAGCGCCGTGATGCCGGCAACACACCAGACAATGACCCAGATCCTGCCCAGTGGAATGCCGATCGACTGTGCCGCCTGATGATCGTCCGCCACCGCTCGCAGCGCCCGGCCGGTAGCGGTCTTCTGGAAGAATATCGACAGCGAGATCACCAGCAGGGCCGCGATCAGCGCGGCGATGAAGTCTTCCTTGTTGATCAGGATGCCGCCCTCGAAGACGCTTTCCAGCATCATCACCGGTTCCTTGGGCATGCCGACGTCAATTTTGTAGATGGCGCTGCCGAAGATGGTCTGACCGATGCCGTCGAGGATGTAGGCGATGCCCAGCGTGGCCATCAGCAGGGTCGCACCTTCCTGGTTGACCAGATAGCGCAAAGCCAACCGCTCGATCAGCCATGCGACGACGAACATGATTGCCACGGCGACGGCAAAGGCCAGCACATTGGCCATGAACAGGTTCTCCATGCCCAGCCAGCGCGGAATCCACTCGGAAAAGCGCGCCATGGCCAGCGCGGCGAACAGCACCATCGCGCCCTGGGCAAAATTGAACACGCCGGACGCCTTGAAGATCAGCACGAAGCCCAGCGCCACCAGCGAATAAAGCATGCCGCTCATCAAGCCGCCGAGCAGGGTTTCCAGGAAAAATGCCATGGTTCAGATTCCTCAGTGACTCGCGCCTAGGTACGCGCTTATTACGTCCGGGTTGGCGCGGACTTCGTCCGGCGTGCCGTCGCCGATCTTCTTGCCGTAGTCGAGCACCACGACGCGGTCGGAAATATCCATCACCACGCCCATGTCGTGCTCGATCAATACGATAGTGGTGCCGAACTGGTCATTGACGTCGAGGATGAAGCGGCACATGTCCTGCTTTTCTTCGACGTTCATGCCGGCCATCGGCTCGTCGAGCAGCAGGATCTGCGGCTCCATCGCCAGGGCGCGCGCCAGGTCGACGCGCTTCTGCAGGCCGTAGGGCAGGCGTCCCACGGGCGTCTTTCGGATGTGCTGGATTTCGAGGAAGTCGATGATCTCCTCGACCTTGGCGCGATGCTCGAGTTCCTCGCGCATCGCCGGACCGAACCAGAAGGCCTGCTGCAGCATGTTGGCCTTCATCTTCAGGTTGCGCCCAGTCATGATGTTGTCCAGCACCGACATGCCCTTGAACAGGGCGATGTTCTGGAAGGTGCGCGCCAGTCCGGCCTTGGCCGCGCCGTAGGAATCCATGTTGGCATGGTGCTCGCCGCGCAGGATGATATCGCCCTGCTGCGGACGATAGACGCCATTGATCACGTTCAGCATCGAGCTCTTGCCGGCGCCGTTGGGGCCGATGATGGCGCGGACCTCATGCTCCAGGACATTGAAGGAAATGTCCTGCAGGGCCTTGACGCCGCCGAAGCTGAGGCTGATGTTCTTGAGGTCGAGGATCACCTCGCCGAATTTGCGTCCACTCATCTCAGGCGGCCTTCTTCATCACGGGAAAGGTCTTCACTTCGCAAATCTTGAGGTCGGCCGACACCTTGCCGGTGCGGCCGTCCTCGAACTTGACCTGGGTCTCGATGAACTGCGAGGTCTTGCCGGTGTATAGGGCATCGATCAACACGCCGTACTTTTCCGCGACAAAGCCGCGCCGCACTTTCCGGGTGCGGGTCAGTTCATCGTCGTCCGGATCGAGTTCCTTGTGCAGCACCATGAAGCGATGGATCTGGGTCTCGGCCACCATCGCGTCGTGCGACAGGTCGGCATTGACCTGCTCGACACATTCACGAATCAGCTCGAGCACTTCGGGCTTGCCGGCCAGGTCGGTGTAGCCGGAATACGGCAGGCCGCGTCGTTCCGCCCAGTTGCCGACCGCGCCGATATCGATGTTGACGAAGGCGCAGACCATGTCGCGGTCGTGGCCGAAGCACACCGCCTCCTTGATATGAGGGAAGAACTTGAGCTTGTTCTCGATATAGTTCGGCGCGAATATCGCGGCGTTGGACAGCTTGCCGACGTCCTTGGCGCGGTCGATGATCTTGAGGTGACCGTCCTCGTCGAAGAAGCCGGCGTCGCCGGTATGGAACCAGCCTTCGGCATCCATCACCTCCGCCGTTGCGTCCGGACGCTTGTAGTATTCCTTGAGCAGGAGTTTGCCGCGCACCAGCACCTCGCCGTCAGCGGAAATCTTCACCTCGACGCCGGGCGCCGGCTTGCCGACGCTGTCGAACTTGATCTCGCGGTCCGGCTGCAGGCAAACCGCGGCGCAGGTCTCGGTGGCGCCGTACAACTGCTTGAGATTGACGCCGATCGAGCGGTAGAAGCGGAACAGGTCCGGACCGATGGCGGCGCCCGCCGTGTAGGCGACGCGAATACGGCTCATGCCGAGCACGTTGCGCAACGGGCCATAAATCAGGACGTTGCCCAGCGCATAGAGCAGGCGGTCAGCGGTGGATACACCGGACTTGGCGTCGAGGATGTCCGAACCGCAGCGCTTGGCGACCGACATGAAGTAGTGGAACATGCTGCGCTTCATCGCGCTGGCATCCTCCATGCGGATCATCACCGTGGTCAGCAGATTCTCGAACACCCGTGGCGGTGCGAAGTAGTAAGTCGGCCCGATCTCGCGCAGGTCAGTCATCACCGTGTCGCCGGACTCGGGGCAGTTGATGGTGAAGCCGGCCACCATTGCCTGCGCATAGGAGAACAGGTGGTCGCCCACCCAAGCCATCGGCAGGTAGGACAGGATGTCTTCCTGCGCGGTGAGATGATCGAAGTCGACACCGCTGGTCGCGGCGGCGATGAAGGTTTCGTGGGTCTGGCAGACGCCCTTGGGCTTGCCCGTGGTGCCCGAGGTGTAGAGCATCACGGCGACATCTTTGGTGCTGCCCTTGGCGATTTCAGCGGGAATGAAGTCCGGCTGGTTCTTGTCATGGATGCGCCCCATGGCAATCACTTCATCGAGACCCTGCAGATCGGTCTGCGTGTAATGGCGCATGCCGCGCGGGTCGTCGTACAGGATGTGTTGCAGGCTGGGGCATTGGCCCTTGATTTCGAGCAGCTTGTCGACCTGCTCCTGGTCCTCGACGATGGCAAAGCGAATCTCGCCATCGGTCAACACAAACACCATTTCCGCCGACACCGCATCCTGATACATCGGCACCGGGACGCCACCCAGCATTTGCGCGGCGCACATCGCCCAGTACAAACGCGGGCGGTTATCGCCAATGATGGCCAGGTTGTCGCCGCGCTTGAAACCCAGTTCCGCCAGGCCGCAGGCCATCGCACGGACTTCTTCGGCCACCTGGCTCCAGTTCCAGGTCTGCCAGATGCCGAGATATTTCTCGCGTGTTGCCGGACGATCGCCTCGCGTCACCGCGTGATTCAGCAACAGACGGGGGAAAGTATCGAGCGAGTTTGGGGCCCGCTCCGATTGGGATACAGCCATGCGTTTTTTCTCCTCCAGCACTACCGATCCGGATCCGCTTGTATCGCGCATTCTGCGACGCGATCGATCCATTGCGGCGATGATGATCCGCTTCAACCATTCAGTCTAGGCGATTCTCCGGCCTATAATTGTCGCGTGCCTGACAATTCGAAAAATACCGCAATCTTGCTGGAAGATATGCTGCGCCGCACAAGCTGGGCGCAGACACTGTCCGCTGCCGACTTCGAGCGTGCGCGCGACGGAACCATCGAACGCCTGGTGCCCACCGGCAGCTATGTCTGCCACAAAGGCGAGCCGGTCGACCATTGGCATGGCGTGATTGAAGGTCTGGCCAAGATGTCCAGCGACTGGGCCACGGGCAAGACCGCGAGTTTCACCGGCATTGCCGCCGGCGGCTGGTTTGGCGAAGGCTCGATGCTGAAGGACGAACCGCGCCGCTATGACGTGGTCGCCCTGCGCGACACCCGCGTCGCCTGCATGCGGCGCGAGACCTTCCACTGGCTGCTGGATCACAGCATCGGCTTCAACCGCTTCATCATCCACCAGATCAACGAACGCTTGGGGCTGTTCATCGGCCTGCTCGAATCGGAACGGCTGCTGGATGTGGATGCACGTGTCGCACGCACCATGGCCGCCCTCTTCCATCCGGTACTGCAGCCAGGCATGGAGGCCCGCATTTCCATCTCGCAGGAGGAAGTCGGCTATCTGGCGGGAGTCTCCCGCCAGCGGGTCAATCGCGCATTGCACACGCTGCAGGACGCAGGCTTCCTCACCACCGAATACGGCGGGATCACGGTTATCGATCTGGAAGGCCTGCGCCGCTTCGGCGGCTGACGAACAGTCTTGGTCGAACAACCGCCGTATCACCAGCGCCGAGTTTTTGCTGGCGAATTAGTACTGGTAGAACCCCCGCCCTGTCTTGCGGCCCAGATAACCCGCAGCGACCATTTCCTTGAGCAGCGGCGCCGGGCGGTACTTCGAGTCGTTGAAGCCTTCGTAGAAGACCTTCATCACCGCCAGCATGGTGTCGAGGCCGATCATGTCGGCCAGCGCCAGCGGGCCGATGGGATGGTTGCAGCCCAGCTTCATGCCGTTGTCGATCTCCTCGGCCGACGCCAGGCCTTCGGCGTAAACGAAGATCGCCTCGTTGATCATCGGGCAGAGGATGCGATTGACGACGAAGCCGGGATTGTTCTTCACCGTGATCGGAGTCTTGCCCAGCGCCTTGGCCAAGGCCTCGACTTTTGCATGCGTCTCGTCCGTGGTCTGCAGGCCGCGGATCAATTCCACCAGCGCCATCATCGGCACCGGGTTGAAGAAGTGCATGCCGATGAACTGGCCGGGGCGCGCCGTGGCCGCGGCGAGCTGGGTAATCGAAATCGACGAGGTGTTGCTGGCGATGATGGTGCCGGCGCCGATCACGGCTTCAGCTTCCTTGAGAATCTTCAGTTTCAGCCCTTCGTTTTCCGTCGCCGCCTCGATCACGATGTCGACGCCCTTCATGTCGGACATCTGCGTCGTCGGCTTGATACGCGCCATTGCCGCCGCCTTCTGCTCGGCCGTCATCTTCTCTTTCTTGACCAGCCGGTCGAGGCTGCCGGAAACCGTGGCGATGCCCTTCTGCACGGCCGCTTCGTTGATATCCAGCATCACCGCGTCGATGCCCACCACCGCACAGGCTTGAGCGATGCCGCTGCCCATGGTGCCGGCGCCGATGATGCCTACTGTCCTGATTGTCATTGCTGCTTCTCCCTGATTGATTACATGCTGCGACGGTACTGGCCGCCGACTTCGTACAAAGCCTTCGAAATCTGCCCGAGCGAACAATGGCGCACCGCGTCCATCATTACCGCGAACACGTTCTGGTTGTCGATCACGGCCTGCTTCAATTTCGCCAGAGAAACCCCGGCCTGGCCGGCATTGCGCTTCTGGAAATCATTGAGGCGGGTCAGCTGCGACTGCTTCTCCTCCTCGGTCGAACGCGCCAGCTCGATTTCGCCGGCGACACCGGAGCCGTGCGGGTTGAGGAAGGTATTGACGCCGATGATGGGGAAGGAGCCGTCGTGCTTCTTGTGCTCGTAGTGCATCGACTCTTCCTGGATCTTGCCGCGCTGGTAGCCGGTTTCCATGGCGCCTAGCACGCCGCCGCGCGAGGCGATGGCTTCGAATTCCTTCATCACCGCTTCTTCGACCAGATCGGTCAGCTCCTCGATGATGAAGGCGCCCTGGTTCGGATTCTCGTTCTTCGCCACGCCCCATTCGCGGTTGATGATGAGCTG
>JAUXUK010000049.1 GCA_030680805.1 Sulfuritalea sp. | reverse complement strand
CATGCGCGGCGGACGCAAGCTCAAGGCGGTGATCCCCGGCGGCTCATCGGCCCCGGTGCTGCCTGCAGACATCATGATGGATTGCACCATGGACTACGACTCGATCGCCAAGGCCGGCTCGATGCTGGGCTCCGGCGCGGTGATCGTCATGGACGAAACGGTCTGCATGGTCAAGGCGCTGGAGCGTCTGTCCTACTTCTACTACGAAGAGTCTTGCGGCCAGTGCACGCCCTGCCGTGAGGGCAGCGGCTGGCTCTACCGCGTCGTGCATCGCATCGAGCATGGCGCAGGCCGTCCCGAAGACCTCGACCTGCTGAATCGGGTGACCGACAACATGATGGGCAAGACCATTTGCGCGCTGGCCGATGCTGCGGCCTTCCCGGTGCGCAGCTTCATCAAGCACTTCAAGAGCGAGTTCGAGTACCACATCGAGAACAAGAAGTGCCTCGTTGATCCTGAGGTCCAGCGTGCCGGCAGCAGCTTCTTCAAGGCAGGGGCGGCGTAATGGTCGAAATCGAAATCGACGGCAAGACGCTGCAGGTCGCCGAGGGCAGCACCATCATCGAGGCCGCCCATCAGTTGGGCACCTACATCCCGCACTTCTGCTACCACAAGAAGCTGTCCATCGCGGCTAACTGCCGCATGTGCCTGGTGCAGGTGGAAAAGGCGCCGAAGCCGATGCCGGCCTGCGCCACGCCCGTGACCAATGGCATGAAGGTGTTCACGCATTCCGATCTGGCGGTCAAGGCGCAGAAGGCGGTGATGGAGTTCCTCCTGATCAACCACCCGCTGGATTGCCCGATCTGCGATCAGGGCGGCGAGTGCCAGTTGCAGGATCTCGCAGTCGGCTACGGCGAATCCTCCTCCAAGTACGAGGAAGAAAAGCGCGTCGTTCCCGACAAGGATCTCGGTCCGCTGGTGTCGACCGACATGACCCGCTGCATCAACTGCACGCGCTGCATCCGCTTCACCGCCGAGATCGCCGGCTTCATGGAACTCGGCCAGTCCTACCGCGGCGAACGCGCCGAAGTCATGCCCTTCATCGGCAAGACCGTGGATACGGAACTGTCCGGCAACATCATCGATCTGTGTCCGGTCGGCGCGCTGACCTCCAAGCCTTTCCGCTTCTCGGCGCGCACCTGGGAACTGTCCCGGCGCAAGTCGGTGAGCCCGCATGACGGCCTGGGCAGCAACCTGATCGTGCAGACCAAGCACGACAAGGTGATGCGCGTGCTGCCGCTGGAAAATGAAGACATCAACGAGTGCTGGCTGACGGACAAGGAGCGCTTCTCCTACCAGGGCCTGAGTTCCCAGGGGGACAATGGGCGGCTGACCAAGCCGATGGTGAAGCAGGGCGGTGAATGGAAAGAGGTCGATTGGACCGTTGCCCTCGATTACGCTTCGCATGCGCTGCGTGACGTGGCCAAGACCCATGGTGGTGGCGCCATCGGTGGCCTGCTGAGCCCGCACGCGACGCTGGAAGAAATGTACCTCGCGCAGAAACTGCTGCGCGGACTGGGCAGCGAGAACATTGATTTTCGTTTGCGCCAGACTGATTTTTCCGCCGACGGCAAACGCAAAGGCACGCCTTGGCTCGGTATGAAGATCGCCGACATCAGCCGCCTCGATCGCGTGCTGGTGGTGGGCTCCTTCCTGCGCAAGGATCATCCGCTGATTGCCCAGCGCCTGCGGCAGTCGGCCAAGCGCGGTGCGCAGGTCAGCGTCCTGCACAGTGCGGACGATGACCTGTTGATCAAACTGGCGGCGCGCGCCATTGCCGCGCCTTCACAACTGCCGGCCATGCTGGCGCAAATCGTCAAGGCGGTGTGCGCGATCAAGGGCGTTGCGCCTGATCCAGTGCTGGCCGGCGTCACCGTATCAGCCGAAGCGCAAGCCATTGCCCAGAGCCTGGCTTCAGGCAGCAACAGCGGTGTCCTGCTTGGCAACTTTGCCCAGCAACATCCGCAGGCGGCGACGCTGCAGGCCCTTGGCCAGCAACTCGCAGCGGCACTCGGCGGCGGGTTCGGCTTCCTCGGCGAAGCGGCCAACAGCGTCGGCGGCTATGTCACCAAGGCAGTGCCCGCAGCCGGCGGTTTGAATGCCGCTACGATGCTGAAAGACCCGCGCCAGGCCTATGTCGTGGTCGGCGTCGAAGCGGAACTCGACTGCGCCGATGGCGCCCAGGCGCTTGCTGCGCTGAGCAAGGCGGCCGTCACCGTAGTGCTGAGTTCTTTCAAGTCGCAGGCCATGCTCGACTATGCGGCCGTGCTGCTGCCGGTCTCTCCGTTCTCCGAAACCTCGGGCAGCTTCGTCAACACCGAAGGTCGTGTGCAGAGTTTTTACGCCGCCACCAAGCCACTGGGCGACGCCCGTCCGGCATGGAAGGTATTGCGTGTACTGGGCAACCTGCTCCAGGTCGCCGGTTTTGAATTCAGCAGCAGTGAAGAAGTGCGCGCTGAAGCGCTGGGCGGTCAGCCGGATTTCGTTTCCGGTTTGGACAATGGCCTTGACGCCGCTGCGCTGAATTTGACGGCATCGGCCCATGGCATCGAACGGATCGCCGATGTGCCGATCCATTTTGCCGATGCCTTGGTGCGTCGCTCGCCCGCCCTGCAGCAGGCGGCCGATTCGGCGGTGCCGACGGCGCGCATGAATGCGGCCCTGCTGGCGAAGCTTGGCGTCGCGTCGGGCGACAAGGTAAAAGTCGGCGCTGGCGGCACGGCGACGGTGACGCTCTCCGCGCAGCTCGATGCTGGCCTGCCCGATGGCACGGCGCGTATCGCGGCGGCGCATGCAAGTACAGTCGCGCTCGGTGCCATGTCCTCTGTCCTCAGCGTGGAGAAGGCGTGATGGAAGCCACCGTCCTGCACTTCTTCGAATCGCTGTGGGGACCCATGTGGGCACCGCTGTGGGCGTTGGTCAAGCCGGTCTGGCCGCTGATCTGGACCTTGGCCAAGATCGTCCTGATCATGGTGCCGCTGTTACTGTCCGTCGCCTACCTGACTTTCTGGGAGCGCAAGGTGATCGGCTGGATGCAGGTTCGCATCGGTCCCAACCGAGTCGGTCCCTGGGGTTTGCTGCAGCCGATTGCTGACGGCATGAAGCTGTTCTTCAAGGAAGTGCTGTTCCCCACGGCGGCGGACAAGAAGCTCTTCGTGCTCGGCCCCATCATGGCCATTGCACCCGCGCTGGCTCTTTGGGCGGTGATTCCCTTCGCCCCGGGCTTTGTGCTGGCCAATGTCGATGCCGGCGTGCTGTATCTGCTGGCGATCGGTTCGGTCGGCGTCTATGGGATCATCATTGCCGGCTGGGCCTCGAACTCGAAGTACCCGTTCTTCGGCGCCATGCGCGCGTCGGCACAGATGATTTCCTACGAAGTCTCGATGGGTCTGGCGCTGATTACCGTGCTGATGGTGTCGAGCAGTCTGAATCTCAGCGAAATCGTCAACGCCCAGGGCAAGGGTCAGTTCGTCGGCTATGGTCTCGGCTTCCTCTCCTGGAACTGGCTGCCGTTGCTGCCAATGTTCGCGGTCTACCTGATCTCCGGCGTGGCCGAAACCAACCGCGCCCCGTTCGACGTGGTCGAGGGCGAATCGGAAATCGTCGCCGGCCACATGGTCGAATATTCAGGCATGGCGTTTGCGATGTTCTTCCTCGCCGAATACGCCAACATGATCCTGATTTCGGCGATGACCTCGATCTTCTTCCTCGGCGGCTGGTTGTCGCCGGTCGGATTCATTCCGGACGGCTTCCACTGGATGGCGGCCAAGATGGCGGCGATCCTGTTCTTCTTCCTCTGGATTCGTGCCACCTTCCCGCGCTATCGCTATGACCAGATCATGCGCCTGGGCTGGAAGGTGTTCGTACCGCTGACGCTGGTGTGGATTCTGGTGGTGGGCGTCTGGATGATGTCGCCGCTGACCATTTGGAAATAGGACCGGGAGATCATCATGGGTGCGAGAGATTTCATAGGTAGCCTGTTCCTCAAGGAGCTTTTCAAGGGCATGGCGGTGACCGGTCGCTACATGTTCGCGCGCAAGATCACTATCCAGTATCCGGAAGAGAAGACGCCGCAAGGCAACCGTTTCCGCGGTCTGCACGCACTGCGCCGCTATCCGAACGGCGAGGAGCGCTGCATTGCCTGCAAGTTGTGCGAGGCGGTCTGTCCGGCGATGGCGATCACCATCGAATCCGCCGAGCGTGTTGATGCGAATGGGCAAACCTCGCGGCGCACCACGCGCTACGACATCGATCTGACCAAATGCATCTTCTGCGGCTTCTGCGAAGAGGCCTGTCCGGTCGACGCCATTGTCCAGACCCGCATTTTCGAGTACCACGGCGAAACGCGCGGCGATCTTTATTACACCAAGCAGATGCTGCTGGCCGTGGGCGAGCGCAATGAAGCGCAGATCGCCGCCGATCGCGCGCAGGATGCTCCTTATCGCTGACCCGGCCATGGAATTCAAGACCATACTTTTCTATATCTTCTCCACCATTACGGTGCTGGCGGCGCTGCGCGTGATTACCGCGCGCAATCCGGTGCATGCCGCGCTTTTCCTGGTGCTGGCCTTCTTCAACGTCGCCGGACTGTGGATGCTGTTACAGGCGGAGTTCCTCTCCCTCGTGCTGATCATGGTCTATGTCGGCGCGGTGATGGTGCTGTTCCTCTTCGTGGTGATGATGCTGGACATCAACATCGAGCGCATGCGCCAGGGCTTCTGGAGCAACCTGCCGATCGGAGCGCTGGTGGGCGGCTTGATGGTGGCCGAGATGGCGATGGTGCTCTCCGGGCGCTACTTCGGCCTGGCCAACCTGCCGCCGCAGAACCTGCCGGCGGACTACAGCAATACCAAGGAACTGGCGCGTCTGCTCTATACCGACTACGCCTATCCCTTCGAAATCGCCTCGGTGATCCTGCTGGTGGGCATCATCGCCGCCGTCATGTTGACGCTGCGCCAACGCAAGGACAACAAGGCCATGCATGCCTCCGATCAGATTGCCGTCAAGGCCAAGGATCGCATGCGGCTGGTCAAGATGGCGCCCGAGGTGGAAATGAACATCCCGGCGCCCAAGGAAGGGGAGTAAGGCATGGTCTCGCTTTCACACTACCTGATCCTGGCGGCCATCCTGTTTGCCATCGGCATGGTCGGCATCTTCCTCAATCGCAAGAACCTGATCGTGCTGCTGATGGCCATCGAACTCATGCTGCTGGCGGTCAATATCAATTTCGTCGCCTTCTCGCACTATCTGAATGACCTTTCAGGTCAGATCTTCGTCTTCTTCATCCTCGTCGTCGCCGCCGCGGAATCGGCCATCGGTCTCGCCATCCTGGTGGTGCTGTTCCGCAACCTGTCTTCCATCGATGTCGAAGACCTCGACACACTGAAGGGCTAACGGGACCATGAGCATGAAAACTCTTTATCTGCTGGTTCCCCTGGCTCCACTGGCGGGTGCCATCCTCGCCGGCTTCTTCGGCAAGATCCTCGGCCGCACCGGTTCGCACGTCGTCACCATCCTCGGCGTCACGATTTCCTTCGTGCTCTCGATACTGATCTACCAGGACGTGCAGGCAGGCAATGTATTCAACGGTGCCGTCTATACATGGATGGAATCCGGCGGCCTCAAGTTCGAGATCGGTTTCCTGATCGATCCGCTGACCGTCATGATGATGCTGGTGGTCACTTTCGTCTCGCTCATGGTGCATGTGTACACCATCGGCTACATGGCGGAAGACCCCGGTTACCAGCGCTTCTTCAGCTACATCTCGCTGTTCACCTTTTCGATGCTGATGCTGGTGATGTCCAACAACTTCGTCCAGCTGTTCTTCGGCTGGGAAGCGGTCGGTCTGGTTTCCTACCTGCTGATCGGCTTCTGGTACACCCGGCCCACGGCGATCTACGCCAACCTCAAGGCTTTCCTGGTCAACCGCGTCGGCGACTTCGGCTTCCTGCTCGGCATCGGCCTGATCGCCGCTTACGCCGGCAGCCTCGATTACGCCGAGGTGTTCGCCAAGCGCAACGAACTGGCAACGCTGACCGAAACCGTCACCGGCTGGCCGCTGATCACCGCCGTCTGCATTTGTTTGTTCATCGGCGCCATGGGCAAGTCGGCGCAGTTCCCGCTGCATGTCTGGCTGCCCGACTCGATGGAAGGCCCGACCCCGATCTCCGCCCTGATCCATGCCGCGACCATGGTCACGGCCGGTATCTTCATGGTCTCGCGCATGTCGCCGCTGTTCGAGCTGTCGGACACGGCCCTGTCCTTCGTCATTGTCATCGGCGCCATCACCACGCTGTTCATGGCACTGATCGCCATTGTCCAGACCGACATCAAGCGTGTCGTCGCCTACTCGACCCTGTCGCAGCTCGGTTACATGACCATGGCGCTGGGCGCGTCGGCCTACTCCGTGGCGATCTTCCACCTGATGACACATGCCTTCTTCAAGGCCGTGCTGTTCCTCGGCGCCGGTTCGGTGATCATCGCCATGCACCACGAGCAGGACATGCGCAAGATGGGCGGCCTGCGCAAGTACCTGCCGATCACCTACGCCACCATGCTGATCGGCGCCATCGCCAACGCCGGCCTGCCGCCTTTCGCCGGATTCTTCTCCAAGGATTCGATCATCGAGGCGGTGCATCTGGCCAATGTGCCCGGCGCCGGCTTCGCCTATTTCTGCGCGCTGGCCGCGGTCTTCGTCGGCGGCCTGTATTCCTTCCGCCTGATCTTCTTCACCTTCCACGGCGAAGAGCGGTTCCGCAAGGCGCATGACGATCACGGCCATGGGCACGACGCGCACCATGACGACCACGGCCACCACGGCCCCGTCGAGCCGCACGAATCGCCCAAGGTGGTTACCGTGCCGCTGATCCTCCTCTCGATTCCGGCGATTGTCTCCGGCTGGCTGATCGGCACCATCCTCTACGGCAACTGGTTCGGCGATTCCATCGTGATCTCCGCCGCGCACACTGGCATGGCCACCATGGCCGCGCAGTTCCACGGCGTGTTCGGCATGATGCTGCATGGTGCGATGACCCTGCCGTTCTGGCTGGCCCTGGCGGGTGCCGCTACGGCGTGGTACCTCTACATCGTGCGTCCGGACCTGCCGGCGGTGATCAAGGCCAAGTCGGGTGTGCTGGCGACCATCCTCGAAGAGAAATACGGCTTCGACCGCTTCAACGACTGGTTCTTTGCCGGCGGCGCCCGCCTGCTGGGTCGCGGCCTGTGGAAGGGCGGCGACCAGGTACTGATCGACGGTGTCATGGTGAATGGCTCGGCCGGCGCCGTTGGCTGGATATCCGGTCTGGTGCGCCTGATCCAGTCGGGCCGCATCTACCAGTACGCCTTCGGCATGATCTTCGGCGTCGTTGCGCTGCTTACGTTTTGGAGGGCCTGATGCATGCACTCGCCAATGCACTCAGCCCTGATGGAATAAAAATCCGATGAATTCGCAACTCTTGAGTCTTGCCATCTGGGTCCCGATCCTTGGCGCCCTGCCGGTGTTCTGGGTCGGCTCCGAGCGCCGCACGCTGGTGCGCTGGCTGTCGCTGGCGGTCGCCGTCGCCGGCTTCCTGGTCACCATCCCGCTTTACACGGGCTTCGACGCGACCCAGGCCGGCATGCAGTTCGTCGAACAGTCGCCCTGGATCACGCGCTTCAATGTCCAGTACCTGCTCGGGGTTGACGGCATTTCGATGCCATTCATCCTGCTCAACAGCTTCATCACGGTCATGGTGGTGCTGGCTGGTTGGGAAGTCATCGAAGACAAGCAGGCGCAGTACATGGGCGCCTTCCTCATCATGTCCGGCCTCATGAACGGCATTTTCAGCGCGCTCGACGGCGTGCTGTTTTATGTCTTCTTCGAGGCCTCGCTGATTCCGATGTACATCATCATCGGCGCCTGGGGCGGACCGAACCGCGTTTATGCGGCCTTCAAGTTCTTCCTCTACACGCTGCTCGGCTCGCTGCTGATGCTGGTTGCGCTGATCTGGCTGTTCCTCGAATCGGGCGGCAGCTTCAACATTCTCGACTGGCACGAGATGCGCATCGGCATGGCGCCGCAGATCCTGATCTTCATCGCCTTCCTCGTCTCGTTCGCCGTAAAGGTGCCGATGTGGCCGGTGCATACATGGTTGCCGGATGCCCACGTCGAAGCGCCGACCGGCGGTTCGGTGGTGCTGGCCGCCATAGCGCTGAAACTAGGCGCCTACGGTTTCGTCCGGTTCTCGCTACCGATCGTGCCCGACGCCAGCCACTACCTCGCGCCGATGATGATTGCACTGAGCCTGATCGCGGTGATCTACATCGGCTTCGTGGCGCTGGTGCAGACCGACATGAAGAAGCTGATTGCCTATTCCTCGATCTCGCACATGGGTTTCGTCACCCTCGGCTTCTTCATCTTCAACCAGATCGGGATCGAAGGCGCGCTGGTGCAGATGATCTCGCACGGCTTCATCTCCGCCGCGATGTTCCTTTGCGTCGGCGTCATGTACGACCGCATGCATTCGCGCATGATTGCCGATTACGGCGGCGTGGTGAACACCATGCCGAAATTCGCCGCGCTGTTCGTCTTCTTCGCCATGGCCAATTCCGGCTTGCCGGCCACCTCCGGTTTCGTCGGCGAGTTCATGGTGATCCTCGGCGCGATCAAGTTCAACTTCTGGGTCGGCTTCGCCGCCGCCACCACGCTGATCCTCGGTGCCGCCTACACCTTGTGGATGATCAAGCGCGTGGTGTTCGGCGAGATTGCCAACGACCACGTCGCCAAACTGAAGGACATCAACAACCGTGAGTTCCTGTTCCTCGGCCTGCTCGCGGCCTGTGTGCTGGCGATGGGCCTTTACCCCTTCCCGTTCACCGAAGTAATGCACGCCTCGGTGGATAACCTGCTCAAGCACGTTGCGGTGAGTAAACTCTGATGCACACGCGGCACACGACCCAAGAGACACGAGAGAAGCGATGCTGAATAATTTCGTGATGCCCGACCTGTACCCGGCAGCACCGGAGATCTTTCTCCTGCTGATGTCCTTCCTGGTGCTGTTCGTCGACCTGATCTTCGGCGCCACGCGCCGCTGGATGACGGCGATGCTGACCGTGATCACCCTGCTCGGCTGTGCCGCGATCACCCTGGTTACCTCCGACGGCCAGACCACGCTGACCTTCAGCAACATGTTCGTCGACGATCTGCTGTCGGACTTCCTCAAGCTCATGACTTACCTCGCGGTGATCATGATGCTGGTCTATAGCCGGCAATACATGGCCGACCGCGGCCTGGACAAGGGCGAGTTCTACCTGCTGGTGCTCTACGCCACGCTGGGCATGATGGTGATGATCTCGGCGGCGAATTTCCTGACCATGTACCTCGGTCTCGAACTGATGTCGCTCTCGCTCTATGCGCTGGTCGCCATCGATCGCGATTCGCCGCGCGCGACCGAGGCAGCAATGAAGTACTTCACCCTGGGCGCCCTGGCCTCGGGCCTGCTGCTCTATGGCATGTCGATGATCTATGGCGCCACCGGCAGCCTCGAAATCGGCGGTGTGGCGCAGGCGCTGTATCACGGCCCATCGGAAAAGACCGTGCTGGTGTTCGGCCTGGTCTTCCTGGTCGCCGGCATCGCCTTCAAACTGGGGCTGGTGCCCTTCCACATGTGGATCCCCGACGTCTATCACGGTGCGCCGACGGCGGTGACCATGTTCATCGGTTCCGCGCCCAAGTTTGCTGCCTTCGCCATGGCGCTGCGCCTGCTGGTCTATGCGCTGTTCGCCCTGGCGGTTGATTGGCAGAAGATGCTGCTGATCATGGCCGTGCTGTCCATCGGTCTGGGCAACCTGGCGGCCATCGCGCAGACCAACATCAAGCGCATGCTGGCGTATTCCGCGATTTCGCACATGGGCTACATGGTGCTCGGCCTGATGTCCGGTGTGATCGGCGGCCAGGTGGACGCCTTCACGGCGGTCAATGCCTACAGCTCGGCCTTGTACTACACCGTCGCTTACGTGCTGATGTCGCTGGGCGCCTTTGGCATGGTGCTGCTGCTCTCGCGCGCCGGTTACGAAGCCGAGCACCTCGAGGATTTCAAGGGGCTCAACAAGCGCAGTCCGTGGTTTGCCGCGATGATGCTGATCATCATGTTCTCCATGGCCGGCATCCCGTTCTTCATCGGCTTCTTCGCCAAGTTCGCGGTACTGCTGGCGGCCATCAAGGCGGGTTACACGGCGGTTGCCGTGATCGCCGTGATGTTTTCGCTGGTCGGTGCCTTCTACTACCTGCGCGTGGTCAAGCTGATGTACTTCGACGCCCCGGTCGATTCCGCGCCGATCACGGCCGGGCTCGATCTGCGCGTGTTGCTGTCACTCAACGGTCTTGCCGTTGCCGGCTTCGGTCTGTTTCCCGACGCGGTGATGATGGTCTGTACCACAGCCCTGATGCGCTCGCTCTGAGCGAGGCGGCCAGCAACGCGCCGCGTGGCGCGAGCGCAATGAAATTGAAGAAGCCCCCGCGTGCAGTGCCCACGGGGGCTTCTTCATTCCTGCCGGATTTGGCTCTAAGATAGCTCCCTGCGACGAACGTTTCGTATCGATCTTGACACCAACGGCAACATGGACGACTCCGATCTGATTGAACACACCCTGACCAGCGAGCCGGTTTTTGACGGCAAGCTGCTGCATGTGCGACGCGATACGGTTCGTCTCTCGAACGGGCATGAGACCGTGCGCGAGTGGATTGCGCATCCTGGCGCGGTGGTGGTTCTGGCGCAGCTGGAAAACGGAAAATTCCTGTTCGAGCGGCAGTTCCGCTATCCGCTGCAGCGGATATTCGTCGAGCTTCCGGCCGGGAAAATCGATCCGGATGAGCATCCGCTGGATACCGCCAAGCGCGAACTGCGCGAGGAGACCGGTCACCAGGCGAAGTTCTGGCGGCATCTGGGCACCATGCATCCCTGCATCGGCTATTCCGACGAGCGCATCGAAATTTTCTGGGCGCACGGCTTGATCTATGTCGGCCACCAGCGCGATCACGGCGAATTCCTCGAAGTCATTGAAATGAACGTGGCCGATGCCATTTCAGCGGTACGCGATGGCGAAATTACCGACGGCAAGAGCATCGCCGCCTTGATGTGGGCCGACAAGATCGATGCCGGCGCCTGGTCCGTGCCCGAGTGAACGAGATGAACAGCCCAGGCGCCCCGGCTCCCCACGAAGAACTGGATCTCGATCCCTCCGGCAGCCACACGCTGGAAGCGCTGCATGTCCTCGGAGAGATTTCCAGCACGCTCGCCGACGAAGACGATCTTGACGAACTGCTGGGCCGCTTTCTGGGCACCATGATTCGCCTGGCCAAGGCCGACGCCGGGGTGGTGCGGGTATTGACCAGCGACGGCCTGCACTTGCGCATGGTCGCTTCGCGCGGTCTGCCGCCGGAAGTAGTCGAAAAGGAACGCCTCGTTTCACGTGACTGCGGCCAGTGCGGGGTTGCCATCGGCCAGAATCGTCCCTTGTTCGAGATCGACCTCAAGGGCTGCGACGAGCGCACCGGCGGCAACTTTTTCAAGACCGGCTGCCAGGCCATGGTGGTGGTGCCGCTGTCCAACGCGGGGCGATTGCTCGGCACCTACAACCTGTACCTGCCGGAAGCCTTCGAATTGCCGGAAGAAGTCGCGCTGCTGTTCCGCTCGATCGGCGAGCACCTCGGCATGGCGCTGGAGAACGCGCGACTCAAGCGCGAGAACCTGCGCATCGTGCTGACCAGCGAACGGCAGATGATGGCGGCCGAAATTCACGATTCGCTGGCACAGACCCTGGCCTACATGAAGATGCGCATGGCGATGCTCAACGACGCCATTGCCGACCAGTCGCTGGAGCGCACCGCCAAGTATGCCGGCGACGTTGGCCAGGCGCTGGATGATGCCTACGGCCATCTGCGCGAGTTGCTGGTGCAGTTTCGCAGCCGCATGGATCCGATGGGCCTGCAGCACGCCCTGCAGGGTCTTGCCTGCGGCTTCCAGGAGCGCACCGGCATCGCACTGCGCTACGAAAACCAACTCACCGACCTGCGCCTGGCGCCGGAGGCGGAAAGCCAGGTGTTCCATATCCTGCAGGAAGCGCTGGCCAACGTCGCCCGTCATTCCGGCGCCACCGACGCCAGCATGACGCTGGAGGCGGCGGGCGACTACTACAATGCCACGATCGAAGACAACGGCCGCGGCGGGCCGGGTTTTTTCGCCATCGCCAATCGTGTCGGCGGTTTCGAGGAGCATCCCGGGTTGAGGGATCACTTCGGTCTTGCGATCATGCGCGAGCGCGCGGAGAAAATCGGCGGCCACCTTGAAGTGGCCAATCTGCCGCGGGGCGGCTTTCGTGTCAGGCTCAGCTTTCCGCCCGGAGGAGGCATCGCAGGATGAACATGGAAGTCACCACCGAATCGATCCGCGTCATGCTGGTCGACGATCACACGCTGTTCCGCAAGGGTCTTGCCGAACTGCTGGAACAGCGCGGCACCATCAAGGTGGCCGGCATCGCCGGCAACGCCGATGATGCCCTGCGCATTCTGGCGGAGGCGCGGCCCGATGTGATCATCACCGATCTCAACATGCCGCCCAACGGCGGCTTGAGCCTGCTGCGCCAGTTGGTGGCCGACGGCTGGACCGGTCCGGTGCTGATCCTCACCGTCAGCGACGCCGAGGAAGACCTCGCCGCCGCACTGCAGGCCGGCGCCAAGGGCTATTTGCTGAAGGACATGGAACCGGAAGACGTGGTCGACGCGGTACAGCGCGCGGTCCGCGGCGAAACCGTGGTGGCCCCGGCGATGACGCTCAAGCTGGTGAACCTGCTGCAAGGCGGCAATGCCGCGTCGGCCAAGGCCGATACCCTCAAGCTGCTGACGGCGCGCGAACGCGAAATCCTCCAGCAGTTGTCGCAGGGCCTTTCCAACAAGGCGATCGCCCGCGTACTCGACATCAGCCACGACACCGTCAAGCTCCACGTCAAGCACATCCTGGCCAAGCTCAACCTGACCTCCCGCGTCGAGGCCGCCGTTTTTGCCGTAGAACAAAAAGCAGCCGGCCAGAACCGGCGCAGTTCGTAGTCAGTCGTTCCCCAACGCCACAGGAGAATCCCCCATGAAGCTTTACTACAGCCCCGGCGCCTGCTCGCTCTCCCCGCATATTGCCCTGGCCGAAGCCGGCCTCGCCTACACCACCGAGAAGGTCGACCTGATAACCAAGAAGACCGAAACCGGCGCCGATTTCTTCGCCGTCAGCCCGGCCGGCTACGTGCCCGCGCTGGTGCTCGACAATGGCGAGATACTGACCGAAGGCCCGGCCATCGTGCAGTACATCGCCGATCTGGCGCCGGCAAAAAAGCTGGCGCCGCCCGCTGGCAGCTTCGAGCGCGTACGCCTGCAGGAATGGCTCAACTTCATCTCCACCGAAGTGCACAAGTCCTTCAGCCCCTTGTTCAACCTGACTGCGCCGGAAGAATGGAAAACCTTCACGCGCGGGCTGATCGGTCGCCGGCTGGATGTCGTCGAGCAAAAGCTGGCCGGGCGCGATTACCTGATGGGCGACTTTTCGGTGGCCGATGGCTACCTGTTCACCGTGCTCGGCTGGGGCCGTCTGGTGGGGGTCGAGGTCAAGGAGAACCGCCCGCTGGTTGCGGCTTACCTTGGCCGCGTGATGGCGCGTCCCGGGGTGCAGCAGGCGATGAAGGAAGAAGGCCTGATCAAGTAGGCGCGATCAGGCCGGCTGCATCGCCTCGCGCATGGCCTTCAGCAAAGCCTCCGGCGGCTGCGCGCCGGAGGCCGCAAGCTTGCTGTTGAAGATGAAAAATGGCACGCCGTTGATGCCCTTGCGATGAGCCTCTCCGGCGCCGGCGCGCACGGTGTCGGCATCTTCATCGCTGTCCAGGTAACGCTGCACGGCCTCGCGGTCCATGCCGCATTCGGCTGCTACCGCTGCCAGCACGGCGCGGTCGCCGATATGCCGTCCTTCAAGGAACTGCGCGGCGAACAGGGCTTCGATCAATTTGTTCACCGCGGTCCCGGACTCTGTCTGCCGGGAATTCCGCTTCGCGGGCCGGCAAGTACCGTCCACAAGGGATACCGTCTCCGGCTTTGCCGGAGACATAACTCCTGCCTGCGCATAATGGATCAGCCGGTGTGCATTCAGCGTGTTGGCACGCAGCTCGATCTTCTCGAAGGCGAACTCGATGCCGGCCGTGCGTCCCGCCGCGTTCACCCGCTGCCAGATTTCCGCCAGCTTTTCGGGGCCGCCGAATTTCTTCTCCAGAAACGGCCGGTAGGGCTCGCCGCTTTCCGGTGTGTCCGGGTTGAGAAAGTAGGGATGCCAGCGTACCTCTACTTCGCTGTCGGGCTGTTCCGCCCGCCACAGTTGCAGTGCCTGATCGAGATGGCGCTTGCCGATGAAACACCAGGGACAAACCACGTCGGAGACAACGTCAATGGTCAAGGTAGTCAAGGTGTGCCAACCTCCAAAACGATCTTGCCGATGTGGCGGCTCGACTCCATGAGCTTGTGCGCCTCGGCCGCCTGCGCCAGCGGAAAGCGCGCGAACAGATGCGGCAGCAGGCGGCCTTCCGCCAGCGCCGGCCAGATGTTGGCGGCCAATGCATCGCGGATCGCGGTTTTTTCGGCCAGCGTGCGCGGCCGCATGGTGGAGCCGGTGATGGTCAGGCGCTTGAGCATGATCGGCATCAGGTCGGCCTCGCCCTTGCTGCCTTCGAGGAAGGCCACATACACCAGCCGTCCGTCGCGCCGCAGCGAGGCCAGGTTGCGCTGCAGGTAGGGCGCGCCGACCATGTCGAGGATCACGTCGACGCCTGCGCCGTCGGTGATGCGCTTCACCTCCTCGGCGAAGTCGCTGCCGCGGTAATTGATCGCGTGCGCGGCGCCGGCCTCGCGGCAGAACGCCGCCTTTTCTTCATTGCCGACGGTGACGATGCACTCGACCCCCAGATGCTTCGCCAACTGGATCGCCACCAGGCCGATGCCGCTCGACCCGCCATGCACCAGCAACCGTTCGCCGCGCTTCAGGCGGCCCAGATCGACCAGGTTGGCCCACACCGTAAACCAGGTTTCGGGCAGCGCCGCCGCCGTGGCGAAGTCCATCCCGGCGGGGATTGGCAGCGCATTGCTGGCCGCGGCGACGCAGTATTCGGCATAGCCGCCGCCGGGAGTGAGCGCCGTAACGCCAGCGCCGACTTTCCATTCCGTGACTCCGTCGCCTATCGCGGCAACGCGCCCGGCGACTTCCAGTCCCAGCACCGGCGAGGCGTCCGGAGGAGGAGGGTAGCGACCTGAACGCTGCAGCACGTCGGGGCGGTTGACGCCGGCGCAGGCCACCTCGATCAGGATCTGGCCGGGGCCGGGCTTGGGCGTGGGGCCTTCAGCGAGCTTCATGCAGTCGGCGTCGCCGCCTGCGCCGTGGTCGATGTATTTCATGGTGCCGTGCTCCGTCGGGAAATCATGCGCGAGTCTAGCGCATCCCGTCCAGCGGACTGAGCACTCCTCGGTCCAGGGCTCGCTCGGCACGGCTCGCCCGCTCGTCGTTCGTGAAGCAGTGCTTCACGCCAGCCCCATCCGGTCGATGGGGCTGACCACTCCTCGCCCACCCCGGTTGAGCACATGGGTGTAGATCATGGTGGTCTTCACGTCGGAATGACCGAGCAGTTCCTGCACCGTGCGGATGTCGTAACCGCCCTCCAGCAAATGCGTGGCGAAACTGTGGCGCAGAGTGTGCGGCGTGGCGGGCTTGTCGATCCCGGCGGCGCGCACCGCCACCTTGACCGCGCGCTGCACGGTCTGGTCCTGCAAATGATGGCGACGCACCACCCCGGAGCGCGGATCGACGGACAGGTTCGCCGACGGGAAGATGTATTGCCACATCCATTCCCGTCCAGCCGCGGGATATTTGCGATCCAGCGCGTAGGGCAGGTGCACTTCGCCATGGCCCGCCGCCAGATCCTGCCGATGCAGTTCGCGCACCCGCTCCATATGCTCTCGCAAGGCCGCTGCCACGCTTGCCGGCAACATCGTGACCCGATCCTTGAAGCCCTTGCCATCCCGCACCAGTATTTCGCCGCGCTCGAACACCACGTCCTTCACCCGCAGGCGCAGGCACTCCATGATGCGCAAGCCAGTGCCGTAGAGCAGCCGAGCAATCAGGCCGTGGCTGCCCTCCAGCCGTGCCAGCACCGCCATCACTTCAGCGCTGGTGAGCACCACCGGCAGCCGTTTCGGCGTCCTGGCCGCCTCGACATCGTCAAGCCAGGGCAACTGGACTTCGAGCACTTCGCGGTACAGAAACAACAGCGCGCTCTTGGCCTGGTTCTGGGTGGACGCCGCGACCCGCCCCACGACCGCAAGATGAGTCAGAAACTCCTGCACCTCCTTCGCTCCCATGTCCTTGGGATGGCGCTTGCCAAAATGCCGAATAAATCGTCTAATCCAATCCAGATAAGCCTGCTCGGTGCGGATGCTGTAATGCTTGAAGCGAATCCGCCCCCGAACCTGCTCCAAAAGCCGCGGCGCTGCTACCGAATCCGGCTGTGACGGAATTGAAGACATTTTAGGCTCCACTAACTCAGCAAGGTACTGATGAAATTCAGAATAGCACAGATTGCTGGTGTTTTATACAGCCTTTTTGATGGCTTGTTTTCCGTCATGATGGAAAGCATCCCGTCTTTAGTAAGCCACACTTAACGTTGGGCATCTTCCAATCACCCGGCAATGTCTCGCCACAATCCGAACACACAAACCGGCGCACCTTGAAGAACCACAGGAACTCGATGGACACATACCAGCCATTGTCGTGTTTGCAGCACGGCGTAAATGCAGCCGTTCCAGTGCAAGTGGTTCCGCCGCAGTTGCAATACTTCAGGTGTTCAATTCCCATTGCCGCCCCCGCTGCCCAACCCGTCAGTCAACAAGGACGCACCGGCAATCAGTCCTGCATAGCGTGTCAGTAGTTTCATGTTCTTCTCTCCTTTAATCACCGTGGGCCGGTGCGCCTGTTACTTTCACGTTGGGCCTCTTAATACTGGCCTCGCGCACCCGTAGATGATCCCATTCCTCCGTTCAACTATGGCCTCTGGTGTTCTCGTCGTAATAGCGTTTGCTCAAAGCGGCAACGCTATCGCGGAACCGCGAGTGGGTACTCATCCACTCGCAATTCTTTTTGGTCTCGCTCCGGTCATCATCGTCGCCCTTGGAGTTCTTGTGGTCGTCATAGTTCGTCGCGTCCGTTCCAATAGAAGTGGCGCTGGTGGGAGCTCTTCCGCTCAATCAATGAAAGACGGCGCGAGACCAGGAGCAAAAGAATGAATCGCACAGTCTTGGTAGCTTATGTCAGTGGGTGCGTAGAGTCTGGTCACCGCATCGCCAGCGCCGACTTTTACTCAACGGGTGTAGCGTGTGGCGGCGGTGGCTTCGTTTCCCGCCTTCACCGTGGGCCGTCTGTGCTTGCGCTTGCTCGCTTCCTTGGCGCCGCTTGTGTGCGGCCCAGAGGCCCAACCCTGCGGTCGACCCCGTTCGCTTCGCTCTCTGGACGCTGCGCGATGAAGCCGCGCAGCGCCGGTCACCTTGAACGTTGGGGCTACCCATATCCGTGTATGGCTTTTTATATGGGCTAGTGATACCCTGCGTCCATGGCTAAAACTCACTTTGATTGGGACCCAGACAAGGACGCCGAGAATCAGAGAAAGCACGGGGTCTCTTTTTCGCGTGCCCAATACGCCTTTGCGGACCCGCAGCGCGTGATAGCCAACGACGAGGCACACAGCCAAACCGAAGAACGGTTCTATTGCTTCGGCGAAGTTGACGGCGGTGTGCTCACGGTGCGGTTCACTTACCGCGATTCAGTTATTCGAATCATTGGCGCCGGTTATTGGCGCAAAGGAAAGGCGATCTATGAGCGCGAAAATTAAATACACCGATGAACCCCTTGGCAAAGTTCAGGTGGTTCCCGACTTCCTCCCCTCGCCGGCAGAACTGGCATTTCGTGAAGAGGGCGTGAAGGTCACTCTGGCGCTGAGCAAGAAGAGCATCGAGTTCTTCAAGTCCGAGGCCACGAAACATCACACACAGTACCAGCGCATGATTCGGCGGCTTCTCGACGCCTATGTTGACGGCCAAGCCCCAACCCAGCAGCCCACACGGACGCTGCGCGATAAAGCCGCGCAGCGCCGGTGACTTCTACGTTGGGCCTCTTAAACTCATGCGCCTTCAAACGGTTCTTCTCTTAGTGCTCTTTCCGGCAGCGGCTCTTGCTCTTGAGGGCGGTGACACGTGCACCAATGCCACGAAGTTGCCGCCCAATATGCTCTGCTTGAACGACCTTGTTCTGGACTGCAAAGACCCCAATGGAAGGGGGCGCAACGAGGATTTGATGTGTGCAGATGCAGATCGACAAGCCGTCGACAAAAGACTAAATCAAACTTATCAAAGAATCCTCGGACGTTTAGCGGGTGAAAGCAGAGCAAGTCTTGTCGAAGCGCAAAGAGCTTGGGTTCGATTCAAGCTTGCTGACTGCCAGGATGACGCTGGCCATGAAACGACCGTGGCCAATTGGCGAGATGTGTTCGTCGTCAAGTGCGAAGCTGAACTTACAAAGCAGCGACTTCAAACCCTTGAGCGACGTTACGGAACTAAATGAACTGCTCTCGTCAGAGGCCCAACCCGGCGCTCAACCTCGCTCCTTTCAGTCGCTGGACGCTGCGCGATGAAGCCGCGCAGCGCCGGTTAGCTCTACGTTCGGCGTCATTGGCATGAACCCAGATCAGAGATTCCGCGATCTCACCGATGAAGATCGCAAATGGTTATCCGACCAGCGCTCAAGAGTTGAACAACTACTTGTCGGAAACCCCGATGCGCAACGCAAATATCAAACGTCGGCAGGAAAGCTCGGCACCATTCGTGCCGTTCTTGAGGGTGGAATCTTCCGAGCCGACCAGACGTTTGAACTGCAGGGCCTCGGTATCATCCTCGGAGATGCCATCTCGGCTGAGATGGGCTTGGATTGGAAGATGGTCGAAGATCAGTACGGAACCAGTCCATGTTTGGTTCTGAAAGGCACCTCAGTAGTCCTGTACCCGCAGACCATGATCGCAAAACACGTGGAGCGTGGCGAAACAGTCGACGTCTTCGACCTCTTCAACTGGCTGTGCGGCCAGATAGATGAACTGAAAGCCAAAGGGTGCTGACGTGACGCCGAACCCATCATTCCACCGGACCTGCGCGAAAAGCCGCGCAGTCCGGTGAATTCAAACGTTAGAACTTCCATGGCACTCAGCCCGCTCACCGCTCAATTCGCAGGCGAACTAGCCTCAGACATGAAGGCCCATGGGTTTCGGAAGTCCGGTCCCACTTGGCATCGCGACTGTGACCGAATGATTCAGGTCTTGAACATTCAGAAATCTCAATGGGGTGACCAGTTCTACATCAACCTCGGCATTTATCTGAAGGATCTAGGCAGCGAGGTCCGCCCAACAGAATACCGGTGTCACGTTCGCTGCAGAGTCGAACAACTTCTCGATGGCGAAGACTTCTCGAATTTCAACCGCCTGCTCAATTTTGATGAACTCGCACCGTTAGCTTCCCGTTACAAGGAACTCCGCTCGCTAGTTGCTCAGTCAGCCCTTGCATGGCTCGATACCAATTCCACCAAAGATGCGCTTGCTATAACGCTAAAACGCGGCGGCACCAAAGGCTTCTTCATAATGGTGGGTGTAGCAGAATGTCTTGGCATTGAGACTTTTCCTAAATGAAGACGAGTTCTAACCCGGCGCTCAACCCCGTTCGCTTCGCTCTCTGGACGCTGCGCGATAAAGCCGCGCAGCGCCGGTTAGCTCTACGTTATACGTCACCACGTCGGTTCTGCATCAATAATGTCGCCAGCGTTTCGGCCAACAACTTCTAAGAACACCTGATTCAATTCTCCGAAGTCATTTATTCCGTGCTTAATGTCATCCTCATGCCAACAAAGCCAGTTCGTCAGGTCTTGCATTGTGTCAGGCGTCATGACGTATAACCCTTCATTCAACCCGGACGCCTTCGGCGCCGGTTAATTCCACGTTGAAGCTGTAGAAAAACCCCTTTTCAAGCCGCAAAGACCTTTCCAAATGGCGCGACTTCCATCGCGCCATTTGTCATTTCGTCGTCGGATTCATCGAATCGCCGTGTCGCCAGCGCCGACTTTCCGGTCACGCGCCG
>JAUXUK010000048.1 GCA_030680805.1 Sulfuritalea sp. | reverse complement strand
CTGGAGGGGCTGCGCAATGAGCGTTGATCACTACACCTACCGCGTCACCTGGTCGGCCGAGGACGGCGAACACGTCGGCCTGTGCGCCGAGTTTCCGTCGCTGTCGTGGCTGTCGAAAACACCGGAGGCTGCTCTGAAGGGAATCCGGCGGGTCGTGTCCGAGGCGGTGGCCGACATGCAGGCGGCGGGTGAGGCCATCCCCGTTCCTCTGGCCGAGAAGCACTACAGCGGCGAGTTTCGCGTCCGCATTCCGCCGCAAGTGCATCGCGCCCTGGCGACTGAGGCCGCCGAGCAGGGCGTCAGCCTTAATCGGCTGGCGAGCGCAAAACTGGCGGCATAAATGGGATTCGGCAGTCATCGACTGCCGAATCTTCGGGAACAATCGCCGTCTCGCCAGCGCTGACTCTTACGATCCAGGATTTCCCTCCCGCCCCTCGCCATGCAGCAAGCCATCGTCGCCGAGATCGAAACCGAGCAGGCGCTGGTCGCCGCCAACCGCGAACTGATTGCCCGCTTCGAGAAAAAAATTCAGGCCACGCTCGCCCGCGTCTGGGGCGGCAGCGAGAAGTGATCAATAAGCCAGGATTGATATCTAGTCAAAACTGGTGCAATATGCAGTCACAGCGATGAAGCCAACCTACAAGCCACCGTTCAGCAAGTTTGTGAAGAAGTCCCACAAGCCCATGCAGCTCGCCATCGAGGATGCTGTGGGTGAGGTTTGCGACAATCCGGAGATCGGGGAGGCCAAGGTGGGCGACTTGGCTGGGATATGGGTCCACAAGTTCAAATTCAATCGTCAGGAATACCTGATCGCGTATCGCCCCCCGGCACCGGAGGCACTGTGCCAGGGAGTGGATATCGAGCTACTGATTATCGATTTCTACCAGGTGGGCTCGCACGAGAATTTCTACGACGAACTCAAGCGCTACCTGAAATCGGAGGGATAGAGCAATGGCACATGCAATGACTGCGGAAGATTTGTTCCAGGATCTCAAGCAAATGCCTGTCACGGAGCGGCAGCGATTCTTTGTGATCCTGTCGACGAATGCGTTTCGTGGCGCGGACATGAGCCACGAAGAGTTGTTCGGCCATCTCGCCGGCGATCAATTCACGGCGCAGGAAGCGGCCGAATATCTGGAGGTATCGATGTCGACATTCCGGCGCTTTGTTGCCGGCGGCAAGCTGAATCCGGGCTCGACGGTCGGTCGCAATCAAATGTTCGCCGTGCCTGAATTGAAAGCCTTCAAGAAGGCCCTGAAAACGGCGAAGGGCTGATAGACGGAGCGATCTGGCGAGTTAGCTGGGCGGCCGCGAGGAATTGCTCAAGGCGTAAAATTCGCGCATGACTTTCGCCGAACTGAAGCAACGCGCCGACCTTTACGAAAAGCTGATGCGGCTGGACAAGCCGATCGGCACGCTGCTGCTGCTGTGGCCCACACTATGGGCCTTGTGGATCGCGACCGGCGGGCGGCCGCACTGGCTGCTGGTCTGGATCTTCGCCCTGGGAACGCTGCTGATGCGTTCCGCCGGCTGCGTCATCAACGACTATGCCGACCGCGATTTCGATCCGCACGTCGAACGCACGAAAGACCGGCCGCTGGCGGCGCGCAAGGTATCCACGCGCGAAGCGCTGACGTTGGCCGCCGTGCTGGTGTTCTGTTCCTTCCTGCTGGTGCTGCCGATAATCCGCCAGGTCTGGTGGCTGGCACTGATTGCCTTGTTCCTGGCGGCGAGCTATCCCTATACCAAGCGTTTCTTCGCCTTGCCGCAGGCTTACCTCGGCGTGGCTTTCGGCTTCGGCATTCCGATGGCCTTCGCCGCGGCGACCGGCGAAGTTGGCGTGCTGGGCTGGACGATGCTCGTCGCCAACATTTTCTGGGCTCTGGCCTACGACACCGAATACGCCATGGTCGATCGCGAGGACGATCTCAAGATCGGCATCCGCACCGCCGCCATTACCTTCGGCCGCTTCGACGTCGTCGCCGTGATGCTCTGCTATGCCGCCACGCTCGGCATTCTGGCGGGGGTCGGCTGGCAGTTGCACTACGGCGCCCTGTACTTTGCCGGACTGGTTGTCGCTGCCGCGGTGGCGGGATATCACTACACGCTGATTCGGCATCGGGGTCGTGAAGGCTGCTTCGCCGCCTTCCGCCACAACAACTGGTTCGGTGCGGCGATCTTCGCCGGTCTTGTTGCCGAACTGAATCTCCGGCCCTGGCTGGCGCAGTGATCCACTCGGCGGTTACACTTCCCCCATGAAATACACCGATCTGCGCGATTTCATTGCCCAACTCGAAGCGCTTGGCGAACTCAAGCGCATCGCGGTCGAGGTGGATCCGCATCTGGAGATGACCGAAATTGCCGACCGCGTGCTGCGTGCCGGCGGGCCGGCGCTGCTGTTCGAAAAGCCCAAAGGGCATTCGATGCCGGTGCTGGCCAACCTGTTCGGCACGCCGCGCCGCGTGGCGCTCGGCATTGCCGCAGGGGAGGGCGAGGACGATGTGGGCGCCGACTGGAAGACGCGGCTGCGCGAAGTCGGCACGCTGCTGGCCTACCTCAAGGAACCCGAGCCGCCGAAGGGGCTGAAGGACGCCTGGGACAAGCTGCCGGTGCTCAAGCAGGTACTCAACATGGCGCCCAGGGTGTTGAACTCGGCGCCTTGCCAGGACATCGTCTGGGAGGGAAGGGATGTCGATCTGGCGCGGCTGCCGGTGCAGACCTGCTGGCCCGGCGATGCCGCGCCCCTGATCACCTGGGGCCTGGTCGTCACGCGCGGGCCGCAGAAGCCGCGCCAGAACCTCGGCATTTATCGCCAGCAAATCATCGCGCCCAACAAGCTGATCATGCGCTGGCTCGCGCATCGCGGCGGGGCGCTGGATTACCGCGACCACTGCGCGCAGAACCCCGGCACACCCTTCCCGATCGCCGTGGTGATCGGCGCCGATCCGGCGACGATACTGGCGGCGGTGACGCCGGTGCCCGACTCGCTCTCCGAATACCAGTTCGCCGGCCTGCTGCGCGGCGGCAAGACCGAAGTGGTGAAGTGTCTCGGCTCGGACCTGCAGGTTCCGGGTTCCGCCGAGATCGTGCTCGAAGGTTTCATCCATCCCGGCGAGACCGCCGCCGAAGGGCCCTTCGGTGACCACACCGGCTACTACAACGAGGTGGCCGAGTTCCCCGTGTTCACGGTCGAACGCATCACCATGCGCCGCGACCCGATCTACCACTCCACCTACACCGGCAAGCCGCCCGACGAGCCGGCGATGCTCGGCCTGGCGCTCAACGAAGTCTTCGTGCCGCTGCTGCAAAAGCAGTTTCCCGAGATCACGGATTTCTACCTGCCGCCCGAGGGCTGTTCCTACCGCATGGCGGTGGTCAGCATCAAGAAGCAGTACCCGGGGCACGCCAAGCGCGTGATGTTCGGCATCTGGAGCTTCCTGCGCCAGTTCATGTACACCAAGTTCATCATCGTCACCGACGACGATGTCGATGTGCGCTCCTGGCCCGACGTGATCTGGGCGCTGACCACCCGCGTCGATGCGGCGCGCGATACGCTGATCGCCGAGAACACACCCATTGATTACCTCGATTTCGCTTCACCGGTGGCGAGCCTGGGGAGCAAAATGGGCATCGACGCGACCAACAAGTGGCCGGGCGAGACAACGCGCGAGTGGGGCCGGCTGATTACAATGGACAAGGCCGTCAAGGAGCGCGTCGACGCGCTGTGGCAGCAACTGGGATTGTAGGAGAGTGCAATGACCGAACCCGAAGTGATTCCCGCGCACGACGAAACGGACGGCCAACTGGACGGGCAACTGGCGTGGTGCCATGTCATGTACGGGCTGCATGCGCTGTCGGCCGTTTCAGGGGTACTCACTTCGGCGACCGTGGTCGGCGCCTTCGTCTTCGGCTGGCCGTCGATCATTGCCGTGATCATCAATTACGTCACCCGCGACCAGGTGCGCGGCACCTGGCTGGCGACCCACTGGCGCTGGCAGTTGCGCAGCTTCTGGTTCGCCGCCTTGTGGCTGCTGGCGGCTGGCTTGCTGATGCTTACCCTGATCGGCATTCCGGCGGCCTTCATGGTCGTCGTCGGCACCGGCTTGTGGGTGCTCTACCGCGTGATTCGCGGCTGGCTGGCCCTGAAAGATCGGCGCGGCATGCCGGTGCCGGCGGCCTGAAGCCGGCCTGGCCGGAGAATCCCCGATGCCCGAAAGTCCGGCTGCGCAGCGCGCACTTGCCATTCGCAAGACGGGCTACCTGTTGTTTCTGCTGACGCCGGCCCTGATGCCGGCGGGCTGGATGCTGGGCCGAGACACCGGGCTGCCGGACTTGATGGCCTGGTATCCGGTGTTCTGGATATTCGGCGTGATTCCGTTGCTCGATTACGCCATCGGCCGCGACACGGCCAATCCGGACGAGGCGACACAGACGCCGGTCATGCAACAACAGCTCTATTACCGCATCCTGACCCTGCTTGCGGTGCCGATCCAGGGGCTGCTGCTGGTCTGGGCCGGCTGGGTGTTCGTGCACGGCGACCTGGGTTTCTGGGGCCGGCTCGGCTGGCTGGTGTCCATGGGCGTCGTCTCCGGCATCAATGCGATCAACATCGCCCACGAACTGATCCACCGCCATGGCCGCCTCGAGCCCTGGGCCGGCGGCGTGCTGCTCTCGCTGGTGGGCTACGGCGGCTTCAAGGTCGAGCATGTGCGCGGCCACCACGTCCATGTGTCGACGCCGCAGGATGCTTCTTCGTCCCGCTATGGCCAGTCGCTCTATGCCTTTTTGCCGCACGCCTGGAAGTGGAACTTCCTCAACGCCTGGCGGCTGGAGGCGGAGCGCCTGCAACGACGCGGACTGCCGGCCCTGCATTGGCGCAACGAACTGATCTGGTGGTATGGCCTCTCGCTGGCCATCGCCGCTGCCATGACCTGGGCGTTTGGCTGGCTCGGCCTGCTGTTCTTCGCCGGCCAGAGTTTCGTTGCCTTCACCGAGCTGGAAATCATCAACTACGTCGAGCACTACGGGCTGCACCGGCGCCGTTTGGCCGACGGCCGCTTCGAGCGCACCACCCACCAGCATTCGTGGAACAGCAGTTATCGGGTGACCAATCTTTTCCTCTTCCAGTTGCAGCGCCATTCGGACCACCATGCCCATCCCGCGCGCCGCTATCAGGTGCTGCGCCATTTCGACGACAGCCCGCAACTGCCGGGCGGCTATGCCGCGATGGTGGTGCTGGCCATGGTGCCGCCGTTGTGGCGACGGGTGATGGACCATCGGGTCGAGGCCTACTACCGCAACGAGTTGGCCCAACTCGGGCCGGCTGCCTGACGTGCGCTGACCGCTGGAGCGATTGCGCCACCCATCATGCGTCGTTCGATTCGTCTCCTGATTCTCGCTCTCGCCGTCGGCGTGTTGCTGCAAGGCTGCAGTGCCGTGCGCCTCGGTTACGGCAACGCCGACAGCCTTCTGCGCTGGTGGGTGGATCTGTACGTGAACATGTCGCCCGAGCAGGACGCACTGGCACGCGAGCGCCTGGCCCGTCTTCACGCATGGCATCGCAAAGCGCAGTTGCCGGATTACGTTGCCGTGTTGCGCCAAAGCCAGAAGCTGGTCGCCGGTCAGCCAAACGCTGCCGATATGCTCACCTTGGGCGACGGCATGATCCGCCTCGGCCGGATTCTGGCGGAGCACGCTACGCCTGACATCGCCGATTTTCTTGCGACGCTCGCTCCCGAGCAGATCGAGCGCATGGCGGCGCGCCTCGCGGAAAAGAATGTCGAATACGCCAAAGACGCGCAGCTCGCCGACGGCGAAAGCGGGCAGCGCAAGGCCCGCTACAAGCGACTGCTGGAACGGGCCGAATACTGGTTCGGCGATTTCAGCGGCGAGCAGAAGACGGCTTTTCGCCGGCTGATCGACAGCCAAAGCATCGGCAGCCAGTTCTGGTACGACGAGCGCTTGCGGCGCCAGCAGGAGTGGCTGACTCTGGCACGTCAGGTGCAGCGCGACCGTCCGTCGCGCGAACTCGTGATGAAGTGGCTGCGCGACTATGCGGCACGCTTCGACCTGCCGGTCGATCCGGCGCGACTGGCGCAGGCACAGGCCCTGCGTCGCGCGTCCGCCGAACTGTCGGTGGCCGTCCTCGCCATGACCACGCCGGCGCAACGAGCCCACGCCCTGCAGAAGCTGGGCGACCTGATGCGTGATTTCACCGAGCTGTCGCAGGAACCGGGCGGTTAGGCGAAGCCGACTACTTTCGGGCGTGCGTCCCGCGCATACTCCGCGCTTCTCCCCACGTTCAGCAGGAATCGCCATGACTGTTTGCCCGATTGCCATTGCCGTTGGCTGCCAGAAATGCCCGGCCTTCAAGATTTGCCCGCTCAAAGGCGTGCTCGGCGACAAGCCGCCGGCGTCGGAGACGGTCGCCAAACCCAGGACGTCAGCAAAAAGCCGCTCCGGCACGGCGAAGAAGAAGTAGTTTCTCAGTCGCTGCTTCAGGGACTGACCAGGAATTCACTTCGGTTTGGCACCTATCTGCGCCAAAGGCGACGGCTTGATTTAGACTGACGCTTTCGTCTTCACCACGTCGCCAGGGGGAGGCCGCCATGGCCCCGCAGCAGCCGAGGTTTTCACCGGAGAGCATTCAGGCGATGGGCATCGCTGCCGCCTATGCGCTGATCGGTTGTCTCTGGATGCTGCTCAGCAGCGGCATCCTTGCGCTGCTGGTGAGCCGCGACGTGTCGTTGCGCGACCTGCCGTGGAACGAGACCATGAGCGGCATGCTGGTGGTGCTGTCGTCCTCGTTGCTGCTGTTTCTGCTGGTAAAGCGAAAGCTCGAGGATTCACGCCGTGCGGCGCAGGCACTGAACCTGAGAGATCGCGCGATCGAGTCGAGCATCAACGCCATCATCATTACCGACCACACGCACGCCGACAATCCGATCGAATACGTCAATCCGGCCTTTACCCGCATCACAGGCTATTCCGCCGCGGAAGCGATGGGGCGCAACTGGGATTTCCTGCTCGGCGGCGAGGTCGATCAGCCGGCGCTGGAGGGCATTCGCGTCGCCTTGCGCGAGAAGAAGGAAGGCCGCGCCCTGCTGCGCAACTTCCGCAAGGACGGCAGCCTGTTCTGGAACGATCTGCATCTGGCCCCCGTCCTGGGCGACAGCGGGGCCGTTACTCATTTCATCGGCATCCTGAATGACGTGAGTAACGCCATGCGCTATCAGGATGAGCTCGAACACCAGGCCAACCACGACACGCTGACCGGGCTGCCCAATCGCAACCTGCTGAAGGACCGCATCGCGCAGGCGATCGCCTACGCGCAGCGCTACCAGCGCACGCTGGCGGTGGCCTTCATCGATCTCGACAACTTCAAGCTGGTCAATGACAGCCTCGGCCATCAGGCCGGCGACCAGTTGCTGAAGACCGTGGCCGCTCGCATCCAGTCGTGCATTCGCGTCAGCGACACGGTGGCGCGACTCGGTGGCGATGAGTTTGTCCTGCTGCTGTGCGACCATCCGGCCGAGCCGGGCGTCGTAAGCCCGCCACTCAACGTCACGCTGCAAAGAATCCTGGACGAGGTCGCACTGCCCTACCAGATAGGCCCGCACGAGTTCTTCCTGTCCTGCAGCATCGGCTATACGCTGTTGCCCGGCGACGGGGACACCGCGGATCTGCTGCTGAGAAACGCCGACATGGCGATGTACCGCGCCAAGGATCTCGGCCGCAACAACATCCAGCCGTTCGTGCCGGAACTCAACGAGAAGGTGGTCCGGCGCATGTCGCTGGAAGGTGATCTGCGGCGTGCGCTGGACAACGGCGAGTTCTATCTTTGCTACCAGCCGCAACTGGATCTGGTCACCCGCCGCATGGTCGGCATGGAGACGCTGATCCGCTGGCAGCATCCGCAGCGCGGCTTGATTTCGCCGGTCCAGTTCATCCCGCTGGCCGAGGAAACCGGGCTGATCGTGCCCATCGGCGCCTGGGTCCTGCGCACCGCCTGCGCCCAGGCCAAGGCCTGGCAGGATGCTGGGCTGCCGCCGGTCAGGCTGTCGGTCAATCTCTCCGCGCGACAGTTCATCCAGCGCGATCTGATCGCGTCGATCAGGCAAACGCTGGAAGAAACCGGGCTGTCTCCCGAATACTTGGAGCTGGAGCTGACCGAAAGCCTGATCATGCACAACGCCGATTTGTTCATTTCGACCTTGCGCGAGCTGCGTGAGATCGGCATCGAACTGGCCGTCGACGATTTCGGCACCGGCTATTCCAGCCTCAGCTATCTGCAGCGTTTCCCCATCAACCGGCTGAAAATCGATCAGTCCTTTGTCCGCGACATCGTCGGCAATACCGATAGCGGCGCCATCTCGGTGGCCATCATCATGCTCGGCCACAGCCTTGGCCTCAAGGTGATCGCCGAAGGCGTCGAAACCATTGAACAACTGGATTTCCTGCATTCCAGCAACTGCAACGAAATCCAGGGCTTCTACTTCAGCAAGCCCCTGCCGGCAGCGGAAATGCAGAAGCTGCTCGAGCAGGACGTGCGCACTCCGGCCTGATCCGGCGTCAGGACTCGTCGCCGGCAAACACGAAAGCGTCCAGCGCCAGTGCGCCCAGCTGGTAGTCGCTGTACGCAATGTGCGCCGTGGCGTTTTCGCCGGCGGCGCCCATCGCCACATACAGCGGCAGCAAATGTTCCGTCGCAGGATGGGCGCGCGCGGCGTGCGGTGCTTGCCGGCGCCAGTCGAACAGGGCCGGCAGATCGCGCCGCTGCAGCGTCTTCACGAACCAGTCGCGGAATTCACTGACATACGCCAGCGCCGTGCCGTCCACCGCGTCGGCGACGATGTCGCGCAGATTGTGCGTGAGCCCGCCCGAAGCGAGGATCAATACGCCGCGCCGCGTCAGCGGCCGCAGCAACTGCCCGAGTTGATGGTGAGTCTCGGCAGAGGCTTGCGGCATCACGGCCAACTGGGCTACCGGAATGTCGGCAGCCGGGTACATGGCACGCAGCGGCGACCAGGCGCCGTGGTCGAGGCCGCGCTCGCGGTCAACGTGGATGCCGGGAACCAGCCCGGTAACCTCCGCGGCCAGATCGGGTGCGCCGGGAGCCGGATAGGTGAGCTCGTAGAGCGGCTGCGGAAACCCGTGGAAATCGTGAATCGTTTCCGGCTGGGCGGCGGCGCTCACCGCCGGCACTCGCGTGTTCCAGTGCGCCGAGACGGCGAGAATCGCCCGCGGGCGCGGCAGCGCTTGCGCCAGCGCCCGCCACGCGGGCCCGGCGCGGCCGGGTTCCAGCATCAGCATCGGTGAGCCGTGGGAAATGAAGACCGGCGGGATGAATGTCATGGCCGCAGTCTAGTGCCGCGGAATCGATCCGGTCAGAGGCTGGCCAGGAACACATTGTTCTGTGTCGAGCAACAGCACCTGTGCGCCAACGCCAAGATGCATCGGCGCTTGCCGCCGTATCGCCAGCGCCGACTTTCATGATCGATGATCTGGCGTTCATGGGGCGCCGTGGGGGCGCTGGCGGCTATGTGCCCGATGCCGTCATTCCCGCGAACGCGGGAATCCAAGGGCGTTTGAGCAAGGACACTGGATTCCGGGTTCCGCTTCGCGGCCCCGGAATGACGGGTCATGACCGAAAGGAGCCCGAAAGACTTGCATGTTTCCGACGCCGAGGCCACTGAGCCGCCCGGGCCGCCGCCAGGCCTTCAGTCCTCTTCGGCCGCGGGTTCCTGCGCCAGCGCGATGATGTCGTCCGGCGTGATTCTCAGGGTCTCCAGGACGAACTGTTCGCCGGATTCCCAGTCCGGGCAAACGCCTCCACCGGAGCGCAGCGTCGCCAACTGTTCCATCAGCAGGCCGAAGGCGATGAGCTTGCGGTTGGCGGGCTCGACTTCGCGGCGGCCGGTGGCGACTTTTTCAAAGTCGTGGTGGTACAGGATGGCGCGGCAGAAGGGCTCGGGCAACAGCCAGCCGCGGGCCAGCGCATAGCCGACGCGTGCATGGCTGTACTGGTAGTCCATCTGTTCGAGGGCGGTCACCTGGGCTCCGGGGACGTGTTCGAGCCGGTCGATGACATTGGCGTAGTCGGTGAACTTGCTGATCATGACCGGCATGCCGCAATCGCGGAACAAGGCGTAGGTATGGGCTTCGTCGAGGTCGATACCTGAAATCCTGCGCGCCGCGACAAGGGCGGCGGCCGCAATGCCGGAGGCTTTGTCCCAGAAGCGCTGCATCAGGGCGTTTCCGCCTGGCGGGAAGGCCTGGCGCAGGATCAGCCCGGTAACCAGGTTGGCGCCGGCGCGCAGGCCGATGATCGAGAGTGCCTGATGGACGTTGGTCGCTTTGGTGCGCAGGCCATAGAAGGGCGAATTGACGAGTTTCAGCAGCGCGGCCGACAGGGCAATGTCCGCGCCGATGAATTCGGCCAGTTTGCGCATGTCGGGTTCCGGCTGCTGCATTTCGGCAGAAAAGCGGCCCAGGATTGCGGGACAGGGCGGAATGCCGACGTCGCGCGCAATGCGATCGAGGTCGGGTTCCTGAAATGCGGAGTCCGCGGCGTGTTGATCCATGGCAGGTTCCGGGGTTGGTGTTCTGGCTATCGGGTATCGAGGCCAAGGCCTTGACGCGGACAAACTTTATCACTTGTCGCGAATTGCGCTGCCTGACCGGAAGCATCCGGACTGTCGGGCTGCGGCGACACTGGCCGGCCGCCTCGCGATGATGAAAACTGCCTCCATCCGAATATCTCGGTGTCAGAGGAGATGGATGATGAGCAACCAATATCAGCTGTTGATGACGACGACAGGCGCTCCCCGGCGGGTATGCCGGCGCTCCTTCGATGCAGACGCTCGTCTCGAGGTGCGAGACCTCGCCACCCGCGTCACCCTGCGAATTCGCGCCGATGAAGTCTCGGCCTATCGACATACGCTGCTGCTGGATGGAGATGAATACCAGATATTGAACGTAGTCAGACTCTCGATCAACGGAGGACAAGACCATGCACAAAATGACGTATCCGATCGCAGCCCTATCGACTTTGGCCGCAGTTCTGCTTTGGTTGGCAACGCCGAGCGTGGCTCCCGCCGGTGACGGGCGTGCCGCCCTGGACGAGGTCTTCAACCCCTTTGGCGGGACCAGGGTCCAATGGGACGCACTGGCAGAACGCGGCGGCGTGCAAAGGGACGACCGCTGGAATGGACTGCCGGTGAGCAAGGCCGATGCACGGTTTGATGCCGCCGGCCGGGTCGTCGAAATCGCCCTCAGCACCAGCCAGCTTCTGGCCACGGTCAGGGAAATCAGGGAACCGATCAACAAGATCTGCGGGTTCAGGGAACAGGATTGGAAAATGACCGGGATCGGCAACTTCCTCTCGGGCGCTGCTGAAAACACGCGGTGCAAGGCGAGGTATTTGCCGGAGGACGAGAAGTATTGGACCTACTCGATACAGCGGCAGGGGAAGGTGGCGACGTAGTCGACGGGCGGGCGGGATTGCTGCGGGCAAACCCTGAAGTCGCGGTTCAGCGCGAAGCTAGCCCTTCCGCTGGATCAGCTCGATCTTGTAGCCGTCCGGATCTTCGACGAAGGCGATGACGGTGGTGCCGCCCTTCATGGGCCCGGCTTCGCGCGTGACTTTGCCGCCGCGCTCGCGGATGGTCTCGCAGGCCGCATAGGCATCGTCGACTGCCAGCGCGATGTGGCCGTAGCCGGTGCCGATCTCGTAGCGATCGACGCCCCAGTTGTGGGTCAGCTCGATCACGGCGCCGTCCTTCTCGTCCTGAAAGCCGACAAAGGCCAGCGTGAATTTTCCTTCCGGGTAGTCGTTGCGTCGAAGCAGGCGCATGCCGAGCACTTCGGTATAAAAGGCCAGCGACGTGTCGAGGTCGCCGACGCGCAACATGGTATGAAGAATTCGCATCGTGCTTCCTTTCAAAGGATGGGCAGGGAAGCGGCGCGCTGCTTGAGCTCGCTGCGCGCGGCCTTCCAGTCCGGGTAGAGCGATCCGACCACGGACCAGAAACGTTCGCTGTGGTTCATTTCGAGCAGGTGGGCGACTTCGTGGGCGACCACGTAGTCGCCGAGGTGCGTCGGCATGTGGATCAGCCGCCAATTGACACGGATGCCGCCATCCCTGCTGCAACTGCCCCAGCGCGTTTGGGCCGAAGACAGCGCCAGCTTGGGCACGGCCAGATCGAGCTGGCCGGTGTAGTGGGCGAGCCGCCCGGTGAAATGGGTGAGTGCCCGCTTCTGCAGGGCGCGTTTTGCCAGTTGGGCGAGATCGGCTGCGGGCCGTGCTTCGAGCACCAGCATGTCGGCGACCCAGCGCACCCGGTTGGCGCCGGGCAGGACGCGCACTTCGGCTTCGGTGTCGAGCAGCGGCAGGCGCGCACCGTCCTTGATGGTGACGTGGCGCGGCTGGCTGACCTTGGCCAGTTCGGCGAGTTTCTTCAGCACCCAGTCGCCGTGGCCCTGGACGAAGGCCTCGATCTCCGTCATGGACATGCGACGCGGCGCACCGATGCGCAGGCCGCGCTCGTCGATGGTCATGGCCAGGCGCTTGGCGCCCGCCTTGAGCCGGTAGTCGATGATGCGGCCGCCGATCAGCAGATGGCGCGTGGGTGCCTCGGGCGGCGGCGAGGGCAGGCGGAACAGCTTGAGTTGCTCGAGAAACATCGGCTCGGCTTCTGCCTAGCGCGCCGGATGGATCGACGAGTTGCCGAACAAATCGAAGCCGTTCTGTTCGGGTGGCAAAGAGGCAATCGCACGGGCAATCGCCTGTTCGATCACGGCCATCGGCTGTTCGATCAGGCGCCAGTTGCAGCGCAAGGAATCGCTGCCATGGACTTCGACCCAGTGGCCGCGCGCGGCAAACGACAGCGCCAGGCGCGGCGCGCGCCGTCCCGCCAACGCCGGCGCTCTGCGTCCTTCCAGGAACTTTTGTTCGATGACTTGCGACAGCAGGCGCTTGGCTTCGTCGCGCAGCCAGGCTTCGGCGCGATCCTGGATCTGGCGCGGCGTGGCCTGGGGCGGCAGCGGCAGGTCGAGCGTGTCGCCTTCGCGCAAGGCTTCCTGATGCCGGGTGCCGAGCACCAGCCGCAGGCTGCCGCCGAGAAATGCCAGCGCCGCGCCGTCATGCCAGCGCGTGGCCGGATCGGCTGCGCTGCTGTCGAGCTTCAGCTTGAGTTGCGGGCTGCGGCTGGCAGTGGCGGTCATGCGGCACCTCCATACAGATGCGGACTGATGCGGGCCATTTCGGTTTCGATCCACGCCTCGGCGCGGCTCAGAACCTCGTTCGCGGTCAATCCGGTGGGATCGATCGCGGGCCCGATGCTGACGGTGACGGTGCCGCTCTTCTTGAACAGCGCATTGCGGCCCCAGTACTCGCCGGAATTCAGCGCCACGGGAACCACCGGCGTCCCGGTCTCCACAGCCAGCAGCGCGCCGCCGCCCTTGTAGCGATTCTTCGATCCCGGCTGCGAACGGGTGCCCTCCGGGAAAATGATCACGGTATAGCCGTTGGCGAGGCGATCGCGGCCCTGCTCGACCAGGCGCTTGAGCGTGGACTTGCTGACGCTGCGATCGGTCTCGATCATCGGCGTCACCGCCAGCGCCCAGCCGAAGAAGGGCAGGTACTTGATTTCCTTCTTCCAGACGAAGACGGTGTCCTTGAACACCTCCTGCAGCATCAGCGTCTCCCACGCCGACTGGTGCTTGCACAAGACGACGCAAGCGTGGGCGGGAATGTTTTCGGCGCCAAGCAGCCGATAGGGAATGCCAAGCACGTGCTTGACCAGCCAGATGGTGAAATTGACCCACGGCACGACCGACTGGCGGCGCACGTGGTGCGGCAGCGGCCAGAAGAACAGCACGCACAGCGTGTAGGGCGGCGTCACCACCAGCAGGATCAGCAGGAACAGCAGGGACCGGAATACCGCCATGAATCTCAGGGACGGATAAAAAACGTCTGAATCTTTACCGCAGAGGCGCAGAGACGCAGAGGGTTCGCAGAGAAATGCAAAAGCAACGAAGAGGTTTCCTCTGCGTTGTCTCCGCGCCTCTGCGCCTCTGCGGTGAGTTTCAATGCTTTCACTGGGGATCAGTGGGCGATGTGCGCGGCGGCGGCGGCCAGATCGGGAAACACCAGCGTGTCCGGCGGCAGCGCCGGGTCATCGACGGTCTTGCGGCCCTTGCCGGTCAGCACCAGCATCGGCTGCGCACCGACGGCGGCCGCGGCCTGCAGGTCGCGCAAGCTGTCGCCAATGGCTGGCACACCCGCGAGATCGACGTTGAAGCGCGCGCCAATTTCGCGGAACAAGCCGGGCTTCGGCTTGCGGCAGTCGCAGTTGTCGGCATTGGTGTGGGGGCAGAAGAAGATCGCGTCGATGCGGCCGCCGACTTGCGCCAGCGCTTTCAGCATCTTGTCGTGGATGGCGATCAGCGTGTCCGTCTCGAACAGGCCGCGGCCGACGCCCGACTGGTTGCTCGCCACCACCACGCGGTAGCCGGCCTGGTTGAGGCGGGCGATGGCGGCGAGGCTGCCGGGAATCGGCTTCCACTCCTCCGGCGACTTGATGTACTGGTCGGAGTCGTGGTTGATCACTCCGTCGCGGTCGAGGATGACAAGTTTCATGATTCCATTTTCGCCGTGTCGCCAGCGCCGACTTTGCCGAACATCGCCGCAAAAGATACGCTTATCGCCATGGTCAGGAAGAGAGCATGGAGATGTCAGCGACGCGATTCATGGCGTGGTGGAGCGTTGCCAGCAAGCCGAGGCGATTTGCTCGCAGGGCCGCGTCCTCTACGTTCACCATGACGTCGTCGAAGAAAGCGTCGACCGGTTTCCTGAGTCTTGCCAATGCAAGCAGCGAAGCCGTGTAGTCACCTCGCTCGAATGCCGCATCTGCATCGGCTTTGACGACAATCAGCGTGGTGGCGAGAGCTTGTTCTGCCGGTTCTTTCAATATCGACAATGCCGTGTCGAACTGGGGCGAAACAGTACCGTCCACCTTCTTCAGGATGTTGCCGACACGCTTGTTGGCCGCAGCCAGCGCCTCCGCTTCGGGCAGCAACGCAAAAGCCTTGACTGCGGCGAGCTTGGCCGGTACCTGATCGATGCGCGCCGGGTCCAGCGCCAGCACGGCGTCGACGGCCTTGGGGTCGTGCCCGGCGTCGCGCAGCATGTGGCGCAGGCGTTCCCTGAAAAACTCGGCGCTGGCGACACGCCACTCGCCGCTGAACAGTTCCGGCGCGAAGCTGGCGGCGGCGTCGTCGATCAGCTCCGGCAGCGACAATGCCAGCGGCGTTTCCATCAGCATCCGCAGCACGCCGAGCGCAGCCCGGCGCAGGCCGAAGGGGTCCTTGTCGCCGGTGGGAATCTGGCCGATGCCGAAAAAGCCGACCAGCGCATCCAGCTTGTCGGCCAGCGCCACGGCACAGGCGACGGGGCCTTGCGGCAGCGTGTCGCCATTGAAGCGCGGCTGATAGTGGCTCTGGATGGCGTCGGCCACCACGGCCGGCTCGCCGTCGGCCAGCGCGTAGTAGCGGCCCATGATGCCCTGCAATTCGGGAAATTCGCCGACCATGTCGGTGACGAGGTCGGCCTTTGCCAGCAGGGCCGCCTGCTCCGCCTGCATCGGGTCGGCGCCGATGCGCCGGGCGATCGTGGCGGCCAGCTTGACCAGGCGATCGACACGCTCGCCCTGCGAGCCGAGCTTGTTGTGATAGACCACGCGCGACAGCTTGCCGATGCGCGCCGAAAGCGGCGTCTTCTTGTCGGTTTCGAAGAAGAACTTGGCATCTGCCAGACGCGGCCGCACGACGCGGGCGTTGCCGGTGACGATGTGGGTGGGGTCCGCCACCTTCATGTTGGACACGACGAGGAAGCGGTGGGTCAGCTTTGCACCCAAACCCGCGCCATCCATCAGCGGGAAATATTTCTGGTTTGCCTTCATGGTCAGGATCAGGCATTCCGGAGGTACGGCGAGAAACTCGGGTTCGAAATTCGCCTCATACACGGCGGGGAATTCGACCAGCGCCGTGACTTCGTCGAGCAAGGCCTCGTCCTGCAGCCAGGTCAGCTTTCCGGCGGCATGATCGAGCTGTTCGCGGATCATCGCGCGGCGCTTGTCGAAGGACGCAATGACGCGGCCCTCCTTCTCGAGGATCGCTTCGTAGTTTTCGGCGCGCGGGATGTCGATCACGCCCACGCTCATGAAGCGGTGGCCGCGCGTGACATTGCGGCTGTCGAGGCCGAGTACCTTGCCGGCGATGATACGGGCGCCATGGATCAGCATCAGGCCATGCACCGGCCGCACGAATTGTTCTTCACCGGCGCCCCAGCGCATGAGTTTGGCGATCGGCAACTTCTTGAGGGCAGCTTCGACCATGCCGGCAAGGCTTTCGTCGATGCGCCCACCAGTCTTTTTCTGACGGGCGACGAAATACTCCGCCTTGCCATCGTTCAGTTTTTCCAGTTGCGCGAATTCGACCCCCGCCGAGCGCATGAAGCCTTCCAGCGCCTTGGTCGGCGTGCCGTCAGCGCCGACGCCTGAAGCGACGGCGGGGCCTTTCTTCTCGATCACGCGATCGGGCTGGCTCTCCAGACATTCGTCGAACTGCAGTGCCAGGCGGCGCGGCGTGGCGAACCAGCGGCCCTCGTTGCCGGCGTCGATGAAACCCGCTTCCGCCAGTGCTTTTTGCATCTGCTCGCGGAAGGACAGGCCCAGTTTCGCCAGCGACTTCGGCGGCAGTTCCTCGGTGAGGAGTTCGATCAGCAATGTTGCTTTCATGCGGCGGTTCCCTTCAGCATGGGAAAGCCGAGCCGCTCGCGCGAATCGTAATAAGCTTGGGCGATCTCCCGCGCCAGTGCGCGCACGCGGCCGATGAAGGCGGCGCGTTCGGTGACGGAAATGGCGCCGCGCGCATCGAGCAGATTAAAAGTGTGCGAGGCCTTCATCACCATCTCGAAGCCGGGCAGCGGCAGGCTGAGCCCGATCAGGCGCTTGGCCTCGGATTCGAATTTCGAGAACTGCGCGAACAGCCAGTCGACGTCGGAATGCTCGAAGTTGTAGGTCGATTGCTCGACTTCATTCTGGTGGTACACGTCGCCGTAAGTGACACCGGGCGCCCAGACCAGGTCGAAGACGTTTTCCACGCTTTGCAGGTACATGGCAAGGCGCTCGATGCCATAGGTGATTTCGCCCAGCACCGGACGGCAGGGGATGGAGCCGACTTCCTGGAAATAGGTGAACTGGGTGACTTCCATGCCGTTGAGCCAGACTTCCCAGCCCAGTCCCCAGGCGCCCAGCGTCGGCGATTCCCAGTCGTCCTCGACGAAGCGGATGTCATGTTCGGAGGTGTTGATGCCGAGCGCGCGCAGGCTGTCGAGATAGAGTTCCTGGATGTTCGACGGGCTGGGCTTGAGCACGACCTGGTACTGGTAGTAGTGCTGCAGTCGATTCGGGTTCTCGCCGTAGCGTCCATCCTTGGGCCGGCGCGAGGGCTGGACGTAGGCCGCTTTCCACGGCTCGGGGCCGATCGAGCGTAGAAAGGTGGCGGTGTGAAAAGTACCGGCGCCGACTTCGATGTCGTAGGGCTGGAGAAGCACGCAGCCCTGTTTGTTCCAGAAGTCCTGCAGGCGCAGGATGATTTCCTGAAAAGTCGGCCCCTGGCCGACTTTCAGTGAAGACTTATGCCCGCGTGCGGGCGTTACGTCGGAACTAAACGTCGTTTGCTTCTCCATCGGGAATCCTTGTAAATGCGCCCGTCAATTCGCAAGAGCAGCGATTTTACAGGGTTTCCTTCCCGCACCAGAGCCTCGGGCCGCCAGACGTGTCCGAAAACGGCAGCGAAGATCGCAGTCGCTTCCGGTATCATTCGCGCCAACGCAATCAAAGGCAAAAAAAGGAGTAGTACCGTGGATCATCAAGTCAGCGTGGTATTGAAGAATGGCGAACGTTTTGATTTTCCTCTGGGGGCCGATGACCTGGCGGCGTTCGAACCGGCCGCCGCCCGGCACTGGATTGCCGAGGCCTTCCTCAAGGCTGGGCTGGAAACCCCGAACCCGATGGGGAAGCTGCTGCTGGTCGACCAGATTCTGCTGCTTGCGCTGAACTTCAAGCCTTCTGATTACAACCCGCTGACGCCTGATGCGCGCCGTTTTCTGTCTGCCGCACTGCAGGCGATGGGACGCCCCAGCCTGACGATCGACCTGGCGGCGTACCGGCTTTAACGACGGCGCAGCGCCGTCAGGCAGGCGCCGACCGCGATCAGCAGCGCCAGAAGGTTGCCCCAGCGGGCATAGGGCGTCAGCCCGGTTCGCCCTTGCGCCTGCACCACCAGCGCGGCGGTGGTGAACGGCGGCAGCGCGGCGGCGATCACGCCGTCCGGACCCACCATGGCGGTCATCCCGGTATTGGTCGCGCGCAGCATCGTGCGGCCGGTCTCGATGGCGCGCAACTGGGCGATCTGCAGGTGTTGCGGCTGTGCCAGCGAATCGCCGAACCAAGCCGTGTTGGACAGATTCACCAGCAAGGTCGCCGCCGGCAGGGCGTCGAGCAATTCCTCGCCGAACAGATCCTCGTAGCAGATGTTCGGCGCGATGCGCTGTCCGTTGAAGTTCAGCGCTTCCTGGCGCGCGCCGCCGGCGGTGAAATCCGACATCGGAATGCGCGCAAAGCGGAAGAACCAGGCAAAGCCCGGCGGTGCAAATTCGCCGAAGGGCACCAGGTGGCGCTTGGTGTAGGCGCTCGCCGCGAGCTCCGGCGTCAGCATCACCGCGCCGTTGGCATAGCCGCCGCGGGTGGTGCCGACGGCGACGCCGATCAATGCGTTGCCGTGGCGCGTCAGGCCGCGCAGTACATCGCGCGGGACTTCATTGAAGTAGAGCGGCAGGGCGGTTTCGGGCAGCACGGTGAGCGTGGCCGGATGGGCGTTGGCCAGGCGCAGGTAGGTGTCCACCGACAGCGGCAGCCGCTTCGGATCCCACTTCAGGCTTTGCGGCACATTGCCCTGCAGCAGGCTGACTGTCACCGGCGGTCCGACCGGCTGCGTCCAGTCCATCAGGCGCAGCAGGCCGCCAAGACCGAGCAGCAGCAGGATCGCGGCCCACGGTCCCGGCTTGCGCCAGCCAGTGGCGATCATTTCGCCGAGCAGGCCGGCAATCAGCGCGACGACGAAGCCGACGCCATATACGCCGAGCACGGACGCCCAGCCGGCCAGCGGGCTCGGCGGGCTTTGCGAGTAGCCGATCGCCAGCCAGGGAAAGCCGGTGAAGAGCGTGCCGCGCAGCCATTCGCTCAGCGTCCACAGGCCGGCGAACAGCAGCACGTCGCGTGGCGCGTTCCTGCGCCAGCGCAGGAACAAGCCGCCGGCCAGCGCGGGAAACAGGGCGAGATAGAGGCAGAACAGCAGCGTCGCCGCCGCGGCGAGGGGCGGCGCCATGCCGCCGAATTCCGAGAGGCTGACATAGACCCATGACACGCCGAACAGGAAGCAGCCGGCACCCCAGGCCAGGCCGAGCAGCATCGCTTCACGCGCGGAGGCCGCCCTGCGCCAGAGCAGGAACACGCCGGCCAATGAAAAAGTCGGCGCTGGCGATACGGCGAAATGCGCGGCGAAATACGCGTCGAAAGGCGCGAAACCGAGGACGCAGAACGCGCCCAGAACAAACGCAAGCGCAGCGGCGCGCAAGGGAACGGCAGCCTGCCGCTGCGTCATTCGGCGGCGGCGTGAGGCGGTGACAGCGGCAGATCCTTCTGCGGATCGACCAGCAGGGTGTGCACGCGACGGCTGTCGGCGCGCAGGACCTGCATGCGCAGGCCGTCGATGCTGAGCACTTCGCTGCGCTTCGGCAGGCGCCCAAGGTGATGGATGACCAGGCCGCCCACGGTATCGAAATCCGTGTCGGGGAAGCTGGTGGCGAACGCGGCGTTGAAGTCGGCGATCTCGGTCAGGGCCTTGACCCGGTAGCGGCCCGTGTTGTCTTTGACGATGTTGTCCTCGGTTTCATCGAAGTCGTATTCGTCCTCGATGTCGCCGACGATTTGTTCCAGCACGTCCTCGATGGTGACCAGCCCCGCCACGCCGCCGTATTCGTCGACCACGATGGCCATGTGATTGCGCGAAGCCCGAAATTCACGCAACAACACGTTCAAGCGCTTCGATTCGGGGATGAAGATCGCCGGACGCAGCGTGTCGCGCAGGTCGAATTCCTTGCCGGCGAAATAGCGCAGCAGGTCCTTGGCCAGCAGGATGCCGAGCACGTCGTCCTTGCTCTCGCCGATGGCGGGGAAGCGCGAATGGGCCGTGTTCAGCACGATCTCGACGATCTGCTCCGGGGAGTCGTTGATGTCGACCACGTCCATCTGCGCGCGCGGCACCATGATGTCGCGCACCGCCATGTCGGCTACCGAAAGCGCGCCTTCGATGATCGACAGCGCATCGGCGTCCATCAGATGGCGCTCGAAGGCGCCATGCAGCAATTCAAGGAGTTGTTCGCGGTCTTCGGGTTCGCGCAGCAGCAGCGCGGT
>JAUXUK010000042.1 GCA_030680805.1 Sulfuritalea sp. | reverse complement strand
CGCACTTCTGCAGCAGCTTCTGGATGATGGTTTCGACGTCTTCGCCGACTTAACCGGCCTCGGTCCGCGTCGTCGCATCAGCCATGACGAAGGGCACGTTGAGCGAGCGCGCCAGAGTCTGCGCCAGCAGCGTCTTGCCCGAGCCGGTGGGGCCGATCAGCAGGATGTTCGACTTGGCGAGCTCCACCTCGTCGTTCTTCGACAGGTGCTTGAGCCGCTTGTAGTGGTTGTAGACGGCGACCGAGAGGATCTTCTTCGCCTGGTCCTGGCCGATGACGTACTGGTCGAGGATGGCGCGGATCTCGTGCGGGGTCGGCAGGTCCGACCTGGCGCCCTTGCCGCCCTTGTCGGTCGCGGTCTCCTCGCGGATGATGTCGTTGCACAGCTCGATGCACTCGTCGCAGATGAAAACCGAGGGGCCGGCAATCAGCTTCTTGACCTCATGCTGGCTCTTGCCGCAGAAGGAGCAATACAACAGTTTTTCGCCGCTACCCGCTTTCTTGTCTGCCATCTTCGTCTCCGCCCCTGCGAACGATCAAGCCTTGGTAGCTTTGGCCGCTTCGACAGCTTCGTCGCGGCTGGTCAAGACCTTGTCGACCAAACCATACTCCACGGCCGCCTCGGCCGAAAGGAAGTTGTCGCGATCGGTGTCGCGCTCGATGCGCTCGATCGACTGGCCGGTGTGATGCGCCAGCATGCTGTTGAGTTTCTGCTTGAGGAACAGGATTTCCTTGGCATGGATCTCGATGTCCGAGGCCTGCCCCTGGAAGCCGCCCATCGGCTGATGGATCATCACGCGTGAATTCGGCAGGCAGTAGCGCTTGCCCTTTTCGCCGGCGGCGAGCAGGAATGAACCCATGCTGCAGGCCTGTCCAATGCACAGGGTGGACACGTTCGGCTTGATGAACTGCATCGTGTCATAGATCGCCATCCCCGCGGTAACGGAACCGCCCGGAGAGTTGATGTAGAAGAAGATGTCCTTGTCCGGATTTTCCGATTCAAGAAACAGCAGTTGCGCCACGATCAGATTGGCCGTCCCGTCGTTGACCGGGCCGACCAGGAAAATCACCCGTTCGCGCAGCAGGCGCGAATAGATGTCGTAGGCCCGCTCGCCACGCCCGCTGGTCTCGATGACCATGGGCACCAGGCCCAGCGCCTGCGTATCAGGGGCCGGTGCGTCGTAGGCGCCACCATTTTGTCGCGAACCGTACATGGTCATCTCCGGCAGGATCATGCTGCATTGCCCATCAGCGCGTCAAAAGCGATGGGGGTTTCGCTGACTTTAGCATTGGCGAGCGCCCAATCGACCACGTTGTTTTCCAGCGCCAATGCCTCGGCCTCGGCCAGCCTCTGCGGTTGGGAATAGTACCAGCGGACCACTTCCTTGGGGTCCTCGAAGGTTTCGGCAAATTCATCCACAATGGCGCGGACCTGCTCGGGCTTGACATGGAGATCCTTGGCCTTGACCAACTCGGCCAGCAACAAGCCAAGCTTCACCCGGCGTGTCGCCTGCTCGGTGAACCAGGACGCCTCGACCGGAATGTTCTTCATCCCCATGCCGCGCGATTCCATGTCGCGCTTGGCCGCTTCGGCCATCTGCTCGGATTCCATCTCGACCAGCGCCTTCGGTACCTCGATCGGATTTACCTTGAGCAGCGCCTCCATCACCTGCTCCTTGACTTTGGCCAGCAGGCGCTTCTTCACTTCGCGCTCGAGATTCGAGCGAACCTCGACGCGCATCTTGGCAATGTCGCCATCGGCGACACCCAGCTGTTTGGCAAACTCGGCATCGATTTCCGGCAGTTGGGGAGCCTCGACTTTCTTGACCGTCATCTCGAACTGCACCGTGTTGCCGGCCAGTTCCGCGGCCTGATAGTCGGCCGGGAAAGTGACATCGAAGGCCTTCGTTTCGCCGGCCCTGGCGCCTTCAAGCTGTGCCTCGAAATCCGGCAGCATCATGCCGCCGCCGACCATGACCGAGTAGTCGCTCGCCTTGCCGCCGGGAAACTCTTCGCCGTTCTTGCGTCCGACGAAGTCGATCACCAGGCGATCGTCTTTCGCTGCCGCACGGTCGGTATCGACATAAGTGGTGCGCTGCTTGCGCAGGACGTCGAGCGTCTTGTCGACCTCGGCATCGGTCACCGTCAGGGTCGGCTTTTCAATCGCCTGGCCGGAGATGTCCGCCGGTGCGATATCGGGATAGACCTCGAATATCGCGGTGAAGCCTATCAGCCCCGGGCCGACATCGGCCTTCGGCTCGATGCGGGGATAGCCGGCAACGCGCAGGTTCTGCTCGCGCACTTTCTCGCCATAGGCTTTTTCCACCGCCGCGCCGATCGCCTCCGAGCGCGCTTGGGAGCCGTACTGCTGGGTCACCAGCTTCATCGGCACTTTGCCCGGACGGAAACCCGCCGCCTTGACTGTGCGCGACATGCGCTTCAGGCGCTGCTCGACATCCTTGTCGAGTTCGGCCAGCGCTATTGTCATTTCGACGCGCCGCTCCAGCGCGCTGCTGCTGTCGATTGCCACGTCCGTCGTTGCCTTGTCCGTCATCTCTATATCCGTCACTGAAGAATTCATTGAAAAAAACGCGCCAAAAATCAAACTGCAACCAAGCTACGCCCAAATGCTGGTGCCCAAGAAGGGACTCGAACCCCCACGCCTCGCGGCGCCAGAACCTAAATCTGGTGCGTCTACCAATTCCGCCACTTGGGCACGTGTCGCAACCGGCCAGCAAGCAAAGCCGGAACGCTACGACGTGGATTGTGAATTTTACCTGCTTTCGGGGGCCGGAGGACAGCCAACAGAAGCCGGAAAACAGCGGCGAAGGCGGCGCATAGCCCCGGTAGAATCCAGCCTTCAGCCCCCTGCCTTGCGCGCCCCGAATGGCCGTCGATCACTACGAAAACTTCCCCGTTGCCTCGATTCTCCTGCCTGCGGCGCTGCGCGAGCCGGTGGCCGCCATCTATGGTTTTGCGCGCAGCGCGGACGACTTCGCCGACGAAGGGGAGCTTTCACCGCAACAGCGCGGCACGCTGCTGGCCGGCTACCAGGCCGAACTCGACGCGATCGAACGCGGCCAACCGACGCAGCATCCGGTATTCCAGCGCCTGCGGCCGGTGATCGCCCGCTACGGGCTGCCGCTGCAGCTGTTTCGCGACCTGCTCGACGCCTTCATTCAGGACGTCAGCAAGGATCGTTATCGCGATTACGCGGAACTGACGGATTACTGCCGCCGCTCGGCCGATCCGGTCGGACGCCTGCTTCTGCATCTGTTCGGCCATGCCACGACGGAAAACCTGTCCCGTTCCGACGCCATCTGTTCGGCGCTGCAGTTGATCAACCACTGGCAGGATGTGGGCATCGACGCCGGCAAGGGTGCGAACGGCCGGATCTATCTGCCGCAGGACGACATGGCGCGCTTCAAAGTCGGCGAGGCCGACATTCTTCGCCGTGTCACCAGCGCCGAGTTTTGTTCGCTTCTGCAATTCCAGGTCGACCGCGCCCGCACCCTGATGCTCTCCGGTGCCTCGCTGGGCTGGGACCTGCCGGGACGCATCGGCCTCGAAATCCGCGCCATCGTCGCCGGCGGCCTGCGCATCCTGGATAAAATCGAGGCCGTCGATTACGATGTGTTTGCCCGGCGTCCGGTGCTGCAGCCGCTCGACTGGCCTATTATCCTGTGGAACTCGCTGGTCCGCCCCCTGGACACCCCTCGGTAAATTCGCCGTGACTCCCGACCAATACTGCCAGGAACGCGCCGCGCAAAGCGGCTCCAGCTTCTACTACAGCTTCCTCTTTCTCGAACCCTTGCGGCGCCAGGCCATTACGGCGCTCTACGCCTTCTGTCGCGAAGTCGATGACGTGGTCGACGAGTGCCCCGACGCGAGTGTGTCGCGCGCCCAGCTCGACTGGTGGCGCGGCGAAGTGCAGGCACTGTTCGAGGGCCGTCCCAGCCACCCGGTGACGCAGGCGCTGGCCCAGTCGCTCAAGCACTTCTACCTGCCGCAGGAGCAACTGCTGGAAATCATCGACGGCATGGAGATGGACCTCGACCACGTCCGCTACGCCGATTTCAAGGCGCTGCACCTGTATTGCTACCGCGTCGCCAGCGTGGTCGGCCTGCTCGCCGCGGAGATCTTCGGCTACACGGACCGCCAGACGCTCAAGTACGCACACGATCTCGGCCTCGCCTTCCAGCTCACCAACATCATCCGCGATGTCGGCGAGGACGCCCGACGCGGTCGCATCTACCTGCCGCAGGACGAACTGGCCCGCTTTGGCGTCGACCAGCGCGATCTGCTCGAGGCCCGCTACAGCGACAATTTCCGCCAGCTCATGGAGTTCCAAGTGGCGCGCGCCACGACGCTCTATGAACAGGCCTTCGCCCAGCTTCCCGCTGCCGACCGCAGGGCGCAGCGCGCCGGGCTGATCATGGCCGCCATCTACCGCGCCACGCTCGATGAAATCGTCAAGGACGGCTGTCTCGTGCTGGACCGCCGCACCTCGCTGCCGCCGCTGCGCAAGCTGTGGCTGGCCGGCAGAACCTGGATCGGCGCTTGAAAACTGCGATCATCGGCGCCGGCTACGCTGGCCTGGCGGCGGCTGTCGAACTGACCACGGCAGGCCGGCAGGTCGACGTATTCGAAGCCTCGCGCGTGCTCGGCGGCCGCGCCCGCGCCCTGCCGATCAACGGCTTCAGCGTCGACAACGGGCAACACATACTGATCGGCGCCTACACCGAAACCTTGCGCCTGATGCGCGCCGTGGGCGCCGATCCCGACAAACTGCTCAAGCGCACGCCGCTGCGCTTCGAGTTTCCCGGCGAATTCCGGATGAGCGCACCGCGCCTGCCGGCACCGCTGCACACCGCCTTTGCCCTGCTGCTTGCGCGCGGACTCGACTGGCGCGAAAAGCGGGCGGCAATCGGCCTCATGCAAGGCCTGAAGACCGACAAATTCCGCGTCGAACCCGACATCACCGTCACCGAATGGCTGGATCGCAACAAAACGCCGTCCCGCCAGCGCCGACTTTTGTGGGAGCCGCTGTGCATCGCCGCGCTCAACACTCCGGCTGACCGCGCCTCGGCCCAGGTGCTGGCCAACGTGCTGCGCGACAGCCTGGGCGGCAGGCGCTCGGCCAGCGACATGCTGCTGCCGCAAGTGGATCTCACGGCGCTGTTTCCCGAGCCCGCGGCGGAGTTCATCGCCGAACACGGCGGCTGCGTGCATTCCGGCCATCGTGTCAGTTCGCTCAAACGTGCAGGAGGCGCCTGGCTGGTCGACGATATGGGCCCCTTCGCGCAGATCGTTCTCGCCGTCGCACCCTATCACCTCGGCAACCTCGTGCCGGATCTGGCACATCAGGTCGAACACTTCGACTGGGAGCCCATCGTCACCAGCTACTTCAGTTACCCGGATTGGGTGCGCCTGCCGCAACCCATGCTGGGCGTGGACGCCGGGCTCGCACAATGGCTGTTCGACCGCGGCATCCTGTGCGGACAAGACGGTCTGATCACCGCCGTCATCAGCGCGCACGGCCGGCATCTGGACTTGCCGACGGCTGAGCTGGAGCGCGGCATCCATGCCGAAATTGCCCGCCTCGTGCCTGAACTGCCGGCCCCGCTCTCGGTGCAAACCATCACCGAGAAGCGCGCGACGTTTGCCTGCGTGCCGAATCTGCAGCGGCCGGCAGCGCGAACCCATCTGCCGGGCGTTTGGCTGGCGGGCGATTATGTAGCCGGGGACTACCCGGCGACGCTGGAAGGCGCGGTGCGCAGCGGCGTGGCCGCCGCGCGAGCGATACTTTCCAGCTAAGCCCCGTCGAGCCGTCCGCCGGACAACCGCAACGTGCGCCCGCAACGATGCGCCAGCGCCTCGTCGTGCGTCACCAGGATCAGCGTGGTGCCGGCCTCCGAGTTCATGGCGAACATCAGGTCGATGATCTGCGCGCCGGTGGTGGCATCGAGATTGCCCGTCGGCTCGTCGGCCAGCAACAGCTGCGGCCGCATGGCGAACGCGCGCGCCAGCGCCACGCGCTGCTGCTCGCCGCCGGAAAGGTGTTTCGGGTAGTGCCCGAGGCGCGCGCCGAGGCCGACGCGGTCGAGCATCGCCTGCGCCGTTGCACGGGCATCGGCGCGGCCGGCCAGTTCCAGCGGCAGCATGGTGTTCTCCAGCGCCGTCAGTGCCGGCAGCAGTTGGAAGGACTGGAAGACGAAGCCGAGCAGCCGGCCGCGCAGCTCGGCTCGCCCGTCTTCATCGAGCGCAGCCAGATCCTGACCGCCCAGGTGCACGCTGCCGGACGACGGCAGATCGAGGCCGGCCATCAGCCCCAGCAGGGTCGACTTGCCCGAACCCGAGGCGCCGACGATGGCCACCGCCTCCGCGGCCCTCACGGCAAACGAAATCTCGTGCAGAATCGTGAGCGTGCCGTCGCCGCTGGGCACGATCTTGCCCAGAGCCGCCACATCGATCACCGCGCCGGTCATCACTTCATTCCGAATCATGTTCAAACGACTTGTCTCCTGCTTCCTGTTTCTGATCTGTTGCAGCGGCGCCGCCGGTGCGGCGGAACAACGCATTCTCGTCTATGGCGACAGCCTCTCCGCCGGTTTCGGCATCGCCGTCAGCCAGAGCTGGCCGGCCCTGCTCGAAAAGCGACTGCAAGCCGGCGGCTCCGCCTATACCGTGGCCAACGCCAGCATCAGCGGCGAAACCACGGCCGGTGGACGCGCCCGCTTCATCGCGGCGATGGCCCATTTCAGGCCCACGGTCGTCATTCTCGCACTTGGCGCCAACGACGGTTTGCGCGGCCTGCCGGTCGGCTCGATGAAAGACAATCTCGCCTTCATGCTGGCCAACGCCCGGCAGCAGGGAACACGCGTGCTGCTGGTCGGCATGCGCCTGCCGCCCAACTACGGGCAGAAATATACCGAGGAATTCGATGCCGCTTTCCGCGACCTGGCCAAACGCGAAAAAATTCGCTTGCTGCCTTTTTTGCTGGAGCCCATCGCCCTCGATCAGAATGCCTACCAGGCCGACGGCCTGCATCCCACCGCCGCCGCGCAGCCGAAGATCCTCGATCACGTCTGGAAAGCGCTCAAGCCGCTGCTGAATTGAACTCTCATGTCTGAAAAACTGCCACGGGGAGTGGCGACGGTAGCACAGCTCGCCGAATTCGACACTCTCATCGATGCCCGTGCGCCGGCCGAATTCGCCGAAGACCATCTGCCCGGCGCGGTCAGCATGCCGGTGCTCGACGACGACGAGCGCGCCCGGGTCGGCACGCTCTACAAGCAGGTCTCGGTGTTCGAAGCCAAGAAGCTCGGCGCGGCGCTGGTGGCGAAGAACGTCGCGCGCCACATCGAAGCGCACATGCTCGAAAAACCCAAGAGCTGGCGGCCGCTGGTGTATTGCTGGCGCGGCGGGCAGCGCAGCGGCGCCTTCAGCCACATCCTGCGCGAGATCGGCTGGGATGCGCATCGCATCCAGGGCGGCTACAAGAGCTGGCGCCAGCATGTCATCGAGCAACTGGCGCTGCTGCCGCCGCAAGTGAAATTCCGTGTCGTCACCGGCGCCACCGGCAGCGGCAAGAGCCGCCTGCTGGAAGCCCTGGCGGCACGCGGCGGGCAGGTGCTGCATCTTGAAGAACTGGCGGCGCACAAGGGTTCGGTGTTGGGCAACCTGCCCGGCCAGCCGCAGCCGGCGCAAAAAGGTTTCGAAACGCAACTGTTCGCGGCGCTGTCCGCGCTCGACCTGTCGCAGCCGGTATTCGTCGAGGCCGAGAGCCGCAAGATCGGCCGCCTGCAAGTGCCCGACGCGCTGCTCGACGCGATCCGCGGCGCGCCCGGGCTGCGCATCGACGCCTCGCTGCCGGCCCGCGTCGACTTCCTGCTGCACGACTACGACTACGCCATCGCCGACCCGGCCTGGCTGATCGAGCGGCTCGGCCACCTCAAGGGCCTGCAAAGCAACGACACGCTGGAACACTGGCGGACGCTAATCGCGGTACGGGATTTTCCGACACTGGTGGAAGAACTGCTGACGCTGCACTACGACCCGCTCTACGAGCGCTCGCAGGCATCGAACTACAACTCGTTCGCAGCGGCGAAGCGCTACGCCACGCAGCGACTCGATGCCGCTGCGCTCGACCAGGTCGCGGCCGAAATCCTCGCTACATCTGCCTGAACAGGTGCGCGTGGCCGCGACTCACGGCTACGGCTTCCTTGCGGTCCCGCAGTTTCAGGCTGACGCGGCCGAGCGCATCGTGGCGCGCCGACACGATCTGCTTCGCATTGACCAGCGTGCCACGATGCACCTGCCAGAACTGCTCTGGATCGAGCTGCTCGAGCAGTTCCTTGATCGAGGTGCGGATCAGGAGTTCGGCGTCCGGCGTGAACACCGCCGTGTATTTGTCGGTGGCCTGGAAGTAGCAGATCTCGTCGGTCGCCACCAGCCGCACGTCGTTGCCGACCGAGGCGCGCACCCAGCGCAAATGCTCCGCGGCCTTTGGCAATAGCGCCTGCAAACGCAGCAGGAGATCGTCGGACTGCGCGTCGGACTGCGCGTCGGACTGCACACCCGCCGACGCCGCGCGTTGCAGACGCTCGATGGCGCTCTGCAGCCGGTCATCGGCAACGGGCTTGAGCAGGTAGTCCACTGCTTCGCGCTCGAAGGCCTGCACCGCGAATTCGTCGTAGGCCGTGACGAACACCACCCGGCAGGCGCGGCGCGCTTCCGGCGACAGTGTTTGCACCACCTCCAGACCGGTCAGCCCGGGCATGCGAATGTCGAGAAACGCAATGTCGGGCCGCAGCTCCTGGATCATGTCGCGCGCTTCGATGCCGTTGGCGGCGATGCCGACGATTTCCAGTTGCGGCCACAATACGGCGAGGCGCGCCTTGAGGTGCTTTGCCAGCAGCGGCTCGTCGTCGGCGATGACCGCCTTCATGGCGCAACCCCTGCGGGGAGGCTCATCGTCGCCGTAACGCCAGCGCCGACTTTTGAACTGAGTTCGAGACGCGCGGTCGGCCCGTAGAGTGCCGCCAGTCGGTCCCGCACATTGCCGACGCCGATGCCGTTGCCGGGCGTCTCGCCAAAGCCGAGGCCATCGTCGACCACGAAAATCCGCAATCGCCCATTCTCTTTGCGCGCCGATACCGCAATGCGGCCGCCGGTCACCTTGGGCTCCAGGCCGTGGCGAATGGCATTTTCCACCAGGGGCTGCAGCAGCATGGGCGGAAACGGCGCCGCCAGCAGTTCCGGAGCGATTTCAAAACTGTAGGCGAGGCGATCACCCATGCGAATCTTCAGCACATCGAGGTAGGCGGTGAGCAGCGCAACCTCATCGCCCAGCGTGCCGCCTTCCGCCCGCGTGCGGGTCAGGCTCGAACGCAGATAGCGGATCAGCGCATCCAGCAACTGTGCAGCCAGTTTCGGCTCGGCCTCGATCAGCGCTGAAACGTTGGCCAGTGAATTGAAGAGGAAATGCGGCTCGATCTGCGCCTGCAACATGCGCAATTGCGCTGTCAGGCTTTGCTTCTCCGCCTCCAGGCGAGCCAGCTCGCGAGCCCGCAGGTCGTTTTCGAGCGTCGCATTGCGCTCGCGCAACCAGAAGAATGCGGCCGCGATGCTGCCGAACACCAGGCCGATCAGCAGCGACTGCGATTCGTGGGAACCGTCGAGCGAAGCGCCCACGCCGGTCAGCAGACGACCCAGCATGCCGCCGGCCATCGCGCCCCCCGCGATCGCCGCCGCCATGGCCGCCCAACGTGCCACGCCGTTCAAGGACAGGCGCAGCACCAGCTGGATCAGGGCCAGGATGCTGAGTCCGACGCACTGCGAGAACACCAGATTGATGGCAAAGCCGCCGCCGAACCCGAGCGCGGAGAGAAATCCCGCGATCAGGGTATTGAAGACGAGCGTGGCGATCAGCGAGCGCATCGGAGGATTATTCCACGCTCTTGCCAGCCATGAACTGCTTGATCTTGCGCTCTTCCCATTCCGCACCCAGCCAACGACCACGGGCGAAGGTTCCGGAGGCATGCAGCACCAGCCATACGCCCCAGCCCAGAACCGGCCAATAGAACCAGAGGCGGGCCGGCGAAGCGATCAGATTGATGGCGGCGAGCCCGGTGCTGACAACAGCAAACACCACGAGGTGGTGATAAAAACGGCGCAGGCCATGCACCTGTTGACGCGCATCGCGCTCGGCGACCGAAAGATCGGGATTCTCTGTGACACGGGAACGGCAGACCATGACTTTCTCCTTGACGGGTTGCCCGTTTGAGCGGGATGACTGCAGTCTCCGGATGCGCCGCAGCGGCCGCCAGCCGCATCCGATAATCCGTGCAATTCGGGGGACGAATTGCGCCCTGAGGCGATGAACTGCAGGCCGGCAGACCTAAGGCGGCAGCCGCGGCGCCATGCGTCGCGTGGCACACAGCCGCTGCATCACTGCCGGTCGCGGGGCATCGACTTCCCCTTGTTCAAACGCCACTACCGTCATGCGCTTGCGCACCACCTCGAGCAATTCGCCCGGACGCAACAGGAAGGCCGGATTGGAGGGTTTGCCGAAGCGCTCGTTGCCCACCATGAAGGTTTCGTAGATCAGGATGCCATCGACATCGAGCGCATTGAGCAACATCGGCAACAACGGCCGATACAGGTAATTGGTGACCACAATGCCATCGAAGGCACAGCCGTGGTACGGCCAGGGACCGCCTTCGAGATCCGCCAATCGCGTGACGATACCGGGCGCCTTGGCCGAAATCTCCGCCAGGGCAACGGCATCGCGATCGACCGCTTCCACCCGGTAGCCGCTCTCTGCCAGCAGTAGCGAGTGCCGGCCCTGACCGCAGGCCAGATCCAGCACCGAACCTCCCGCCGCGATCAAGGGCAGGAAGCGCCGCACCCAATGTGATGTATTTCCACTCATATGTTGTGCCATGTCGGGTATCATTTTGACTCCAAATCAAGACGCAGGGCGCTACTCCGCATATTTCATGCCCGTACCACCGAGCACCCATGCCCACAACCCCCAGGACGACAGCGAGGCCCTGCGTGATCGGCTGACCACGACAACCGAAGCCTACGGCCGCTTCGTGCCGCGCCAGTTCCTCAACCTGCTGGGCATCGAAGATATCCGCAAAGTGGAAGTCGGGCAGCAGGTCGAGCGCAAGATGACGGTTCTGTTCGCCGACATCCGAAACTTTACCTCGCTCTCGGAATCAATGAGCCCGCAAGAGAATTTCAACTTCCTCAACTCCTATCTGATCCAGATGGAGCCGATCATCACGGCGCACGGCGGCTTCATCGACAAGTACATCGGCGACGCGATCATGGCGCTGTTTCCCGACTCCCCCGACGCAGCGCTGCGCTGCAGCCTGGCGATGCTGAAGCGGCTCGAAGAATACAACGACGGCCGCCAGCGCGCCGGCTACCGTCCGATCAAGATCGGCATCGGCATCAACACCGGCATCGTCATCCTCGGCACCATAGGCGGCGCGTCGCGCATGGACGGCACGGTGATCGGCGATGCGGTCAACCTCGCGGCACGGCTGGAACGCCTCACCAAGGAATACCGGGTCTCGATCCTGATCAGCGAATACACCCTCTACTGCCTCGACGAGCCGGGCCTGTGGTCGATCCGCTTTCTGGATCGCACCTATGTGCGCGGCAAGCAGGACAGCCAGTCGGTGTATGAAGTCTTCAACGCCGACCCCGCCCCACTGCGGGAGGCCAAGAAAAAGACGCTGAAGACATTCGAGCTGGCGCTGGCCTACTATCACCTTGACGACATCCTCACCTCACGCGAACGGCTGATTGCCTGTCTCGCCATCGCACCCGACGACGACGCGGCGCGCGTCTATCTCGAGCGCTGCGAAAGCCCGGCGGGTGGCTTGAGCAGTCAGCGCGCCGAACTGGCCTCCAGCTGGCGCGAGGAATACTCCTTCGGCCAGGCAGCGGTAGACGCCGCGCACAAGAACCTGCTGGCCGACATGAACGGGCTGGCACGCGCGGTCAACGTCGGCGCATGGGACCTGACGCCGCCGCTGCTGGCACAGATACAGTTCGCCGCGGCCAACGATTTCATGATCGAAGAAGAAATGATGGTGGCCGATGGGTATCCCTTTCTCGACCTGCATGTAAGGCAACACCAGCGCTTCTTTGAATACTTTGGCGAGCTGCGGCGGGAAATCGAGCGCGGCGAGGAAAATCGCGTCTATTTGGCATTTCGCGTCAAACGCTTGTTGACGGATTGGCTGGTCAACCACATCCTCAATGCGGATCGCCATTACGGCCACTATCTGCACAGCAGGGCGAAATGGGCGGTCGATTAGTAGGTTTCGCCTACGGCATGGCGGACAAGAAGGTGCTATGCTTTTGCTGCAGCGCACCAACTTTCGTGAGCATACGCCCACCCGACGCTGCGGAGCGCCACCATGCATAACGAGCAACACTACCTGCACAGTCTTTTCGAACCGCAATCGATCGCCATCATCGGTGCTTCGGAGACACCGAATTCGATAGGCGTCACACTGGTTCGCAACATGCTCGACTCGGGCTATGCGGGCAAGTTGTTCTTTGTCAATCCAAAGCACGAAACCGTGTTCGGCCAGCAGGCCTACGCGTCGGTGGGTACCATTCCGCAGCGACTGGACATCGCCGTCATCTGCACCGGAGCGCAGGGCGTCCCCGACATCATCGATGCCTGCGGTCGCGCCGGCTGCAGAAACGCCATCGTGATTTCCGGCGGATTCGCCGAGGCCGGGCCCCGCGGCGCGGCGTTGCAAAGAGCGGCACTGGAAAATGCCCGCCACCACGGCATGCGCCTGCTGGGTCCCAATTGCCTGGGCATCATGCGCCCGGGCAGCCAGATCAACCTGACCTTCGGCCACGGCTTCGCCCATGCCGGCACCATCGGCCTCATCTCCCAATCCGGCGCCCTGTGCACGGCGATTCTCGACTGGGCGCTGCCGAACAAGGTCGGCTTTTCAAACGTGGTGTCACTGGGCGCGGAAGGCGATGTCGACTTCGGTGAAGTGCTCGACTACATGGTGTCCGACCCGCGTACCGAGAACATATTCCTGTACATCGAGGGCATCAAGAACGCCCGCCGCTTCATGAGCGCCCTGCGCGCAGCGGCACGCTGCAAGCCGGTGCTGCTGATCAAGGTGGGCAAGCATCCGGCGGGAGAAAAAGCCGCACGCTCCCATACCGGCGCCCTGGTCGGCGCCGACGATGTATTCGACGCCGCCCTGCGCCGCGCCGGCGTCGTGCGCCTGGCCAACGTCGGCCAGATGTACGCCGCCGCCTCGGCCCTCTTCTCCCACTTCCGGCCGCGCGGCAAGCGGCTCGCCATCATCACCAACGGCGGCGGCCCCGGCGTCATGGCGGCCGACCACGCCGCCGACATCGACATCCCGCTGGCCCAACTCGATCCGGCCACGCTCACCCGCCTCAACGAACTGCTGCCCGCGACCTGGTCGAAATCCAATCCCATCGACATCCTCGGCGACGCCGATCCGGTACGCTACGGCGTCGCTCTGCAGGCCTGCCTCGACGACGACAATATCGACGGCGTGCTGGTCATCCTGACGCCGCAGGCGATGACCGACCCGACCCAGGCCGCGCGCACGGTGATCGAGATCGCGCGGCAGAGCGACAAGCCGATGGTGACCTGCTGGATGGGCGAAGAGCAGGTCGGCGAAGCGCGCCGGCTTTTTCAGGGCGCGGGCATTCCGACCTTCCGCACGCCGGAACCTGCAGTCGACCTGTTCTCGCACGTTTCCAACTACTACCGAAACCGCCAGCTGTTGATGCAGACGCCGCCCTCGATTTCCGAACAGGCGCCGCCGCGACTGGAATCGGCGCGGCTGGTCATCGAATCCGCGCTGATGGAAGGACGCAAGGTGCTCAGCGAAATGGAATCGAAGGCGATCCTGTCTGCCTTCAGGATCCCCATCGCGCAGACCGTGGTCGCCCGTTCCGCCTCGGAGGCGATGGTCCTGGCCGAGGAACTCGGGCTGCCGGTGGTGATGAAGATCGATTCGCCGCAGATCGCGCACAAGACCGACTCCGGCGGCGTCCGCCTCAACCTGAACAGCCTGGCGGCGGTGCGCGATGCGTGGCTGGAAATCACCGACGAAGTGAAGAAGAGCCGCCCGGACGCTTACATCAACGGCATCGCCATCGAGCCGATGATCCAGAAGCCCAACGGCCGCGAACTGGTGGTGGGCATGGTGCGCGACAAGATATTCGGCCCCACCATCGTTTTCGGCCCTGGCGGCACCAGCGTCGAGGCCTACAGCAGCGACCGCGCCGTGGCCCTGCCGCCGCTCAACCCGGTGCTCGTCGCCGACATGCTGGCCTCGACCCGCACCACCGCGCGACTCGGCGAATTCCGCAACATGCCGCCGGTCAACATGGAGGCGATCGAATCCGTGCTGCTCAAAGTTTCTGCGATGGTCTGCGAATTGCCGTGGATCAGCGAAATGGACATCAACCCGCTGATCGTCGACGAGCATGGCGCCGTGGCCGTGGACGCAAGAATCCTGATAGAGAACATGCCGATCACCGCCGGCCGCTACGACCACATGGCGATCCATCCCTATCCGACGCATCTCAAGTCCAGCTTCCAGGCCAAGGACGGCTCGCTGGTCACCATCCGCCCGATCAAGCCGGAAGACGTGCGGATGGAACAGGAGTTCGTCAAGGCGCTGTCGCCCGAAGCCCGCTACATGCGCTTCATGAACACCATCCGCGAAGTGTCGCCGGCGCAATTGGTCCGGCTGACGCAGATCGACTACGACCGCGAAATGGCCTTCGTGGCGACCATCGACGCAGACGGCGCGGAGAAGGAAATCGGCGTCGTTCGCTACGCCACCAGCCCGGACGGCGAATCCTGCGAGTTCGCCATCGTCGTTGCCGACGACTGGCAGGGCAAGGGCCTGGCGCGCCGGCTCATGGGCATCCTGATCGATACGGCGCGTAGCGCGGGCCTGCGCTACATGCATGGCGACTTCCTCGCCGAAAACACGCGCATGCTGGCTTTCGTTGCCAGCCTGGGTTTTGTCCTTTCGAACCACCCCGAAGACCACGGCCTCAAGCGCGGAGTTCTGGTACTCAATTGAGCACGAACGGGCGCTGCCCCTGGTGCGGGACCGACCCGCTCTACACGGCCTACCACGACGAAGAGTGGGGCGTGCCCTGCCATGACGAACGGACGCTGTTCGAATTCCTCATCCTCGAAGGCGCCCAGGCGGGGCTGTCCTGGATCACCATCCTCAGGAAGCGCGAGAACTACCGCCGTGCCTTCGACAACTTCGACGTGGCGAAAATCGCCCGCTACGCCGAAAAGGACGTGGCGCGACTGCTGGGCGACGCGGGCATCGTCCGCAATCGACTCAAGATTGCGGCCAGCATCGGCAATGCCCGCGCCACGCTGGAACTCTACGAACAGGGCCTCAGCCTCGATCAATTGTTGTGGCAGTTTGTCGATGGCCGCCCGCGCATCAACCGCTGGCGCACGCTGGCAGACGTTCCCGCCATCACTGTGGAGGCCGAAGCCCTGTCGAAGGAACTCAAGCGCCGTGGCTTCCGCTTCATCGGCCCGACGGTCATGTACGCCCACATGCAGGCCACCGGCATGGTCAACGATCACCTGCTTTCCTGTCCGCGCCACGCAGCGCTGAGTAACTGACGCAGGCAACGCGGCCTTCCGCAAGGGAAGCCCCGTCACGCGGCTTCACGCTGCTGCGGATGACGCCGCCGAGGAGCGGGCCCCCACCCGCAATCGACGCGAGCAAAGCCACTCCGAATGGTTAGAATAGACGCCAACCTCCAGCCTGTGGGTGTCCTGCGCATAGTGCATATGCAACTCGGCTTCGAAACCATCCGCGAGATTCTCGAGCACCGTCTGCACCAGGAAGACATCGAGAAGCTGCTGCACGGGCTTGACGAATCCGGCAAGGCGCAGCTGTTCTACCGGATTACCGAAATGCTGCGCCGTACCACGGCACTGGCGGACATTGCCAACCGGGTCTCCGACAGCCTTTCGCTCGACGTCCTGTTTCCGCGCCTGATGGAAGTCGTCACCGAGGCGCTCAATGCCGACCGCAGCTCGCTGTTTCTCTTCGATCCCGAAACAAACGATCTTTTCTCGCGGGTGATGCAGGGCGATGTCATCGGCGAGATCCGCTTCCCCAGCCATCTGGGCGTCGCCGGCTCGGTATTCACCAGCGGCCAGGCCGAAATCATCCCCGACGCCTATCTCGATGCCCGCTTCAACCAGGAGGTCGACCGGCGCACCGGCTACCGCACCCGGAATATCCTCTGCGTTCCGATCCGAAACAAGCGTCACGAGGTGATCGGCATCACCCAGGTGCTGAACAAGCATGTCGGCGACTTCGACCTCGAAGACCAGAAGCTGCTCGAAGGGCTTTCGCTGCAGGCGTCCGCGGCACTGGAAAATGCCCGCCTGTTCGAAAAGGTCGAGCGCCAGCAGCGCGAGGAAGCGATGCTGCTCGAAGTCAGCATCTCGATCGTCTCGGAAATCCACCTCGATCCGCTACTGGCCAAGATCATGGCGGCTGCCACCGCCCTGCTCGACGCCGACCGCGGCACCCTGTTCCTCTACGATCAGGCACGCAACGAACTGTTTTCCAGGGTGGCAGGCGGCATCAACAGTGCGGCGATCCGCTTCCCGGCCAACGCCGGCATTGCCGGCGAATGTTTCAGCACCGGCCGGGTCGTCAACATCGTCGATGCCTACAACGACCCGCGCTTCAATCACGACTTCGACCTGCAAACGGGCTACCGCACGCACAGCATGCTGTGCATGCCGATCGTCGCCCGCGGCGAGCGCAAGATCGGCGTGATGCAGATCCTCAATCGCAAGGGCGGCGTATTCGGCAGCGCCGACGAACGGCGCCTGCAGGCCTTCTCGGCCCAGGCCGCGGTCGCCATCGAAAACGCGCAGTTGTTCGAAGAGGTCAGTGCCGAGCGCAACTACAACGAGGCCATCCTGCACAGCATGAACAATGCGGTACTGACGCTGGACGCCGGTGGCATGCTGACGAAGGTCAACGAGTCGGCGATACGCATTTTGCGCCGCAGCGCCGAGGAACTCGTGGGTCGCACGCTGGACGAACACTTCACCGGCCGCAACGGCTGGGTGGCGAAGAGCCTGGACAAGGTCCGCGCCTCGGGCCAGACCGACATCACGGTCGATACCGACCTGTTCGTCGGGGACGGCGAGGCGATTTCGGTGAACCTCGCCACGGTGCCCCTGACCAGCATGCGCAACGAGCCGATCGGCTACATGATGATGATGGAGGACATCACCCGCGAAAAACGCCTGCGCAACACCATGTCGCGTTACATGAGCAAGACGGTGGTGGACCAGCTGCTGGAGAACGGCGAGGCGGTGCTCGGCGGCACGGGGCGCGACGTCAGCGTGCTGTTCTCGGACATCCGCGGCTTCACCTCAATTTCCGAGCGCCTCGGCGCCAAGGAAACGGTCGCCCTGCTCAACGAATACTTCACCGATATGGTGGACATCGTGTTCGCCCACAACGGTGTGCTCGACAAATACATCGGCGACATGATCATGGCGGTATTCGGCTCGGTGCTGCAGAGCAAGGATGATGCGAACAACGCGGTCCTGGTCGGCAACCGGATGATCACCGGCCTGCACGAATTGAACCTGCGTCGTGCAACGCGCGGCAGCGAATCAATCCGGATCGGGGTCGGCATCAGCACCGGCAACGTGGTCGCGGGGAATATCGGATCGATGAAGCGGATGGAGTACACCGTCATCGGCGACCGGGTCAACCTCGCCGAACGACTGGAAGGCGCCAACAAATTTTACGGCACCTCGATCCTGATTTGCGACGCGACCCATGCCGCCGTCAAGGACCACGAACCGGTCCGCGAAGTCGACCTGATCCGCGTGCGCGGCCGGGATATGCCGGTCGCGATCTACGAGGCGCTCGGACATCACACCGACGACAGCTTCCCGCACCGCAGCGAGGTGCTGGGAGCGTTCAGCGAGGGGTTGGCGCTGTACCGGCAGCGCGACTGGCGCGGCGCGGAGCGCTGCTTCCGCCAGGCGCTGGCCGGAAACCCTGCCGACGGACCGTCGCGAATCTATCTCGAGCGCTGCGGGATCTACCGCAGCGAGCCACCGCCCAGCACATGGGACGGCGTGTGGACCCTGCCTTCCAGCAAATAGCCCCGTACCGTCCCCGCCGCTACGGGGCCGCGCAACACAGGAATCGACGATGGAACTTTCCTCCCTGCTGACCCATCACGCGCGCTATCGCCCGCAGGCGACCGCAGTGATCTTCGACCAACAGCGGCTCGACTACCGCCACTTCAATGCCCGGGTCGACCGGGTTGCGCACCTGCTGCTCGGCCTCGGCGTGAAGAAGACCGAGCGTGTCGCCACCCTGCTCCCCAACACGCTGGAACTGCTTGAAACCTACTGGGCCTGCGCCCGAATCGGCGCCGTGGCCGTGCCGCTTTCGCCGCTGCTGACCGGCATCGGTTTGTCCAGCCTGATCAACGATGCGGGCGCGGTCTGCCTCGTCACGCAGCGAAGCCTGCTGCCGGTGGTCGAAACCGTAATGCCGGAATTGGCAACGCTCCCGCCGTCGCACGTGCTGCTGATCGATGGCGAGCAGCCGCCCTGGGGCAGTTATGCCGCACTCGCCGCCGCGGCACCGGACACCGAGCCGCCCGCCGCGGGCGTCACGGCCGACGATCTGATCAACATCATGTACACCTCGGGCACCACCGGACTGCCCAAGGGCATCATGCACAGCCACCGCGTGCGCGCCATGTACGCCCTGCTGCTGGGCGCGGCCTGGCGCATGACACCGGAATCGGTGGTGCTGCACAGCGGCGCCATCGTCTTCAACGGCGCCTTCGTCACCCTGATGCCGGCTTTCCACCTCGGTGCCACCTACATCCTGCTGCGCCAGTTCGACGCCGCGGAAATGATCGCCACCATCGCCCGGGAAAAAGTCACCCACATCATGGTGGTGCCGGCGCAGATCATCGCCCTGCTCGATTCGCCGGATTTCAACGTCGCCAAACTCGCTTCGCTGCAGATGATTCTTTCGCTCGGGGCGCCGCTGCCGCAGCCGCGCAAGGACCAGCTGAATCAACTGCTGCCGGGCCGCTTCCATGAACTCTATGGCCTCACTGAAGGCTTCCTCACCATCCTCGACAAGACCGATGCGGTGAAGAAGGCCGGCTCCGTCGGTTGCCCGCCGCCCTTCAGCGAAGTGCGCATCGTCGATGACGCGGGGCGCGACCTGCCGCCGGGCCAGGCCGGCGAAATCGTCGGCCGCGGCCCATTTGTCATGCAGGGCTACTGGGGCAAGCCGGAGCTGACGGCGGAAACCCTGCGCGACGGCTGGATCTGGAGCGGCGACATCGGCCATCTCGACGACGAAGGCTATCTCTACCTGGTCGATCGCAAGAAGGACATGATCGATTCGGGCGGGGTCAAGGTCTATCCGCGCGACATCGAGGAGATCGCGGCGCGCCACCCCGCGATTGCCGAGGTCGCCGTGTTTGGCGTTCCCCACCAAACCTGGGGCGAAACACCGGTCGCCGCCGTGGTCCTGAAGGCCGGCGCCAACGCCGCGCCGGAAGAACTGCGCGACTGGATCAACGAACGCGTCGCGGCGCGCTACCAGCGCGTGCAGCAAGTTGTCATCCTGGCGGCCTTCCCGCGCAATGCCGCCGGCAAGACGCTGAAGCGCGACCTGCGCGATCCCTACTGGGCTGGTCGCGCTACGAAGATATAGGCGCCGGCCGGGCCACCCTGCGCCCCATGGCGAAGACCGTCAGCACCGCCAGCACCTGCAGCAGCGCCACCCCCGGCAGCACGCCATTGCGGCCGCCGGCATCCAGCAGGGCGCCAAAGGCCAGCGGCCCCAGGGCCAGACCGACATCCAGCCCGGAATAGACAAAGCCATAGACCCGGCCAAACGCCGGCGAGGCATTGCCGCCGGCCAGCGAATCGGTGGCGACGCGACGCACCAGCAGATCGCGCGAGGGACCCGCCAGCCCGACGCCGATGCCGATGCCGACCATAAGTGGAATCACGCTCCATGCCGGCGGCAGGCCGCTGGCCAGCGTCGCGGCGAAGCATGCGGCGCCGACCAGCGCGGCACCCACCGTGCGCTCATGCGCGTGCACCCTCACGGCAACGAAGCCGCCGACCACCATGCCGGCGGCCGAGCCGAGCAGGTAGCCGGTCAGGGCCGCCACCGCCGCCGCCGCGGAAATGCCGTAGATGCCGCCCAGCACCGGCACGGAGAAGCTCTGCAAGCCGCCAAAGGCCGCGGTGACCAGCAGGAAGAACATGAAGGTCAGCCAGATCACGGGCAGGCCGAGAAAGCCGAAGGTCTGTCCCATCGCCGTGGCGCCAGCGCCAGCGCTGTGCGTCCCGTCGGGAACTTTTGCGACATCGTCATCCAGCAGCGGCCGCGCCATGTGCAGTGCGGCCACGGAACACAAGGCCATCAAGGTTGCCGCGACGCCTGCGGCACGCCAACCGGCCCCGGCCAACGCCATGCCCGAGATCGTTGCGCCAATGGCCCAGCCGAGATTGCCCGACAGGCCATGCACCGAAAATGCGTAGCCGAGACGCGCCGGCGACACCTTCGTGTTGAGCAGGGAGAAATCCGCCGGATGGAATACCGCATTGCCCATGCCGGCGAGCGCTACCGCCAGCAGCAGCATCGGATAGTTGACGGCCACCGAAAGTGCGACGCCGGAGGCCGCCAGCAGGCTGACGCCGGCCATCAGCACCCGGCGCGCACCGTAGCGATCGACCACGATGCCGGCAAAGGCCTGGCCCACGCCCGAGATGACGAAAAACACGGTCATCAGGAAGCCCGCCTCGGTGTAGCCGAAACCGAAGTCCGGCATCAGCAACGGAAACAGCGGAGGTAACAACAGGTGAAACAAATGCGAGGTGGCGTGGGCCACGCCGACCAGCGCAATCACCGCAGCATCGGCACGGACAGGGGCATTCGGAGTCATCGCTTGATCCTAACCGAATTCCGCGGCTGAAATATCTGCTGACACTCCTTCACAGACGGGTGATAAAACCCTGCCCAAGATGCGGGTCATGGGCAGCGCCGGTGCGCCACCCGACAACCCGAGGAGATGAACATGAGCGCAAGAACCCTTCAACTCAGCATGCTCGCCACCGCACTGCTCGCCCTGACCGCGATCACGACGCCGGTCCGCGCCGAGAACCGTACGGAAAACGTCAGCGAACGCAACGGCCGTCCCGAATGGCGTCAGGACAACCGCGAAATCCGCCGCGACAACCGCGAAATACGCCAGGATATCCGCGAGATCCAGCAGGACAGACAGGAACTGCGTGGCGACTACCAGCAACTGGCCAGGGACCGCGCCGACTATGAGCGCGCCAAGGCGCAAGGCGATGTCGCCGGCATGCGCCGCGAGCGCATGGAAATCCGCAACGACAAGCGCGAAATCGCCCGCGATACGGCCGAACTGCGTCGTGACCAGGCCGAACTGCGCCGCGATGTGCGCGAACGCAATCACGATGTGCGCCAGCATGGCGGCGAACATCACCAGCAATTCGGACGCTGGAATCAGGAACACCGCGGCGCCTGGGGCGAACACCGTCAGGACAGGCGCGAAGCCCGCAACGGCCAAGGCCAGAGCCATCCGGGCGCGCGGGCGACTCCGGCGCAGCACGTCAATGGGCAGGCACCCGCCCGGCAACAGGCCGGCAACACCAACAACGGCTCACCCGCCGGCACCCCGCATCAGAACAACGGCAACCACACCGGCTGGACACAAGGCCGCGGCAACGCCCGCCGCGGTTAAGCCCGGTCAGACGTTGCGCGCAACCAAATGTTCGCGCAACCAGCCGGCGAATTCGACTTCTTCGAGTTCGCCGGCAGCGAGGGACAGCATCATGATAGTGGCTTCGGCTTGGGGCGCTACGAGGCGATAGCCGTTTAACGCAAGGAACAAGCCGACAGAGAGAAACGCCGCACGCTTGTTGCCATCGACGAACGGATGATTCTGTGAAATTCCAGCGCCATACGCGGCGGCCAGATCAGCAACATCCGGGGCGCCATAAGCCGCAAGATTTTCGGCCCGCGCCAATGCGGAATCCAGCAAGCCGTGATCGCGCATGCCGGCAGCACCGCCATGTTCGGCCAGGCTCTCGCCATGCAGCAGAAGCAGAGCTTGCGTGTCGATCCAGCGCCAGTTCACTTGGCCAGCGCGTGGAACGTGTCGCGAAATTCGCGCATGAATTCGCGCCCTGCCGTCATCTGCTCTTCGAGTGCCGGATCGTAAGGTGTCACGACATACCCCTCGGGCGTCTCAGTGAGAAAGATTGACTCGCCCTTCTCCAATTTCAGAGTGGCGAGCACCTCCTTCGGCAAAATGACGCCGACGGAGTTTCCGATCTGGGTGAGTTTCAGGATGTGCATGGCGGGCCCCAACGAAGTTATAACGATTGTTATACTACGGTGAAGCCGCGCAGGTTTCAAGTCTTTTTGAAGCTCAGCTGTCCCTTTGCAACATCCACCTTGACGCGATCCTTGGCGCCAAAGCTGCCTTCGAGAATCAGCCTTGAGAGCGGGTTCTCGATGCGCTCCTGGATCGCCCGTTTCAGCGGCCGCGCGCCGAACACCGGATCGAAGCCCGCCTCGGCCAGCAAGGCCAGCGCCGCGTCGGATACCTCCAGCGCCATGTCGAGTTTCGCCATGCGCTTTTCCAGGTACTTGAGCTGGATCTTCGCGATGCCGGCGATGTTCTTCTCGTCCAGCGCGTGGAACACCACGATCTCGTCGATGCGGTTCACGAACTCGGGGCGGAAGTGGGTCTTGACCTCGCCCATGACGGCCATCTTCACCACCTGGTAATCCGAGCCGGCCATCTGCTGGATCATCTGGCTGCCCAGATTCGAGGTCATGACGATCACGGTGTTCTTGAAATCCACGGTGCGGCCCTGGCCGTCGGTCATGCGGCCGTCGTCGAGCACCTGCAAGAGCACATTGAACACATCCGGATGGGCCTTTTCCACTTCGTCGAAGAGGATCACCGAATAGGGCTTGCGCCGCACCTGTTCCGTCAGGTGGCCGCCTTCCTCGTAGCCGACATAGCCCGGCGGCGCGCCGATCAGGCGGGCCACGGAATGCTTCTCCATGAACTCGCTCATGTCGATGCGGATCAGGTGATCCTCGGCATCGAACAGGAACTCGGCCAGGGCCTTGCACAGTTCGGTCTTGCCGACGCCCGTGGGGCCGAGGAAGAGGAAGGATCCATACGGCCGGCTTTCTTCCGACAGCCCGGCGCGCGAGCGGCGGATGGCGTCGGACACCAGCCTCACGGCTTCGTCCTGGCCGACGACACGGCCATGCAGCTTGTCTTCCATCTTGAGCAGCTTCTCGCGCTCGCCCTGCATCATCTTCGACACCGGAATGCCGGTGGCGCGTGAAACGACTTCGGCGATCTCTTCGGTGCCGACCTGGGTGCGTAGCAGGCGGTTTTTCGCCGTATCGCCAGCGCCGAGTTTTTCAGCCTGCTTGAGCTGAGCCTCCAGCTTCGGCAGCGTGCCGTATTGCAGTTCCGCCAACTTGTCGAATTGGCCCTTGCGCTGCAAATCGGCCGTCTGCACCTTGAGCCTGTCGATCTCTTCCTTGACGTGGGCCGAGCCCTGCACCTGGGCCTTTTCCGCGCGCCAGATTTCGTCGAGATTGGCCAGCTCGCGCTCGAGTTTGTCAATTTCGTCCTTGATCAGCACCAGACGCTTCTGCGAAGCCTCGTCCTTTTCCTTCTTCACCGCCTCGCTCTCGATCTTCAGCTGGATCAGGCGACGGTCGAGCTTGTCCATGACTTCCGGCTTGGAGTCGATTTCCATCTTGATCTTCGCCGCGGCCTCGTCGATCAGGTCGATGGCCTTGTCCGGCAGGAAGCGGTCGGTGATGTAGCGATGGCTCAACTCAGCGGCGGCCACCAGCGCCGGATCGGTGATATCGACGCCGTGGTGCAGCTCGTACTTCTCGCGCAGGCCGCGCAGGATGGCGATGGTCGCCTCCACGCTTGGCTCATCGACCTGCACCTTCTGGAAGCGGCGTTCCAGCGCGGCGTCCTTCTCGATGTACTTGCGATATTCGTCGAGCGTCGTGGCGCCAACGCAGTGCAACTCGCCGCGCGCCAGGGCCGGCTTCAGCATGTTGCCGGCGTCGATCGCGCCTTCGGCCTTGCCGGCGCCGACCATGGTATGCATCTCGTCGATGAAGAGGATGATGCGGCCCTGGTCCTGCGCCACTTCCTTGAGCACCGCCTTCAGGCGTTCCTCGAATTCGCCGCGGTACTTGGCGCCGGCCAGCAGACCCGCCATGTCGAGCACCAGCACGCGCTTGTCCTTCAGCGTCTCCGGCACCTCGCCATTGACGATGCGCTGCGCGAGGCCTTCGACGATGGCCGTCTTGCCGACGCCGGGTTCGCCGATCAGCACCGGGTTGTTCTTGGTGCGCCGCTGCAGGATCTGGATGGAACGGCGAATCTCGTCGTCGCGCCCGATCACCGGGTCGAGCTTGCCCTGGCGGGCGCGCTCGGTAAGGTCGAGGCAGTACTTGTTCAATGCTTCGCGCTGGCCTTCGGCTTCCTGCGAACCGACGTTCTCGCCGCCGCGCACGGCTTTCACCGCATCTTCCAGCGCCTTGCGGTTCAAGCCCGCTTCCTTGAGCAGGCGCCCCGTTTCCCCCTTGTCCTGGGTCAGCGCCAGCAGGAACATTTCCGAGGCGATGAACTGGTCACCGGCCTTCTGCGCTTCCTTGTCGGTGATGTTGAGCAGGTTGGCCAGGTCGCGGCCGACGCTGACGTCACCGCCATGGCCTTCGACCTTGGGCAGGCGATCCAGCGCTTTGCCAAGCGCCGCTTTCAGCCCGCCGACATTGGCGCCGGCGCGCTGGAGCAGGGAAGAGGTCGAGCCGTCCTCCTGGTTGAGCAACGCCAGCAGCAGGTGCTGCGGCTCGATGAACTGCTGGTCGTTGCCGACCGCCAGGCTCTGGGCATCGGAAACGGCTTGCTGGAATTTGGTCGTAAACTTGTCGAAGCGCATGGGATAAGCCTCAGAGGAATGTCATTGAGCCTGATATGGGGATTGCCCGAGGGAATTCAATCCGCGGCCGAAGTGATATCTTTACGGCTTCCCCCGTCCGCCCGGCATTCGTGACCCCACCTTCGCCCCCTTCCCCCGCCAAGCCGTCGCCGCACGGCTTGCATGCGCCCGCGATCTGGACTGTGCCGCTGCTGCTGATCGTCCTGATCAGCCTGATTCTCGGCGTGAACACCTATCGCGCCTACCACGATACCGCGGCGCAGGAGTTCCGGGTGCTTGAAGCCCAGGCGCATGCCGCGGACGCGCAGATGAGCGGGGCGCTGCGCAGCATTGACCTGCTGCTGCAACGGATGGCCGAGCAGCGATCCGCTTCGCCCGCGCCGGCGGCCGCCGACCTCGAAGGCTCTTACCTGGAACGGCTGAAGTCGTTTCCGGAAATTCGCCTCGTTTTGACCACCGACGCCGCCGGCCGCGCCATGACCGCCAGCAGCCGGGTCGATCCGGCCACCGTCGAAAAGATGCGCGACTTCGACGCTTCCGGACGCGACTACTTCAAGGCGCATCGCGATGCCGTTGGCGAGGCGCGCGACCACTATCTGGTGTCGCGCCCGCTCACGACCGTCGCCGGCGTCACCGTCATCGTGATATCGCGCGCCATCCGCGCCCCGGATGGCGGCTTCCTGGGCGTTGTCGCCGCATCGCTTTCGCCGACTTACTTTCATGCCGTACTGGAACCCATTGTCCCGGCGGACTCGGGCCAGGCCCTGCTGGCGAACTCCGACGGCGACATCCTGTATGCCCTGCCCGACGACACCCTGGCCGGAAGAAGCCTCGCACAGCGACCGGTGTTAAGCGAGCACTTGAGCGCCGGAGGCCGGGTGACGCGGCACTTCCGCCACGCAGCGGCGGACGGCACGGAGCGCATCAGCGTGGCGCGCCGTCTTGACAATTCCGCGCTGCTGGTGACCGTCTCGCGCGATGCCGACGCCGTTTTCAGTGCCTGGCGGCGGAATGCCATCCAGCGCTGGGCGGCGGTACTGGTCGCCACCGTGGTCACCCTGCTGCTGGTCGGTCTCGCCCAGCGGCGCCAACGCGAAACCTTCACCGCACAAGGCTTCGCCGAACGCCTGATCGACACCGCCAACGTCATGGTGGTCGGCCTCGACAGCGAGGGCCGGGTGAGCATATTCAATGAAGTGGCAACTCAGATTTCCGGCTACCGGCGCGACGAAGTGCTGGGGCGCAACTGGTTCGAACTGGTGGTGCCGAAGGAGCGCTACCCGCAAGTCTGGGAGATTTTCGCCCGGCTCAAGGCCGCGGGCGGCCTGCCGCACACCTTCGAGAACCCGATCCTGACCAAGGACGGCAGGGAGCGCATCATCGCCTGGCAGAACAACGTCGTCACCGATCCCGGCACGTCCTCGGCCACGGTCTCTTTCGGCATCGACATCACCGAGCGCAAGCAATCGGAGGAGGCGTTGGCACGCTCCGAGGCGACCTTGAACCGGGCGCAGAGCGTGGCGAGCGTCGGCAGCTGGCGTCTCGACGTTCAAGCCAACATCCTTGAATGGTCGGACGAGACCTACCGGATATTTGGCGTTCCCCGCGGCCAGCCCATGACGCTGGAAGATTTTGTCGCCGTGGTTCATCCAGACGACCGACAGTTCGTGCTCGACGAATGGAACAAGGCGCTGGCCGGCAAGCCCTACGACATCGAACATCGAATTCTGGCGAATGGAGAGATCCGCTGGGTCAACGAAAGGGCGGATCTCGTCATCGATCAAGGCGGCAAGCTGATCGGTGGCGTCGGCACGGTGCAGGACATCACGGCACGCAAGGCCGCCGAGGATCAAGTCCGTCGCAGCGAGCAATACCTGCGTCAGCTCATGGACGAATCACCGCTGCCCATGCTGGTGCTCAATGGCGGCACCCAGCGCGTGGAGTTTGTAAACAACCGGTTCACCGAGACGCTCGGCTACACCCTCGAGGACATCTCCGAACTGAGTCTCTGGTGGCCCCTGGCCTATCCCGACCCGGACTACCGCCGGCAGGTGTTCGCCAATTGGAACCGGCGCGTCGAAGAGGCACGCCAGGGCGGGTCCGCCGTCACGCCGGCGGAAGTCACGGTGGCGTGCAAGAACGGCGAGCGGCGCATTCTGGATATCCGCCTGACCACCATCGGCGAACGCAGCCTGGTGGTATTGATCGATCTGACCGAACATCGCCGCACCGAACAGGAACTGCGCGATGCACGGGAGATGGCGGAAAGTGCCAACCTTGCCAAGAGTGAGTTTCTGGCCAACATGAGCCACGAGATCCGCACCCCGATGAATGCCATCATCGGTCTGTCGCAAATCGCGCTGGGCGAAAAGCTCGACCCGACCCTGAGGGATTATCTAAGCAAGATACATGGCTCGGCGCGGGCCCTGCTGGGCATCCTCAACGACATCCTCGATCATTCTAAAATCGAGGCCGGTCGGCTGCACGTCGAGGCCATCGAGTTTTCGCTCGATCAGGTGCTGCAGAACATTTCGACCCTGTTCTCCCTCGCGGCGGAAGAGAAAGGCCTGGCGCTTGCCCTGAGCCTGGCGCCCGATGTGCCGCAGCAACTGATCGGCGATCCGCTGCGGCTGACGCAGGTGCTGTCGAACCTGGTCAGCAATGCCCTCAAGTTCACCGAGCACGGCGAAGTGGCTGTCGACGTCAGCCGCATCGGCCAGGCTGGCGATCTGCCCCGGCTGCGTTTCGCGGTCAGGGACAGCGGCATCGGCATCAATCCGGAAACGCTCGCGCAACTGTTCCAGCCATTTGTCCAGGGCGACAGTTCGATAACGCGGCGCTACGGCGGCACCGGCCTCGGGCTGACCATCACGCGCCGGCTGGTCGACCTGATGCGGGGCGAGTTGCACGTCCGCAGCGAAGAGGGACGCGGCAGCACCTTCACCGTGGAGATCGCCTTCGGTCTTCCGCATCTCGCGGCACAGGAGTACGGCACACCGGCGGCTGCCGGAAGCGGATCGACGCCGATGGAAGCCGCAGTGCCGGCATCGCCCAAGCCGGTTCGGTTATCGGGCTTCGACACCCGCCGGCTGGATGAAATCGTCGATGGCGACCTGGACTTGCTGGGAGAGCTGCTGCAGGCCTTCTGCAGCGACCATGCCGGCGCTGTCGACGCCATCGAAGACAGCCTGGCCGCGCAGCGTGACAGTGATGCCCTGCGACTGGCCCACAACCTGAAAGGCTCTGCCGCCAACCTCGGCGCCCGGGAGCTTTCACAGGCCGCACATGCGCTCGAGCGCCTGCTCAATGCCGAAGCCGCGGGCGAAGCCCTGCGACCGGCGTTGCTCAGCGTGCGCAGCGCGCTGACACGGGCTCTCGATACCGTGGCCGCCTTCCTGACGCAGACAAGCACTGTGGAGCCCGGCGCCAGCCCGCTTGTCCCGGATCCAGCTGCCGCGCGGGCGCTTTGCAAGTCCCTGTCGCGCGCGATCGAGGGCCATGAACTGATCCCCCAGGCACAGTTGGCCGCCTTGAAATCGGCGCTGAACGGCTGCGCCGCGGAATCGCTGCAACACCTCGAACTATGCCTTTCGCGCTATGATTTCCCCGGGGCGCAGAAAGCGCTGGCGGCAATTGAATTGGAGCTTCGATGAAATCCCGTGACAGCGCAGCAACGGCGCGTGTACCCGTTCAAGACAAACCGCTGGTGTTGATCGTCGATGACCAGATCAGCAATGTCAAACTGCTGGCGGCAATTCTTGGCGACGACTACCGGGTCCGTATCGCCACCACCGGCCCCGACGCGCTGAAGCTGGCGAAAACAATGCCGCAACCCGATCTGATCCTGCTCGACATCATGATGCCGGACATGGACGGCTACGAGGTTTGCCGCAAGCTCAAGGATAATCACGCGACCCAGAACATTCCGGTGATCTTCATCACCGCCCTGACTTCCGAATCCGACGAAGAAATGGGCCTCGACCTCGGCGCCATCGACTACATCACCAAGCCGCTCAGCGCACCCATCGTGCGTGCCCGGGTGCGCAACCACGCCATCCTCAAGCGCAAGGCGGATCTCCTCGAATCACTGGCCCACATTGACTCGCTGACCAACATCGCCAACCGCCGCCGCCTCGACCGCGCCCTGCTGCAGGAATGGCGGCGCTGTCAGCGCGCCGGTGCGTCGCTGGCCCTGCTGATGATCGACATTGATGCCTTCAAGGCCTACAACGACCACTATGGCCACGGCCTGGGGGATGTCTGCCTGACGAAAGTGGCCGCTGCGCTGGCCGCCGGCCTGCAGCGTCCGGCGGACACCGTGGCGCGCTTCGGTGGCGAGGAATTTGCGGTATTGCTGCCGGAAACGGACATTGCCGCCGCCGCCCTGATGGGCGAACGCCTGCGCGAAAAGGTCGCGGCCTTGCGCATCCCTCACGCCCCGAAACGGCAGTACGAGCATGTCACCATCAGCGTCGGCTGCGCGGCGGTGCTGCCCGGCGCATTGCTGAACCCGCAGGACCTGCTGGACGCCGCCGACAGGAATCTCTACGCCGCCAAGAGCGCCGGACGCAACCGGGTCTGCACCGGATAGAGCGAGAGCGCGATATTCCGTTTCGCATTGGAAGCGAGACGCGAAAACACGCCGAAGACAGTGCTATTGCACGGCAAGGCGAAGTCGAAAAAGCATCGGTTTCAATGCGAAGCGGAATTACTTGCGGCCGGTCTGGCTCTGGTAGTACACCACTTTTCTGGCGCGCATGACTTCGCCCAGGGGTCGATGCGCCATGAGGGCGCTCCATGGATCGAAGGCGGCTGACTCGATCGCCGCCGCCAGCGCCTGCCCTGCCGCATCCTCGGTTTCCTGCGGCGGCAACGTCAGCACGCCGACCGTGACATAGGGCGCGACATCCGCGGGCCAGTCAATCGAGGCATCCTCGATCGGCGTGCGGGCTTCATCGACGAAGAATTGCAGTTGCAGCTCGAAGTGCAGCGGCCCGCGCTCCAGATGACTGCGAAAATCCCCGGCCCAATCCGCTTCCGCGCCCGGCTTCACCGCATCACTGGCGGGTTGCAGCCGTACCCGGACCGCGTAGGGGCCGCAGGCAATCGGCGCTGCCGAATAGAACGGCTGGGTGGCAAAACCGGTAAAGGGCGCGTTGAAGGTCCTGGCGAAACGCTTCATCATGCCCAGTGCCCCGAAGAAACCGTAGCGCGAAACCAGATAGCCGAGCAGGGCGCCCGGTCCCTTGCTCAAGCTCTTGACCAGGCCGACGAATTCATCCGCACCGGCAAAGGCGAATGCCGGATGATTGATCAGCAGGAAATCCTGGCTTGTCGTCGGGCCCGAGCCCAGCGCACCGGGGCCGTTTACGTCTTTGACCTTGATGGCAAAGCCGCGCACATCGGGCTTGCGGTCAGCCTGGCGATCGGTTCCGCCATTGGACAGCCGGACCCATGCGGCGTAGGTGGCTGGCTTGGCAAACAGACCATGGCGCGCATGTTCGGGGATATCCGACAAGACCTCGAATGTGCCTTGCAGACCCAGTTGCTGCTTGCGGTGCAGGGCACGCCCCTTGCCGTATTTCGCTGACTTCAGCGCCTGAATCTGCTTGAAGTCGCGTGCGTAGCCGGCGTGCCGCCCGGCTTCGTCGGCAGCAATACGTTCCTTCCATTCGGTGCTGGGTGCAGCCATGGGCGCTCTCCTCAAAAGCTGCGTCTAAGCCAGCAACAACGCCAACAAGCCCAGCAGCGCGGGCCCGCCTTGCAGGGCCATGATTCTCTTCGAGACCGTCAGGCCGCCGTAAATCCCGGCAACGATCACGCACGCCAGAAAAAACATCTGGATATGGATACCGGCGGCGGCGTTCGGATAGATCAGGCCCCAAAGTAATCCGGCGGCGAGAAAGCCGTTGTAGAGCCCCTGATTCGCCGCCAGCACCTTCGATGCCGCGGCCTTCTCGGGCGTATTGCCGAAGGTCTTGAGGCCCTTCGGTTTGGTCCACAGGAACATCTCGAGGTAAAGAAAATAGAAATGTTCCAGCGCCACCAGCAGCACCAGGCCGATACCCAGTATTTTCATGATTCGTCCCCCTCGCCAAATGCTACAAGTGTCAAGTATGGTTGACTCGGGGTTTCCAAACAACAGCCGATGCCAACGCGATACCGGTTGATTTAGATCAGATTGGCGTAAGCCGTTGGTGGTATTCTGGTTTTGGCAATCAATTACAGGAGAACATCATGGCAGGCAAAATCGAGCAATTCAGCGAACTTCACCGCAAGAACATGGAAGCCGCCATGCGCATGGCGCAGCTTTCGATTGAGAATTCCCAGCGCATCATGGCGCTGCAGTCCGAACTGGCCAAGGAAATGTTCAAGAGCGGCGTCGAGAACGCCAAGGCACAGACCGGCGCCCGCGATCCGCAGGCGATGATGGCATTGCGCACCCAGTACGCGCAGGAGACCACCCAGCGCATGGTCGCCGCCGCGCAGCAGATCGCCGAGATCAGCAACTCGGCACGGGCCGAGTTCGCCCGTCTGGTAACCGAACAACTGGCCTCCGGCAATCAGGACATGACGGAATCCATGCAGGCGTTCATGAAGACCCTGCCCGGCCAGACGCCGAACATGATGGAATCGTTCCAGCAGGCGATCGCCACCGCCAACGCCGCATTCGAGCAGATTTCGAAAGCGTCCACAGCCGCCATGGGCAATGTCGGCGAAACCATGAAGAAGGCCGCTGGCGGCGCCAAACGCAAATAAGCCAGGAAATCGCAATGGCAACGGCTGACCGCTCCTGCGGCCAGCCGTTTCTTTTCGCCCTTCACCAAACGACCGCAATATCCACTATAGCTTTGGTAGTATTAATCCTGATGCAGCAGGATAATCAGACCGGCAGGTCAGGGGAAGGAAATGGACTTCGACGACGCTATAGCAGCCCACATCAAATGGAAGGTTCGGCTCAGCCAGTTCATCGACGGCACCGGCGCCGAGCATCTCAACAGCACCGACGTATGCAAGGACAATCTTTGCGACTTGGGCAAATGGATCCATGGCGAGGGCACCGCATTCAAGGCTGCACCGCATTACCAGGACCTGGTCGGCAAGCACGCCCATTTCCACGTCTGCGCGGCGGAAATCGTGAGGAAGGTCGAAGGCGGCGACAAGGCGGGCGCCAAGGCGGCCCTGGGTGGTCCCTTCGTCGGTGCGTCGAGGGCGACCGTGGCCGCCATCATGACGCTGAAGGCCGAAGCGGCCAAACTCTGACCGCAGCGACCTCGTTCTAGTCGGCGCCTGAACTCCAGCGCCCGGCGGCGTGGTCGTCGCTCTCGCGGGCATCGACCCAGTGTCCGCCGTCGCGTGTCTCTTCCTTCTTCCAGAAGGGCGCGCGGGTCTTCAGGTAATCCATGATGAACTCGCAGGCGGCAAAGGCTTCGCCGCGATGGGCCGAGGCCACGGCCACCAGCACGATGCGATCGCCCGGCAACAGCCGGCCGACACGGTGGATCACCCGCACGCCGAAGATGTCCCAGCGCCCGCGCGCTTCGGCGACGATGGCGTCGAGCGCCTGCTCCGTCATGCCGGGATAGTGTTCCAGGGTCATCGCCTGCACCGCCGCCGTATCACCAGCGCCGAGTTTCTTGTCCGCCCGCACCAGACCGACAAAGCTCGCCACCGCACCGACATCCTCGCGCCCGACCGAGAGCGCGGCGATTTCCGCACCGGCATCGAAGTCGGCTTCCTGCACGCTGACCGACATCTCAGCCTCCGGTGACCGGCGGAAAAAACGCCACTTCGTCACCCGCTCGCACGGGGGCATCGAGACCGACCATCTGCTGATTGACCGCGACGCGCAGATTCTTCGTCGTCGCCAGGGCCGACCACGGCTCGCCACGCGCGGCGAGCAAATCGCGCAAGGCACCGGTCGTCCCGATCCCATCGGGCAAGGCCAGCGACTCCGCGCCCACGCCCAGCGCCTCGCGCAGACTGGCGAAGAAAAGAATTTTGACCTTCATTGGCTGAATGGAACTCAAGGATATCGAACTCGTCATTCCCGCGAACGCGGGAATCCAGAAATTCTGCAATCGCTGGATCCCGGCCTTCGCCGGGACGACCCCGCTGCGACTATAGCAGTTCCGAAAACGGCAGGAAACGCACGATGTCGCCGCGCGCAATGGCCTGTCGCGGCGGATTGTCGATCAGCCCGTCGGCCCAGGTGCACGACGTCAGCACGCCGGAACTCTGGTTGGGGAACAGCTCCAGCACACCTTCGGCATTGATGCGTGCCCGCAGGAACTCGCGGCGCGGATCGCCGGGGCAGGAGAAATCGGCGCGTAGCGCCTGCGCACGCGGCATCACGCCAGCGGCGCCCTGTGCCGTGAGGATGAAGGGCCGCACCAGCATGACGAAGGTGACGAAACTGGAAACCGGATTGCCCGGCAGGCCGATGAAGGCCACCGCGCCCACCCTGCCGAACGCCAGCGGCTTGCCCGGCTTGATGGCGATCTTCCACAGGTCCAGCGCGCCCTCGGCTTCGACCGCCGGCTTGACGTGGTCCTCCTCGCCCACCGAGACGCCGCCGCTGGTGAGGATCAGGTCGTTGCCCGCCGCCGCGACGCGCAGCGCGGCACGCGTCGCATCGCGCGAGTCGGGCACGATGCCGAGGTCCGCCACTTCGCAGCCGAGCCCTTCGAGCAGCGCGCGCAGCGTGTAGCGGTTGGAGTTGTAGATGCCGCCGGGCTTGAGCGGCTCGCCGGGCATCGCCAGTTCGTCGCCGGTCGAAAACAGCGCCACGCGCAGGCGGCGAAACACCGTGAGCTGCGCCGCGCCGACCGATGCGGCGACGCCGACGTGCGCCGCCGACAGGCGCGTGCCGGCGGCCAGCACCTCGGCTCCGGCCGCAATGTCCTCACCGCGGCGGCGGATCCACTCGCCAACGCGCGGCACATGATTCACCGTCACGCTACCGTTATCCACGGCACAGGCTTCCTGCATCACCACCGCGTCGGCGCCGGCCGGCAGCGGCGCACCGGTGAAAATGCGCGCAGCAGTACCGGGGGCCAGCACATGACCGACACTGCCCGCCGCGATGCGCTGGGCGACGACGAGTCGCGTCCCCGCTGCCGGCACGTCGGCGCAGCGCAGCGCGTAGCCGTCCATCGAGGTGTTGTCCAGCGGCGGTACGTCGATGGTCGAACGCAGTCCCTGGGCGAGTATTCGTCCCGCCGCCGCCTGCGTCGGCACGCTCTCCGTCTCGCACGCCGGCGCGGCCCCCGCCAGCAGACGGGCCAGGGCATCTTCGAAATCAAGCATGCCGCTCATTGGCGAAACCCCATGTGACGCAGAATGAAATCGGCAATGGCGTCGCGATCATTGAGGTCAAGTAGTGGCAACCCGACCGGCAGGCCGTTCTGCGACGCCAGTGCAGCGGGCTCGTCGGTCGCGATCGCCACGATGGTTTCGACACCGTCGCCGGCGATCAGCGGCTTGCCCACGGACGGGCGATGCACTTCCAGCTTGGGGATCGGTGTGTATTTGAAGCCCTCGACCAACACCAGGTCGCAGTCCGAAAAGCGCGCGATCTGCTCGTCCAGCGAAGGCTCCGGTGCGCCGCGCAACTCGTGCATCAACACCCAGCGCTGATCGGAGATCAGCAGCACCTCGGAGCAACCGGCCTCGCGCAGGCGGTAGGAATCCTTGCCCGGATGGTCGATGTCGAAGCGGTGGTGCGCGTGCTTGATCAGCGAAACCTTCAGGCCGGCCGCCGTCAGGCGCGGGATCAGTTCTTCGAGCAGCGTGGTTTTGCCCGAGCCGGAATAGCCGGCGAGACCGAATACTTTCATGGCGCCCCTTGCGGCACGGTCAGCACCGGCGCGAAGCCTCCGCCCGGCGTGCGGAAATTGGTGGTCTGTCCCTGCCACAGGCGTGCCGCGATCAACTGCACATGCCCGGCATAAACATAGTTGCGCAAATCGAGCTTGAGCTCGACCGGACTCTCGCCCACCCGCAGCGTGCGCGAGGACGGCGGCACCAGCGCCTGCGCGATGTAGTTGCCGGCCAGCACTTCATCGAACACGCGCTTGGTGATCTTGTCGCCGCGATAGGCGGCCTTGGATCCGTAGCCGGCAGCTGGCTTGAAGAAGAGTTGCTTGCGCCGCGCCCAAAGGTCGTCGGCATTCGCCGGCACCACCCGCTCGGTGCGCGGAATCTTGTTCGCCAGCGTGGTGCGCGTCTCGGCATCGACGCCCCACCCGGCCAGCAGCGCGTCGTCGCACAAGGCCACCAGGTTGCGCTTGTCGGCGTACAGGGCGTGCGCCTGCGGATGCGGCGTGATCAGCGCGGCATCGGTGAGCCACGCCTCGCGCAGCGCAGCGTTGGCCGGCGCGTCCAGCGCGAAATCGGTGAGCCGGTTGTACACCAGGTCGATGCGCGAATCGCCGTGCCACAGCGCGCCCTCGCGCAGGGCCAGCTCCTGCGGATCGCAGATCACCGCCTCGATGCCGGCATGCTCGAACAGGCGCTGGAACAGGACGAACTCGGGATAGAGGTATTGCGTCAGCGGCGCTTCGTCGACGATCGCGATGCGGGCAAGCGGCGCACCCGAAAACGCCCGCCACTCGGCGCGGAACATTTCCAGGAACAGGTGCTCGGGCGTCTCGCCGGCCAGGTCACCCGGCAGCAGCGCCTCGACGTCGTCGCAGCAGGCCTTCTGCGCACGCGCCAGCAAGGCGTTGAGCAGGCCGCCGCCGGCATTGGTATTGATCTCGATGAGCTGCGGTCCGGTATTTCCGAGATGAAAGTCGTAGCCGAGGAACACCCCGGGCGCGGCGCAAGGGTGCCGCGCAGTCTCCGGCGCCCAGGCCAGCACATGCTCGCGGTAGGCAGGCAGCGCGACCACGCGCTCGACGGCAGCGACCAGGCGCGCCATGCGCTGCACGTGCTCGGCGCTGACGAAGGCCACCGAATCCGAGAACAGGTGCGGCCGCCCCGCCATTACTTCGGCGTGGAAGCCGGGACTGACGCGCTCCAGCTCCGCCTCCAGCCCCTCATGGTCGAGCGAAATGCATTGGCAGCCGGCATTCAGCCGGTCGGCCAGTTCGATGCTGTGGTGGCTATTCATGCGGCAATTCTACCGGCAGCGCTCGCAGGAAGAAGTTTTCGGCCTCCTCCGCATCGCGCGTGCGCCGCATCGGCGGCAGCGAGCGCCAGATGGCCTTGCCGTAAGGCTTGCCGGTCAGGCGCGGGTCGCAGATCATCAGCACGCCGCGGTCGTCTTCGTCGCGGATCAGCCGGCCCGCGCCCTGCTTCATGCTGATCACCGCGCGCGGCAACTGGTATTCCATGAAGGGGTTGCGCCCCGCCGCGCGCAGGCGGTCGATGCGCGCCGACAGCACCGGGTCGTCGGGCGGCGCAAAGGGCAGCTTGTCGATCACCACCAGCGACAAGGCCTCGCCGCGCACGTCGACGCCTTCCCAGAAACTCTGGCTGGCGACCAGGATCGCGTTGCCGAGAAAGCGGAAGCGCTCCAGCAGCTCCGTGCGCGAGCCTTCGCCCTGCATCAACAAGGGCAGCTCAAGCCCTTCGGCGGCGAGCTTTTCCTGCAGCAGTTCGCGAATCATCCGCATCGCCCGCAAGGAGGTGCACAGCACGAAGGCGCGCCCCTCGGCGGCGCGGATGACCGGCCAGGCCGCTTCCGCCACCGCTTCCTGGTACATCGCGCTGTTGGGGTCGGGCATGCCCTGCGGCGAATACAGCAGCGCGTTCTTCTCGTAGTTGAACGGGCTGCCCCACACCGCGGTGTCGGCTTCGGCCAGCCCGAGCTCGCCGCAGTAGTGCGAAAAGTTGCTGCCCACGGCGAGTGTTGCCGAGGTGAAAATCCAGGCGCGCGGATGGCCTTCCATCTGGCGCTGGAAGATCGGCGCGATGTCGAGCGGCGTCAGGTTCAGCGACATCGTGTGCGAATAGACCTCGGCCCATTTCACGACCTCATCCACGCCACCCGCGCCCTCGCCACTGCCGCTGCCGCTGCGCCAGCGTTGCAGGCCCAGCGCCAGTTCCTGCGTGCGGCGCAGGCAATTGGCCAGGCCCTCGCCGCGCTCGACCTGGGTCTCCAGGTGACGCCCCAGCTCCTTCACGGCATCCGCCAGGCCCTGCAAGGCCGCGCCGAATTCCGCCTCGCCTTCGAGGCGCGCCGCCGGCAGGCGCTGGTTCTCGCCTTTCACCGCCAGGCGCAGGTCGCGCGCCGCCTTGTCCAGCGCCTGCGCGGCATCCTGCAACGGCGGGTAATCCTTGGCCGCGACAATCGCCTCGTTCTTCGTGTCGCGCGCCAGCTCGATGACCTGGCTGGTCGACACGCTCTCGCCGAAGAACAGCCCCGCCACCTCGGGCAACTGGTGCGCCTCGTCGAAGATGATCGTGTTGCAGGCCGGCAGCAGTTCTCCCATGCCCTCGTCCTTCAGCATCACGTCGGCGAAGAACAGATGGTGGTTGACCACCACCACGTCGGCCGCCAGCGCATCCTGCCGCGCCGCCATGACGAAGCACTCCTTCGAATTCGGGCATTCCTGGCCGAGGCAGTTTTCGCGCGTCGACGTCGCCTGCGCCCAGGCCCCGGAATCCTCCGGCACATCGATGCACTCGGCCTTGTCGCCGGTCTTGGTGCGCTCGGCGAAGCGCGCGATCTTGCGCAGGTGCGCCGCCTCCTCGCGCGAAGCCAGCCGCCCGGCGCTCATCGCCCGCTCCAGGTGCCAGGGGCAGACATAGTTGGCGCGGCCCTTGAGCAGGGCAATCGTCGCGCCGACCTTGAGCGCGTCGCGCACCGTCGGCAGGTCGCGGTTGAAGAGCTGGTCCTGCAGCGTCTTGGTGCCGGTGGAAACGATCACCTTGCCACCCGAGAGCAGCGCCGGCACGAGGTAGGCAAAGGTCTTGCCGGTGCCGGTGCCGGCCTCGGTCACCAGCGCCAGGTTGCCGGCGATGGCCGCGGCAATGCGCTGCGCCATCTCCAACTGCTGCGGCCGTGGGCGAAAGCCTGGCACGGCGGCGGCGAGCGGCCCCTCGGGGGCGAAGATGCG
>JAUXUK010000025.1 GCA_030680805.1 Sulfuritalea sp. | reverse complement strand
GAACTCGGCTTCGACGCCTGCATCGACTACAAGGCCGGCAAGCTGCGCGAGGATCTGAAAGCGGCGACGCCCAAGGGTATCGACTGCGTATTCGAGAACGTCGGCGGCGAGATTTTCGACACCCTGCTGACACGCATGAATCCCTTTTCGCGCATCGCCGTCTGCGGCCTGATCGCGCAATACAATTCGGCGCCCTACCCGATGCAGAACATCGGTTCGGTGCTGATCAATCGCATCAAGATGCAGGGCTTCATCGTCTCCGACGACCTGACGCGCTGGCCGCCGGCGCTGAAGGAAATCGCCGGCCACGTCGCCAGCGGCAAGATCAAGTACCGCGAGAGCGTGGCCGAAGGACTCGCCGCCGCTCCGGCCGCCTTCATCAGCCTGCTCAAGGGCGGCAACTTCGGCAAGCAACTGGTAAAGCTCACCTGAACATGACGGACAAGTTCACCGGCACCCGTCCGGTCACCGCACAGGACGCCTTCGACACCGCCAACCTCGCCGAGTGGATGCGGGAGCACGTTGAGGGCTTTGCGGGCGAGTTGCAGGCCGAGAAGTTCAAGGGCGGCCAGTCCAACCCGACCTTCCTGCTGCGCGATGCCACGCGCAAGTACGTGCTGCGCAGGAAGCCGCCCGGCAAGCTGCTGCCCAGCGCCCATGCAGTGGATCGCGAATACAAGGTGATCTCGGCGCTGGCCGCCACCGACGTGCCGGTGGCGAAGACCTACGCGCTGTGCGAGGACGACAGCGTGATCGGCACCATGTTCTACATCATGGATTGCGTCGACGGCCGCATCATGTGGGACCCGTCCCTGCCCGGCATGACGCCGGCCCAGCGCGGCGCCATCTTCAATGAGATGAACCGCGTCATCGCCGCCCTGCACCAGGTCGATTACACCGCCGTGGGACTGGCCGACTACGGCAAGCCGGACAAGTACCTGGAGCGCCAGGTGGCGCGCTGGAGCAAGCAGTACCGCGCCTCGGAAACCGAGAAGATCGAGGCCATGGACAAGCTGATCGACTGGCTGCCGCAGAACATTCCTGCCGGCGACGAGACCAGCATCGTGCATGGCGACTTCCGCCTCGACAACACGGTGTTCCACCCCACCGAGCCGCGCATGCTCGCCGTGCTCGACTGGGAACTGTCGACCCTGGGCCATCCGCTGGCCGACTTCGCCTATCACTGCATGACCTGGCGATTGTCGCCGGGCCAGTTCCGCGGCCTCGCCGGCAACGACCTCGCCACACTGGGCATTCCTTCCGAGGCCGACTACGTCGCCGCCTACTGCCAGCGCACCGGCCGCGCGCCGATCCCGCCCAGGGAATGGGAGTACTACATGGCCTTCAACATGTTCCGCCTCGCCGGCATCCTGCAGGGCATCCTGGCGCGAGCCCTGCAGGGCAACGCGTCGAGCACCGAAGCCATCGAGACCGGCAAGCGCGCCCGACCACTGGCCGAAGAAGCCTGGCGCCAGGTCGAGCGCCTGTTGGCCAATCACTGAGTATCCAATGAAGCGCCGCGTTGAATGCCGTCATTCCGGGCTTGCCCCGGAATCCAGGTCATACGTACTGGATTCCCGCTTTCGCGGGAATGACGACTCATTGCGGCTTTGTCATTCCAATTAACCCGTCACGAGGAAACATCAGGGATTTCGACTACACCCCCAAGGTCAAGGATTTGCAGAAGCGCCTCAACGCTTTCATGGACCAGCACATCTATCCCAACGAGGAAGCCTTCCACAACGAGGTCGAAGCCAACCGTGCCAAGGGCAATCCTTGGGTGCCGACCAAGATCATGGAGGAACTGAAGGACAAGGCCCGCGCCGCCGGGCTGTGGAATCTGTTCCTGCCGCAATCGGAACGCGGTGCCGGCCTGACCAACCTCGAATACGCGCCGCTGTGCGAGATCATGGGCCGCTCGCACATCGCGCCGGAAGCCTTCAACTGCTCCGCGCCCGACACCGGCAACATGGAAACCATCGAACGCTACGGCAACGACGCGCAGCGCAACGAGTGGCTGATGCCGCTGCTCGAAGGCAGGATCCGCTCCGCCTTCGCCATGACCGAACCGGCGGTGGCATCAAGCGACGCCACCAACATCGAAGCCCGCATCGAACGCAAGGGTGATGAATACGTGATCAACGGCCGCAAGTGGTGGACCTCCGGCGCACCCGATCCGCGCTGCAAGATCCTCATCTTCATGGGCAAGACCGATCCCGACAATCCCAGCCGGCATAACCAGCAGTCGATGGTGCTGGTGCCGATGGACACCCCGGGCGTCACGCGCGTACGCGCGCTCAGCGTGTTCGGCTACGACCATGCGCCGCACGGCCACGGCGAAGTCGATTTCAAGGATGTGCGCGTTCCGGTGTCGAACATCCTGCTCGGCGAGGGCCGTGGCTTCGAGATCGCTCAGGGCCGCCTCGGCCCGGGCCGCATCCACCACTGCATGCGCCTGATCGGCCTCGCCGAACGCGCGCTGGAACTGATGTGCAAGCGCGCGCTGAAACGCGTCGCCTTCCACAAGCCGATCGCCGATCAGGGCGTGACCCGCGAGCGTATCGCCGAATCCCGCATCATGATCGACCAGGCGCGCTTCCTGACGCTGAACGCGGCATGGAAAATGGATACCGCCGGCAACAAGGTGGCGAAGCAGGAAATCGCCATGATCAAGGTCGCCGCGCCCAACATGGCGCTACAGGTCATCGACTGGGCGATGCAGGTGCATGGCGGCGCCGGCGTTTCCGACGACTTCCCGCTCGCCGCCGCCTACGCACAGGCGCGCACCCTGCGCTACGCCGACGGCCCGGACGAGGTGCATCGCAACGCCATCGCCAAACAGGAACTGGGCCGTTACCTGAGCAAGTAAGCAAACCCTTTACCGCGGAGGCGCAGAGGCGCAGAGAAAGACGACGCAGAGAAAATCAATCAAACGTATCTGTTTCTGCCTTCCTCTGCGCTATCTCTGCGTCTCTGCGCCTCTGCGGTGACGAATTTGATTTAAACAAAACCAAGGCAAAGAGGAGGCACATGTCCGTCCGTCATTTCGCCCACTGGCCCAAGGGGCTGCCGCGCCACATGAGCGTTCCCGAGACCGACCTGTTCTACAACGTCGAGGTCTCCGCGCGGCGCTACCCGAACAAGCCCTACCTGGTGTTCTACGACACGAAAATCACCTTCGCCGAATTCAAGGACGAGGCCGAACGCATCGCCGGCTGGCTGGAAAAGCAGGGCGTGAAGAAGGGCGATCGCGTGCTGCTCTACATGCAGAACAGCCCGCAGTTCGTGCTGGCCTACTACGCCATCCTGCGCGCCAACGCCGTGGTGGTGCCGGTCAATCCGATGAACATGACGACCGAGTTGCGCCACTACGTCAAGGACAGCGGCGCCACGATCGCGCTCGTGGCGCAGGACATCTATCCGCAGATGAAGCCGCTAGTCGGCTCCAGCGCCGACCAGGGCCTGCAGCAGATCGTGGTCGCCGCCTATGCCGACTACCTCAAGGCAGAAACCGACCTCAAGGTGCCCGACTTCGTCAAGGCGCCGCGCCAAGCGATCAGCGACCCCGGCGTGACGCTGTGGAGCGACGTGCTGGCCAAGAACCTGCGCCCCGGCCCGGTCACCGTCGGCCCCGACGATCTCTGCGTGATGCCCTACACCTCCGGCACCACGGGGCATCCCAAGGGCTGCATGCACAGCCATCGCACGGTGCTGCACACGCTGATGGCCGGCTACCAGTGGTTCGGCATCCAGCAGGACGCCGTGTATCTGGCGGTGCTGCCCTTCTTCCATGTCACCGGCATGCAGGGCAGCATGAGCGGCCCGCTGCAGGCCGGCTCCACGGTGGTGCTGCTGCCGCGCTGGGACCGCGACGCGGCGGCGCAATGCATCGCGCGCTACGGCGTGACGTCGTTGACCGCGATCCCGACCATGGTCATCGACTTCCTGATGAACCCCAAGCTCGGCGACTACGACCTGTCCACCATCAGCCGCATGAGCGGCGGCGGCGCCGCGATGCCCGAAGCCATCGCGCAGAAACTGCTCGACATGGGCATCACCTACGTCGAAGGTTACGGCCTGTCGGAGACCATCGCGCCCTCGCACATCAATCCGCCGGACCGGGCCAAGAAGCAGTGCCTCGGCATCCCGATCTTCGATACCGAATCAATGGTGGTCGATCCCAACACCTTCACGGAAGTTGCGCCCGGCGAAGTCGGCGAGATCGTCACGCGCGGGCCGCAGGTCTTCCTTGGCTACTGGAACAACGCCGAGGCGACGCGCAATGCCTTCGTCGACATCGACGGCAGGAGCTGGTTTCGCACCGGCGACCTCGGCCGCATCGACGAGGACGGCTACTTCTTCATGGTCGATCGCCTCAAGCGCATGATCAACGCCTCCGGTTTCAAGGTCTGGCCGGCCGAGGTCGAAGCCCTGATGTACCAGCACCCGGCGATCCAGGAAGCCTGCGTGATCGGCGCCAGGGATCCGCATCGCGGCGAGACCGTGAAGGCGATCGTGGTGATCAAGGAAGCCCAGCGCGGCAAGGTCAGCGAACAGGAGGTCATCGACTGGGCGCACGCCAACATGGCCGCCTACAAGTCGCCGCGCATCGTCGAGTTCGTCGAAACCCTGCCCAAGTCCGCCACCGGCAAAGTGATGTGGCGCTCGCTGCAGGAAAAGGAGGCGGCTCGCGCCGCATGAAACCATGATTACCGTCCACCACCTCGAAACCTCCCGTTCGCAGCGCGTGCTCTGGCTGCTCGAAGAACTCGGCGTGCCCTACGAGCTCAAGCTCTACAAGCGCGACCCGCGCACACGACTGGCGCCGCTGGAACTGAAGCAGGTGCACCCGCTGGGCAAGTCGCCGGTGATCACGGACGGCGATCTGGTGGTGGCGGAGTCCGGCGCCATCCTCGAATACCTGGCAGAGAGCTATGGCAACCAGGCCAAGGGCGATCTGGCCGGGCTGCTGGCGACGCCGGGCACGCCGGAGCACCGGCAATTGCGTTTCTGGATGCACTACGCCGAAGGCTCGCTGATGAACTGGCTCGTCATGAAACTGGTGTTCCGGAGCATCCCGACGCAGCCGATGCCCTTCTTCGTCAAACCGATCGCGCGGCAACTATGCAAGAAGGTTCAGGCCAAGCTGATCGACCCGAACCTGCAGACCAGCATGGACTTCATGGAATCGCACCTTGCGCGACACACATGGTTCGCAGGGGAACAACTGTCGCTCGCCGACTTCCAGATGAGTTTCGCCGTCGCCGCCCTGCTGGCGCGTTCCGATGCCGCGCGGCAATGCCCGAAGATCGCGGCCTGGCTGGCCCGCGTCGAAGCCCGTCCCGCCTGGCAGCGCGCACTGGCCAAGGGCGGCCCGGTGGTGATGTCCGCCTGAACGGCCGCGGCAATAAAAAAGCCCGGCCAACAAGGCCGGGCTTTCCCGGATCGAATGAAACCCGATCCGGTTTAGAGCATTTCCCAGACCGTGGTGATGCCCTGGCCGCCGCCGATGCACATCGTGGCGAGGCAGTACTTGCTGCCGACACGTTTGGCTTCGTAGAGGGCCTTGGTGATGATCACCGCGCCGGACGCGCCGATCGGATGGCCGATGGCGATCGCACCGCCATTCGGGTTGGTCTTCTTCGGGTCGAGGCCGAGCACCTTGGCCACGGAGAGTGACTGCGCGGCAAAGGCTTCGTTCGATTCGACGACGCCGATGTCGTCGAGCTTCAAGCCGGCCTTGGCCAGCGCGATGCGCGTCGACGGGATCGGGCCTTCGCCCATGACGTCGTTGGGCACGCCGCCGATGCCGTAGGCGACCAGGCGGGCCATCGCCTTGTGACCGCCGGCGGCGGCCTTGGCGGCGTCGGCCAGCACCAGGAAGGCGGCGCCGTCATTGATGCCGGAGGCATTGCCGGCGGTGACGGTGCCGGCCTTGTCGAAGGCGGGCTTCATCTTGGCCAGGGTTTCCATGGTGGTGGCGGCCTTGACGTGCTCGTCGGTGTCGAACACGACGTCGCCCTTGCGCGTCTTCAGGGTGATCGGGACGATCTGTTCCTTGAAGTAGCCGGCGGCGATGGCGGCAGCGGCGCGGCGCTGCGACTCGCAGGCAAACTCATCCTGCATCTCGCGCGTGAAGCCGTGCTTCTTGGCCAGGTTCTCGGCCGTGACGCCCATGTGGCCGACGCCGAACGGGTCGGTCAGGGCGCAGACCATGGAATCGAGCATCTTGGTGTCGCCCATGCGTGCGCCGGAACGCATCGCCGGAGACAGGTAGGCGCCGCGCGACATGACTTCGACGCCGCCGCCGATGGCGAAATCGGCATCGCCGAGCAGGATGGCTTGGGCCGAACTGACGATCGCCTGCTGCGCGGAGCCGCACAGCCGGTTCACGGCAAAGGTGACCGATTCCATGGTCATGCCGCCCTGAATCGTGGCATTGCGCGCGACATAGGCGTAACGCGCCTCGGTGGGAATCACGTTGCCGACGGTGGCGAAGGTGATGGCCGCGGGATCAACGCCGGAACGGGCGATGGCCTCCTTGATGACCAGACCGCCCAGGTCGGCGGGTTCCATGCCGGACAACGCGCCGCCGAAGGTGCCGACAGCGGCACGAACGGCACTCAGTACTACGACTTCTCTCTTGTCAGCCATTGCGAAACTCCTTATTTATGAATCAACCGCCGACCCAACCGGAAACCCAAACCAGGGCCAGCACTGCCAAACCGAGCACGAGACTGCGCCAGACCAGGCCTATCGTGCTCTGCATGAAATCGGGATCGGCGTCTTCGCCCAACCCCAACTCGGGCCGATCGCCGGATTCGCCCGTCTCCTGCATCACCTCATGCACCGGCATGCCCAGGCGCACGCCCAGAGCGCCGGCCCCACTGGCAAGGAGTATACCGGTACCAGCTTCCGGCCACCTTACAGCCTGGGTACGCCAGCAATGCACCGCATCCTCGAAATCGCCGACGACGGCAAACGACGCCGCCGTCACACGCAGCGGCACCCAGTCGATCAGCGCGAAGGCCTGATGCGCGAACTCGCCGAACTGGCCGAACTCGATCTCGCTGCGTTGGCCCCATAGCTCGCCGAAGGAATGGGCCAAGCGGTAGAACAACGCCCCCGCCGGGCCGAATGCCGCAAACCAGAGCAGCGGAGCGAATACGTGTCGATGTGATGAAAGCAGGGCCTGCTCGATGGCAAGGCGCGCAATTTCGCTTGCCGTCAGGCGGTCTCCGCTGCGTCCGCGCCATTGGGCGAGCAACTGGCGCGCCTGCTCGACTTCGCCCAGCCGCAATGCCAAATGAATGCCGGTGAAGAAATGGCTGAACTGGCGAAAACCCATGGTCAGGTAGAGCACGCCGATTCCCAGCAGGAATGCCAGCAGGGGCTGGAAGTACAGCAGCACGGCATGCAGCAGCGATACCAGGGTCGCCGGCAGGGCCACGCCCAGACCCCAGGCGATGGCGCCATGGCTGCGGCCGCCATCGTTGAACTTGTCCTCGAGGAAGGCGGCCAACCGTGCCACGGGTTCGCGCACTACGCTCTGTACCGGAAGTGCATGCAACTGCTCGATGATCAGGGCGATGACGATGGAGAACAGAGTCATGCGTTCACTCCCCGGACTGCAGAAAATGATGCAGGGTGACCAGCATGCCGGCGGTTGCGCCCCAGATGAAATAGCCCTGCCAGGGCATGGCCCAGTACTCGTGCCGGGTGCCGCGCACCTCGATGCTCTGGCGCTGATGGTTGGCGCTGTCGAGCAGGAATTCGAGCGGCGGTTCGAAAACTTCGGCCACCTCGAAATCGTCCAGTTTCAGATTCAAGGGCGGCGTCACCAGACCCACTACCGGCGTGATGACGAAGCCGGTGCCGGTGCGGTATTCCGGCAGGCGACCCAGGATTTCCACCTGGGACACGGTAATGCCGACTTCTTCCCCGGCTTCGCGCAAGGCAGTGGCTTCGGGCGAAGCGTCCCTCGCTTCGCAGCGTCCACCGGGAAAGCTGACCTGCCCGGCATGATCGCGCAGATGCGCGGTGCGCTGGGTCAGCAACATGGTAAGACCGGTCTCGCGCACGATGATCGGTACCAGCACCGCGGCGGCGATCAAGTCCTTCTCCGCCGTTACCCACGACTCACATACCGGAGGCACAGCGAAGCCCTCGCTGAATCGACGGCGCATCAGGGACAGCAAGCCTCCGCTAGAATTCGGGCTTGCGCTAACTAAAGACTCCGGCATGAAACCGATCGCAATATTCCGTCATAGCCCCGGCGAGGGACCCGGCTATTTTGCCACATTCCTCGACCGGCATTCCCTGCCGTGGACACTGTTTCGGGTCGATGAGGGCGTGCTGCCGCCGGCGACTCCTGATGAATTTTCGGGACTGTGCTTCATGGGTGGACCCATGAGCGTGAATGACCATCTGCCGTGGATTCCGCTGACGCTGAACCTGATCCGCCAGGCCGACGCCCAAGATATCCCGGTCATCGGCCACTGCCTTGGCGGGCAACTGATGGCGAAGGCCTTCGGCGGCGCGGTGAGCAGGAATCCGGTCAAGGAAATCGGCTGGGGCCCGGTCGAGACCACCGGCGACGCCACGCAGTTGGCAACCGAGTGGCTGGGAGACATCACGCGTTTCGAGGCTTTCCACTGGCACGGCGAGACCTTCACGCTCCCGCCGGACGCCACACGCATCCTCCAAAGCGTCCACTGTGCCGCCCAGGCCTTCGCGCGCGGCCCGCATCTGGCCATGCAATGCCACGTCGAAATGACGGACTCGATGATCCGTACCTGGTGCCAGCAGTGGACGGCGGAAAACGCCTCGCCCTCGTCATCGGTACAGACGCCGGAACAGATGTACATCGACATGGAAGTGCGCATCGCGGCGATGCGCAGCGTCGCGGACCGGCTCTACGGACGCTGGATCGAAGGCTTGCGCCGGGACTAAAAGTCGGCGCTGGTGATACGGCGCCGCAGCTTCCTAATCCCGGAAATTTCCGTACTGCAAAGGGAAGTCGGTGATCGACTTCTTCACCAGCGCGATGGCTTCCTGCAACAGGTCGCGCTTGGCGCCGGTAACGCGCACAGCGTCGCCCTGAATGCTGGCCTGCACCTTGAGCTTGCTGTCCTTGATCATCTTGACGATCTTCTTCGCCAGTTCCTGCTCGATGCCGACCTTGATGGTCAACAGCTGCTTCGACTTGTTGCCACCGACCGACTGCACTGGACCATGGTCGAGCCGCTTGGTGCTCTCGCGTTCCTTCTTCTCCATTTCGGGGAACAGGATGTCCTTGACCTGGCTAAGCTGGAACTCGGAATCGCCGTGGATGGTGATGGTCTTGTCCTTCTCGTTCAGCTCGGCGCGGGCCGAGGTGCCCTTGAAGTCGTAGCGGTTGCCGATATGGCGCCCCGCCACGTCGACGGCGTTCTTCAGGGCCACCAGATCTGCTTCGGAAGTGATGTCGAATGAAGGCATGCCGCTCTCCTCGAATCAAGCAAAGTGACAAACGTAATGATAGGGCTCGCCGCTGACTTCGATCTCGAAGCTGGAGTTGCCCGGCACACTGAAGCTCTGACCGGCGCCGCTGGTCTTCCAGTCCTCGCCCTTGATGCGGTAGCGACAAACGCCGGAAACGCATTCCATGATTTCCGGCACGCCGGTGTTGAAGGTCAGCATCGCCGGCAGGATCACGCCGACGCTCTTCTTCGTGCCGTCGGCGAATTGCACGGTATGGCTGACGCACTTGCCGTCGAAATAGACATTGGCCTTCTTGAACACTGCGACGCTATCAAACTGCGACATTTCAAATCCCCCACATTTTTTGGATGATGAATTTGGCGACGAAGCCAAGCATGCCAAAAGAGAGTACGAAGAACAGGATGAAAGTGCCGAGCTTGCCCGCCTTGGACTTCCAGGCCAGCTCGCCGATGATGAACAGCATGTACAGCATGAAGGCCGCAAGGCCAAAGGTCATGCCGAACTCTGCCAGTTGCTCCTCGGAAATGCCAAACATCGGCGGCTTCCCTCTTTTCCCTCGCTAGCCCCTCAACTCTTTTTTTTGCCCGCCCTGCTTTCGGCCCGATTGGCCGCAATGCGCAGCCGCAACGCGTTGAGCCGGATGAAGCCATGCGCGTCCTTCTGATTGTAGGCGCCGGCATCGTCCTCGAAAGTCGCAATGGTCGGATCGAACAGCGAGTCGGTCTTCGAGTCGCGGCTGACCACGATCACGTTACCCTTGTAGAGCTTGAGCCGCACCCAGCCATTGACGTTCTGCTGGGTGTGATCGATCAGCGCCTGCAGGGCGCGACGTTCCGGACTCCACCAGTAGCCGTTGTAGATCAGGCTGGCATAGCGCGGCATGAGGTCGTCCTTGAGGTGCGCTTCCTCGCGGTCGAGACAGACCGACTCGATGGCGCGATGTGCCTTGAGCAGAATGCTGCCGCCGGGCGTCTCATAGCAGCCGCGCGACTTCATGCCGACATAACGGTTCTCGACCAGATCGAGGCGGCCGATGCCGTGCTTGCCGCCCAGCTGGTTCAGCGTGGCCAGCAGCTCGTGGGCCTTCATCTTCTTGCCGTTGATGGCCACCAGATCGCCGCGCTTGAATTCAAGATCGAGATACTCGGCCTGGTTCGGCGCCTTCTCCGGCGACACGGTCCAGCGCCACATGGATTCCTCGGCCTCGGCGCCGGGATTTTCGAGATGGCGCCCTTCGTAGGAAATGTGCAGCAGGTTGGCGTCCATCGAGTACGGCGAGCCGCCCTTCTTGTGCTTCATCTCGACCGGGATGCCGTGCTTCCCGGCGTAGGCCATCAGCTTTTCGCGCGACAGCAGGTCCCATTCGCGCCACGGCGCGATAACCCTGACATTGGGCATCAGGGCATAGGCGCCGAGTTCGAAGCGCACCTGGTCGTTGCCCTTGCCGGT
>JAUXUK010000016.1 GCA_030680805.1 Sulfuritalea sp. | reverse complement strand
TCAGTCCCACAGCAGCGCCTTCGATTCCTCAGCACCACCGCCTGCACTCGCCACAACCCAGCAAGCACCTACACCTATCGGCTGTTAATTTTTTAAAGAGCACGCTGCACCCAGCAGCAAAGAGCCGCGCATTATATATGCCCGCTTAAATCCGTCAATAGCTTTCTCGATAATTATTACTGCGGACCGCCAATTTCTTCAGGAAAGGGTTATGCGGGCAAATTTACGTTTGCCTACCTGTAACACTATGGTGGCTCCTGCCACCAACATTAAGGCCTTATCGCTAACCTTGTCGCCGTCGAGGCGCACTCCCCCACCGTCGATCAGTCGCAGCGCCTCAGATGTGCTCGCCACAAGACCAGATTGTTTCAATACCTGCGCGATAGGTGCCGCGACAACCATCATTTCCGGCATGTTTTCAGGAAACGCCCCACGCTGGAATCGCGCCAGAAAGTCTTCAAGCGCCCTGTCGGCATCATGCTTGCTGTGAAAGCGGGCAACCAACTCCTGCGCGAGCATTATCTTGATGTCGCGTGGATTGGCACCGCTATCAGCATCACGCTTCAGGCCTGCGATCTCTTGACTTGAGCGGAATGAAAGCAGCTCGAAATAGCGCCACATCAAGTCATCCGACACTGACATCAACTTGCCAAAAATCTCTTGGGCTGGCTCTGCGATGCCGATATAGTTGCCTAGGGATTTGGACATTTTGTTGGCCCCATCCAATCCCTCCAGCAATGGCATCGTCAAGATGCATTGGGGAGCTTGGCCGTAATGCTTTTGTAATTCACGCCCCACCAGCAAATTGAATTTCTGGTCAGTGCCGCCCAGCTCGACATCGGCTCGCATGGCAACGGAATCATAGCCCTGACAAAGCGGGTAGAGAAATTCGTGGATGGCAATCGGCTGATTGCGGGCATAACGTTTGGCAAAGTCGTCTCTCTCCAACATGCGGGCAACCGTATGCTGAGCGGCCAGCTTGATCATTCCAGCGGCGCCGAATGAATCAAACCATGTCGAGTTAAAGCAGATTTCAGTTTTTGCCGGGTCGAGTATCTTGAAAACCTGATCCTGGTAGGTCTGCGCATTCTGGACAATTTGCTCGCGAGACAAGGGCGGGCGCGTAGCGTTCTTTCCTGTAGGATCACCGATCATTCCAGTGAAATCACCAATCAGAAACATCACGTGATGGCCAAGTTCCTGAAAATGCCTCAGCTTGTTGATCAAAACAGTATGGCCGAGGTGCAGGTCGGGTGCCGTAGGATCAAAACCAGCCTTAATCCTGAGCGATCGCCCTGACTTCAATTTTTCGCTGAGTTCCGCCTCGACAAGCAGTTCGTCTGCGCCGCGCTTGATCAGCGCAAGCTGTGATTCCACATCAGTCATGCTTATTCCCAGGTATTCTGTGAGTTTATTGTCTGTTAAACTTCAGCAACACTGTCACGAAGCTGCTTCAATCCAATATTTGATGCTCACGATTCTAAACCAAGCAACGCACTCCTCATTCGGCCGCCGTGGCCGGCGTAGCTTGGTCACGGGTATTACAATCCTCAGCATGTCGCTGGGTATGGCGGCGGCATTTGGAACCGCGCAAAATACCGTTGTTTTCGATGGCCAGATCAACGAGGTAATCGAGCAGATCAGCGCGCCGAGTACTGATCGAATTGGATCCGCAGCTGATTCCTATACTCGCGAAGTCCGCATCCGGCGCGGCGACACCCTATCCAGCCTGCTTTCCGGCATGGGGATTCAAGATGAGCAAGCTGCGACATTTTTGCGTAGCGACCGTAACGCCGAGGCTCTCTCTCGCCAGTTGGCTCCAGGGAAAACAATAACCGCTCAAGTCGCTTCCGCTGGAAATTTGCACTCTCTCACTTTCCCGCTCAACGGCGGGAAAGATACAGCACTGATCGTACAGCGCACCTCGGAAGGCTTTGCAGCAGACGTTCAACAGCTGCAACTGGAAACCAAGTTGTCTCTGCAAAGCGCCACGATTCAGCACTCCCTATTCGGCGCTGCAGACGATGCCGGGATACCGGATAGCGTTGCCACCCAATTAGCCGATATTTTTGGCGGTGATATCGATTTTCATCGTGACATCCGTAAGGGCGACAGATTTTCGGTGATTTATGAAACTGCAAGTCATCTGGGAAAACCCGTTCGCACCCAGCGCATTCTCGCCGCCGAGTTCATCAATGACGGCAAGGTATTTCGTGCTTTCTGGTATCAGCACAAGGACGGTACAGGTGGTTATTACACTGAAGAGGGCCGCAATGTAAGAAAAGCATTTTTGCGATCCCCGCTGGAATTCTCACGGATCACCTCAGGCTTTTCGAATGCCCGCTACCATCCGGTCTTGCGCGAGACCCGGGCGCACCGTGGCATAGACTACGGCGCGTCGACCGGAACACGTGTTAGAACAACCGGCGACGGCACCGTCGAGTTCGCGGGAACTCAAGGGGGGTATGGCAAGGTAGTCATGGTTCGCCACTCTGGCAACCGGACAACGGTATACGGCCACCTCTCGGAGTTTGCCTCTGGTATCAAGAACGGAATGCGTGTTGCCCAAGGGGACGTTATCGGGTTTGTCGGTGCCACGGGGATCGCCACTGGACCGCACTTGCATTATGAGTTCAGAGTTGCCGGGATGCATCGCAATCCCCTGACTGTAGCTTTACCCGAGGCTGCACCCATATCACCGGTTCAGCTGGCTACATTCAAGTCCCACACAAATAACCTTCTATCCCAAATAGCCTCCGTCAGCAGCATGCAACTGGTCATGCTGGACTAGCCTGGGCATCAGGCCATCACAATAGAAACAGGGCGCCGCGGCGCCCTGTTTCTATTCATGGTGTCTGATCTCAGGTGGAGAAAGACGACCCGCAACCGCAAGTGCTGGTGGCGTTGGGGTTCTTGATGACGAACTGCGAACCTTGCAGCCCTTCGCTATAGTCGATCTCGGCACCGACAAGATACTGAAAGCTCATCGGATCGATCAGCAAAGTCACGCCGCTCTTCTCCAAGATCGTATCGTCTTCGTTGGTCACCTCGTCGAAGGTGAAACCATATTGAAAACCGGAACACCCGCCTCCGGTGACGAAGACCCGCAGCTTAAGCTCGGGATTGCCTTCTTCAATAATCAGTTCCTTGACTTTATTGGCAGCACTGTCGGTAAACAGTAGCGGGGACGGCATTTCAGTGGGGGCATTCATTATGGTTCTCCTTGAGGTTGGTCTCGTACGGTCGATTATCCGGGGCAAATTGTCACCGGTCAAATTTTCTAGTTTGTGGTGCCGTATGTTTTTTCAATGACTCGATGCAAGCTTCAATTCAACTGCCTTGGCGCTCGTTGCTCCCTGATGCACCAGTCTGCCATCCACAATCGCGCCAAGATGAAGCTCAATGGAGTTGTAGTCCACATCGCCCGTAACCCGCGCACGCGGTTGCAGTTCGAGAGAAACACTGGAACGGACCTGGCCATTCACGGTTCCATTGATTACCAGATGGGGCACATTCACCTCCCCTTCGATACGGGCATGCTCGCTGACGACCAGCGTTCCCGGTTGATCTGTCAAAGAATACACGTTGCCCCGAATCTCGCCATCAATGCGTAAGCCGCCTGTAAAGGTCACATTCCCTTCAATCGTCGTACCTGCGCCGATGAGACTGTCGATCCTGCTATTGGGCTTGCTGGTTTTTCCGAACATGCTAATTCTCCTCTGTAACAAGAAAATGCTACTTGTTCATCTTACTTCTTTGCTTTGACAAGCTCTCAAGGACAGCCAACTCTTCTTTCAGTCTGGTATTTTCTTCGATCAGCACGCTATGCTTTTCCGTAAGCTGCTTTTGGGCCGCCTGCTCTATTTGCAGGTTGTTTTCACTCGCCGCCAATAAACTACGCAAACGTCCAACCTCCTCCTCGAGCGCAGCATTCGCCGACTGCAGCGTGCTGAGTTCGTTATGATCAAAGCCGGCTATCCGGCGACCGGCATCGAATACCCAGACGGCCAGGCCCAGCAGCACGGCTACAACCACCCCAATACTTACGGCACGCACATACCATGGTACATGGGTACGTACCGCAACCTGCGGAGCGGCAATGCCAAACCGTCCGCGCAGCCGGCGCAGTATCAAGGCAAGACGGGAACCTGCGAAAGACCCAGGCATTCGTCGAAGCCAAACATCAGGTTCATGTTCTGTACGGCCTGGCCGGCGGCACCCTTGACCAGATTATCGATCACCGACAGCACCACGAGCGTGTCACCGCCCTGAGGCCGATGAATCGCCATGCGACATACATTCGCCGCCCTGACCGATCGGGTTTCCGGATGGGACTTCGCCGGCAGCACATCCACGAAAGGCTCTGCGGCATAGCGCTTTTCGTACAGGGACTGGAAGTCTTCCTCACGCGTGATGCGCGCATACAGTGTGGCGTGAATGCCGCGGATGATCGGCGTCAAATGGGGCACGAAAGTCAGGCCTACCGGGGAACCTGAGATCCCCGACAATCCCTGACGAATTTCGGGAAGATGACGGTGCCCAGCCACACCATAAGCCTTGAAATTGTCGGATGCCTCGGCGAACAGAATGTGCGTTTCCGCCTTGCGGCCCGCACCGGATACGCCCGATTTCGCATCGGCAATCAGAAAATCGGTATCGACACACCCCGCCTCGATCAGGGGAAGAAAGCCCAACTGTACCGCCGTCGGATAGCATCCGGGATTGGCGATCAGGCGCGCACTCTTGATCTGCTGGCGGTTAAGCTCCGGCAGGCCATACACCGCTGCGGCGACCAGATCCGGTGCGGCGTGGGTCATGCCGTACCATTTTTCCCAGAGCGCAATGTCCTTGATGCGAAAATCCGCCGCCAGATCGATGACGCGCACCCCGGCATCGAGCAGGCTCCTGGCCTGCTGCATGGCCACGCCGTTGGGCGTGGCAAAAAATACCACCTGACATTCCTCGAGCGGAGCGGTCGCGGGATCGCTGAAACGCAACGCCACTCGGCCGCGCAGGCTGGGAAACATGTCGGCAACCGCACTACCCGCCTCGGCGCGCGAGGTGATGACAGACAGTTCAGTCTCCGGATGTTGCGCTAGCAAGCGCAACAATTCGACGCCCGTATAACCGGTACCGCCGACGATGCCCACCTTGATCATGGCTGCCTGCTCCTTAGTTACGGGGGTGTCGATCATAACCGACACTCCGATCCAGGATGAAAAAAGCCGCCCGCAGGCGGCTTTTCACGTGAAACGCGGTTAGCGCTTCGAGAACTGCTTGCGCCGCCGCGCCTTGTGGAAACCAACCTTCTTGCGCTCGACCTCGCGCGCATCGCGCGTGACGAACCCTGCACTCGACAGAGCCGGCTTGAGCGTAGCGTCGTACTCGATCAGCGCGCGCGTGATGCCATGGCGCACGGCGCCGGCCTGACCGGACTCGCCACCACCCGTCACATTCACAAGAATGTCGAAGGTAGCCATATGCTGCGTCAATTCGAGGGGCTGGCGCACAACCATGCGGCCGGTTTCCCGTGAAAAGAACTCATCCACCGGCTTGTCGTTCACAATGAACTTGCCGCTGCCGTTTTTAATAAAAACACGCGCCACTGCGGTCTTGCGTCGACCGGTGCCATAGTAGTAGTTGGCAGACATTATCTATTCGTCCCGTCAGATTTCCAGGGTTTGGGGCTGCTGCGCCGTGTGGGGATGAGCCCCGCCGACATAGCACTTCATTTTCTTCAGCATTGCATAGCCGAGCGGGCCCTTGGGCAACATGCCCTTGACGGCTTTTTCGAGCACGCGCGAAGGAAAACGTTGCTGCAACTTGATGAAATTGGTCTCGTAAATACCGCCGGGAAAACCGGAGTGGCGGAAATACTTCTTGTCTTGCGCCTTGTTGCCGGTCACGCGAAGTTTTTCGACGTTGACGACGACGATGAAATCACCCGTATCGACGTGGGGGGTGTATTCCGGTTTGTGCTTGCCACGCAGGCGACGGGCGACTTCGGCAGCCAGGCGGCCGAGCACCTTGTCCGACGCGTCAACGACGAACCAATCGCGCTTCACTTCATGCGGTTTGGCGGAAAAAGTCTTCATGGAGGGATCCTTGCTACCTTAAATCACACAGCTTGGTTGGCGTTCGAACCAAAAAATACCAGTCCGCCACGCGGAAAGCCGGGCATGGTATCCCATACCCCGATGAGAAGTCAAACTCTTTTCTCCTTGCCGGCAGGACTGAATCGTCGTCCCCATGTTGGCGGCGGGCCGGCTAACGCCGTCCCGCCAGCGCCGACTTTCGTGGCACCACGATGCGCATACAATCATTCGCACCAACAACATGGAGGTTAGATCAATGCTGGAATGCACGGTACGCTGGCACGAGGGTATGAGTTTCATCGCCGAAACCGGCAGCGGCCATCTGGTCGCAATGGATGGCGCGCCCGAAGCGGGGGGTCACAACTGGGCGCCCAGACCACTGGAAATGCTGCTGGCAGGAACGGGGGGCTGTACTTCCTTCGACGTCATCATGATCCTGAAAAAAGCGCGGCAGGACATCGTCGATTGCGAGGTCAAGCTCACGGCGGAGCGCGCGACGGAAGACCCCAAGGTGTTCACGCGCATCGACATGCACTTCGTCGTCAAGGGGCGCGGATTGAAGCCCGATGCCGTGGAGCGGGCGATCAAGCTTTCCGCGGAAAAATACTGCTCCGCCTCGATCATGCTGGGCAAGACCGCCCGGATGAGCCACTCCTGGGAAATTGTCGAAGTCTGAGCAAGAAACCCGCCGGGCCGCCCCAAGAGTTTCTTGGCCCCTTGAGGGGAGAACCGAGCGCAGCGAGGTTTTCGGGGTGGGCTCACTACACCCAGTAGGCAGTTGTCGTCATCGCCTTGGCCGCCAGTTTCATGGCGCCTTTGGCGACGCCCGGCAATTCTGCGGCACCCAGGCTGAGCGCCGTCTGGGCATGCGAAATCTCATCCGTCTTCATCTGGTCGATGATCGCCTGCGAACGGCGATCCGCCGCCGGTAGCTGGCTCATGTGCCCGTCCAGATGTGCCTCCACCTGGCGTTCGGTTTCGGCGACGAACCCCAGGCTGACGGGATCGCCCAGCCGGCCGGCCACGGCGCCGATCGTCCAGGCGCCGGCATACCACAGGGGATTGAGCAGACTCTTGCGACCGCCCAACTCTTCGATGCGTCGTTCGGTCCAGTTCAGATGCTCGGTTTCCTCCCAAGCGGCCTGTTGCAGTGCCTCGCGCACCGTTCCATCCTGCGCGGTAAAGGCCTGGCCGGCATACAGGGCCTGAGCGCAAACCTCACCCACGTGGTTGATGCGCATCAGCGCCGCAACATGGCGCCGCTCCTCTTCGGTCAACTCGGCTTCGGGAAGCGCTTCGCCCGGCATCGGCCGGGCGGTCGGCGCCTTGGTGAAAACGGTACGCAACGCCTGGTCGACTTGCAGAATGAAAGAATCAAGGATGCTCATGACGGGGCCTCAAATAGCGTTGGGATGCTTGCCCAGGCGCAAAGCTTCCCGTCCTTCGGCAGGCGTCGAAATAGCGGTTCCAACCGGGCAAAAATAGTCGCGGGCAAGGGCGGCATGGTGCCGATTGGTCGGCTTGTTCACGATGAGACGCCATTCGCCCTTGCGCGCCATCGCCCACGTGCCGTCGCGATGACCGGTCGCATAAAGCTTGTACTCGCCGCTTTCGCAACGCATGCCTTCATAGGTCGTGTTCGTTGTCCCGCCGCTGGTGCGCACCACGAGCACATAGCGGACCACGCCATCCTTGCCTACGCTCAGGGTGGCCGCATCAATATAGAACTTGTGCGCGGTCGTTGCACTGACATAGAACTCGCGCAGATTGGCCTCCAGCGGGAAGGGCGGGAGTTGCGCCGTCGCTTCTTCCCATTTGGGGGCATCCGGGTCGTCGTTGTCACGAAAACCCAATCCGGCAAATGCAGCGCCAGAAACCATCACGCCCGCCAAGGCGACAACTAAACGGCTAAGAAACTCGCCGGGCTGCCCCAAGAGTTTCTTGCCCCTTGAGGGGAGAACCGAGCGCAGCGAAGGTTTGCGGGGTGGGCTCATTGTTCGCCCACCCGCATTTCGTCTTCAGCCTGCTCCCCGATGAAATCCGGCCAGCCGGAGATCTGCCCGGGCACGTGGAACAGCAGACGAGACAGTTCGGTCAGCGCCTGCCCATAAACCATGCGCTTGAATTCGATCACCGACTCGAGGGGCACCCAATAACTGCTCCAGCGCCAGGCATCGAACTCCGGCTTCGGGCTGGCGCGCAGACTGATATCGCTGTCGCGGCCGGTCAGCCGCAACAGAAACCATATCTGCTTCTGTCCCTTGTACGTACCGCGCCATTCGCGGCGAACCCAATGCCTGGGAACGTCGTATCGCAACCAATCCCGTGTGCGCCCGAGAATCCGCACATGCTCGGGCTTCAGCCCGACTTCCTCATACAGCTCGCGAAACATCGCCTCTTCCGGCGATTCCCCCTTCTTGATCCCGCCTTGCGGGAATTGCCAGGAATGTTCGCGAATCCGTTTGCCCCAGAAGACCTCGTAACGCTGATTGGTGAGAATGATGCCGACGTTCGGGCGATAACCTTCCCGATCGAGCATGGTGTTACCCCAATTTGTTTGACTGGTGCAAATTGTTCCACATTCGCCCGTCCGAGGAAAGCCGGTCAGACGGGTAAAATGATTTATTTAGTGCCCGACAAGAAGGTTCGACATGCGCGCCACCCAGTTTTTCATTTCCACGCTCAAGGAAGCGCCCACCGACGCCGAGGTCGTTTCTCACAAATTGATGACTCGTGCCGGCATGATTCGCAAGCTGGCTGGCGGCATCTACAGCTATCTGCCGATGGGTCTGCGGGTAATCCGCAAGATCGAGGCGATCATTCGCGAGGAAATGAACCGCGCCGGCGCCATCGAATTGCTGATGCCGCTGGTGCAGCCGGCCGAGCTGTGGCAGGAAACCGGGCGCTGGGACAAGATGGGGCCAGAAATGCTGCGCGTGAAGGACCGCCACGACCGCGACTTCATCATCCAGCCGACCTCCGAGGAGGTCGTCACCGATATCGCCCGCAGCGAGATCCACAGCTACCGCCAGTTGCCGAAAAATTTCTATCACATCCAGACCAAGTTCCGCGACGAACGCCGGCCGCGCTTTGGTGTGATGCGCGGCCGCGAATTCACCATGAAGGACGCCTACTCCTTCGACCGCGACGAGGCCGCTGCCGAAAAGAGTTACCAGGCAATGTATGCCGCCTACACCAAAATCTTCGGGCGGCTCGGCCTCACCTTCCGTGCCGTGCGCGCCGACACCGGCGCCATCGGCGGCTCGCTGTCGCATGAGTTCCAGGTCATCGCCGACACCGGCGAGGATCTGCTCGTCTATTGTCCGGATTCCGACTACGCGGCCAACATCGAACTGGCGGAGGCACTGTCCTTGATCGCCGTCCGGCCAGCGCCGACTTTTGCGATGGCTAAGGTCGCCACCCCCGACACCGTCCGCTGCGAGGATGTGGCGAAGCTGCTCGGCCTGCCGCTCGAACGCACCGTCAAGTCCATCGTGCTCGCCACCGACACGCCGCTGGGCGCCGAAGTCTGGCTGCTGCTGGTGCGCGGCGATCATGAGCTCAACGAGGTCAAGGCCGGCAAGCTGCCGGGCCTCGAAGGCGGCTTCCGCTTCGCCACGGAGCAGGAAATCATCGAGCACTTCGGCTGCCCGCCGGGCTTTCTCGGCCCGCTCAACACCAGGAAGCCGGTCAAGGTCGTCGCCGACCGGACGGTGGCCAACATGAGCGACTTCGTCAGCGGCGCCAACGAGATCGGCTTCCACATCCAGGGCATCAACTGGGGCCGCGACCTGCCGGAGCCGGAACTCATCGCCGACATCCGCAACGTCGTCGCGGGCGACCCATCGCCCGACGGCAAGGGAGCGCTATCCATACAACGCGGGATCGAGGTCGGCCACGTCTTCTTCCTCGGCACCAAATACTCGGCATCGATGAACTGCACTTATCTCGACGAAACCGGCAAGCCGCAATTCATGGTGATGGGCTGCTACGGGATCGGCGTGACGCGCCTGGTCGGCGCCGCCATCGAACAGAATAACGACGAGCGCGGCATCCTCTGGCCGGATTCGATTGCCCCCTGTACCGTGGTCATCTGCCCGGTCGGCTGGGGCAAATCCGAGGCCGTGCGTTTGGCCGCACTGGAGCTTTATGAAAAGCTCGTTGGCTCAGATATCGACGTCATCCTCGACGACCGCGACGAACGCCCCGGCGTGATGTTCGCGGATTGGGAATTAATTGGCGTACCACACCGGATCACCATCGGCGATCGCGGCCTCAAAGAGGGCCTGGTCGAGTACCAGCACCGCCACGACAAGGAAGTCACCAAGGTGCCACTGACGGAAATCGCCGCGCTGGCGCGCCAGAAAGCATGCACCCCCGGTTGCTGAAACTGCTTTTCTGCCTGTGCTTTTTCTGGGCTGCACAGGCTGTGGCGGGCGCACAAAAGTACGAACCGCTCGCCGCCAGCGTCCAGGCGGCCCTGCATGCGGCCGTTTCGGACCGCGCCGCGCCGGAACCGCGGTTCGCCAGCATCGAGGAAAAAATCGACTGGCTGACGGAAATGTCGCGGCGACTGGAACGACGCATGCCCGACCGGGAAGGACGTCTTGAATTTCTCAAGGCAGTGCGTTACGAGGCACAGCGCGCCGGCCTCGACCCACAACTGGTCCTGGGGCTAATCCAGGTGGAAAGCGGCTTTCGCAAGCACGCCGTTTCCAGCGCGGGGGCGCGCAGCTACATGCAGGTGATGCCGTTCTGGGTCAAGCTGATCGGCAACCCGGACAACAACCTGTTCCACCTGCGGACCAACCTGCGCTTCGGCTGCACCATCCTGCGCCACTACCTCGACATCGAGAACGGCGACCTGTTTCGCGCGCTCGGCCGCTACAACGGCAGCCTCGGTCGGCCGGAATATCCGAACATGGTGCGCGCATCGTGGGAGAAACAGTGGGGCTGGGGGCCTCGCGTCATCCAGGCGCGACAATAACCAGCCGCAACGAGCGTAGCGAGCACAAAGTCTCCACGCCTGCGAGGGCGGGGCTGGGGGTGGGTGGGTCCTGAAAGTCGGCGCTGGCGAGACGGCGCCGCCAGCTTATCTGGGTAGTCCGGGCATTCCCTTGCCCATCATGCCTTTCATGCCGCGCATCATCTTTGCCATGCCGCCCTTGGAGAACTGCTTCATCATCTTCTGCGACTGCTCGAACTGATTCAGCAGCCGATTGACTTCCTGCACCTGCACGCCGGCGCCGGCAGCGATGCGGCGCTTGCGGCTGGCCTTGATGATCTCGGGCTTGCTGCGCTCCGTCGGGGTCATCGAGTCGATGATGCCTTCGATGCGACGGGTTGCCTTGTCTTCCATCTGGCCACCCGCCTGTTGCGCCATCGCACCCAACTGCGCCGGCAGCTTGTCGAGCAAGGCGCCAATGCCGCCCATGCTGCGCATCTGGCCGATCTGCGCCTTGAAGTCGTTGAGATCGAAGCCCTTGCCGGACTTCATCTTCTTGACGAACTCTTGCGCCTTTTCCTGATCGACGTTGCGATGCGCTTCCTCGACCAGCCCGAGGATATCGCCCATGCCGAGGATGCGGCTGGCCATGCGCTCGGGGTGGAATTCCTCGATGCCGGTCAGCTTCTCGCCGACGCCGGCGAACTTGAGCGGTTTGCCGGTCACGTGACGCACCGACAGCGCCGCGCCGCCCCGTGAATCGCCGTCGAGTTTGGTGAGAATCACCCCCGTCAGCGGCAAGGCTTCGCTGAAAGCCTTGGCGGTATTCACCGCATCCTGGCCGAGCATCGCATCGACGACAAACAGCGTCTCGATCGGTTTGAGTTGCGCATGCAGTTCGCGGATCTCCGCCATCATCGCCTCGTCGATCGCGAGTCGGCCCGCGGTATCGACGAACAGCACGTCATGAAAATGACGTTTCGCGTAATCCAGCGCTGCGGCGGCGATTTCGGCCGGCTTCTGGCCGACGGACGAGGGGAAGAAATCGATGCCGGCCTGAGCCGACACGGTCTTCAACTGCTCGATGGCCGCCGGACGATAAACGTCGCAGCTGACCGCCAGCACCTTCTTCTTCTGCCGTTCCTTGAGCCACTTCCCGAGTTTGGCAGTCGTCGTGGTCTTGCCCGCGCCCTGCAAGCCCGCCATCAGGATGATCGCCGGTGGCAGGGTGGCCAGATTCAACTCGGACTTCGTGCCGCCCATCAACTCCGTGAGTTCGCGATGTACGACGCCAATCAATGCCTGCCCCGGCGTCAGCGAACCGATTACTTCCTGGCCGACGGCCTTTTCCTTGACGCGCGTGATGAAGTCCTTGACCACCGGCAGGGCCACGTCGGCTTCGAGCAGCGCCATGCGCACTTCGCGCAGCATCTCGGAAATGTTTTCTTCGGTCAGGCGCGCCTGGCCGCGTAGCGTCTTGACGACCTTGGCAAGTCGTTGGGTCAGATTGTCGAGCATGGGCTTAGTGTAGACTCCAAATATGCCGTCGATTTTACTGCATCCCCCCTTTCCGCATTTGCTGGCCGCCGTGCTCTATGTTGGATTGGCCATCCATTTCTGGCGTTCGCGCTGGCGCGGCGCAGTGCTCGATCAACCCGTACGCGGCCTGGTGGGATGGGAACGCGGCTGGCTGGCGGTAGCGCTGGTCGTTCATGGTGCCACGCTGGCTCAGGAAATTTTTCCGGCAGGCGGCGCGGGCATGCGTTTCGGTTTCGCCGTGGCCTTGTCGATGATGACCTGGCTCGCGGTCACCCTGTACTGGATCGAAAGTTTCTACGCCCGCATGGAAGGGCTGCAGATGCTTGGTCTGCCGCTGGCGGCGGTTTGCGGGCTGCTGCCGTGGCTGCTGCCGGGGGAGCACCTGATCGCCAACGCCGCCTCCCCGACCTTCCGTCTGCATTTCCTCATGGCCATGCTGGCCTACAGCCTGTTCACCCTGGCCGCACTGCACGCCATCCTGATGGCCGTTGCCGAAAAGCGCCTGCACCGCGGCCGCATGACGCCGCTGTTTGCCGGCCTGCCGCCGCTCCTGACGATGGAGACGCTGCTGTTCCGGTTGATTCACATCGCCTTCGTTCTGCTGACGCTGACCCTGGCATCCGGCATTCTTTTTTCGGAACAAATCTTCGGCAAGCCGCTGCCGTTCAATCACAAGACGATTTTTGCCGTGCTTTCGTGGCTGATTTTCGCCGCGTTGCTGTTCGGGCGCCATCGCTATGGATGGCGTGGCCGCATCGCCTTGCGCTGGACGCTGACCGGCTTTGCGGTGCTGCTGCTGGCCTATGTCGGCAGCCGTTTCGTCCTTGAAGTCGTTCTCGGTCGCCCGACCTGATGGCGGAGTATCCGCTTTCGGCGCTGTCCATCGCGCTGGTGGTTTTGCTGATTCTCTCGGGTTTCTTCTCGATGGCCGAGACCAGCATGATGGCAGCCAACCGCTATCGGCTGCGCCACCTCGCCAGCCAGGGTCATCGTGGCGCGCGGCTAGCCATGGAACTGCTCGCCAGCACCGACAAGATGCTGGGAGTAATCCTGCTGGGCAACAACCTGCTCAATGCGGCGGCGGCTACCCTGGTGTCCGTCATCGCCATCGAACTGTTCGGCGAGGAGGAATGGGCGCTGGCCGCCGGTACGCTCTTCGTCACCTTCGTCATCCTGGTCTTTTCGGAAATCACACCCAAGGTCATCGGTGCCGCCAATGCCGACCGGCTGGCCGTCATTCTGGCTTTCCTGATCTGGCCGCTGTTACGCATCACCTATCCGCTGGTCTGGTTCGTCAATCTGTTTGTGGGCGGTCTGCTGCGCCTGCTGCGCCTCAAGCCGATCGGCAACGAGACCGCCGGCCTGACCACCGAGGAGCTGCGCTCCGTGGTGCTCGAATCGAGCCATTTCCTCCCTGGCGCGCATAGCGAGATCCTGATCAATCTTCTGGATCTGGAGCACATTACCGTCGAAGACATCATGACGCCACGGGGCGAGATCGAAAGCATCAACATCGCCGCCCCCCTCGATGAAATCGCCGACAAGCTGGCCACCAGCTTCCATACGCGCCTGCCGGTATTCGAAGGCGATCCGGGCAATATCATCGGCGTCATCCACATGCGGCGCATGGTAGGCATGGCGCTTGGCGGCACACTGAATCACGAGGCGCTACGGCAGGACATTGCGGAGCCCTATTTCATCCCCGCCGAAACGCCGGCGTACGACCAGTTGCGCTTTTTCCGCGAGAATCGCCAACGACTCGGGCTGGTCGTCGATGAATACGGCGAATTGCTCGGACTCGTCACGATCGAGGATATCGTCGAGGAAGTCGTCGGAAAATTCACCACCAGCATGCCGGGCAGCGAAACGGCTTACTGTTGGGACAACGCAGGCGCCGTTCTGGTCGACGGCAGCAGCAGTCTGCGCAAAATCAACCGCCTGCTTGGCACCGCCTTGCCTGTGGATGGTCCGAAAACACTGAACGGCCTGATCCTCGAGCATCTGCGCGATATTCCGGAAATCGGCGTCGGCTTGCGCATCAACGGTGTCGCCATGGAGATCATCCAGACCGAAAACCGGCGGATCAAGATGGTGAAAATTTACCGTCCCTAATTTACCGTCCCTAACCTGCCGGTACGCTATCGGGGGCAAAACCCGGGCTGTTTCGCCTTTACAAGCTTATCCAGGCAAGGCATTATCACTCTGCATAAATGAGGCGAGGAGCAGGCATGGCAACCCCCAAGAAAGACGTATCGCAACCGACATTTAGCTGGGAAGGCAAAGACAAAAGCGGCAAAATGGTTCGGGGGGAGATGCGCGCAGCGGCCGCCGGCTTGGTGCGCACCACCTTGCGTCGCCAAGGCATACTGGTCAGCAAAGTCTCCAAGCAATCGCTGCACGGCAGAGGAAGGGTGACCGACAAGGATGTCACCATGTTCACGCGTCAGATGGCGACCATGTTGAAATCCGGCGTACCGCTCCTGCAGGCTTTCGATATCGTCAGCAAAGGGGCGAGCAACGCCGCGGTCAGCAAGCTTTTGTCGGACATCAAGACGGACGTTGAAACGGGATCGGCACTCAATCAGGCCTTCCGCAAATATCCGCTCCATTTCGACACCTTGTACTGCAATCTGGTCGAGGCTGGCGAGCAGGCCGGTATTCTCGACCAGTTGCTGGATCGTCTGGCCACCTACAAGGAAAAAACCCAGGCGATCATCGCCAAGATCAAGAGCGCGCTGTTCTACCCGATCTCGGTACTGGTGGTGGCCTTCATCGTCACTGCGGTGATCATGATTTTTGTCGTTCCCCAGTTCAAGAAGGTGTTCACCAGCTTCGGTGCCGACCTGCCGGGACCGACGCTCGTCGTCATGGCGATCTCGGATTATTTTGTCGAATACTGGTACATCGTCTTCGGCGCGATTTTCGGTGGCGTCTATGCATTTTTCTATTTCTGGAAACGTTCCGAAAAAATGCAGATCTTCATGGACCGGCTGGCCCTGCGCCTGCCGATCTTCGGTGAAGTGATCCGCAAGGCGACCATCGCGCGCTGGACGCGCACGCTATCCACCATGTTCGCGGCCGGCGTCCCGCTGGTCGAGGCGCTGGATTCGGTGGGCGGCGCGTCCGGAAACTACATCTACCGGGAAGCCACGAAACAGATCAAGGCCGAAATCAGCACCGGGTCGAGCCTGACGGTCTCCATGCAAAACACCAATATCTTCCCGAACATGGCGATCCAGATGATCTCGATCGGCGAGGAATCCGGCCAGATAGATTCGATGAGCGCCAAGGTCGCCGACTTTTACGAGGCGGAGGTCGACGAAGCCGTCAATCGGCTGTCCAGCCTGATGGAACCGATGATCATGGTGGTGCTCGGCGTCCTGATCGGCGGCATCATCATCGCGATGTACCTGCCGATCTTCAAGCTGGGCGCTGTCGTTTGATTGCCCTCAACGATCCGACGACGCTGGCCGTCACAGGTGTGGTTTTCGGGCTGCTGATCGGCAGCTTCCTGAACGTCGTCATCCATCGCTTGCCGATCATCATGGAGCGCGACTGGCGCATCCAGTGTGCCGAACTTGCCGTCTCGCCAGCGCCGACTTTTGAACCGTTATCGCTGCTGTCGCCGCGTTCGCGCTGCCCGCATTGCGGCCACCCGATCGGCGCGCTCGAAAACATTCCGATCCTCAGCTATCTGCTGCAGAAAGGTCGCTGCAAGGGCTGTGGCAAAGCCATCAGCCTGCGTTACCCGCTGGTCGAAGCCGTCACCGGACTGCTGTTCGGCTATGCCGCCTGGCGTTACGGCCCGACCCTGGCCGGGGCGGGGACTCTGCTGTTCATCGCCGCGATGATCGCGCTGACCTGCATCGATTTCGACACGCAACTGCTGCCCGACGACATCACCCTGCCCTTGCTCTGGGTCGGTCTGCTGCTTAATGTCGGCGGCACCTTCACGACACTGAGCCATGCCGTGATCGGTGCCGCCGCCGGCTATCTGATCTTGTGGCTGGTGTACTGGCTCTTCAAGCTGGCGACCGGCAAGGAAGGCATGGGCTACGGCGATTTCAAGCTATTGGCGGCCATCGGTGCCTGGTTCGGCTGGCAGATGCTGCCCCTGGTCATCCTGCTGTCCTCGCTGGTCGGCGCGGTGGTCGGCATCGCCCTGATCGTGCTGGCGCGGCGCGGACGAAACGTCCCCATTCCCTTCGGCCCCTACCTTGCCGCCGCCGGCGTCATCGCACTGTTTTGGGGAAAGTCGCTCAACCAGACCTATCTGGGCTTGATCTAGCCAAGCACTTGTATAATTGGCGAAACTCTTAGGAGAAATTCATGCCAATTTATGCTTACCGTTGTAGTCAGTGCGGTTTCGAGAAGGATGTCCTGCAGAAGATGTCCGATGCCCCACTGGCCGTATGCCCGGAATGCAAGACCGAAAACTTCAGCAAGCAACTGACCGCCGCGGGTTTTCAGCTGAAAGGCAGCGGCTGGTACCAGACCGATTTCAAGAGCGGCTCCAAACCGGCGGCCAAGGCGGACAATCCACCGCCATGCCAGGGCGGGACGGGTTCCTGTCCCTCCTGCAATTGACTATCACTGCGTGAAAGCCTTCAAGAAATACTTCATCACCGGGCTCCTGATCTGGATCCCGCTGGTGATCACCGTCTGGGTGGTGTCGGCGATCATCGGCGCCATGGACCAATCGCTTTACCTGCTGCCGGAGGTCATTCATCCGGACAAGCTGCTGGGCATCCATATCCCCGGCGTCGGCACCGTGCTCACCCTGCTGGTGATTTTCCTGACCGGCCTGGTGACCGCCAACATCGTCGGCCAGAAACTGGTGCGCTTCTGGGAGGGCATCCTCGCCCGCATCCCGATCGTCAAATCGATCTACTACAGTGTCAAGCAGGTGTCGGATACTTTGTTTTCCGGCAATGGCAACGCCTTCCGCAAGGTGCTGCTGGTGCGCTACCCGCATCCTCAAGCCTGGTCGGTCGCCTTCCAGACCGGCACCCCCGCGTCCCAGGTTGGCGAGCTGCTGGCGGAGGAACATGTCAGTGTGTTCATCCCCACCGCGCCCAGCCCGGTCAACGGCTTTTTCTTTTTCGTCAAGAAAAGCGAGACCATCGAGCTCGACATCAGTGTCGATGAAGCCCTGAAGTACATCGTCTCGATGGGCGTCGTGCCGCCCGTGCGGCGCCACCCCAACCTCGTCGGACGTGCGCAAAACGAATAATCCAGCTTGGCGCCGTCCCGCCCGCGCCAATCACTTTTGATATCGGAACCCCCATGCGTACCCATTACTGCGGCCAACTCAATGCCGGCCACATCGACCAGATCGTCACCCTGTGCGGCTGGAACCATCGCCGCCGCGACCATGGCGGCGTGATCTTCATCGACCTGCGCGACCGGGCAGGCATCGCCCAGATCGTTTGCGACCCCGACCGTCCGGAAATGTTCAAGCTCGCCGAAGTCGTGCGCAACGAGTTCGTGCTCAGGATTACCGGCAAGGTGCGCCGCCGTCCCGCCGGCACCGAGAATCCCAACATGCCCTCGGGCGAGATCGAGATCCTTTGCCACGAGCTCGAGATCCTCAACGCCGCCGTGACACCGCCCTTCCAGTTGGACGAGGAGAACCTCTCCGAAAACGTGCGCCTGGTCAATCGCGTCATCGACCTGCGCCGGCCGCAGATGCAGAAGAACATGATGCTGCGCTACAAGACGGCCCGCGCCTTCCGCCGCTTCCTCGACGACAACGGCTTCATCGACATCGAGACGCCGATGCTGACGAAGTCGACGCCGGAAGGCGCACGCGACTACCTCGTGCCATCGCGCGTGCATCCCGGCCAGTTCTTCGCCCTGCCACAATCGCCGCAGTTGTTCAAGCAACTGCTGATGGTGGCCGGCTACGACCGCTACTACCAGATCACCAAGTGCTTCCGCGACGAAGACCTGCGCGCCGACCGCCAGCCGGAATTCACCCAGGTCGATATCGAGACTTCTTTCCTTGACGAGACCCAGATCACCGCGCTGATGGAGGAAATGATCCGCAGTGTGTTCAAGACCGCACTGGCCGTCGATCTGCCCAACCCCTTCCCCCGCATCACTCACGCCGAAGCCATGCGGCGCTATGGTTCCGACAAGCCGGACCTGCGCGTGACGCTGGAACTCACCGAAGTCACCGATGCAGTGGCCGATGTCGCCTTCAAGGTATTCAGCGGTCCGGCGACCTCGGGTGGCCGTGTCGCGGCGCTACGCGTCCCCGGCGGCGCGCTTGGGGCAACTGCGCTGACCCGCGGCGAAATCGACGGCTACACCGAGTTCGTCAAGATCTATGGCGCCCGCGGGCTGGCCTACATCAAGGTCAATGACGCCTCGAAACTCAACGAGGAAGGCCTGCAGTCGCCCATCGTCAAGAATCTCCATGAAGCCGCGCTGAAGACCATCATCGAGCGCACCGGAGCCCAATCCGGCGACCTGATTTTCTTCGGCGCCGACAAGACCAAGGTCGTCAATGACGCGCTCGGTGCCCTGCGTACCAAGCTCGGTCACGAGAAGGGCTATGTCGACGGCTCGGCTTGGCGGCCGCTGTGGGTGGTCGATTTCCCGATGTTTGAATACGACGAGGACAACCAGCGCTGGTCGGCCTGCCATCACCCCTTCACCAGTCCCAAGGACGGTCACGAAGCATTGATGGAGACCGATCCGGGCAACTGTCTGGCCAAGGCCTACGATCTGGCCCTGAACGGCTGGGAAATGGGCGGCGGCTCGGTGCGTATCCATCGTTCCGAGGTGCAGGAACGGGTGTTCCAGGCGCTGGGCATCGGCCCCGAGGAACAGCAGGCCAAGTTCGGCTTCCTGCTCGACGCGCTGAAGTATGGGGCGCCACCCCACGGCGGCCTGGCCTTCGGCCTCGACCGCATCGTCACCATGATGGCCGGCGCCGAGTCGATCCGCGACGTCATCGCCTTCCCCAAGACCCAGCGCGCCCAGTGCCTGCTCACCGACGCGCCGTCGGACGTCGATGAAAAGCAGTTGCGCGAGTTGCACATCCGGCTGAGGCAGAAAGTCGAAACCCAGGTCGAGGTCGGCAAGGGCTGAACACCATGATGCGCCGCTTGCTTGCCACGGCGGCTTTGCTGCTTGCACTGACGGCGGCCGCGTTCCAGTCATCGACGATAACGGTTGGCGAACTGCCGGCGGAGGCGCGCGAAACCCTCCGGCTGATCGATGCCGGCGGCCCGTATCCCTACCGCCGCGACGGCATCGTTTTCCAGAATCGCGAACGCCGGCTGCCCGAGCAACCCCGAGGCTACTACCGCGAATACACCGTACCGACGCCGGGCAGCAGGGATCGCGGCGCACGGCGCATCGTCGCCGGCGACAAGCCGCCGCAGGTGTTCTACTACACTGGCGATCATTACAAGACCTTTCGCAGGGTTCAGCGATGAGCGCCCCGCACTACGAACATCTGTTTGCCGATGCCGCGAAGGCCGGCGTGCATCACCTTCCTCACGGGCCCATCGACGACCTTCTCGCCGGCGCGGGTGCGGCGGGCTGCCTGGTGTTGCGGGTCGATCTTGCCGCAGCGCGCAACAAGGACGAAATGCTGGCGGCGCTCGGCCATGCCCTGCGCTTTCCCGAATGGTTCGGCCAGAACTGGGACGCGCTGACCGATTGCCTGCTCGACATGGGCTGGTTGCCCGCCACCGGCTATGTGATCATCCTCGATCATTGCGACGGCATCCATGGCCGTGCCGAGGCTGATTTCGTCACGCTGATGCAGACCTTCCAGGACGCCGCCGCAATCTGGCGCGAGGACGACATCCCGTTCTGGTGCCTGGTCGACATGCAGGCCGACGGCATTGCCTGGCTGCCGACGGTGCCCCAGCCGGGCTGATGAAATACAAGAAGCCCGTCTCGGTTCTGGTGGTGATCCACACCGCGGCGCTCGACGTGCTGCTGCTCGAGCGCGCCCGCCACCCCGGCTTCTGGCAGTCGGTCACCGGCAGCCAGGAAGACGACGAGCCGCTGCTGGAAACGGCGCGGCGCGAAGTGCTCGAAGAAACCGGCATCGATGCCGCCGCGACCGACTTCGTCGATTGGCAAATCAACAATCGTTACGAAATATTCACCGAGTGGCGCTACCGCTACGCACCCGGCATCACGCACAATATCGAGCACGTCTTCAGCCTCTGCGTGCCTGAACCAGGCCCGGTGAACATCGCGCCGGAAGAGCATCTCGCCTGGCGCTGGCTACCCTGGCGGGAAGCCGCCGAGGCCTGTTTTTCGTGGACCAACCGCGACGCCATCCTCGACTTGCCGCAGCGAGTTACTGGTAGGCCAGGCTGAGTCCGACAAAGGCTGCCGCACGTTCGGGCAGCAAGCGGTAAGCCGAGTCGGCGGGGCCGCCGTAACGGCGCAAACCGGCATCGATCCTGAACTTCTCGCCTTGCCAGCCGACCGAGGTGGTCAGGGTCCAGCCACCATCTCCCATCGATCTCAGCAGGTCGGCCGATGCCGACACGCGGCCACCCGGATCGCTCCACGCCAGACGCGCCAGCATGCCGCGTTGCGCGAGGTTGCCCTGATCGAACATGCGCGTCGATGCCGCCGTTGCGCCGGCGACAGCCGCTGCGGGAACGCCCGGCACGCCGATCAGCGCCGCCCGTTGCGCGGCCTGCCGTTTCAATCGCTGCCAATCCGTAGCGGCCGGCGCCGTGCCGTCCCACCAGAATTCGCCGAGCACCGAAAAGCCGCCTTCAGTGGTCCACGTGCCGCCCACCAGCGCCTTGCGCGGCGAGTTGATCGCTTCGGTAACAAGCGCGCTGTCCGCCGCCAGCAGCAGTCCGATCGACGCCGTGTCCGCCAACGGCACGCGCCGCTCGCCGCGCTTCTGCACCAGCATGGAGGCATGCAGTTCCAGCGCGTCGTCCGGCACCCAGGACGTCGCCACGCCGAGTTCGGAGCCGTAGCGCGTCGAGTTGCGCAACACGCCGTAAAAGTCGGCGCTGGCGACACGGCGATAGAGCTTCAAGGCCACCGATCCGTCTTCGCGCGCCTCGTTACGCCGCTGGTGACCCGGATTGGCGATTACGACCGACCAGGCGCCGTCGGTCGAGAAGTTGTCCCAGCTCAGCATCGGGATGCCCTCCAGTGGCGGCGCAAGCAATTGCATGCGGCTTTCGCGCTGCAGCACGTCGATCGGCCGGAAGGCGTAGCCGACATCGCCGGACAGGACTTTCTTGCCGGTCGTAAAGCGCTCGCCGCCGACGCTGAAATCGGCGTATGCCTCGTTGGCGACGAAGCGCCCGTTAGGCTTGGAGCCCTCCTGCGCGGACTCGGTGGCGGTGAGCAGCAGCGACACCGGCCCGGCGCGACCGCGCAATTCCTGCTCGATGCGGTAGCGATCGCGGCCGAAGCTGGTCAGATCCATTCCCGCCGCGAACGGGCTGTCGCGCCGCGGTTCGCGCCCTTCGCCGACGAAGCGCGTGTTCCAGCCGAAATCCGTCGCGCCATCCTCGGCACTGGCGGGAAGCGTCAGCATCAGTGCCGACACTCCGGCCAGAACCTGAAAAACTTCCCGAAGGGACGCACCGCGCTGGCGATGGCGAGGCGGCGATCTCATTGCGTCACATCCGCCCGCACCAGGAAGGCCGGATTGAAGTAGTCGTCGGAGAGCGTCTTGTCGGTGCGCGACAGGTAATGCACTTCGGTCGAACGCTCCTTCTGCAGATGATCGATCAGGGTCATCACCGTCACCTGCTTGCGGCCATCGACCTCGCCCAATTTGAAGTGCGCCAGCTTGGCGAGCTTGTCCGAGGCGACGTACAGTTCGGCCTGCACCGGATGATGGCCCTTCTTCGCCAGATAGAGCACGATGCGCGGATAGCTGACGCCCTTGCGCTGACCCGTCAGATCGAGCTTGAGGCAGGGCACGCCATCGATGGTCTCCTCACCGGACAGTGTGCCATCGTAGTCCTCGCCCCAGGTCATGGTCGCCACGTCGCCGGTCGAGGCTTCGCCGAGCAGCTTCTGCATGGCGGTGATGCGCAGTGGCCGCTGGCTGGAGGGCATCATCAGCCAGTAGTCGTCGCCGAGCATCAGCATCTTCTGTCCGCGCTCGCTCGCGGTGCGGAACAGCACCAGCGAACGATGGCCGGGCTTGAGATAGACAGCGTAGAGCCGCGTCTTGTCCGGCACGCCGGCCTTGAAGGTGCGCACCTCGGTTTCGACGCGCCCTGATTCCATGGCCAGGCGATAGGCATCGGCCTGCTTGAGCAGGGACTTCACTTTGTCGTCCTCCGCCGCCAATGCCGCAAGACTCATCGACGCCAACATCAGTAATGCAATTCGCTTAAACATGAGCAAGAGCCTCCGTAACGGGTTTGTTGGCGGCGCGGCGGCTGACCAGCCATGCCGCGCCTGCGGCAAGCACAATCACCACGAGGGCGCTCGCGCCATACAGCAGTGGCGAAAAACTCAGGAACAAGGGATAGCCGGCCGAACGCCCCGGCGGCGGCGGCATCTCGATCCCGGCGAAGAGCAGGAACACCGTGGCGACGCCCGCCAGCAACATGCCGAGCAGCGCGCCGGCGGCGCCGATGACCATGCCCTCGAAGACGAAGTTGCGCACGATCTCCGCCGGCAGCGTGCCGATGGCACGCAGCGTGCCGATCTCGCGCGTCCGCTCGACGACGGCCATGCCCAGCGTGTTGCTCATGGCGAACAGCACGATGCAGATCATGATCACCCCGAGGATGCCGAAGATGCGGTTATAGAGCGCCCGCACGGCCTGGTAGAACACCGCCAGGTCGCGCCAGGTTTTCACCGCAAGGCCGGGCTGCATTTCCCTGACGCGCGCGGCGGTGGCTTCCGTCTCCGCGGTTTCCTTCAGGTAGATCGACAGCGTGCCGACCTTGTCGCTGAGCAGGAGTTTCTGTACCGCAGCAAGATCGGCAAGTACCAGTCGCTTGTCGATTTCCGGCACGCCGACGCTGGCGATGCCGCTGACGATGACATCCACTGCGTTCAGATTGCCTTCGGTAGTGGTGGCCAGCAGGGTCAGCGAACTGCCGACCTTGGCTTTCATCAGGCGCGCCAGTTCGTTGCCGATCACCACTTCCGGCTGCGGCGCGTTGCCCACGGGCGGCTGTCCGGCGATGAAGTTCATCTGCGGGCCGCGCAGGCGAAAGTCGATCTCGGGCACCACGCCGCTGCCGACGAACACCGCCGACTTGTCGCCGTTGGAGATCAGGCCGGAAAACTGCGCGCGTGGCGCCACGGCACGGACGCCGGACAGTGCCGCGAACTTCGCCGCCAGCGCGGCCGAATCAGCCAGGCCATGCTGCAGCGGCACGTCTTCATCGCCGTCGAAACCACGCGCATGGGCGACGACGACATGGCCCGTATCGCGCGCCGTCATTTCCTCCAGTGATTCGTAGGTGAATAGCGCGAAGCCGCCGCTGGCCAGCACCGCCGCGGTTCCCAGTGCCGTGATCAGCATCGCCGTCAGCGAGCGGCGGCGGTTGCGCATGACGTTCTTCCAGGCAAACATCAGCCATTTCATTGCAGTTCTCCATCTATCAGGTGGAGCACGCGGTCGCAGTGCGAGCTCATGCGCTCGTCGTGGGTCGCCACGACCACCGAGGCATTGCGCTCGTGCGCCAGTTCATGCAGCAGATCGACGATCTGCCGCGCCGTGGTCGAATCGAGGTTGGCCGTGGGCTCGTCGGCAATCACCAGCGCCGGCGACTTGACCAGGGCGCGGGCGATCGCCACGCGCTGGCGCTGGCCGCCGGAAAGTGCGTCGGGCAGGCGCCGGGCAAAGGTTTCCAGCCCCACCCGTTGCAGTGCCGTCATCGTCTTCTCCTTGCGCTCGCCGGCTGGCATGCCGAGCAGCATCAGCGGGTACTCGACGTTGTCGAACACGGTCATCACCGGTACCAGGTTGAAGCCCTGGAAGATGAAACCGACCTGCTCCCGGCGCAGGCGCGTCAGACCGAGTTCATCGAGGCCGTCGATGACGATGCCGCCCAGTTCGCGGCTGCCCGCATCCGGCGTGTCGATCAGGCCGCACAGGTTCAGCAGCGTGCTCTTGCCGCTGCCGGACGGGCCGGTCAGCGCGACCATCTCGCCGCTGCGCACATCGAGGCTGACGCCTTTCAGGGCCTCGACACTGGCCTCGCCTACACGGTAGCTCTTGCGCAAGCCGGTCAGGCGGACAGTGCAGGTATCGGTGCTCATTTCTCGGTCTCCCGCAGGCGGGCTTCGATGGCGCTCAATTCGGCGCGAAAGCCGGCCGGCGTTTCAGCCAGCAGCGGGCTGCGCCGGATCTCGGCGAGCAGCGCCTTGCCGCCGGCGCGACGATGGAAAAGGCCGTCGGGCAGCGCGACGAAGGTGGCCGCCGCCGCCATGCGCGTCATCAGGCTCGCCGGCGTGTTGTGCACCAGCACGCGGTCGTGTTCGGGGCGCAACGCGGCCAGTGCCAGGTCGATGTGATCGAGGCCCTGTTCGGAGAGCTTCATCTTGTTCCACGGCAGCCACGCCGCCTTGGCCTTGAGCGCATGGGCGCTACCCAGATACGCCGAATACAGCGGCTGCAGCGCCGGGTTGGCGGGCGCGACCTGAAATGCCGCGATGGTGGCTTCTATCTGATCCGCCTCGCCCTGCCGGGCACGGTTGAAATGGCCCAGCGCCGCCTCGAAGGCGGGGTCGGCGGCATTCTGGGCAAGGGTCGGAGCCGCGAATCCGGCGAGGGGAAACATGAACAGCGCCAGCAGCCACAGGCGGCAGTGCGACAACAGGATTTGCATGATGGAAACCTCCGTTTGGTTGAATGTGGGGCCATGCTAGAAACGCGTTGCGGCGAAGTCATCCGCCCTGCGACGAATCGGCAATCGCGCGGCGCGAATGGCAGGGGCGGGCGATGAACGGGCTTGAAATTTCCTTCGGGGTACCAATCTGGTTTACATGGCCTCCCGCCTGAACGAGGCCCTCAACTCAAAAGGAGAATGAAATGAGCAACTTGATCCGTCGCGATCCACTCGATGACTTGTTCCGTGGCTTCTTCGTGCGCCCGGTCGATCTGGGATCGCAGCCTGATGCACCTGTTCTGAAAATCGACGTCAAGGAACAGGAGAGCAGCTATCTGGTCCATGCCGAAATCCCCGGCGTGAAGAAGGAAGACATCCATGTCGCCATTGATGGCGCCGTCGTCTCGGTCAGTGCCGAGCGACGTGAAGACAGGGATGTGAAAGAGGGCGAGCGCGTGTTGCGCACCGAGCGCTATTTCGGCAAGGTGTCGCGCAGTTTTCAGTTGGCGCAGGAAATCGACGAGGGACAGGTGACCGCCAAATACGCCGATGGCGTGCTTGAACTGACGCTGCCGAAGAAGGCTGCCACGCAGGCGCGCAGGATCACCATCCAGTAAGCGCCCGCAAAAAGTCGGCGCTGGCGACACGGCGAACCGGGCAAGCCACCGGAATTCCGGCGGCTTGCCCCATTTGCTTTCGGCGCCGGTAGAATGAGCGAAGTTACCACTTGCTCTCGCCGACACCCATGACCGAAAAGCTCTCTCCCGCTGCCAAGGCAGGCGTTCTGGCCGAGGCCCTGCCCTACATCAAGCGTTTCCACGGCAAGACCATCGTGGTCAAGTACGGCGGCAACGCGATGACGGACGAGCACCTCAAGCAGTGTTTCGCCCGCGATGTGGTGCTGCTCAAGCTGGTCGGCATGAACCCGGTGGTGGTGCATGGCGGCGGCCCGCAGATCGAGAACCTGCTGGCCCGTGTCGGCAAGAAGGGCGAGTTCGTGCAGGGCATGCGGGTGACCGACGCCGAGACCATGGACCTGGTCGAAATGGTGCTCGGCGGCCAGGTCAACAAGGAGATCGTCAACCTGATCAACCAGCATGGCGGCAAGGCTGTGGGCCTGACCGGCAAGGATGGCAACTTCATCCGCGCCAAGAAGCTGATGATGGAAAACAAGGACACCCCGGGCGACCTGATCGACATTGGCCAGGTCGGCGACATCGTCTCCATCGACCCCAGCCTGATCGCGCTACTGGATACCGGCGCCTTCATCCCGGTGATCGCGCCGATCGGCGTCGGCAGCGAGGGCGAAACCTACAACATCAATGCCGATGTCGTCGCCGGCAAGATCGCCGAAGTGCTGAAGGCGGAAAAACTCGTGCTGCTGACCAACACGCCCGGCGTGCTGGACCAGTCCGGCAAGCTGATCACCGGCATCACGCCCAAGCAGATCGACGACATGGTGGCCGACGGCACGCTCTCCGGCGGCATGCTGCCCAAGATCAGCTCGGCGCTGGACGCGGCGCGCGGCGGCGTGAAAGGCGTGCACATCATCGATGGCCGCGTCGAACGTGCCCTGCTGCTCGAAATCCTGACCGACGAAGGCGTCGGTACCTTGATCAAATCCAAGTAACTGCTAACGCTTATCGCGCACAGCGATTCTCGCCACAGATGAAACACGCAAAAAGCCAATTGGTCGCCCGCCCCCCTTCCGCTACGCGGCCCACGGCTGGCTTTGCACAGCCAGCCGGCTGCGGCGGCGCGACGCAAGCGTCGCGAATTCCCGCCTCGCCCCTCACAGGGGATTACTGGTTAGCGCGCTGCGCGCGTTTGTCACGGGGACTCCGATGCGGGCGCTTCACTCTGACCACCTAATCACTGGACCCGCCATGAACGAAGCCCGCGCCGCAAAAGTTGGTGAAAAGAAGCTCCTGATCCTGCAAACCATCGCCGAAATGCTGGAGCGCCCGGCGGTGGAAAAGGTCACCACTGCCCTGCTCGCCAAGCAGCTTCAGGTGTCGGAGGCAGCGCTCTACCGCCACTTCGCCAGCAAGGCGCAGATGTACGAGGGGCTGATCGAGTTCATCGAGAGCGGCGTGTTTTCGGTCATCACCCAGATCGAGGCCAAGGAAGAATCCGGCCTCAAACAGGCCGAAGCCGTCGTCGCCTCGCTGCTGCGCTTTGCGCAGAAGAACCGGGGCCTGACGCGGGTACTGGTGGGCGACGCGCTGGTGCATGAGAACCCGCGCCTGCAGGCGCGCATCAACCAGTTGCTGGATCGCATCGAATCCACACTCAAGCAATGCCTGAAAGTCGCCTCGGCACAGGGCGCGCTGGCGGCCGAGCACGATTTTTCCGCCCATGCCGACCTGCTGGTTTGCTATACCGTGGGCCGCTGGCAGCGCTTCGTCAAAAGCGGCTTCAAGGATGATCCGCTGGCCAGCTGGCCGGCGCAGTGGCCGATACTGCGCGCCTAGCCGGCGTGCGGCCTGTCGTCGTTGGCGCTGGCGATCAGGTCGTTCAATGTGCCTCGCTGGTAGAGCGCGACCAGGGCGCGGACGACGTCCGGATCAAAATGGGTTCCCGACTCCTGCGTTAGCTGAAGAATCGCTTTGTCAGGATCCCATGGCCCCTTGTAGGGACGCGTGCTGACCAGGGCGTCGAAGACGTCCACCACGGCCACGATACGCGCTTCAAGCGGGATTTCTTCGCCCCGCAGGCCATCGGGATAGCCACAGCCGTTCCAGTATTCGTGATGAGCCCGCGCCACGCTTCGTGCCAGCGCCATGGCCGGGCTTCGGCGCAAAATGGTGTCTCCAATGCGGGTATGGCGCTTCATGACCTCGTACTCGTCCCGGCTCAGCGGGGCCGGCTTGCGCAAGATGCTGTCCGCAATGCCCACCTTGCCCACGTCGTGCAGTCGGCTTGCCTGGGCATAGGCGTCCGCCACGGCGGGATCGAGACCGAGTTCAAGCGCGAGCCTGCGCGTGTATTCCTCGATGCGACGGATATGGGCACCGGTGGCGCTGTCCTTGAACTCGGCCACTTCCGCCAGCGTATCGATCGCCTGGTCGTAGGACTCCTCCAGGCTCTGATGCAGATAGAAGTTATCGAGCGCGGCCGCGCACTGGTTGGCCATGATCTGGATCAGTTCACGGTCGGCCGTCGAAATCTTCTCGTGCGCCTCGAGATAGACGAAGCCCAGAGTTTCGCCATGCACCTGCATCGGGATGATCAGGGCGCTGCTGCGCAGCTTTTCCGGTGGCTCGCCTTTCAGGATCGTTTGTGCGCAGAGCTCGGCAATCTCCCGGCGGCGCGATTCACTGCCGGGACCGTCATCCAGCTCGCCGGTCCCCGAACGAACGCGAATGTCGCTTCCTTCCATCGTTGCCACCAGTCCATCGATGGTCGAAATCATCCCGGAACGGCCCAGATTGCACACTCCGATGATCTGCAGCAGCAGGCCGTGAAAGTAATCCTCGAGCTTTTCCCGATGAAGACTGTAGAGCTCCGGGGTCACATCCAGGATGCGGTGCAATCCCGCCCGGTTGATCTCGATGGTTTGCAGGTCACGGTAGCTCTTGAGCGCCGAACGCACCGTGGTGTATAGCTTCTGCACGGTAAGTTCCGTCTTGTCCTTGTAGTCGTCGATGTCGAAATTGTCGATGACGTAACGCTCGGGGGCAACTCCCGGCTGCCCGGTCCGGATCACCAGGCGGATCATGACATTCCGCAATTCGCCGCGAATGAACTCGACCAGTTTGAGTCCGGCATCGTCAGTCTCCATGACCACGTCGATCAGCGCCAGCGCGATGCCGGGCTGTTCGTGCAGCACGCGCCTTGCCTCTTCCGCGGAGCCTGCCTCGATCAATTGCAGAGGACGACCGGCAAACTCGAAGCCGCGCAGATTGAGGGTGGTCAGTTGGCGAACATCGGGTTCGTCGTCAACCACCAGCACCAGCCATGGTTGCTGACGCGGCACGCGAACGTGGCCTGCTTCATCCCCTGGCAGATCTCGCAATATCTTCATGAGCTGCTGACGTCCTTCGCGTGGCGGTTTCGCGGAAACACGATCAGAAACCGGGTTCCCTGCCCGGGCCGGCTGCTGCAGGATATGGTGCCGCCGAGTACCCGGGTGACGAGATTGTAGGTGATATACAGCCCGAGTCCGCTGCCGCCGCTGCCGCGACGAGTGGTAAAGAAAGGTTCAAAGGCATGCGCCAGCGTGTTGGCGTCCATGCCCGCACCATCATCGCTGAACTCGATCCTGACGCTTTCCTCTTCCGCTCGCGCCTGAATGCGAATTACGCCGGAGCGCTTGCCATCCTCGTAGGCATGCAAACGGCTGTTCTGCAGAAGATTGGTGAGCAGCTGTTCCAGTGCGCCAACAGAACCATAGAGCCGGATATCGGGAGGACACTCGACCGCGATCCGGATCGCGGTGTTCTTGAAACTGCTGAATAGAGTGCGGCTGACGTCATCGATCACTTCAGCAAGATCGTAATCGCGCTCCGCCTCGGATGTCTGGTCGACCGCCGTGCGCTTGAAGCTTTGCACCATGGCCGCCGCCCGCCGCAGATTGGCCAGAGCCAGTGCAGATGTTTCGCCCAGCAGACCCAGCCGCTGACGCAGATCCGCTTCGCTGACTTCTTCCTTGTCAATCAGTCGGCCGAGTTCCGCGACCAGTTCCTGGGACTGCGAAGTCGCACCTACGGCCACGCCGACAGGGGTATTCACCTCATGGGCGAAGCCGGCCACCATGCGCCCGAGCGAAGCCATTTTCTCGCTCTCGACCAGTTCGCCCCGCACTTCCTCCAGAGCGCGCAGATTGCGCCGCGTTATCAACAGGCTGCCCCACGCCAGCAAACCGAGGATGGCGAACATCGCGACATGAATGATCATGAAGTCGCGCTTCTGTGCATCGATGATGGCGTAAATGTAGCTGACAGGAAAGCTGACGCTGATGCCGCCGCGCACGTCGCCCAGGCGGTATCCCTGTTTTTCATGGCATTCCAGGCACGGCTTCCTGACTTCCAGTGGCGCCATGTAGCGAAAGCTCGCCGTAGCGCCCGCGCCGACTATCGAGATCCGCTCGGAACGGCTTGCCTCGAAGCCGTGCAGCGACTCGCTCTCCCAGGCGTCGGCCGCGTTGGCCGGATTGATGGGCTTCAGGCTGGTCAGGTGCACCCGCAGGTCGCCCTGCGCTCCAATCAGGTCGTTGAGTTGGCGAGTCATGTACGCCGGGTTGATTTTTGTGAGCGTTATTCCGGACGGCGTGGCGATGGTCTTGTCCACTGCCTCGAGCCACGGATTGGGCTGATTCGAGGCTGTTACCGGCGCATACACTCCGCCGTGGTTCGCGGCCCAGAGCCGCGTGGTCTCGACCATCTCGAACACCAGCCGGCCACGCGCCGCCGCCATGGTGTGGGCATGCCGCTCAAGTTCATGGAGGTGCCAGTTGTAAGAGGCAACCGTGACCAGGCCCCAGAACAGGATCAGCAGCGGCCACCACGCCGGGCGACGAATGAAAGCGTCGAAGCTGCGAACCAGAAGTTGCGCAGATAGCTTCACGTGGCGTCAGGGCCGGCAGCAATCAGCCCTTGAGGCAGGCCGCCGCCTCCAGCGCAAAATAAGTCAGGATTCCGTCGCAGCCGGCGCGCTTGAAGGACAGCAGCGCCTCCATCATCACCGCGTCATGCGCCAGCCAGCCGTTCTGCGCGGCAGCCTTCAGCATCGCGTATTCGCCGCTGACCTGATAGGCATAGGTCGGCACGCCGAATTCGTCTTTCACCCGGCGCACGATGTCCAGATACGGCATGCCCGGCTTGACCATCACCATGTCGGCGCCTTCGTCGATGTCCAGCGCCACTTCGCGCAAGGCCTCGTCGGTGTTGGCCGGATCCATCTGGTAGGTGTATTTGTTGCCCTTGCCCAGGTTGCCGGCCGAGCCGACCGCATCGCGGAAGGGCCCGTAGAACGCTGACGCGTATTTCGCCGAATAGGCCAGGATGCGGGTGTGGATCAGCTTCTCGGCATCGAGCATCGCGCGAATGCGGCCGATGCGTCCGTCCATCATGTCCGAGGGCGCCACCACGTCGGCGCCGGCTCGCGCGTGGCACAGCGCCTGTTTGGCCAGCGCTTCCAGCGTCTCGTCGTTCATCACGTAAGCGCGCGGATCGGCGGGGTCGATCAGGCCGTCCTGACCATGACTGGTGTAGGGGTCGAGCGCGACGTCGGTGATGACGCCGAGTTCGGGAAATTCCTGCTTCAGGCGTGCCACCACGGTCGGCACTAGGCCGGCCGGATTCCAGGCCTCTTCCGCTCCCTGGGTCTTCCTGCTGCTGTCCACCACCGGGAACAGGGCAAGCGCGGGAATGCCCAGCTTCATCGCCTTTTCCGCCACCGGCAGCAGGCGATCCAGCGACATGCGCTCGACGCCAGGCATCGAGGCGACGGCCTCGGTGCGGCCAGAACCTTCCAGGACGAATACGGGATAGATCAGATCGTCGGCAGTGAGTGTGTGCTCACGCATCAGACGCCGCGAGAAATCGTCGCGGCGCATGCGCCGCATCCGGGACTTCGGAAATGCACCTTTTGCAATCATGGGTTTAGCCTTGGGCGAATTTTGAAAATTACTTGAACTTTAACGTACAGGACCTATCATATTACCCAGATGGCGGCGGACCTTGTTCCCGTTGTCTCCCGCTTCACCTCCCTGAGCGGGTACCTTGAACATTTCAAGGTGTTTTCGCCCTCGACCTCCTCCCCTTTGGTCGAGGGTTTTTATTTTGGCGAAGCAAAAATAAAAACCCTGCCGGGATGGATTCGCTGCCTTCGTCACGCGCCTGAAGCCGTCGCTCCGTTATCGTCCAGCCATTTCCCTATGACCTGCTCGGCTTCATCCATGCCGGTCTTCTTCAGGCTGGAAAACATCTGCACGGTGACCTGCCCGCCAAAGTCGGCGAGCGCGGCACGCGTCTCGCGCAAGGTCTTGGTCTGCTCCTGGCGCGTGAGTTTGTCGGACTTTGTCAGCAGGCAGTGGATCGGTCGTCCGGTGGGTCCGAACCAGCCGATCATTTTCCAGTCGAGTTCGGTCAGCGGGCGCCGCGAATCCATGATCAGCACCAGGCCGACCAGGTTGGACCGGCAGGTCAGATAGTGTTCCAGCAGGCCTTGCCACTGCAATCGGACCGCCAAAGGCACCTGAGCATAGCCATATCCGGGCAAATCGACCAGCGCAGCGCCGTTTCTCATGCGAAACAGGTTGATCAGTTGCGTGCGGCCGGGTGTCTTGGAGACGAAGGCGAGACGGGTGTGCCCGACCAGGGTATTGATGGCGCTCGACTTTCCGGAATTCGAGCGCCCGGCGAAAGCGATCTCGACACCCGCGGGAGGGGGCAGGCCGCTGGGCTGGGCAACGGAAATTTCGAAGGTGGCGTGGCGGAATACTGACATGGGGGAATGCTTCACAGATACGTCGCCGGGACGGGCTGACGTGGAGAAATCGGACGGGCTGGGATAGAATATCAGGTTTACAATTTCCGAATCCTGCGGTTTCCGAGGAGTTCTTGTCCATGAAGCGTCCCCTGCTCAGTTGCCTTCTTTCCCTGTTGTGCGCCATGGCTGCATTCGGCGCCCAGGCAGCCGATGCCCCCAAGGCAACCCCCAAGGGCGACGCCGCACGCGGCCAGGGCGTCGCCTCCACCGTCTGCGTGGCCTGTCACGGCCCGGATGGCAACAGCCCGCTGGCTGCCAACCCCAAACTGGCCGGACAGCACCCCGAATACCTGTTCAAACAGATGCAAAACTTCAAGGCCGCCGACGGCAAGCCGGCTGAGCGCGTCAGCCCGATCATGAACGGCATGATCGCCGCTTACGACGAGGGCCAGATGCGTGACCTCGCCGCCTTCTATGCGACGCAGACCCAGAAGGGCGAAGCTGCGAAGAGCCGCGAAACCGTCGAACTCGGCCAGAAGCTGTATCGTGGCGGCGACCAATCCAAGGGACTGCCCGCCTGCGCCGCGTGCCATGGCCCGGCCGGCGCCGGCATGCCTGCCCAGTACCCGCGCATCGGCGGCCAGTTTGCCGAATACACGGAGGCGCAACTGAAAAGCTTCCGCGAAGGCGCCCGCGCCAACGACCCGAACAAGATGATGCGCATGGTTGCGATCAAGATGACCGACGCCGAAATCAAGGCAGTGGCCGACTACATCGCCGGCCTGCACTAAGAACAGTCTTTGCCTCGATCAAGGGCGGCCCGGAGGCATTCGGGCCGCCCTTTGTTTTTTAACGGCCCCCGAAGGGGATTCCCCGTTATGCAAAGCAGCCTGCCCCCGGAGGGGAATTCCAGGCACGCAAAGCGAAGGCCCCCCGAAGGGGAATCCCTGTCATGCAAAGCAACGGCGAGGCAGTCTGACCTCTCGCGCATTGCCTATGGCGACGAAGCGCCTGACAACGCCGGAAACTGCTTGCTGACATACGCCGCGTAGTCCCGGTCGCTGGCCAGCACGTGACGGAGGAACCAGTCCTCGAAGAAGCCGACCAGATTCTCGCCCGAGGGCTTGTTTTTCAACTGATTTTCCAGTTTCGCGACCTGTTCGATGAGTCTGGCGTGCAAGTCGCAATGGCCGGCACGATCCGGATACCGGACTATTTCCAGCAGGGCCTCCTCGACGGCCAGATGGAACTTCATGTAATCCGACAGTTCCGTCAGGAAGAAATGCAGGATGTGCCAGGGATCCCTTTTTGCGACCGAGTTTTCGATGGCCAGCAGCAGTTCGAAGATCTGCTTGTGCTGCGTGTCGATTGCGTCGATGCCGATCGCAAAACTGCTGTCCCACTTCATCATCTGCTCCTTCCGGCGGTCGGCAAGCGACTTTCCGGCAGCTCATTTTGTCAGCGCGGATTGTAGCGGCAGTGGTTGATACAGGGACGGCACCCACCGAGTATCAGATGCTCTGACGCCTCAGCCGTCCGCCGCTGACACGCACGATGCCGGCCAGATCGCGGTGTTGCTCGGTATCGGCAAAGCCCGCCGTCGCGAGCAACTCGCACACCTCGTCCGCCTGATCGTAGCCATGCTCCAGCCAGAGTTGCCCGCCCGGTACCAGATGCGCTGGCGCAGCCGCGATGATGCGGCGAATGTCTTTCAGGCCGTCCGCACCGCTGGCTAGCGCAGTTGGCGGTTCGTGGCGCAGATCGCCCGCGGCAAGATGCGGATCGGCGACGGCGACGTAGGGCGGATTGGCGACGATCAGATCGAAGCTTTCGCCGTCCAGCGCGGCGAACCAGTCGCTGCGGACAATGCGCAGTTGCGCGCCAAGTTGTTCGGCATTCTTGCTCGCGATATGCAGGGCCGCCTCGGACGCGTCCACGGCCGTCACCTGGCTCCGGGGAACTTCCAGCGCCAGTGTGATCGCGATGCAGCCGCTGCCGGTGCCCAGATCGACAATCCTCGCCGTTACCTGCCCGCGAAGCGGATTCCCAGGTACGCAAAGCGCGCCAGCGCCGAGTTTTTTCAGTGCAATGTCGACCAGCAGTTCGGTTTCCGGGCGCGGGATCAGCACCGCGGGCGAGACGGCGAAATCCCGCCCGAAAAATTCACGGTGGCCGACGAGGTAGGCCACCGGTTCGCCGCCGGCACGACGCGCCACCAGGGAGGCAAAGCCGAGCATCGCATCTTCATCGATCGCTTCGTCGTCATGCGCGATCAACCACGCCGCCGGCCGTTGCAGCACATGCCCCAGCAGCAGGCGCGCCTCGGCCACCGGCAGCTTTGCGCGTGCCGCCGCCAGCGCTGCGGCCACGGTGGTCATTCGCCCAGCGCCGCCAGCAGCTCGGCCTGGTGCTCGGCGGTCAAGCCTGCCACCAACTCATCCAGATCGCCGTCCATGATGGCGTCGATCTTGTACAAGGTCAGGTTGATGCGATGGTCGGTGATGCGTCCCTGCGGGAAGTTGTAGGTGCGGATGCGTTCGGAGCGGTCGCCCGAACCGATCAGCGATTTGCGCTGCGAGGCGATCTGCTGCTGTTGCTGGCGCTGCTTGGCGTCGTTGATCCGCGCCGCCAGCACCGACATCGCCTGCGCCTTGTTGCGATGCTGCGAGCGGTCATCCTGGCATTCGACGACGATGCCGGTCGGGATGTGGGTGATACGCACCGCGGAATCGGTCTTGTTGATGTGCTGGCCGCCGGCGCCCGAGGCGCGAAAGGTGTCGATGCGCAGGTCGGCCGGATTGATCTCGATGTCGACCAGTTCGTCCGCCTCCGGCATCACCGCCACGGTGCAGGCCGAGGTATGGATGCGGCCCTGGGTTTCGGTCACCGGCACGCGCTGCACACGGTGGCCGCCGGATTCGAACTTGAGTTTGGAGTAGGCGCCGTTGCCCTCGACGCGGGCGATGATTTCGCGGAAGCCGCCGAGGTCGGATTCGCTGCGCGAGACGATCTCCACCTTCCAGCGCTGGCGTTCGGCATAGCGGCTGTACATCCGAAAGAGATCCGCGGCGAAAAGCGCGGATTCGTCGCCGCCGGTGCCGGCGCGGATTTCGAGGAAGAGGTTGCGCTCGTCGTTGGGGTCCTTCGGCAGCAGGGCGCGCTGCAACTCCGCTTCAAGCCGCAGGATTTCCGCGCCGGCAGACGCCTGTTCAGCGAGCGCGAGCTCTTTCATCTCCGGGTCGCCGAGCATTTCGCCCGCACTCGAAAAATCGGCGCTGGCGCTACGGTGCGCATGGAACAGTTCCACCACGGGCATGATTTCCGCACGCTCGCGGGTGAGCTTGCGGTAGCTGTCCATGTCGCGCGCGGCCTGCTCTGCGCCGAGCAGGCCGTCGATCTCCGCCAGGCGTTCGCTGAGCTGTTCGAGTTTGTCGAGGATGCTTTTTTTCATCGAGGCCTGTCAGGAAACCGGCGCGACGGCGCGGGCCATGAGTTGAATGCTGTGACGAACGTCCGCTGCGAGGAGCAGTTCGGTCTGTCCGGCGGCATGGGTGATCCTCTCGTCGAAACGCAGCAGGCCGGAATCATCGACCTCCAGGATTTCGGCGTCGATCAGGTTGCGAATCACGTTCGCAAACAGCAGCTTTTCGGGAAACTCGGCGACGTTGAATTCGTACAGCATGGCCAGCCGCTGCGCCAGCAGGTGGGTGGCCTCCTCCAGGCTGGCGCGCGTCAATTGGCCGCTGCCATGGTGCTGCAGGAGTTCCAGGGTGAGGAACTGCCGCTCCAGCGTGGGGCGGATGATGTTGCCCAGTTGGCGCAGTTCCGGATTGGCTTCGCTGTTGGGCGGCGGCGCGCGCAGCATGCCGGACTGCCCGTCGTCCAGGATCAGGCCGCGGCGGGTCAGCGCCGCTTCGGCGGAATCGATCACGCCGTCGAGTTCCTCGGCGTCCCACGGCAGGAACAGCTCCGCGCGCAACAGGCCGTAGATGCCATTGATCGCCTCCCTGGCGCGCTGCCGGGACAGCACCTGGTTGTGGCTGATCAGGCAGGCCAGCAGCGCGGGCAGGGCCAGCAGGTGCAGCACGTTGTTGCGGAAATAGGCCAGCAATGCGGCCTGCTGCTCTTCGGCGCGAACTATTTCCCCCAGAGGATGCGGGTGGCGTTCGACCAGATCGAGCGTGCGAACATAGTCGATCACTTCGGCGGCGGGCAGGTCGCAACTGATGATCGAGGACTTGTACGGGGATTCGGCCAGCAGGTACTGGACATGCTCGATCTGCTTCCGGAGCAGACGTACATCGGCGGCGTGCTTGGGCGTGGACAGCAGGGTCACGGCAAGCAGATTCACCGGATTGACCACCGCCAGGGAATTGATGCGACGCGCGAGTTCCGTCGCCGTCGCATCCACCGCGCCGCGCAGCCAGGGCGCCTGCGCCTCGAGGTTGTCGCTGCGCCAATCCGGGTGATGGACATCGAGGAACTCGGCCAGCGCCAGCGGCGAACCGAAATTCACATGGACCCGGCCGAAATTGCGCTTCAGCAGCCGCGCCGCGCGCACCAGTCCGATCAGCGATTCGGATTTCTTCGGCCGGCCGTGCAGTTCGGCGATGTAGCTGCTGCCTTCCATCAATTTCTCGTAGCCGATATAGACGGGAACGAAAACCAGCGGCCGCGCATGGCTGCGCACAAAGCTATGCACCGTCATCGCCAGGATGCCCGCCTTGGGCGCCAGCGTGCGCCCGCTGCGGCTGCGTCCGCCCTCGATGAAGTACTCCATCGGGAAGCCGCGGTCGATCATCAGATGCAAGTATTCCTGGAACACCGCCGCGTAGAGCGGCTCTCCCTTGATCTTGCGCCGCAGGAAGAAGGCCCCCGAACGCCGCAGGATGGATCCGACGAGCGGCAGGTTGAGGTTGGAGCCGGCAGCGATGTGCGGCACCATCAGGCCACGATTGAAGATGATGTAGGACAGCAGCAGGTAATCCGCGTGGCTGCGATGGCAGGGCACGTAGATCACGCCATGCCCGGGCGCCACGGCGGTGACGCGCTCGAAGTTGTGCACCTCGATGCCGTTATAGACCTTGTTCCAGACCCAGGTCAGGAACAAGGCGAAGGCCTTCACCACCGAGTAGGTGTAGTCCGAGGCGATCTCGAACGCGAATTCGCGCGCGGTTTTCCGGGCGGCGGCCGGGGAGACCGATTTCCCGCTTGCCTCGACCGCAATGGCCGCGCGCACCGCAGGCATGCTGAGCAGCGTTTGCAACTGGGTGTGGCGATGGGACAGGTCGGGGCCGATGGCCATTTCTCGCTGGCGCCGGAAATGCACCCGCAGGATGCGCCCGAGCTTGCGCACGGCGTGCGGTTCGTCGATGCCGTCGCTGAGGAATTCGCGCAGGGAAATCGGCGCGTTGAAACGCAGCATCGTGTGGCGCCCGTGGATCAGCATCGCCAACAGGTGGCGCAGGGTACTGACCTGCTGCCAGGACTCGGCGAACAAAGCCTTCACTACCGAGTCCTGCTTGCCGGGCTCGCGCCCCCAAAGTATGGTCACCGGGACCAGTTGCACATCGAAACGGGGATCGGCAAACGCGGCCCGGACCATGGCGATGAGCATCGGCGCCGCGCTGACGCGCGGATTGGGCACCAGCCGGCCGCGTTCATTGTGCGAGAGGAAGAAAAAAGAGCGCGGCGACGTGTAGGCCTCGTCCCGCATCGGGTGCAGGGCGCGCGGCAGTCCAGCCTCGCCGCACTCATGATCAAGTACCAGCAGGTTGGAAAGGTGGCGCTCGTCGAGCACGTAGCAGACGGGCAGGTCGGGCCGCAGTCCGAGCGCTTCCGGGGTCTCCGGAAAGACCTGGGTTCGCGTCCCCAGGTAGAGGATGCGGCGCATGAGGGCCAGCGCCAGCCCCATGAAGTCGAAGATCGGCAGCTTGCTCACGTGCGGCCGGGCGCGCGCCCGGGCAGTCGATGCGGGGCCACGCAGCTACTCCGCGTAATTGAGGCGATAGATGCGGGAGATGAGCTCTGCGACCTCCGCGCGCTCCGCACCTTCAGCCTGATTCAGCGCGTGGGTCGGCGCATGCAGCAGCTTGTTGGTGAGGCCATGCGACAAGGCATCCAGCACCTTGGCCGGATCGTCGCCGCGCGCCAGCAGCTTCAGGGCGTGCTCCACTTCATGACGGCGTGCGCGCTCGGCCGTATCGCGCAGGGCACGAATGGTCGGTACCGTCTCGCGGGATTCGAGCCAATGCAGAAAACCCGAGACGCGGTCGGTAATGATCGCCTCGGCTTCAATCACGGCGGCCTGGCGCGACTCAAGGCCGGATTCGACAATCTGGCCGAGGTCGTCGAGGGTGTAGAGAAAGACGTCGTCGAGTCGATTCACTTCGACTTCGATGTCGCGCGGCACGGCCAGATCGACCATCACCATTGGCCGGTGGCGCCGTGCCTTGAGGGCGCGCTCGACCATGCCGAGGCCGATGATGGGCAGCGAACTGGCGGTGCAGGAAACCACGATGTCGTACTCGGCCAGGCGTTCGCCGAGCTGCTCCAGCCGCATCGCGTCGCCGCCAAAGCGCGTCGCCAGATCGGCGCCGCGCTCCAGCGTGCGGTTGGCGATGGTAAGGCGCTGCGGCTTTTGCGCAGCGAAGTGGGCCGCGCACAGCTCGACCATCTCGCCGGCGCCGATGAACAGCACCTTTTGCTCGGCCAGGCTGTCGAAAATGCGCGCCGAAAGATGCACGGCCGCTGCCGCCATGGACACCGTGTTGGCGCCGATCGCTGTGGTCGAGCGCACTTCCTTGGCGACGGAAAAAGTGCGCTGGAACAGTTTGCCCAACAGCGTGCCGAGCGTCCCGGCCTCTTCCGCGGCCCGCGCCGCCTGCTTCATCTGGCCGAGGATCTGCGGCTCGCCCAGCACCATCGAGTCCAACCCGGCCGCGACGCGAAACATGTGGCGCACGGCTTCCTGCTGCGGATGCTGGTAGAGGTAGGGCTGGATCTTCTGCGGCGAGAGCGAGTGGTACTCCGCCAGCCAGTCCGCCGCCGACTGGGAATTCTCGGCGGCGCAATACAGTTCGGTGCGATTGCAGGTCGACAGGATCGCGGCTTCGCGCACGGTTTTCGCCCGCAGCAGGTCGTGCAGAGCCTGACCCATGCGGGATGGGTCGAAGGCCACCTGCTCGCGGACTGCCAGCGGGGCCGTATGATGATTGATACCCAGAGCGAACAACTGCACGGCGATGGGACCTTGGGACAACGCGAACTGCGAGTTAGCGGATTATAGGTAAAATCTAGCGCTTTCGCGGCGCTTGGCCCACGCAGAGCCCATTCCGCCAACCTGTCAATCGCCGTTACTTGCCCGCGTCCGGGTGGATGCCGTCCCTCCGGGACATAAAGCGGAAACCCAGGCACGCAGAGCGCGCCAGCGCCGACTTTTGGAGAATTTCAGTGCAACTCGTTTGTCTCGACCTCGAAGGCGTCCTCGTTCCCGAAATCTGGATCGAGTTTTCCAAGCGTACCGGCATCCCGGAACTTTCCCGCACCACGCGCGACGAGCCGGACTACGACACGCTGATGAAGTACCGCCTGGACCTGCTGAAGAAGCACAAGCTCGGCCTGCCCGACATCCAGAAGGTAATTTCCGACATGGGCCCGATGGCCGGCGCGAAGGAGTTCCTCGACGCCCTGCGCCGCGACTATCAGGTCATCATCCTCTCCGACACGTTTTACGAATTCGCCATGCCGCTAATGGCGCAGCTGAACATGCCGGTGCTGTTCTGCCACAAGCTCGAGACGGATGCCGCCGGCTTTGTGGTGAACTACCACCTGCGCATGCCGAACCAGAAAAAGGAGTCGGTCAAGCGCTTCAAGGAACTCAATTTCAAGGTCATCGCGGCCGGCGATTCCTACAACGACACCGCCATGCTGGCCGAGGCCCACGCCGGCATCCTGTTCCATCCGCCGCAGAACGTGATCGACGAATTTCCGCAGTTCCCGGTAACCATGAACTACACCGAGCTGCGCGCCGAAATCGACAAGGCATCGCGCCGCATCTGAAATGCACAGGGAGCGCTTCTACACGCTGACCGCCTCCTGTCCGGATCAGGTTGGCATCATCGCGCGCGTCACCAACTTCATCGCCCAGCACAAGGGCTGGATTCTCGAATCCAGCTTCCACGCCGACGACCTGGATGGGCGCTACTTCATGCGCATCGAAGTCAAGGCCGACTCGCTGCCCTTCCACCTCGCCGAGTTCCGCAGCCGCTTCCAGCCCGTGGCGAATGAACTGCAAATGGACTGGCGCATCAGCGACTCGGCAGTCAAGAAGCGTGTCGTGGTGCTGGTGTCAAAGCAGGAACATTGCCTCTACGACCTGCTCGCGCGCTGGCAATCGAAGGAACTCGACATCGAGATTGCCTGCGTGATCTCGAACCACGATACCTTCAAGGGTTTCGTCGAGTGGCATGGCATCCCGTTTCATCACGTGCCGGTAACGGCCGACAGCAAGGCCGCCGCCTATGCCGAGGTGCGGCGCCTGTTCGAGGAAGTGCATGGCGACACAATGGTCCTGGCGCGCTACATGCAGATCCTGTCGCCGGAACTGTGCGCCGCCTACCCGGGGCGCATCCTCAACATCCACCACAGCTTCCTGCCCTCCTTCGTCGGCGCCAAGCCCTACCACCAAGCCTACACGCGCGGCGTCAAGCTGATCGGCGCCACCTGTCACTACGTCACCGAAGCGCTCGACCAGGGACCGATCATCGAGCAGGACGTGATCCGCATCGACCATTCCGATTCCGTCGAGGACATGGTGCGCTACGGCAAGGACATCGAAAAAACCGTGCTGGCGCGAGGCCTGCGCTATCACCTGGAGGACCGCGTGCTGGTTCACGGCAACAAGACCGTGGTGTTCCGCTAAGAGCTTGTGAATAAATCTACTGCGCGTGTCGGATCAGGGCTTGGGCGGTGCTCGCTATCCTCATGTACAGACACGTACATTCCGGTAGCTGCGCTCCGGCCGCACCCCGCTGCGACCCGCTCGCTACGATTTCTTCAAAGCTCTGAGAGGTTCTAAATGAGAGCATTCATGCTGATCGCCGCATTCCTGACCGGCCAGGCACTGGCCGAAGACCACCGTCAGCTGGCAACCCTTCCGCCCGCCGCAAAGGAAGCACTGCGCGAGGAAATGCTCGGCAACCTGCTGGCCATCAACGAGATCCTGACACTGATGGCGGCCGGCAAGATCAAGGAAGCCGGCCAGGCGGCGGAAACCTCACTCGGGCAATCCGCCCAAGGCAAACATCGCGACAAGCCTTTCGATGCCCGTCCCGGCCAGCACATGCCGCCCGCCATGCACGGCATTGGCATCGACGGCCACCGCGCCGCCAGCGAGTTCGCCAAGGCGGCATCCAGCGGTGACCGGGATAAGGCGTTGGCCCTGCTGCCCAAGCTGACCGAGGGCTGTGTTGCCTGCCACTACTCCTGGCGCACGCGCTGAGCCGGCCAACGACCTGCCACTCAACCGCGATAGCGCGGTTTACTATTCCAGATTCTGCACCTGCTCCCTCATCTGCTCGATCAGCAGCTTGAGTTCCAACGCAATGGCGGTGACTTCGCCGGAGACCGATTTCGAGGCCAGCGTATTGGCCTCGCGATTGAGTTCCTGCATCAGGAAATCCAGCCGCTTGCCGACCGCGCCGCCCTTCTTGAGCACGCGCTCGAGTTCGTCCATGTGGGTCACCAGCCGCGCAATTTCCTCGGCGACATCGATCTTGGCGGCAAACACGCCGACTTCCTGGCGGATGCGCTCCTCGTCGAGATTCGCCACCGCCTCACGCAACTTGGTAGACAGTCGTTCGCGATAGGCGGCCAGCGCAGCCGGCAGCAGCGGCTCGGCGGCGCGCACCTGCTCGCGCATGCGGGCGGCGCGATCGCGCAAGACGTCGGCCAGTTTGGCGCCCTCGCGTTCGCGGGTGGCGACGAAATCGTCGAGCAGTTTGGCGAACAACTCCTGCGCCGCCGCCTGCAACTGTTCCGCGGTGAGCGAGTCGTCGCCCAGCACGCCGGGCCAGCGCAGCACTTCGGCCACCGACAGCGGCGCCGCCTGCGGCAGCACGCCGCGCACGGCGTCGTCGAGTTTGCCCAGCTCAGCCAGCAGCGCCGCATTGGGCGCCCGCTCGCGTGCCGCGCCTTGCGCCGGCTGCGCCTGCAAGTAGCCGCGACATTCGATCTTGCCGCGCCCGACGCGCTCGGTGATCTTCTCGCGCAGCGGCATTTCAAGAAAGCGCAGGTCTTCGCTGAGGCGAAAGCTGATATCCAGATAGCGCGAATTGACGCTCTTGATTTCGAGGTTCATCACTGCGCTGCCGAGGTCACGGCTGGCAGCGGCATATCCGGTCATGCTGTAGATCATGGTGTGGGGGTGTCTCCGCTCCTGTTGCCCGGACGCCGCCCAAAAGCAGTTGTTTACAGTGGGGGGGCGAACAAGGAAAATCACGGCAGTATATCAATCCGCCCCTTCCAGTCCCTGGAAGGTTCGTTTGAACGCCCGCCCCCCATCCCCCCTCGCGGGGGGTTATTGATTGGCTCGCTACGCTCGATGATTGCTCGGCGCATTTTTTGGCATTTGGACTAACCGTGGTTACCCAGAACAATCAGGCCCTGCCGCCTGGCTACGAACTTGAAGGCTATCGCATCGAGCGACAGCTCTCGGTCGGCGGCTTTTCGATTGTCTATCTGGCGCACGACGCCGCCGGCAAGCCGGTGGCGATCAAGGAGTACCTGCCCAATGCCCTCGCGCTGCGCGGTGAGGGCCAGATTGCGCCGACGGTGCCACCCGAGTTTCAGTCGGATTTCAACCACGGACTGAAATGCTTTTTCGAGGAGGGCCGGGCGCTCAAGGGCCTGGATCATCCCAACGTGGTGCAGGTGCTGAATTTCTTCCGCGCCAACGGCACCGTTTATCTGGTGATGCGCTTTGAAGTCGGCCACACCTTGCGCGACCACATCCGCAAGAATCGCGGTCGCTTGAAGGAAACTTTTTTGCGCACCATGTTCAGCGGCCTGCTCGACGGCCTCGGCGAGGTGCACGGCTGCGGCCTGCTGCATCTGGACATCAAGCCGGCCAACATCTGGCTGCGGGATGACGGCAGCCCGGTACTGCTGGACTTCGGCGCCGCGCGCTATGCGGTGGATATCGGCCCGCCGGAACCGCGCGCCATGTACACGCCGGGCTATGCGGCACCCGAGCAGTACCACGGCAAATTCACGCTGGGGCCGTGGACTGACATCTACGCCGTCGGCGCCTGCATCTATGCCGCCCTGGCCGGGGCCGCGCCGCAGGCGGCCGACGAGCGGCTGGTCGATGATCAACTGCTGCCCGCACGCCAGCGCTGGGGGCTGGACTATTCGCCGCGCCTGCTGGCGACCATCGACGAATGCCTGCGCATTGATCCGACGCGGCGACCGCAGCATGCGCGCGCGCTGCAGGCTTCGCTCAACACCGATCAGCCGGGTGACAAGCGGCCGGACTCGTGGCTTTCGCTGCTCGGCCTGCGCCGCGAATGATGAATTACACCATCGCCCAGGAAAGCCGCATCGGCGGCCGCCGCATCAATCAGGATCGCGTCACCTGGCTGGCCACCGAAGATGCCGTCTTGATGGTGGTGGCCGACGGCATGGGCGGCCATCTGCAAGGCGAGGTCGCCGCGCAGATTGCCATCGATACCCTGACCGAGCGCTTTCGCCGCGAGGCAAAATCGCGCTTGGCCGACCCACCCGGGTTTCTCGCCGCGACGCTGCAGCAGGCGCACGAAACCATCGTCCGCTACGCCACCGACTGCCGCATTCCGCCCCACGCCGCGCCGCGCACCACGTGCATCGCCTGCGTGGTGCAGGATGGCCAGGCGAGCTGGGCGCATGCCGGCGATTCGCGCCTGTACCTGATCCACGGCCACGCCGACGGAGCGCCCCGCGTGGCCCAGACGCGTGACCACAGTATCGTGCAACGCATGGTTGACCAGGGCAGCCTCAGCGATACCGAGGCCGCCACCCACCCGTTGCGCAACCGCGTCTTCAGTTGCCTGGGCGGCGATGCGAAGCCGCACATCGAGGTCTCGCCCGCCGTGAAGCTGCAGGATGGCGATCTGATTGCCCTGTGCACCGACGGCGCATGGTCGCCCCTGGGCGAAACACTGGTGACCGAACTCGGACGGGCGTCGCCCAATACCACCGTACCGCATCTGCTCAATGCCGCCGAACTGGCCGCCGGCCCCGAAGCCGACAACCTGACCCTGATTGCCATGCGCTGGGAAGCGTCCGATCCCGACAAAGACACCGACACCCTTGACCGGAGGCCCGCCGCGCAGAAAAAGATGGCGGAAGCGCCGGTCAGTGACGAGGACATCGAGCTCGCCATCGCGGCGATCCGTCGTCGCATTCCGCACACCCCCAATGGAGCATCCTCATGAGCAGTTCGTTTCAACGCACCGACCGCGCAGCGTCGCAACTGCGCAATCTCAAGATCACCCGCAATTACACCTGCCACGCCGAGGGCAGCGTGCTGGTCGAGTTTGGCGCCACCAAGGTGCTGTGCACCGCCAGCCTCGAGGAATCGGTGCCGGGCTTCCTGCGCGGCAAGGGCTCGGGATGGGTGACGGCCGAATATGGCATGTTGCCGCGCGCCACCAACACGCGCATGGCGCGCGAAGCGGCGAAGGGCAAGCAGTCCGGCCGCACCCAGGAAATCCAGCGCCTGATCGGCCGGTCCTTGCGCGCCGTGACCGACATGGCGGCGCTCGGCGAACGCCAGATCACGCTCGATTGCGATGTGCTGCAGGCCGACGGCGGCACGCGCTGCGCCTCGATCACCGGCGCCTGCGTGGCGCTCCACGACGCCCTGTCCAAGCTCGTCGCCGGCGGCAAGCTGGCCAGCCACCCGATGCGCGAACTGGTCGGCGCCGTGTCGGTCGGCATCGTCGGCGGCCAGCCGATGCTCGATCTCGATTACGCCGAGGATTCGACCTGCGACACCGACATGAACGTGGTGATGACGGCCAGCGGCGGCATCATCGAAGTGCAGGGCACCGCCGAAGGCGAACCGTTCTCGCGCGCCGAACTCGATACGCTGCTGGAACTCGCCGCAGCCGGCATCGGCGACATCGTCGCGACCCAGAAGTCGGCGTTGGCGATACGGTGAAGAAACTCGTTCTGGCCTCCGGCAACGCCGGCAAGTTGCGCGAGTTCGGCCAGTTGCTGGCGCCCTTCGATTTCGAGGTGCTGCCGCAGTCGGCCTTCGATGTGCCGGAAGCCGAAGAACCGCACATCACCTTCGTCGAAAACGCCATCGCCAAGGCGCGCCACGCCGCGCGGCTCACCGGCCTGCCGGCGCTGGCCGACGACTCAGGCTTGTGCGTGAGCGCGCTGGGTGGTGCGCCGGGCGTGTTCTCGGCGCGCTACGGCGGCGAGCCGAAATCGGATGCGAAGAACAACGCCAGGTTGCTCGCCGATCTCGCCGGCGTCGCCGATCACCGCGCGCACTATGTTGCGGTTCTGGTGCTGATGCGCCATGCCGACGATCCGCAGCCGGTCATCACCGAAGGCGAATGGCATGGCGAGATCATCGACACGCCCAGGGGCGCCGGCGGCTTCGGCTACGACCCCTACTTCCTGGTGCCCGGCACCGGCCTCACGGCGGCCGAACTTCCGCACGAAGAAAAGAATCGCTGCTCGCATCGCGGCAAGGCGCTGGCGCTGCTGATTGAGCGGTTGCGGCTGGGGATGTGATTCCGATCATTCCGATCGCGCCAATCGCCGCATCACCAGCGCCGAGTTTTTTAGGCTCCGGTCTGGCCGCCCCACCACCGCTGGCCCTTTACGTGCACTGGCCTTGGTGCGTCAAGAAGTGCCCCTACTGCGATTTCAATTCACATGAGAGCCGCAGCGAGATCGATGACGCTGCCTATCTCGCCGCTCTGATTGCCGACCTCGAAGCCGCCCTGCCGCAGATCTGGAACCGGCCGGTGATCAGCGTCTTCATCGGTGGCGGCACGCCGAGCCTGATGCGCGCCGAAACCGCCGAGGCGCTGCTCGCCGCAATCCGCATGCGCCTGCCGCTGCACCCCGGCGCCGAGGTCACGCTCGAAGCCAATCCCGGCACGGCGGAGGCCGCGAAGTTCGCCGCGTTCCGTGAGGCCGGCGTCAATCGGCTGTCGATCGGCGTGCAGAGTTTCGACGACGCCAAACTCGCGGCGCTGGGCCGTATTCACGACAGCGCCGAGGCGCGGCGCGCCATCGACCTGGCACAGAAGAATTTCGACCGCGTCAATCTCGACCTGATGTACGCGCTGCCGGCGCAGACACTGGACGAAGCCCAGCGCGACATCGCGACGGCGATAGCCACGGGCGTCAGCCACATCTCGGCCTACCACCTGACCCTGGAACCGAACACGCCGTTTCATCACGCGCCGCCGCCGCTGCCCGACGACGACCTGGCGGCCGACATGCAGGAAATGGTCGAAGCGTCGCTAGGCGCTGCAGGGTTCGAACACTACGAAACCTCCGCGTTCGCCAAACGCGCCGTCGACACAAATTCGCGCTGCCAGCACAACCTCAACTACTGGACCTTCGGCGATTACCTCGGCATCGGCGCCGGCGCGCACAGCAAGCTGTCGAACCACGAGTCGATCTGGCGCGAAGCACGCCACCGCAACCCGCGCGCCTATCTCGAGGGCGCGGCAAGCGGCAATTTCATGAGCACCCGGCAGACCATCTCCCGCGCCGACCTGCCCGCCGAATTCATGATGAATGCGCTGCGGCTGAACGAGGGCTTCCCGCTTGGGCTGTTCGCCGAACGCACCGGCCTGCCGCTCGCCACCATCGAAAAGTCGGCGCTGGCGGCACGGCGGGCAGGGTTGCTGGAGACGGCGGATGGCGTGATGCGCCCGACGCCGCGCGGCAGGCGCTTTCTCAATCAACTGCTGGCCGGGTTTCTTGACTGACCCCGGATCGCGGCTTCAATGCTCGCGGCCATCCACCCGGGCTTGCAGCAGTGACGGGATCAGCCGCCAGGCCAGGATCGCGAAGCCGGCAAACCAGCCGCAGGCGGCGAGCAGTATCCAGAGCGCGTATGCGTCGGGATGAATCTGCGGCGCAACGACCCGCAGCACGAAGGCGGCGATCATGATCCAGAGCACCAGTTTGTCCATCGGCTCGAAGACCACTTTCCGGCCGGTGTGTCCCTTCGCGATCCGGATCAACATGGCCGGAATGATCAGGCCCATGACGCCCAGTCCGAACACATGCATCGAGAAGGCGCCGACCCATGCCGGCGGCGCGACCTGACCGAGGAACTCGACCAGCAGTTGCAGCACGATGGCGATATAGCCCAGGTACATGATGCCGAGATCGAGCCGCCGCATCGCCAGTTGCGGTTTCCAGAACAGGAACCGGCCCGCCAGCAACAGCGCCAGCAGCAGCGAAACCCATCCCGCCGCCACCGGCATCAGCCCGCCGCCGACCAGCAGCAGGCCGAGCAGCTTGATGCTCCTGTCCAGCGCGGCGTTGCGCAGAATCTCGACCTGAAAAACGCCCTTCATGAACTGCGTCAGGGTGCGTTCCAGCATCACCAGAAACGCCATGCGGAACAGGCCGGTGGCCATGTCGATGCCGAACTGAAAGTGCTCGGCGCTCAGCAGCAGATGCTTGGCAATCAGGAAGGCGGGAAGGATCACCAGGAAGAAATAGTTGTCGCGATAGTCGTCCTGCTTGCGGTGGCGTACCAGCGTCCACAGCAGCATGGCGACAATCGAGGCGAGAAACAGTACGTTGGAGATGCCGAACAGCGAAGCCGGCCAGTTCCCGCCGAACCACATGCCCGCGCGCTCGAACAGCCAGGCCGCGACCAGAAACACAAGGGCCGCGCCGTGATAGCCGCGAATTCCCACCCAATTCTTGGTCGAGGTCAGCAGGAAACCGCCAAGCACGGCCCAGCCGAAGCCGAAGAACATCTCGTGGGCATGCCACTGCACCGCGGAAACGCTTGCGTGGGGCGCCGCGATCGTGCCGAGAAATATCGCGACCCAGAGCAGCGGCAGGCTGAGCCCGGCAAGGCAGGCAAGGGCAAAGAAGGGGCGAAAGCCGACCAGCCACAACGGATGAGCAACGAAAGCCACGGCGCCTATTCCAGTGCGGTCTCGACGCGATTGCGGCCGCCTTCCTTGGCGCGATACATCGCGGCGTCGGCGCGGGCAACGATCGCGTCCACTTCCAGGTCATCCGGACCGCTGACCGCCACGCCGATGCTCACGGTGCACGCCGGCAGATCCTTGTGGCCCGATGCGACTTCGGCGCGAATCCGTTCCGCCACAACCCGCGCTTCCGCCAGCGAGGTCTCGGGCAGCAGCACGACGAATTCCTCGCCGCCGAAGCGCCCGAAACGATCCGGCTGGCGCAGCACGTGCCCGACGCGACCCGCAAAATCGACCAGCACGCGGTCGCCGGTCTGGTGACCGTGGGTGTCGTTGATCGCCTTGAAATGATCGAGGTCCATCACCAGCAGCGCCATGACCTGATAGTTGCGACGGCAGCGCGCCAGTTCCAGCGCACAGGCTTCGATCAGGGCGCGCCGATTGAGGGCGCCAGTCAACGAGTCGTGGGTGGCCAGATGCTCGAGCTCGCCGCGCAGCCGGTCGGTGGCCATCAGCACCATGCCGATGGTGGCCGTGAGAATGGCAAAGGCATAGATCGAAACGAACGTTCCCTGCCCCGGCGAGGAGTTGTCAAAAATCCCGTCGCTGGCCGGCAGGTCGAACGAGGAGGCGAAACGCAGCGCCTGGGAAACCGCCAGCATCAGCAGGGCCGTGCCGGCGAAGTAGGTGGAAAACGTACGCGGGCCGCAGACGAGTATCAGGCGGGCGTGCGCCAGCGCGAGCAGGGTCATGAAAGCGCCAATGGCCGCGACGCGGGCGCCGTGGTGCGGCTCGATCACGGCGAACCAGGCGAGCGGCAACAGCGCGGCGAAGGCCAGCCCGCTCCAGAGCTTGATGGAAGGCTTCAAGCCGAAAAACCGCTGGGTGCCGAAGTACAGCAGCGAGGTACCGGCGAACAGCATCAGGTTGGCGAGCAAGATGGAAAAAAGCGCCGGGATCGCGCCCCGCGCGGCGAACAGCAGGCTGGCGGCAAACAGCACCATCGGCGCTGCCGCCCATTCGCCCAGTCCCTTGATCGACGGCGGGTAGTTGCGCTTGAGGAAAAACAGCACCACGCCCATCATCAGGCTCATGATGCCCGCGATCAGGATGACGGAGCGAACGTCGAGATTGAACACTCTCAGACCCTGCGCCGAAAAACCACGTCCCACACGCCGTGGCCCAGCCGCAAGCCACGCGTTTCAAATTTGGTCTGCGGCCGGTAGGGAGGGCGCGGAATGAAGTCCTTGGCCATGTTGGTCAGCTGCGGTTCGGCGGAGAGCACGTTCAACATCTGAATAGCGTACTCCTCCCAGTCGGTCGCACAATGCAGGTAGCCGCTCGGCGCCAGCCGCGTCGCCAGCAGCTTGACGAATTCGGGCTGGATCAGGCGGCGCTTCTGCTGGCGCTTCTTCGGCCACGGATCGGGAAAGAAGACATGGACGCCGGACAGCGAACCCGGCGCAATCATGTCGCGCACCACCTCGACCGCGTCGTGCTGGATCACGCGCAGGTTGGACAGCTCGCGCGTGGCGATTTCCTTCAGCAGGCTGCCGACGCCGGGCGTGTGCACCTCGATGCCGAGGTAGTCGTTCTGCGGATGCGCGGCGGCAATGGTCGCCGTGGTTTCGCCCATGCCGCAGCCGATTTCGAGAATCCGGTGGGCGCGGCGGCCGAAGACGGCATCGAAATCCAGCGCGCCCGACCGATAGGGAATGCCCCAGCGCGGCATGCCTTCCTCGTGGAAGCGCCGCTGTGCATCGGAGACCCGCCCCTGGCGCAGGACGAAACTGCGGATGTGGCCGGCGCGGCGCTCCGCTGCTGCCTCGTCGTCGATCTCGCTCATTCGGCGGGCTTATGAAAACTCGGCGCTGGCTCGCTCTGCGTACCAGGGCTTCCGCTTTGCCGGCCCCCGGAGGGGCATTCCCGGCAGGCAAGGCCCGGGCTGGTAACGGCGGTCTCTCTGGCAGCGGGTTCGATACCTTCGACCAGCATCCTGTCGAGTTCGTAGCGCGGCCGGCCGATCGCCTCGGGCAGGCTGGCGCAGGCAGCATGCAGGGTGACTTCATTCAATGCCGACTCGATGCGGTTGCCGAGGTTCAGGGCACGCGACAAATCGGGCCACTGTGCCTCGCCGGCGCGCGCCCCGAAGTAATAGCGGGCAAGGTCATGCACGATGACTTCGATGGTCTTGGCCTGCTTCGCGTGCCATGCGGCGTAGGCGTCCTGGATCGATCCCGAATACGCCGGCAGATCGAGGCAGGCCGCCGCCAGCAGGGAGAGCCCGTGGGCGAGACCGAACAGGCGCTGGCGGATCAGGATTTCCGGCTGCTCGAAGGCGTAGCCCATCCGCTGGACCGGGACTTCCAGCGCCGGCTGTGCCTCGGCCGGAGTCACGATTTGCGGCGCATCCTCGGCCTGCGCCGAACCCAGCAGTACCGCAAAGAGGACGCTGGTGAAGAGACGCTTCACTTGCCGCCGATCAATCCGCCACTCGGGGAACTGGGCGTCGCGGCGTAAAACTTTTTCGGCATGCGCCCGGCGCGATACGCTTCGCGGCCGGCTTCGACCGCCTTCTTCATGGCGCCGGCCATCAGCACCGGGTCCTGCGCGCCGGCAATCGCGGTATTCATCAGCACGCCATCGCAACCGAGTTCCATCGCGATCGCCGCATCCGACGCCGTGCCGACGCCGGCATCGACCAGCACCGGTACTTTGGCCTGCTCGATGATCAGCTTCAGGTTCCACGGATTCAGGATGCCCATGCCGGAGCCGATCAAGGAGGCCAGCGGCATGATCGCGACGCAGCCGATGTCTTCCAGCATGCGCGCCTGGATCGGATCGTCGGCGCAATACACCATCACCTGGAAACCGTCCTTGACCAGCGTTGCGGCGGCCTTGAGGGTTTCCGGCATGTTGGGGAACAGCGTGTGCGGATCACCCAGCACTTCGAGCTTGCACAGCGCATGGCCGTCGAGCAGCTCGCGGCCGAGGCGCAGGGTGCGCACCGCATCATCGGCCGTGTAGCAACCCGCCGTGTTGGGCAGGATGGTGAATTGCGAGGGCGGCAGCACTTCCAGCAGCGAGGGCTGGCCCGGCTCCTGCCCGATGTTGGTGCGGCGGATGGCCACCGTGATGATCTCGGCGCCCGAGGCGTCGATGGCTTCACGGGTCTGCGCGAAGTCCTTGTATTTTCCGGTGCCGACCAGCAGCCGCGAGTTATAGGCCTTGCCGGCGATGACGAGCGAATCTGAACTCATGGTGAGGAATCCTGAAGGTACGTTCAACCGCCGCCGACGGCGACGACAATTTCGATCTGATCGCCACTCGCCAGCGCCGTTTCCGCATGCTGGCTCTTCGGCACGATTTCGCCGTTGCGTTCGACGGCCACGCGCTTGCCGGCCAGGCCACGGGCTTCGAGCAGGGCGGCTACGGTCAGCGGTTCGGCCAGCCGTTGCGGCTCGCCGTTGATGATGATGTCCATGGGGCAATTTTACTTCAGCAGACGGCGCCGGATCAGCGTCAGCGCAATCCAGAAGGCAACCAGTGCAACCGCCAGCAGGGCCGCAATGTGCACCACGATGTCGGCCGGAATCTCGCCGAACAGCAGGGGCCGCACCAGCGCCACCGCGTGCGTCAGCGGCAACCAGGCCGCCACCGCCTGCACCAGCGGCGGCAACTGGTCGGGCGGGAAGAACACGCCGCACAGCAGCACCATCGGCGTGATGAACAGGGTGAAGTAGTACATGAAGAAATCGTAGGATGGCGCCAGTGCGGTGACGATCAGGCCGAGCGCGGCAAAGGCCAGCCCGGTGAGGAAGATTACCGGCAGCGCCCACAGCGCCAGCGGCGAGGCGACGAAACCCAGCAGGGTAATGACGACCAGGATCGCCACACCAGACAGCGTCGCCTTGGCGGCTGCCCACAGCAGTTCGCCGGCCATCACATCCTCCAGCGTCACCGGCGCATTCATGATCGCTTCCCAGGTGCGCTGCACATGCATGCGCGAGAAAGCCGAATACAGTGCCTCGAACGAAGCCGCATTCATGGTCGAGGCGCACACCGTGCCGCTGGCAAGGAAAGCGATGTAGGACACGCCGTTGATCTGCGGCAGCAGCCCGCCCAGGCCGTAGCCGAGGCCGAACAGGTAGATCATCGGGTCGGCCAGATTGCCCAGCAGCGAGGGGATCGCCAGTTTCTTCCAGACCAGGAAGTTGCGCCGCCAGACGGCGAAGGCGCGCAGCGAGAGTTGCGGGATCATGGTCATGCTAGTCCCGCAGTTCCCGGCCGGTAAGTTTGAGGAACACGTCTTCGAGGTTCGCCGGACGGTGCAGGGTGCGCAGCGCGGGCCAGGCGGCGAGGTGGGCGAGCAGCGGCGTGGCGTCCTCGACATAGCAGAAGGCTGTTTCGCCGCTGACTTCGACGCGACGCGAAAATGCATGCGCTTCGCGCGCGGCCCAGCCCGGCGCATCTTCGCCATAGACCTCGACCACCTGCGCCTCGATATGCTGCTGGATCAACTCTCGCGGCGCACCTTCGGCCACCATTTTCCCGTCGTCGATGATGGCCAGACGCCGGCAGAGTCGCTCGGCCTCGTCCATGAAATGCGTCGTCAGCAGGATGGTCTTGCCCTGCGCCAGCAGGCGCTTGAGGCGTTCCCAGATGAGGTGGCGCGCCTGCGGGTCGAGGCCGGTGGTGGGCTCGTCGAGCAGCAGCAGCTCGGGATCGTTCACCAGCGCGCGGGCCAGGGTCAGGCGCCGCTTCATGCCGCCGGACAGGGTGCGGATGTTGGCGTCTTCCTTGCCGGCGAGGCCTGCGAAATCGAGGAGATCGGCGATCTTCGGGCGGATCGCAGCATCGGCCATGCCGAAGTAGCGGCCATAGACGATGAGGTTTTCGGCGGCGGTGAAGTCGGGGTCGAGGTTGTCGAATTGCGGCACCACGCCGATTTTCATGCGTGCTTCACGGGCGCGCGCCGGCACCGGCTCGCCGACCAGCGTAATCTCGCCCGAGTCCGGCGCAGTGAGGCCGAGGCAGCAGCGCAGGGTGGTGGTTTTGCCGGCGCCGTTGGGGCCGAGCAGGCCGTAGCACTCGCCGCGCTGCAGTTCGAAATTGAGCCCGGCGACGACTTCGCGGCCGTCGTAGGACTTGCGCAGATCGCTGACGACCAAAGGACTCATTTACCGTGAAATACCTTGTTCGGAGCGACTGGTCATAGTCGAGCGAAGCGATCTGACCAGAAGCCTCCCCGCGAGGGGGCGAGGCGGGGTTTCGCGACGCATGCGTTGCGCCGCCGCAGCCGGCAGGCAGTGCAATGCCTGCCGTGGGCCGCGGAGCGGATGGGAGGGGCGGGCCTTCAATTTGCCTTTCGCGCGTTTCATCTTTTGCGGGTGGAGCTTGCTGCCATGCGCATTAGCGCCACGCGCGATGAATGATGTCGCGGATCAAATGCAGGCGGCGATGGAAGAAATGGTCGGCACCGGGGATCACGACGACAGGCAGACTCAGCGGCTCGGCCCAGGCCAAAACGTTGGCCAGACGCACGGTGTCGTCTTCCGAGCCGTGGATCACCAGCGTGTCGGCCGGCACCGCCTCGGTATCGTAGCTGCGCGTGCCTTCGACATGGCCTGCGGCAGTACCGACCAGCACCAGCCAGCGCGCCGGGTCGCCGGCTGCCGCAAGGCGCCTGGCCAGGCGCGTGGTGACATAGGCGCCGAAGGAAAAGCCGGCCAGATAAAGCGGCAGCGGGACGCCGGACGCTATCAGCACGTCGGCATAACGGACGCGTGCCCAGTCGTGTACTGCCAGCACGTCGTCGGTCTCGGCATCACCATGGTCGTGCTCGCCCTCGCTGCCGCCGACGCCGCGAAAGCTCGGCCGCAGCGTGATGCAGCCGCGCTCGCGAAAGGCGCGCGACAACGTGGTCACCACCTTGTTGTCGGCAGTGCCGCCGAACAACGGATGCGGATGGGCGATCAGCGCGATGCCCTGCGGATTTTCATGTCCTTCGACGAAAACCTCGATCTTGCCGTCCGGCCCGTCGACCAGGACTCGCTCGTGGCGCGACATTGTTCAGATCTTGAGCCGGTCTACGACCTTGCCATGCACCAGGTGCTGATCGATGATCTCGTCGATGTCGTCCTTGTCCACGTAGGTGTACCAGACCGCCTCAGGGTAGATCACCAGCACCGGCCCCTCTTCGCAGCGATCGAGGCAGCCGGCGGAATTGATGCGGACATTGCCCGGCAGCTTTTTGCCCAGCGCCTTGACCTTGTCCTTGGCGTAGGCGCGCATGTCGCCGGCGCCGTGGTTGTTGCAGCAGGCTTCGCCGGCGGCACGCTGGTTGGTGCAGAAGAACACGTGGTGCTTGAAATGGCTCATTTTCGGGGATCAGGAATCAGGAACAGGGATTCTATCTTTCCGGCGCGGGGTACTTGAGGGCATTCTTGACGATCTTGTCGCGCGCCGCCGCGATCGGGTCGATGCCGAGTACGTCGGCCAGTTCGGTCAGGTAGATCAGCACGTCGGCGATTTCGTCGGCGACCTCGGCGCGCTTCTCCGGGGCGAGGGCCTGGCTTTCCTCGGGCGTCGCCCACTGGAAATGCTCGACCAGTTCAGCCGCTTCGACGCTCAGCGCCATGACTAGGTTCTTCGGCGTGTGATAGCGATGCCAGTCGCGCGCGGCACAGAAGTCGCGCAAGGCGTCGCGCAAGTTAGTCAAATCAGTAATTGAGTGCATCGTTTCGTTCCGGACGGTAGATCATCAGCCAGGGCAGGGCAAGGAAGGGCCACAACGAAGAGATCAGGCGCGTGAGGCCGTTGAAATTCAGGAACTGGCCAGGATTCCAGATTTGCAGCGTGTTGAGCAGATAGGGGTTCTCCGGCGCGACATTGACCATGACGGTGGCAAACAGCAGCGCCAGCGCCGCCGCCGCGCGCTGCAGCGGAAAGACCAGGAAGGACGCGCTCCACCACAAGACCAGCCCTGCGGCTATGCCGATGCTGTTGCCCGGCGTGATCCAGGCCAGCGCCGCGGCCGGCCCCATCAGCAGGGCATGGGCGAGTGTCTTGATCAGCAGCGCCGCCAGCAACAGGCCGGCGGTCAGCAGGCGTGCGTTCCGGCGCAGCAACAGGGTGGTCATCAGTCCCGCCGCCAGCAGGCCGGCGGCCGCAATCACGGTTTCGAGGTTGACAAAGCGCTCCGGCAGGAAGGGCTGCACCGGCGGCAGGTCGAGCATCTGCCGCAGGTTGCCGCTGCCGAACAGCAGGGTTTCGGGTGACAGCTGAGTCATCAGCCACGCCCCGATCAGCAGCACGCCGACGTCAACGCCGTAGGCGCGCATCATCACGCGCTGGCGCCAGCGCGCCAGATGCCCCTCATCCAGCGCGCGCGCTCCCCAGCGTGCGCCAATCAGCCCGCCGAGCAGGGCGCCGGCGGTATTGCAGGCCAGATCCAGATTGGACGGCACGCGGCTGGGCAGGTAGTTCTGCAGCAGTTCCAGGACAAAGCTCAGGGAGGCGCCAAACAGCACCGCCACCAGCCACGCCGGGAACGGCGCCAGGCGGCGGCGCAATGCAGCCGTGCAAAAGAAACCGAAGGGCAGGTAGGCGATCATGTTGGTCGCCAGGTCGAAGCCGGTGTAGTACCGCGGCCATGCCGCGCCGAGGAAGGCCAGCGGATAACTGCCGCTGTCATGCCAGCCAGCCAGCGGATACAAACTCGCATAGATGATCAGCAGCAAATAGCCGCCGGTCAGGTAGAGGGTCAGGTAGGTGCGCGTGCCTTGTGCCACAGTCACCGCTTCCGCCGGCCCGGTAACCGGACGGCCTGTTCAGTGCTTGTGTTCCGGCTCGGCATGATGGGTCTGTGAAGCGGCGTGGTGATGCAGTATCGCGTGCGGGTCCTGACCCGGCACGTGGTGACCGACCCATTGCGGCAACAGGGAGCCGGCGACCATGCCGAGAATCGAGACGCAAAGGCCGATCAACTGCGGCGGCACGAGGCTGGCTTCGCCGATCAGGACCTCGATCAGGATCCAGGAAATCAGGCCGCCGAAGGTCGCCGCCAGCGCGCCCTGCGTCGTTGCGCGACGCCAGAAGATGCCTGCGGCCAACGGTACGAAGGCGCCGGCCAGGGTGACCTTGTAGGCGTTTTCCACCATCTTGAAAATCGAGGCCTCGGATTTCAGCGCAAAGCCCAGCACGATGCAGGTGAACACCACCAGGCAGATGCGCATCACGCGCAGGAACTGGTGGTCGCCCATATTCGGGTAGAAGCCCTTGATCACGTTCTCGGCGAAGGTCACCGACGGCGCCAGCAGCGTCGCCGAGGAGCAGCTCATGATGGCCGACAGCACGGCGCCGAAGAACAGCACCTGGGCGAACAGCGGCGTGTGCTGCAGGACCAGGGTCGGCAGCACCAGCTGCGAATCCTTTTGCAGCAGGTCGGCGAAGAGGACCGGGTCGATCAGCGTCGCCGAGTAGGCGATGAACATCGGCACGAAGGTGAAACAGAAGTAGATCGAGGCGCCGAGTATCGAGCCCCACAGCGCGATGTTGGCGGTCTTCGCCGAGGTGATGCGCTGGAACACGTCCTGCTGCGGGATCGAACCGAGCATCATGGTCATCCAGGTGCCGATGAAGGTCAGCCACAGCCAGGGGTCGGGCGCGGGGAAGAAGTCCAGTTTGCCGGCGGCCGCGGCATGGTCGATCACCGCCGTGGCGCCACCGCCGACTTTTCCGCTGACCGTCCAGGCGATGAACAGGAGGCCGCCCATCGACACCGTCATCTGCACGAAATCGAGGATCGCCACCGAGAACATGCCGCCGAACACGGTGTAGGTGAGCACGATGGCGGCGCCGAGGACCATGCCCGCGTTCTGCGAGACGGCGCCGTCGGTGACGACGAAGAAGATCAGGCCGAGCGCCTTGATCTGCGCCGCCACCCAGCCGAGGTAGGAGAGCACGATGCAGACCGTGGTGACTACCTCCACCGTGCGGTTGTAGCGCATGCGGTAGAAGTCGCCGAGGGTGATGATGTTGAGCTTGTACAGGTAGCGCGAGAAAATGACGCCGGCGATGATGAGGCACATCGCGGAACCGAAAGGGTCGGCCACCACGCCGCCGAGGCCGTCCTTGACGAAGGTGGCCGAGACGCCGAACACGGCTTCGGCGCCGAACCAGGTGGCGAATACCGTGGCGGTGACCACCGGCAGCGGCAGGCTGCGGCCGGCAATGGCGAAATCACGGGCGTTATGGACGCGGGTGGCGGCAAACAGTCCGATGCCGACCGAGACCATCAGATAGAGCACGACAAACCAGACCAGCATCTGGAATCCTCCTTATTGCAGTATCGCGAAGCCCAGCGCAAATGCAGCGACCGCAAACGCCAGCCAAAGCAGCTGGCGCATGCTGCGTATCTCCGCGGCCAAGCTCTCCAGTTCAAGGTTGGGCGCGGGCGTCGCGGTGGCCGTCAGCGCCTGGTGCACCAGTCGCGGCAGCGTCGGCAGCAGCTTGGCCCAGCTGGCGGCCTCGCGCTTGATGTTGTTTTCCAGTGCCAGCCAGCCCAGTTGCTCGCTCATCCAGCGTTCCAGATAGGGCAGCGCCGTCTTCCACAAATCGAGCTCGGGATCGAGTTCGCGACCGAGGCCTTCGACATTGAGCAGGGTTTTTTGCAGCAGCACCAGTTGCGGCTGGATTTCGACGTTGAACTGGCGCGATGTCTGGAACAGGCGCAGCAGCACGCGTCCCAGCGATATGTCCTTCAGCGGCCGGTCGAAGAAGGGTTCGCACACGGAACGGATCGCCGCCTCGAACTCGTCGACCCGGGTTTCCTTCGGCGCCCAGCCCGATTCGATATGCACTTCCGCGACGCGCTTGTAATCGCGCTGGAAGAAGGCGAGGAAGTTGCGCGCCAGATAGTTCTTGTCTTCGTCCGACAAGGTGCCGACGATGCCGAAATCGAGCGCGATGTAGCTGCCCTTGCGCGGCCCCTCGGTGGCGACGAAGATGTTGCCCGGATGCATGTCGGCATGGAAGAAGCCGTCGCGGAACACCTGGGTGAAGAAAATCTCGACGCCAGCGCGGGCCAGGCGCGGAATATCGACGCCCTTCTCGCGCAGCGCGTCGATTTGCGAAATCGTCGTGCCGTGCATGCGCTCCATCACCATCACGCTTTGCGTACACCAGTCCCAATGCACCTCGGGCAGGATCAGCAGATCGGAGCCCTCGAAATTGCGCCGCAGTTGCGAGCAGTTGGCCGCCTCGCGCATCAGGTCCAGCTCGTAGTGCAGGTACTTGTCGAACTCGGCGACCACCTCGCGCGGCTTGAGGCGGCGGCCATCGGCCCAGAGGGTTTCGAGCAGGCTGGCGGCAACCTGCAGCAGCGCGATGTCGTGCTCGATCACCGGCTGGATGCCGGGGCGCAGGATTTTCACCGCGACTTCGCGGCCGTCCGGCAGCACCGCAAAATGCACTTGCGCCACCGAGGCCGAGGCAACCGGCTCCCGGTCGAATTCCGCAAATACCTGGTCCACCGGTTTGCCGTAGGCTTTCTCCAGTTCCGCGATGGCCAGCTCCGACGCAAACGGTGGCACGCGATCCTGCAGCCTGGCCAGCTCGTCGGCGATATCCAGCGGCAGCAGGTCGCGCCGGGTGGACAGCAATTGGCCGAACTTGACGAAAATCGGCCCCAGATCTTCCAGCGCCTGCCTTAGCCGCACGGCGCGCGGCGCCGAGACATCGCGCCAGAACATCAGCCGTTGCGCCGCGAACAGCATGCGCGCGCGGAAGCTCGGCTCGAGTTCGTGTTCGAGGACCAGGCTGTCGAGGCCGTAGAGATAGGCAACGCGGGCGATGCGGATGAGGCGGAAGATGCGCACGGGGGGGCTGGGGCGGACGAGGAACGGGAAGTATAATTCACCACTCACCCGCTGCGTACCCTTGATTCCACGAACTCGTCCATGACTCAACTCTTCACATTTTCTGGGCATATTTGTCCGGAGCCCCGGTGTCGGGGAATTTACAAGGGGGCCGGCCCCCTTGTTCTCACTCGGGGGATATACAAGGGGGGTTCTCCCCTTGTTCGTTCACTTGTCCATGCCGGCCTCACGGAGATCACCCGTTCGAGGCCTCTCGGTCAGGCTTAGATATGGCCGCATCCAGCGCACCCACCGACATTGCCCTCGATGTTCGTCAGCATCTCGCCGGCCTGCTGCGCACCGCGCTGGGCAGCGTGGCGCCCGAACAGTTCGGCGCCGAAATCCTCCTTGAGCGCCCAAAACAGGCCAGCCACGGCGACTTCGCCAGCAACCTGGCGATGCAGCTGGCACGCGAACTGAAAGCCAATCCGCGCCAGATTGCCGAGCGTCTGGTGCGCGAATTGCCGTCATCCACCGCCGTGGTCAAGGTCGAGATTGCCGGCGCCGGCTTCATCAACTTCACCCTGTCCGCGGCGGCGCGCACCGCCGTAGTCGGCGCGGTGCTCGCGGCGGGACACGATTTCGGTCGCGGCCCGGCCGGCCGGGTCAAGCTGCAGGTCGAATTCGTTTCCGCCAACCCCACCGGCCCGTTGCACGTCGGTCACGGCCGCGGCGCGGCGTATGGCGCCAGCCTGGCCTCGCTGCTGGCCTTCGCCGGCTACGAGGTGACGCGCGAGTACTACGTCAATGATGCCGGACGGCAAATGGACATCCTCGCGGTGTCCGCCTGGCTGCGTTATCTGGAACTGTTCGACGAACCCGTGCCCTTCCCGCCCAACGCCTATCAGGGCGGCTACGTGTTCGAGATGGCGGAGCAGATCAAGCAGGCCCACGGCGACCGCTACGTGCATCCGGCCGAAGCGGTGCTGGCCTGCGTGCCGGAGACGGACGATGCCGAGGCGCGGCTCGACGGCCTGATCCTCGCCGGCAAGGACCTGCTGGGCGAAGACTGGGCCTACGTCCACAGCCACGTGCTCTCCGAGCAGCTGGCGGATTGCCGCGCCGACCTGGAAGAGTTCGGCGTGCATTTCGATGTCTGGTTCTCCGAGCGCAGCCTGTTCGACACCGGCATGGTGGCGCGCGCCGTGGCGGCGCTCGAACAGTCCGGCCACATCTACCTGCAGGACGGCGCCAAGTGGTTCACCTCGACGGCCTTCGGCGACGAGAAGGACCGCGTGGTCCAGCGCGACAACGGCCTGTATACCTATTTCGCCTCCGACATCGCCTATCACCTGAACAAATTCGAGCGCGGCTTCGACAAGGTGATCGATGTCTGGGGCGCCGACCATCACGGCTACATCCCCCGCGTCAAGGGCGCTCTGAGCGCCTCCGGAGCCAATGCCGACCGGCTCGACGTAGCGCTGGTGCAGTTCGTCAGCCTGTTCCGCGACGGCCAGAAGGCCTCGATGTCCACGCGTTCCGGCGAATATGTAACCCTGCGCCAGTTGCGGGCCGAAGTCGGCAATGACGCCTGCCGCTTCTTCTACATGCTGCGCAAATGCGATCAGGCGCTGGATTTCGATCTCGACCTGGCGAAGTCGGAAAGCAACGACAACCCGGTGTACTACGTGCAGTACGCCCACGCCAGGATCTGCTCGGTGCTGGCGCAGTGGGATGGCGATCAATCCTTGCTGGCGCGCGCCGATCTGACGCCGCTGCTGCATGAACGGGAAACCGCGCTGTGCGCGCGGCTGGCCGAATTTCCCGAACTGATTCAACAGGCGGCGCGGGACTACGCGCCGCATGCTCTGGCCTTCTACCTCAAGGACCTGGCCGGCGATTTTCACAGCTGGTACAACGCCGAGCGGGTGCTGGTCGATGACGAGGCGACGCGCCAGGCGCGGCTGGCGCTGGCGTTGGCAACCCGGCAGGTGCTGCAGAACGGCCTTTCCCTGCTAGGGGTTTCGCAACCGGTGAGCATGTGATTCCAAGCCGCTTTCAAGTCAATACTTTGTAGTTCCGGCCGCTACGCTTAACGCTGATGAAACTAGCATTAGCCTTCACTGAAACTGCGTTTTCGTCAGCGCCTTGCCGTGCTACAGCACTGTCTTCGGCTTGTCTTCGCGTCTCAACTTGAAATCGACCAGGAACGGTATGGGCAAATTCGACAGAAATTCCGACAAGACCTCGCGCCCGGCGTCGGGCAATCGGTCATCGCAAAAGAAGAGCGGCGGCGGCACCCTGCTTGGCGTTTTTATCGGCCTGGTCATCGGCGTGTCGATCGCCTTCGGCGTGGTTTTGTATCTCAACAAGTCCCCGCTGCCCTTCCTCAACAAGTACGAAGGCGCACCCAAGGCCGAGAAGGACAAGGCCGCGCCCCCCGGTTCAGCCGGCACCGCACAGATTCCGGCGCCCCTGCCCGGCAAGCCCGGCGACAAGCCCAACGACAAGCAGCGCTTCGAGTTCTACGGCATCCTTGAAGGCAAGCAGCCGGCGGGCTCCGGTTCTGCCGCGCCGCCTCCGGCCGTTTCGGTAACACCGGCGACCCCGGCCGCACCGGCGGCGCCCGTGGTCGACGCCAAGCCGGTGCCGACAGATATCTACTTCCTCCAGGTGGGCGCTTTCCAGAAGGCTCCCGATGCCGACAACCTCAAGGCCAAGCTCGCGCTCACCGGCCTTGAAGCCAGCGTCCAGGAAGTCAGCATTCCCGAAAAGGGCACCATGCATCGCGTGCGTGTCGGCCCCTTCCGCAGTCCCGAGGAAATGAACAAGGCGCGCACCTTGCTGTCACAAAATGGAGTGCAGGGCACCGTTATCAAGCAGAAGGAATAGGAGTCGGCAATGAGGGCATGGCGGACAATTCTGGCAGCAATTCTGGCGACGCTTGGATTGCTGACCGCAGTCGGCGCAGCAGCGGCCGAACTGAAAGAGGGACTTGATTTCCGCGTGATCAATCCGCCGCTGGCGGCCGACAAGAACAAGATCGAGATCACCGAGTTTTTCTGGTACGGCTGCCCGCACTGCTTCGATTTCGAGCCGGCGCTGGCGGCATGGGTGAAGAAACTGCCCGCCGATGCCAGCTTTCGTCGCGTACCGGCGATATTCCCCAACAACAAATGGTTGCCCGGCGCCAGGCTGTACTACACCCTGGAAGCCATGAATCAGCTGGAGATAATGCACGGCGAGGTGTTCCACGCGATCCACGTTGAGCGCCTGCGCCTGGATGACGAAAAGATCATGTTCGAATGGGTGGTGAAGAAGGGCGTCGAGGCGAAGAAGTTCGCCGAAACATGGTCGTCCTTCGGCATCCAGACACGCGTGCAGCAGGCGCGCGAACTGACGCTGGCAGGCGGGCTGACAGGCGTCCCCGCCGTAATGGTGCATGGCAGATACCTGGCGCTGACGCCCGGCGACTACGACCAGCTGCTGGCCAACATCGACCAGTTGATCGCGCGCGTCCGCGCCGAAGCAGGCCGCAAGTAATCCCCGATCCCGTGCGCATTTTTTTGACCGGCGCATCGAGCGGCATCGGTGAAGCGCTGGCCCGCAATTACGCGGCGGCGGGCGCCACCCTAGGATTGGCGGCGCGACGCCGGGATCGGCTTGCCGAATTGGCTGCAGCCCTTCCCGGCACGCACCTCTGCTACCCGCTGGATGTGGGCGATGGCGAGGCGCTGCGGGCCGCGGCGGCGGATTTCATCGCGCGCCACGGTTGCCCCGACATCGTCATCGCCAATGCCGGCATCTCGGTCGGCACGCTGGCCGATGAAGCCGATGACCTGCCGGCTTTCCAGCGCGTTTTCCAGACCAACGTGATGGGCATGGCTCAGACTCTGCAACCCTTCGTTGCAGCCATGAAGGCACGCGGCAGCGGCCGCCTGGTGGGCATTGCCTCGGTCGCGGGGATTCGCGGCCTGCCGGGTGCAGGCGCCTATTCGGCATCGAAGGCCGCCAGCATCGCCTACCTCGAATCCCTGCGCATCGAATTGCACGGCAGCGGCGTCAAGGTGGTCACCCTCGTGCCCGGCTATATCGCGACACCGATGACGGCGGTGAATTCCTATCCGATGCCCTTCATCCTCGCCGCCGATGAAGCCGCCCGGCGCTTCGCCCGCGCCATCGAAGGCGGCACCAGTTACACGGTGATTCCCTGGCAGATGGGCGTGGTCGCCAAGCTCATGCGCCTGCTGCCCAACCCCGTGTTCGACGCGATTTTCGCCCGCGGCGGAAGAAAACCGCGCGGCCTAGACCTGTAATGGCGCTGGTCGACGCGCTCGGACGCGAACATCTGCCCTGCGAGGGCGTGCCGCGCATCGTCAGCCTGGTGCCGAGCCTGACGGAACTCATCTGCGACCTGGGGCTGGCCGATCACCTGGTCGGTCGCACCGGTTTCTGCGTCCATCCGCGGCAGCTTCTGCGTCATGTGCCCAAGGTCGGCGGCACCAAGGACGTCAAGCTCGATGTGGTTCGCAATCTGGCGCCGACCCACCTGATCGCCGACATCGACGAGAACCGGCGCGAGGCCGTGGAAGCCATGGCGCAGTTCGTGCCGCAGGTGGTGGTCGTGCATCCGCAGACCGTGGATGACAACCTCGCCCTGTACGCACTGCTCGGCGCGATTTTCCGGCGCGACGCCGAAGCCGCACGACTCGCGGCGGAGTTTGGCGACGCTCGCGCGCACCTCGCTGCCGTAACGGCAACGCTACCCCGCGAGGCGGTGCTCTATCCGATCTGGCGCGATCCCTGGATGACCGTCCGGTGCGACACCTACATTGCGGCCATGCTCGCTGCCGCCGGCTGGGACACGCTGCCGGCGCAAGCGGCAGCGCGCTTTCCGGAATTCGCATGGGATGCACCGTGGCTGGCGGATGTCGAGCGCGTGCTGCTGCCCTCGGAACCCTATGCCTTCACAGATCGCGACCTGGCCGAGGTCAGCGTGCTGGCGCAACGACCGGTAGCCCGCATCGACGGCGAAATGGTCTCGTGGTACGGCAGTCGCGCAATTGCCGGCTTGCGCTATCTGGCCACCTTGCGCGAGGGGCTTGCCTGACACGCGCACCGGGAAATGCTTCCTCAGCACCCAGAGCCCTCCGCGAAACGATGGTGCAGCCGCAAGGCTCATGACCGATCGACCACATTCCCGGACTGGCACCGCCGTACTGGCGTCCGGTCCCACAGAATGGTTTTTCCGCTGTATCGTTAACTTTAGACATAGGGAAAAGATGCCATTTCGGGAGGATTGCCGGGAGCGTCTTGGCGCACACAACTGGATCACGAACAGCAACCAACATGCCTGACTTGTCTTCTGAATTGGAGAGTTTCGCCAGCGAACTCGACGCGGCGGTGGAGGCACACCTGAACTGGTCGCGCCGCGTGATGCGCTGCGCGGTACTGCGCACTTCCCCTGGCGAGGACGTGCTCGCTGCCGAAGCACACACCTTGTGCCGTTTCGGTTGCTGGTTCGTGTCGAAGCAATCCGCTTTCGAAAAGCTGAGCGCGCCGCGTACGCAGCGACTTCTGGCCGTGCATCAATCCATGCACGATGCCATTCGTTCCATCTGCGAGGATGTGCTGGCGGGACGACCGGGACGAAGCGCCGACCTGGACGTTTTCGAAGATACGCAATCCGAGCTGATACATATGCTGGCCGAGTTCAAGACACAGTTCCTGGCCACAGCCGTGCGACACGACCACCTGACCGGGCTGCCGCTGCGCTACGGGCTCGAAGAGGAATTCATCGAGCTACAGAGGGTTTGCAGGCGCAACAGCCTGATGCTTTACGTGGCGGTGATCGATGTCGATCACTTCAAGCACATCAATGACACTCACGGTCATCCGGTGGGCGATATCGCCCTGGTCCATCTGGCCGACACGCTGAAACGCCACATACGGCCGGGACAGCCGTTGTATCGCTTCGGTGGCGAAGAGTTTCTCCTGCTGATGCAAACGAGATCTGCCGAAGAGGCCGCTCTGGCCGCACAACGCTTGATCAATCTGGTGCGCGAGACTCCTGTCATGGTTCCGCAAACCGGACCCCTTGCCATGACGGTGACCATGGGCCTGTGCCGGGTGAAAGAGGATATGGAACTGCATGCAGCGATCGAGTGCGCCGACAAGGCGCTGTTCGAGGGGAAAAGGGCCGGGCGTGATCGCTGCGTCGTCGCGCCCGAATGAATCCAAAGGGGGACAAGACGCCATGGGCATGAAGAGCGAAATCGACCAGGCGCTGGAAGCGCACGCCGCCTGATGCCGGTCGGCCTCGGCGCGGACAACGGCGTTCCCGGGCTCAGTCGTCCAGCGGCGGCAGCCTCGCCGTCAGGAAACACAGCAGCGAGGCACCGCCCGAAAGAACCGCCACGGTTCCAGCAAGCCGTCGCATGAACAACCGGTACGCGCTGCCTGGCGATGCGCTCCTGTGTTCGCCGCTCACGTCCTTGCCCTTGCTGAGAGCTTCGCTCACCGACGGGCCGGCTTCTTCAGCAACAACCAGAGCCCGAACAGGATCATCGGCAGCGACAGCCACTGCCCCATGCTGACGACGTAGGAGACGCCGAAGATGCCGTGATCCGGCTCGCGAAAATATTCGGCGATGAAGCGCAGCGCGCCATAGCCGATCATGAACATGCCCGACACCGCGCCCACCGCCCGCTGGCGCGCCGAAAACAGCCACAGGACGACGAACAGCAGCAAGCCTTCGCCGGCCGCCTGATACAGCGGCGACGGGTGGCGCGGCAAACTGTCGACGTGCGGAAAAATCATCGCCCAGGGCAAGGCGGGATCGGCCGCACGACCCCACAGTTCGCCGTTGATGAAATTGCCGATGCGCCCGGCCATGAGGCCCAGCGGCACCAGCGGCGCGATGAAGTCGGTGACCTGGAAGAACGTCCTGCCCGACTTGCGCGCCCACAGCGCCATCGCCACGAACACGCCGAGCATGCCGCCATGAAAGGCCATGCCGCCCTTCCATACCGCGAGGATTTCCAGCGGATGCGCGAGGTAGTAGCCCGGCTCGTAGAAGATCACCTGACCCAGCCGGCCGCCCAGCACCACGCCGAGTACGCCGTAGAACAGCAGGTCGTCGACATCCTGTGCATTCATGCCATGCCAGGGCTGCGATTGCGCGCGCCGCTTGCCGAGCCAGAGAAAGGCGATGAAGCCGGCGAGGTACATGAGCCCGTACCAGCGCACGGCGAGCGGACCGATGGAAATGGCGATGGGGTCGAACTGGGGATGAATCAGCATGATTGAAGGATTCTAACCGCGAGCCAAAAGTCGGCGCCGGCGATACGGCGTGGCAGCCTGACCGGACGTGAGGGCGTCTTATGCGATCGCCCAGGGATTGAACACCACGGGCAGCGCCGCCACGAAGTCGCGGTCATTGCGTGTCACCAGGACCAACCCGTGTTCAACCGCCGTCGCCGCGATGATCGAATCGAAGGCAGCCATGGTGCGCCCGTCAGCCTCGACGCGGGCGCACATCTCGCCCCAGTAAGCGGCCGTCTCGCGTGTAAAAGGCAGTATCCGGTCGGCAAACCCGGCCTGCAATTGTTCAAGCCATGCCGTCAGATCGGTCTTGCGGCGCGACGCGGGCAAGCGCGCCACGCCGCGACGCAGTTCCGCCAGCGACATCGCGGCAACATGCAGATCGCTTTCGGCACGCGCATTGATCCACGCCAACACCCTGGCCTCCGGCGCCGTCTTGACCAATTCCGACAGCACGCAGGTGTCGAGCAGATACTTCACAAGTCGAGTGCTCGCACCGCTTCAGCGGAACGGGAAATATCCAGCGCTTCGCCGCGCGGCGCGCCATTCAACACCGCCAGCAAGGACGGCCCGGCCAGCAGGCGCCGGTATTCCGGCGCGGCCATTACCACGACCGCCTCCGCACCGCGCCGCGTCACAAGCTGCGGCCCTTCGGTAAGAGTGCAATCCACCAACTCGCTGAAGCGGCTCTTGGCCTCCTGCAGTTGCCATGTGTGCATGATGACGCTCCTCGCCAACAAACTAGTCAGACTGACCAGTTCATCATGATTGAATGCGCGTCGGATGTCAAGACGAGGATGAGGGATGCCATCACCGAGCCAGCTCAATGGCTTACAACTCGGTACTGATGAACCCCCTGCGCAGCAGGGCAGTCAAGCAAAGTGCGCTTTCCTCGCCGCTGCGGATGGCGGGGCGGCGACAATGCCGGCCGGGGCCGAGCGGAGAGAACTTGCCACGCTCATTGGCGCCCAGCCTTGGGCGGCTGGTTCTCGGCCGGAGCAATCAGCGGCGCATGTTGGATGAACTGGGTCGACAAACGTTGCGATAGCTATCGAACATAACTATCGAAGCAGTTGACAACCAGTTTCCATTAATGGAAACTGGTTGTCAAGGTGCCCATGCATTGATCAGATAAGGAGCCGCTGTGACCAAAACCGGTGACACTCAACGCGAGGTCTTGACAGAGATCATGCTTGAGATATTTCGTCTCAACTCGCTTCTCCTCGAAAAAGGCAATCAGATGGTCGCCCCGCTGGGAATGTCCAGCGCACGCTGGCAAGTGCTCGGCGCACTCGCCTTGTCAGGAGATGCCATGTCCTGCCCGCAGATTGCCGCAGCAATGGGTATCTCGCGCCAAGGGGCTCAGAAACAGCTCAATCTCGCCATCAAGGATCAACTGCTCGCTGTCCACGAGAACCCGCGCAATCTCAGGTCTCCGCTCTATGAACTCACCCCGGCAGGGCAGGAAGCGTACGGCAAAGCCATGGGCTTGCATGCAGTCTGGTCCAAGGCATTGGCAAGGGGTGTCGCCCTTTCAGATTGGAAAACGACTCTGAGCGTCCTGCGGGAACTTGACGCCCGCCTTCAATCAACCCCCCTTCCCAACAAGGAATGAACTCATGAAAAAGTCCATCATCCACGCGACTGCCGGTGCCCTTGCCATGCTTGTCGTCGCCACTTTCTGGACCTCGACTTTGGTATCCGAATTATTCATGGGGCAGGAGGCCGTCAAGATCGTCAAGCATGCCATTGCCTATTACGGGTTGATTCCCCTCGTAGTCCTGATGGCGGGTGTCGGTGGAAGTGGATTTTTCCTCGCCAAAGGGCGCAAAGGCCGGATCGTCGAAGAAAAGAAGAAACGAATGCCGAAAATCGGTGCCAATGGACTGTTGATCATGATTCCCTGTGCGCTTTTCCTGAATAGCAAGGCCGCGACCGGGAACTTCGACGCTGTGTTTTACGCTGTTCAGGTTATCGAACTTGTCGTGGGGCTCTTGCAACTGACCTTACTGGGCCGCAGCTTCCGGGATGGATTGAAACTGGCCGGCCGCTTGCCGCCGAGCGCGGCGCAATCGTGACGAGGCCGTAGGCAGCGATCAGAGATTAACAGTCGTCCCAAAGACAGTTGTCAGATCGGATTGAATTTCGGTTCCAGGTCGAACTCGGAAGTAGATGGCATTGCATCGAAGAGCCGCTTCGGCCGATAAACTGACGCCGTCAGCAACCCGGCTAACTCCCATTCAGTCCCATCGGTGATTACTCGGCGCCGGCGGTACGGCGCTTCCGCCCGCTGCAGCGCTTCCGCTAGAATTACCGATCTTTCCCCGCCGTTGCGCCCATCGCAGGAGATTCCCATGCCCGCCTATCGTTCCCGCACTTCCACCCACGGCCGCAACATGGCCGGCGCCCGCGCGCTGTGGCGCGCCACCGGCATGAAGGATGGCGACTTTGGCAAGCCGATCATCGCCGTAGTCAATTCCTTCACCCAGTTCGTGCCGGGCCACGTGCATCTGAAGGACATGGGGCAACTGGTCGCCCGCGAGATCGAGGCGGCGGGCGGCGTCGCCAAGGAATTCAACACCATCGCGATCGATGACGGCATCGCCATGGGCCACGGCGGCATGCTCTACAGCCTGCCGTCGCGCGAGCTGATCGCCGACTCGGTCGAGTACATG
>JAUXUK010000015.1 GCA_030680805.1 Sulfuritalea sp. | reverse complement strand
AGGCGTCGCCGTTGTCGGCCTTGACGATCTTGAAGGGCATCATGTTGATGTCCTTCTGCACTTCCTTTTCCTCGAAGCGGCGGCCGATCAGGCGCTTGACCGCGAACAGGGTGTTCTTGGCATTGGTGACGGCCTGGCGTTTGGCCGAGGCCCCGCAGAGGATTTCGCCGTCGTCGGCGTAGGCGACGATGGACGGCGTGGTGCGCGCGCCTTCCGCGTTTTCGATGACCTTGGGCTTGCCGCCTTCCATGATGGCGACGCAGCTGTTGGTGGTGCCGAGGTCGATGCCGATGATCTTGCCCATGATTTTTCCTTTAAAAATGTTGCTCGCCGGGGATGTTCCGCAGCGAATCTCTATGCCTGATATGGGGGTATTGCGGGTGGCTTCAAGCCTTGGCTTTGGAAACCACCACCAGAGCCGGGCGGATAACCCGGTCGTGCAGGGCATAGCCCTTCTGCAGCACGTTGAGCACGGTGTTGGCTTCGGTCGCCGCGTCCGGGGCCTCTATCTGGCTGATGGCCTGATGCTTGTGCGGATCGAACTTTTCACCGAGCGGATTGATCTCGGCCAGGCCGGACTTGTCGAAGGCCGCGATCAGCTGACGCAGGGTCAGTTCGACGCCCTCCTTGAGATGCTCGGCGCTCTGGTTGTCGCTGGCCAGCGCTGCTTCGAGGCTGTCCTTGACCGCCAGCATTTCGCCGGAAAACTTCTCGACGGCGAACTTGCCGGCCTTGCCGATATCCTCCTGCGCCCGACGGCGCACGTTCTCGGTTTCGGCCTTGGCGCGCAGCCATGCATCGTGATGCTCGGCGGCCTTGAGTTCGGCGGCCGTGAGCATTTCCTCAAGGCTGGGGACGGCCGCTCCTTCCTGCGCTGCGTCAGAAGTCGGCGCTGGCGGGACGGCGGTGTCAGTATCTTGTGGGGTAGACGAATTGTCCTGCATGGGTCGGGCTCCGGAAGAAACCCGACGCATATGAGGGTGAATCCAGATGCTTCAAGCCCGCCCTGAACAATTATTTGCACGGCGGGAAAGACTCACTTCTGCCCGCGCACCCAGCGAATCAGGCTAGCCGCATCCATTGCACCGGCCTGGCGCGCGACTTCGCGGCCGTGGCGAAACAGCGCCAGCGTCGGAATCGAGCGGATGCCGAAGCGTGCCGCGAGTTGCTGTTCTTCCTCGGTATTCACTTTTGCCAGGCGGAACTCGGGTTCAAGCTGTTTCGCCGCCTGGGCGAATGCCGGCGCCATGCTGCGACAGGGGCCGCACCATGGCGCCCAGAAATCGACCAGCAGAGGAACGTCGGAGCGTGTGGCGTGGGTATCGAAGTTTGCGACACCCAACTCGACAGGCTCACCGGTGAACAGGCGAGACTTGCATTTGCCGCAGGTGCCGCCATCGGCAAGGCGCTCGGCAGGCAGCCGATTGGCCGCGTGGCAATGGGGGCAAACGACGATCAAGGGCTCGGACACGGCGCACTCCATATATCAGGTCTCACTGATATATGGGTGCTGCCGGCAACTTCAAGCCGATGTCAGATTTTGGCGCCCAGTGCCTTGGCGCGTGCCGCCGCCGCCGTATCGGTTTGAGCCGAGACGGGCCAGCCGGCGAGATGGGTCGAGACCAGGTCGCGCAGCGCGGCGATCCAGTCTGGCCGCTCGTTCACGCAGGGAATGTAGTGAAACTCCTTGCCACCCGAGGAAAGAAACGCGGCTTTGCATTCCAGTGCAATTTCTTCCAGCGTTTCCAGGCAATCGGCGACGAAGCCGGGGCAGATCACGTCGACCCTCGCCGTACCGCCAGCGCCGAGTTTTTCCAGTGTCGGCTGGGTATAGGGTTGTAGCCACTCGGCCTTGCCGAAGCGTGACTGGAAGGTGACCAGATAGTCTTTTTCCGCGAGGTTCAAGGCTTCGGCAAGCAAGCGTCCGGTTTTCTGGCACTCGCAGTAGTAGGGATCGCCCAGGTCCAGCGAGCGGCGCGGCAGGCCGTGAAAGCTCATCACCAGCTTGTCGGGCCGGCCAGTCGCAGCCCAGTGTTCGCGCACGCTGGCGGCCAGTGCCGCAATGTAACCAGGGTGGTCGTGGAAGTGCTTGATGAAACGCAGTTCCAACGGATTGCGGCTGCGCTTGAGCCAGTCGGCCACATCGTCCATCACGCTGGCGGTTGAACTTGCCGCGTATTGCGGATACAGCGGCACGACCAGCGCGCGTTCGACGCCATCGCGCTTGAACTGGTCGAGGACGCTGCCGATCGAGGGCTGACCGTAGCGCATGGCGGATGCCACTACTATTTCCGCGGCTCCGGATTCGCCCAGCCAGCCCTTGAGCAGCTTGGCTTGGCGCTCGGCGTGTACCTTCAGCGGTGAACCCTCGGGCATCCAGATTTTGGCGTACTTGGCTGCCGACTTTGCCGGGCGCACGTTGAGAATGATGCCGTTGAGAATCAGCCACCAGAGCGATCGCGGGATTTCGACGACGCGCGGATCCCAGAGAAACTGTTTCAGATAGCGGCGCAGCGCGCTTGCTGTCGGTGCCTCGGGCGTGCCGAGATTCACCAACAAGACGGCAGTGCGGCGCGGTGCGCCATGCTGCTGCGCGGGTTCGGGAGCGTAACGGGGCATCGGTTACTAAGGTGTCGAGAGTGCGGACGAAAGCAACTTGGCGGTGATGTCCACGATCGGAATCACGCGTTCGTAGGCCATGCGCGTAGGTCCGATCACGCCGATGGTGCCGACAATCTGGCCATCGACCTCGTAGGGTGCGGCGACCACGCTGCATTCATCGAGCGGGGCAATGCCGGATTCGCCGCCGATGAAAACCTGCACGCCCTCGGCGCGGCAGGAAAGTTCAAGCAGCTGCGCGAGGCCGGTGCGTTGCTCGAACAGATCGAAGACGCGGCGCAGGCGCGTCATGTTGGACGACAGGTCTTCGACACCGAGCAGGTTCTTTTCGCCGCTGATGACGTATTGCGTCGAGGTGTCGGCGATCGCCTGGTTGCCGGCATCGAGCGCGGCAGTCATCAGCTCGGACATGTCGGCGCGCAGCTGGCGCAGTTCTTCCACCACGCGCGCGCGCACCTGGTCGAAATCCAGACCGAGGCAGTTCTGGTTCAGGTAGTTTGCCGCCTCGACCAGTTCTGACGGGCTGAAGTTGCGCTGGGTGAACAGGATGCGGTTTTGCACGTCGCCGTCAGCCGTGACGATGATCAGGAGGACGCGTCTGTCCGACAGACCGAGAAACTCGATTTGCCGGATGCGCGGCTGCTGTCTGCGCGGCGCCACAACCACTCCGGCAAAGGCCGTGAGTTGCGACAGCAATTGCGACGCGTGGCTGATCACCAGTTGCGGCTGGTCGGGCTGGATGGCCTCCTGAATTTCCGATAGCTCGCTGCCTTGCAGGGGTTTTACCGTCAGCAGGGAATCCACAAACAAGCGATATCCCAAAGGCGTCGGTACGCGACCGGCCGACGTATGGGGGCTCGCAATGAAGCCCATTTCCTCCAGGTCCGACATGACGTTGCGGATCGTCGCCGGAGAAAGTTCAAGCCCCGAGTATTTGGAAAGCGTGCGCGAACCGACCGGCTGACCTTCGGCGATATAGCGTTCGATCAGGGTTTTCAGCAGGGTTTGCGCACGATAGTCCAGCATGGGTCGATTTTAGAGCCAAAAGCGCCAAAAAACGCCGGCGCAAACTGTGGTCTAATCGACTGCATGAGCGCCGCTGCGACCCCTACATTCCGCACCATAGCCCTGATCGGCAAGTACCAGAGTCGGGAAATCGCCGAGTCCCTTCGGGCGCTCGCCACTTTTCTGAGCGAGCGCGGCATCGAGGTCCTGCTCGAAGAAGATACCGCGGCGGCAGTCGGCGCCAATGGCTATTCGGTGGCTGGATACGAAGCGATCGGCGCCCGCGCCGAGCTTGCGATCATTCTGGGCGGCGACGGCACCATGCTGAACGCGGCGCGGCACCTGGCCGAGTTCGAGGTGCCCTTGGTCGGCATCAATCAGGGGCGGCTCGGCTTCATGACCGACATTGCGCTGGGGTCAATGATCGAGAGCATCACAGCCTTGCTGGAGGGAAAGTTTTCCCGCGAACAGCGCTTCTTGCTGAGCGCCGAAGTGCTGCGCGGCGGCGAACCTGCGTTCCGGACACTGGCGCTGAATGATGTGGTGGTCAACAAGGGCGACATCGGCCGCATGATCGAACTCGAAGTGAAAGTCGACGACGAACTGATCCATGTCCTGCGCGCCGACGGCCTGATTGTTTCCACGCCAACCGGATCGACCGCCTACGCGCTTGCCGCCAACGGCCCGATCCTCCATCCATCGGTGCCCGGCATTGCCATCGTGCCGCTGTGCCCGCATGCGCTGTCAAACCGGCCCATTACTGTCAGCGACAGCAGCACCATCGACATTGCCTTGTTGCCGCCCCATGATGCGCGGGTCCACTTCGATGGCCAGACGCGCTTCGACGCCCGCGCCGGCGACGTGGTGCGCTTGGCGCGTTCACGCTACAGCCTCACCTTGCTGCATCCGCCGGGCTACAGCTACTTCGCCATGCTGCGGGAAAAGCTGCATTGGAGTTCGACTCCCCGTCATTGAATATGCTGCTGCGTCTGATCGTTCGTGATTTTGTGATTGTCGACCGTCTGGAACTCGAGTTCGACGGCGGCTTTGGTGCCCTGACCGGAGAAACCGGCGCCGGAAAATCGATTCTGGTCGATGCCCTTTCGCTGGCCTTGGGTGAACGCGCCGATGCGACGGTGGTGCGCACGGGTGCCGAGCGTGCCGAGATATCCGCCGAGTTCGACGTGACGCCGGCCGGCGCACTGGAAACCTGGCTGCGAGCCAACGACTACGATACCGACGCCTGCCTGTTGCGTCGCGTGATCGACAGCGCCGGTCGCTCCCGCGCCTATATCAACGGCGCTGCGGCGACGCTGGGGCAGCTGCGGGAAGTGGCCGACTTCCTGGCCGACATTCACGGCCAGAATGCCCATCACTCCCTCTTGCGCAGCGACGCCCAGCGCGACTTGCTCGACACCCACGCCGCAGCGCAGGGGCTGGCGCGCGACGTGGCCGCGGCGTATGGCTCATGGCGCGAGGCGCGCGAGGCGCGCGAAGCTGCCGAGAAGGATGTCGAGGCCAGCGTGCGTGAGCGCGAACTGCTCGAGTGGCAGGTGAAGGAACTTGTCGCGCTGGGCTTCGATGCCGCCGAATGGCAGGAAACCGAACAGGAGCACCGCCGGTTGGGCAATGCCAGCGCACTGCTGGAAGCGGCGGGCGCCGCACTGGCGACGCTGGAGGAGGGCGAAGCGGCGAGCCTGCCGTTGCTCCAGCATGCCGGCGCGCGGTTGTCGGAGTTGACCAGCTACGATCCGGCCCTGACCGACGCGGCCCAGTTGTTCGAGACGGCTCTGATCCAGCTTGAAGAGTCGGCACTGGCGCTACGGCGATATCAGGACCGTCTTGAGCTGGACCCGGCGCGCTTGAATGAACTCGACAATCGCATCGATGCCGTGACGCAAATGGCGCGCAAGCATCGTGTTGCGCCCGATGAATTGCCCGCCTTGCTCGAGGGCCTGCAAAACCGCCTGGCTGAACTCGTGTTGCGTGCTGACCCGGCCGCGCTGGCCGAGCGGGAACGCAAGACCGAAATCGCGTTTCGCGACGTGGCGAAGAAGCTTTCCGTCACGCGGGCGAAGACTGCCAAGGTGCTGTCCGCCGCCGTAACCGCCGGCATGCAGGAGCTGGCGATGGCCGGCGGGCGCTTCGAAATCGCGCTGGAAGCCTTGCCCGACGGCGCATCCTGCGGCCTTGAAACAGTCGAGTTTCGCGTCTCGGCGAATGCCGGGCAGCCTTTGCGGGCGCTGGCCAAGGTGGCCTCGGGCGGCGAACTGTCGCGCATCGGCCTGGCCCTGCAGGTCATTGCCAGTCAGGCCAACCCGGCTGGCACCCTGATTTTCGACGAGGTCGATGTCGGCATCGGCGGCCGGGTAGCCGAGATCGTCGGCCGCATGCTGCGCGAGCTGGGCAAGAGCCGGCAGGTCCTGTGCGTCACGCATCTGCCGCAGGTGGCGGCGCAGGCCGACTGGCAATGGTCGATCGCCAAAGAGACGCGTGGCGGCGTGACGACGTCTTCGGTCAGCGTGCTTGATCCGGAAGCGCGCATCGGCGAGATTGCCCGCATGCTCGGCGGCGAGAGAATCACCGAAACGACCCGCCGCCATGCGGCGGAAATGCTCGGGCCGGGCTAGGCGGGGAGGCTCGGCGCGCCTAGCATCGTCACCACGCCAGTGGCGATGAACACGGCGGCGGCAATCCAGCGGATGATATTCAGCGGCAGACGTTTGGCGAGTCGTTCACCGACGATGACGGCCGGCACGTTGGCCAGCATCATGCCCAAGGTGGTACCCATGACCACGGCAAACAACGCGCCCTGAAACTGCGCCCCCAGCGCCACCGTGGCAAATTGCGTCTTGTCGCCCATTTCGGCAATGAAGAAGGCGATCGTAGTGGTCACGAAGGCGCCGGCAGGATGAATCTTCGGGTCTTCGTCGAGCGAATCCGGATGCAGCGCCCACAGGCCGAAGACGACGAACACCGCGCCCGTGATCCAGGGTAGCCAGTGTGGCGCGATCAGTTGCGCCAGCCAGACGCCGATCGATCCGGCCAGGGCGTGGTTGAGCACGGTGGCGACGAAGATGCCGGCAATGATGGGGAGGGGCTTGCGCAGCCGGGCGGCGAGCACGAAGGACAGCAACTGGGTCTTGTCGCCGATCTCGGCGATGGCGACCAGGGTGGTCGAGGTCAAGAAAGCTTCCATTCAGAAGCTCAAGCGGACGCTTTGCGGTGCGGGCAATTCGCCTTGTTGCATTCAACGTAGAGGTAGAGCGCGTGTTCGCGCACCGTAAAACCACGTTCTTCGGCGATCTTGATTTGCCGCTTCTCGATGGCCGCGTCGAAGAATTCTTCCACCCGGCCGCATTCCACGCAGACGAGATGATCGTGGTGCTGCCCCTCGTTCAGCTCGAAAATCGCCTTGCCGGATTCGAAATGGTGGCGCTGCAACAAGCCGGCCTGCTCGAACTGGGTCAGCACGCGGTACACGGTGGCCAGCCCGATGTCCATGCCGTCGGTCAGCAGATGGCGATAGACGTCTTCCGCCGTGACATGGCGTGGCGAGCCTTCATCCTGCAGTTTGTGGAACAGGTCCAGAATCTTGAGGCGCGGGTAGGTTGCCTTGAGGCCGAGGCTCTTGAGATCGTCGGGATGGGTCATGTGCGGTAAGAGCGGCCTCTTGGGCGCTCGGGGGCGCGGTGGTGGGGTGGCAGCTATGATATAGTTTTCGCGCCCCGATTGGGATAATGCAGTCGGGTAATGCCGAGGCGTGCCAGAATAGGGCGGCCCTGACCAAACAATGGTTTTCCCGGAATTCCCCGATGAAGCGATTCCTGTTGCTCCTGCCTTTTCTGGCAGCCTGTTCCAATACCCCGCAGATCACCAGCTATCTCTCGCCCTATCGCATCGATGTGCGGCAGGGCAACTTCGTCACGCAGGAGATGGTGGCACAGTTGAAGCCGGGCCTGACCCGCGAGCAGGTGCGCTTCATCCTCGGCTCGCCGCTGGTGGCCGACATGTTCCACGTCGACCGGTGGGATTACGTGTATCGCTTCCAGCCGGGAAGTGGCGAAGCCCAGCAGCGTCGGCTGGTGGTGTTTTTCCAGGACAACAAGCTGACACGTGTGGCCGGAGATGTGGTGGCCGAAGACAGCACCAAGGTGGAAGCGCCCAAGCCAGCCGCGCAGGTGATCGATATTCCGGCACCGGCTGCCGCCGGCGTCGCCACTCCTGAGAAGAAGTAAGGCATGGAAAAGATCCGCTATGCCATCGCCGGCAGTTCTGGACGCATGGGCCGTACCCTGATCGAGGCCGTGCAGCAGGATGCAGGAGCAGTTCTTGCCGCTGCGCTCGAACACGGCAGCAGTCCGTTTCTCGGCAAGGATGCCGGCGAATTGGTCGGCGCGCCTTGCGGCGTCAGGATTACCGCCGATCTCGATGCCGCGCTGGCCGTCGCGGACTGCCTGATCGACTTTACCCGGCCGGAAGGCACGTTGCTGCATCTGGCGGCATGCCGGCGCCACAAGGTCAGCCTGGTCATCGGCACCACCGGTTTTTCGGCTCAGGGCAAGCTCGCCATAGAAGAGGCGGCAAAGGAGATCCCCATCGTTTTTGCGCCAAACATGGCGGTGGGCGTCAATGCCGTATTCCGGCTGCTCGACATGGCGGCGCGCATTCTCAATGAGGGCTATGACGTGGAAGTGATCGAAGCGCATCATCGTCACAAGGTCGATGCGCCTTCGGGCACCGCCCTGCGCATGGGCGAAGTGGTTGCGGCGGCGCTGGGTCGCGACCTGTCCGGGTGCGCCGTTTATGGGCGCGAAGGGCACACGGGCGAGCGGCCGGAGACGCAGATCGGCTTTTCCACCATCCGCGGCGGCGACATTGTCGGCGACCATACGGTGCTGTTTGCCGGCAGCGGCGAGCGCATCGAGATCACCCACAAGTCGGCCAGCCGCATGCCCTACGCGCTGGGGGCCCTGCGCGCCGGCCGCTTCATGAGCGGCCACGATCGCGGCCTGTTCGACATGCAGGATGTGCTGGGGCTGAAGTAGTCCGGATATCGGGGATCGGCGCGCTCCCAACGTTGCGATATGCGGCCTGACAAGATATAATTCAAAGGTTTGCCGGACACTATGTGAATCAAGCGGTGTCCGGCCCCCTATTGCCGAATTGTCTTGTTCCGGGAGCCTCATCGTGCCTCACTTTCCGCCTGCCCTTCTTGCCCTGGCCGACGGAACGGTGTTTAGAGGCAAAGGCATTGGGGCCAGCGGCAGCAGCGTTGGCGAGGTCGTGTTCAACACGGCGCTGGCGGGCTACCAGGAAATCCTGACGGATCCGTCCTACAGCCGGCAGATCGTCACCCTCACGTATCCCCACATCGGCAGCTACGGCGTCAATCGCGAAGACTGCGAATCGGCGCGCATCCATGCCGCCGGCCTGGTGATCCGCGACCTTCCGTTGTTGGCCTCGAATTTTCGCAGCGAGCAGACGCTCGATGCCTACCTGCGCGCCGAGAACGTGCTGGGACTGGCCGACATCGACACCCGCAAGCTGACCCGCATCCTGCGCGAAAAGGGCGCCCAGGCGGGGTGCCTGATGGCCGGGGAGCACCTCGATGCGGAAGCTGCCGTGACCAAGGCGCGCGCCTTTCCTGGCCTGGCCGGGATGGATCTGGCGCAGGTGGTCAGCGCGGAAAAGGCCTATGCATGGAGTGAAGGCGAATGGCAGCTTGGTACGGGCTTTTCGCAGCCGGAAAATTTCCGTTTCAACGTCGTCGCCTACGACTTCGGCGTCAAGCGCAACATCCTGCGCATGCTGGCGTCACGGGGCTGCAAGCTCACAGTCGTTCCGGCCAAAACGCCAGCAGCGGAAGTGCTGGCGCTGAATCCTGATGGCATTTTCCTGTCCAATGGCCCCGGCGACCCGGAGCCTTGCGACTATGCCGTGGCGGCGATTCGCGAGTTTCTCGACCGCCGGCTGCCGACCTTCGGCATTTGCCTCGGCCATCAGTTGATGGGGCTCGCCGGTGGCGGCAAGACGCTGAAGATGAAGTTCGGCCACCACGGCGCCAATCATCCGGTCAAGGACCTGGAAACCGGGCAGGTATTGATCACCAGCCAGAACCACGGTTTCGCGGTTGATCCTTCGACCTTGCCGGCAAACGTGAAAGTGACCCACGTCTCGCTGTTCGACGGCAGCCTGCAGGGCATGGCCTGGACCGATCGGCCGGCATTCTGTTTCCAGGGGCATCCTGAAGCCAGCCCCGGGCCGCACGACGTGGCGTACCTCTTTGACCGTTTCATTCAGTCGATGGCGGCGAAGTAGGTCATGGCTTACGGCATCACCGATCTCACGACCTATGTGCTGGGCACGATTTTCATCGTGCTGCTGCCGGGGCCGAACTCGCTCTACGTGCTGTCGGTGGCATCGCAGCGTGGAGTACGGGCCGGATACATGGGTGCCTGCGGGATTTTTGTAGGCGATGCGATTCTGATGGTGCTCTCGGCAACCGGCGTGGCGTCGCTGCTGCAGGCCAGTCCCGGCCTGTTCATGGTGCTCAAGACCATCGGTGCGGCGTATCTGGCCTGGCTCGGCATCGGCTTGCTGCGGGCGGCCTGGGCGATGTGGCATGTTCGGCAGCAGCCCGCCGCGGCACAGGCGCGAGTGGATGCGACGCGGCCTTTCCATGCCGCGCTGGTGATCAGCCTGATGAATCCCAAGGCCATCATGTTCTTCGTTTCCTTCTTCATCCAGTTTGTCGATCCGGGCTATGCCTATCCGGCGCTGTCCTTCGCCATTCTGGGACTGATCTGTCAGGTCATCAGCGGGTTGTATCTTTCGGCGCTGATTCTGGGGGGAGCCCATCTGGCTCAACAGTTCCGCAGCAGACGCCGGCTTTCAGCCGGTGCAACCGGCGGGGTCGGCGCAATGTTTATCGGTTTCGGCGCCAGACTCGCCGATTCGACCTTGAATTGACAGGCAGGGAAAATGCCCAAGCGTAGCGACATACACAGCATCCTGATCATCGGCGCCGGCCCGATCATCATCGGCCAGGCCTGCGAGTTCGACTATTCCGGCGCTCAGGCCTGCAAGGCCCTGCGCGAAGAAGGCTACCGCGTCATTCTGGTCAACTCCAATCCGGCGACGATCATGACCGATCCGGAGATGGCGGACGTTACCTACATCGAGCCGATCACCTGGCGCGTGCTGGAAAACATCATCGCCAAGGAGCGGCCCGACGCCGTGCTGCCGACCATGGGCGGCCAGACCGCGCTGAACTGTGCGCTAGACCTGGCGAAGCACGGGGTGCTGGAAAAATACGGCGTCGAAATGATCGGCGCCTCGCGCGAAGCCATCGACATGGCCGAGGACCGCGAAAAGTTCAAGCAGGCCATGACCCGCATCGGGCTCGGCTCGGCGCGCTCCGGCATCGCCCACAGCATGGAAGAGGCGCAGCAGGTGCAGGGCGCCATGGGCTTCCCCACCATCATCCGGCCGTCCTTCACCATGGGCGGCTCCGGCGGCGGCATCGCCTACAACCAGGAAGAATTCGTCGAGATCTGCAAGCGCGGCCTCGAAGCATCGCCGACCAAGGAACTGCTGATCGAGGAATCGCTGCTCGGCTGGAAAGAGTACGAGATGGAGGTTGTGCGCGACCACAAGGACAATTGCATCATCGTCTGTTCGATCGAGAACCTCGACCCGATGGGCGTGCATACAGGCGATTCGATTACCGTGGCGCCGGCGCAGACCCTGACCGACCGCGAATATCAGATCATGCGCAACGCCAGCATTGCCGTGCTGCGCGAGATCGGCGTCGACACCGGTGGTTCCAACGTGCAGTTCGCCATCAACCCGAAGAACGGGGCGATGGTGGTGATCGAGATGAATCCGCGCGTGTCGCGTTCCTCGGCGCTGGCCTCGAAGGCAACCGGCTTCCCGATTGCCAAGGTGGCAGCCAAGCTTGCGGTCGGCTACACGCTCGACGAATTGAAGAACGACATCACCGGCGGCGCCACGCCGGCTTCCTTCGAGCCCTCGATCGACTATGTGGTGACCAAGGTGCCGCGCTTCGCCTTCGAGAAGTTCCCCACTGCCAACGACCGCCTGACGACGCAGATGAAGTCGGTCGGCGAGGTCATGGCCATCGGCCGAACTTTCCAGGAGTCGATGCAGAAGGCGCTGCGCGGGCTTGAAGTAAGCGTTTATGGTTTCGACGAGATCGAAGCTGATCGCGAGGAAATCAATCGCGAACTGGCCAGCCCCGGTCCCCAGCGCATCTGGTACCTTGCGCAGGCTTTCCGCGAAGGCTACACGCTGCAGCAGACCTTTGACCTGACCAAGATCGATCCGTGGTTCCTGGTACAGATCGAAGACATCATCACCACCGAAGGCTGGATGCGGTCGCAGAATCTGGCCGACCTCGATGCCGTTACCCTGCGCAATCTCAAGCGCAAGGGATTTTCCGATCGTCGCATCGGCACGTTGGTCAACGCCAGCCATGATCCGGCGGCGGGCGCCAGTGGCGAGACGGCAGTGCGCGAGCGCCGCCATGCGCTCGGTATCCGCCCCGTGTACAAGCGCGTTGACACCTGCGCCGCCGAGTTCTCGACCTCGACCGCCTATATGTACTCGACCTACGAGGAAGAGTGCGAAGCGCGGCCGACCTCGCGCAAGAAAATCATGGTGCTCGGTGGCGGTCCCAACCGCATCGGCCAGGGCATCGAATTCGACTACTGCTGCGTGCATGCGGCGCTCGCCATGCGCGAAGACGGCTATGAAACCATCATGGTCAACTGCAACCCGGAGACCGTGTCCACCGACTACGACACGTCGGACCGCCTGTATTTCGAACCGGTGACGCTGGAAGACATTCTGGAAATCGTTCACGTCGAACAGCCGACGGGTGTCATCGTGCAGTTCGGCGGCCAGACTCCGCTGAAGCGCGCGCGCGAACTCGAAGCCAACGGCGTGCCCATCATCGGCACCAGCCCCGACATGATCGACGCCGCCGAGGACCGCGAGCGTTTTCAGAAGCTGCTGCACGACCTCGGCCTCAAGCAGCCGCCGAATCGCACGGCGCGCACCGAGCCGGACGCGATCCGCCTCGCCGCGGAGATCGGCTATCCGCTGGTGGTACGGCCTTCCTATGTGCTCGGCGGTCGCGCCATGGAAATCGTCCATGAGCAGAAGGATCTCGAACGCTACATGCGCGATGCGATCAAGGTGTCCTTCGCCTCGCCGGTGCTGCTCGACCGCTTCCTCAACGACGCCACGGAAGTCGATGTCGATGCACTGTGCGACGGCAGGCAGGTCTTGATCGGCGGCATCATGGAGCACATCGAGCAGGCGGGCGTGCATTCGGGCGACTCGGCCTGTTCGCTGCCGCCCTTCACGCTCTGCGCCGAGATCCAGGACGAGTTGCGGCGCCAGACAGAGATGATGGCCAGGGGGCTCAACGTGGTCGGCCTGATGAACGTGCAGTTCGCCATCCAGGGCCGCGGCGACGAGGCGGTGGTGTATGTGCTGGAAGTCAATCCGCGCGCTTCGCGAACCGTTCCCTTCGTCTCCAAGGCCACCAGCCTGCCCTTGGCGAAGATCGCCGCCCGCTGCATGGCTGGACGCAGCCTGGTCGATCAGGGCGTGACCCGCGAAATCATTCCGCCTTATTTTTCGGTGAAGGAAGCCGTTTTCCCCTTCATCAAATTTCCCGGCGTCGATACCATCCTCGGGCCCGAAATGAAGTCCACAGGCGAAGTGATGGGCGTCGGCCGTACGTTCGGCGAAGCCTTCGTCAAGTCGCAACTTGCCGCCGGGACGCGTTTGCCCAAGTCTGGCAAGGTGTTCATCAGCGTCAAACCTGCCGACAGGCCGAAGGCGGTCGAGGTCGCGCGGGAGCTCCACGAGCTTGGCTTCTCGCTGGTTGCTACGCGCGGTACGGGCGGTGCGATCGAGGCGGCCGGCATCCCGGTCGGCATGGTGAACAAGGTGACCGAAGGTCGGCCCCATGTCGTGGACATGATCAAGAACGGCGAGATCGTGCTGATCGTGAATACGGTTGAGGAAAAGCGCACCGCGATTGCCGATTCGCGCTCGATCCGGACCTCTGCGCTGGGCGCCAAGGTGACGCTGTTTACCACCGTCGAAGGCGGCCGCGCGGCATGTGCCGGCATGCGTCACGATGGTCTCGAAACCTATTCGCTGCAGTCCCTGCACGCCGAGCTAAAGACATGAGTTCCAAATTTCCCATTACCCTGCGCGGAGCCGAACTCCTCCGCAAGGAATTGCAGCGCCTGAAGACCGCGGATCGCCCGGCCGTGATCGCCGCCATCGCCGAGGCGCGCTCGCATGGCGACTTGTCGGAGAACGCCGAGTACGACGCCGCCAAGGAACGCCAGGGCTTCATCGAAGGCCGCATCAAGGAAGTCGAAGGCAAGCTCGGTAACGCCCAGATCATCGATCCGGCTTCACTGGACGCCGATGGGCGTGTCGTGTTCGGCTCCACGGTCGAGCTCGAAGACCTGGACAGCGGAAGCACCGTGACCTACCAGATCGTCGGTGACGACGAGGCCGACATCAAGGCCGGCATGCTGTCGCTGAATTCGCCGGTGGCGCGGGCGCTGATCGGAAAGTTTTCCGGCGACGTGGCCGAGGTGCAGACACCGGGCGGCCGGCGCGAGTACGAAATCCTCGACGTCAAGTACGTTTGAGATGAGAGGCCTCGCGTCGGCGCTCTACAGCATCGCGATTGCCGCCTGGGTCGGCGGCCTGCTGGCGATAGGATTGATCGCCGCGCCCGTGTTGTTCACCCAGCTTGCCGACCGCGGCATGGCGGGCAGTCTGGCCGGCGCGATGTTCACCGTAACTGCATGGGTCGGCATCGGCTGCGGGTCTTACCTGGTCCTGTTCGTGCTGTTTGCCAAAGGCTGGCGGGCGATCCAGTCAGGCGTGTTCTGGATTGTTCTGCTGATGCTCGCGCTTACCGTGGCCGGCCACTTCGGCGTGCACCCGATACTGGCGCAGTTGCAGGCGGACGCCCTGCCGCGCCGGGTCATGGAAAGTGCCTTGCGCGATCGCTTCACCACCTGGCACGGCGTGTCGAGCGCGCTCTATCTGGTGCAAACCCTGCTGGGAATTGCGCTGGTAATTCTGCAAGAGCGGGGCAAGGGACGCTAGCGTCAGCGCTTGCGGTTGCGAGCTTCTGTGCGTGCGGCAGCCTGCTTCTTGGTGGCGGCCGGTTCGGATTTTCGCCGTGTCGGACTCTGTCCGCCGGGGATTCCGCTTCGCGGGCCGGCGAGCGCCGACTTTTCCGCCGCGAGATCCTTCGGGTTCTCGCGCCACAGCACCAGCAGATTGCCGATGTGCTGGACCTCGGCGCAATTGAGCGCAGTACAGATTTCAACGAACAGGGCCTCGCGTAGTTCCCGTTCAATGCCGTAAAGTCTCAGCTTGATCAGTTCGTGGGCCTTGAGGCAGCGGTCGATCTCCGTGAGGACGGAAGGTGTCAAGCCCTTCTGGCTGATGGAAACGACGGGATTCAGATGGTGCGCGGCGGCCCTCAGGGCACGGCGCTGGGTAGGAGATAGTTCAGTCATGGTGCAATTGTAACGTGAGCGGCAAGGTCGAGAGCAGCAAGAAGGACAAGGTCAAGAAGAACAAGACGACCAAGGCCTGGATCACCGAGCACGTCAATGATGCCTACGTGCAGCGGGCCAGAGTGGAGGGGTGGCGTTCCCGCGCCGCGTTCAAGCTGACCGAGATCGACGACAAGGACAAACTGCTGCGGCCGGGCATGACCGTGGTCGACCTCGGTTCGGCGCCGGGCAGCTGGTCGCAGGTCGCTGCGAAACGGGTGGCTCCCGGCGGGCGGCTGATCGCACTCGATCTGCTGCCGATGGAGCCGGTGCATGGCGTCGAATTCATCCAGGGCGATTTCCACGATGACGCAGTGCTGAAATCGTTAACCGATGCCCTCGCTGGCCGCCAGGTCGACCTTGTATTGTCGGACATGGCCCCCAATATGTCGGGTATCGGCATGGTGGATCAGGCGCGGGTGATGGTCCTGGCCGAGCTGACGCTGGAGTTCTGCGCGCTGCACCTGAAACCCGGGGGCGACATGCTGACCAAGGTGTTTCAGGGGGATGGCTTCATGGAACTGCGCCGCGCGCTGCAGCAACAGTTTGAGACTTTGCAGATGAGAAAACCGGCCGCCTCGCGCAATCGCAGTGCCGAGATTTACCTGCTGGCAAGGAACAAGAAGGCCTGAAGCACGGTCCACGCGGTTTGCAGGGCTTGGCAATCGGCCTTAGAATGAAACGATCCGTAATCCCGACCTAGGGAAAGAGAGGCTCCACCTTGAATAACATGTTCAAAAATATGGCGATCTGGCTGGTGATCGGCATCGTCCTGATGACGGTGTTCAACCAGTTCAACACGCGTCAGGGCACGGCGCTCGGATCGCTGGAGTACTCCCAGTTCCTCGAAGAGGTGAAAGCCGGCCGCGTCACCAAGGTGGTGATCCAGGGTCGCACGCTGGAAGCCACCACCACCGATGGCAAGCGGATTACCACCTACGCGCCGCCCGACTTGTGGATGGTGTCCGACCTGCTGAAGAACAACGTCAAGGTGGTCGCCAAGCCTGAGGAAGAGCAGTCCTTCCTCACCAGCATTTTCGTTTCATGGTTCCCGATGCTGTTGCTGATCGGCGTCTGGGTCTTCTTCATGCGCCAGATGCAGGGCGGCGGCAAGGGCGGGGCGTTTTCCTTCGGCAAGAGCCGGGCGCGGATGATGGATGAGTCGTCGAATACCATCACCTTTGCCGATGTCGCGGGTTGCGACGAAGCCAAGGAAGAAGTCTACGAAATGGTCGACTTCCTGCGCGATCCCTCGAAGTTCCAGAAACTCGGCGGCCGCATTCCGCGCGGCGTGCTGCTGGTCGGCTCGCACGGCACCGGCAAAACCCTGCTGGCGAAGGCCATCGCCGGCGAGGCCAAGGTGCCCTTCTTCTCGATTTCCGGTTCCGACTTCGTCGAGATGTTCGTCGGCGTCGGCGCCGCGCGCGTGCGCGACATGTTCGAACAGGGCAAGAAGTCTTCGCCGTGCATCATTTTCATCGACGAGCTCGATGCGGTCGGCCGCCTGCGCGG
>JAUXUK010000011.1 GCA_030680805.1 Sulfuritalea sp. | reverse complement strand
CGGCGTGGACTTGGTCAGCATCGGCGTTTCGATGTCGATGAAGCCCTTGTCGTCGAGGAAGCGGCGGAAGGCCATGGCCACCTTGTAGCGCAGCATCAGGTTCTTCTGCATCTGCGGACGGCGCAGGTCGATCACGCGATGGGTCAGGCGGACGTTCTCCGAGAGGTTCTCCTCGTCGAGCTGGAAGGGCGGCGTGACGGCCGTATTGAGCACTTCGAGTTCGTGGCACAGGATTTCGATTTCACCCGAGGCGAGGTTCGGGTTTTCCGTACCGGTCGGACGGCGACGCACCTTGCCGGTGACCTTCAGCACGAATTCGTTGCGCACGTCCTCGGCGATCTTGAACATTTCCGGGCGATCCGGATCGCAAACCACCTGGGTCAGGCCCTCGCGATCGCGCAGGTCGATGAAGATCACGCCGCCGTGGTCGCGCCGGCGATGGTTCCAGCCGCAAAGGGTGACGATCTGGTCGACATGGGAGGCATTCACTTCGCCGCAATAATGGGTACGCATAGGATTTCCGGACTGTTAACTTAACGCGAAACCCAGCCGGCTGTGAAGTCACTGCGGACTATCGAGCGAAGCGAGCTGGTTGGTAGTCCCGCCGTGGGGCGGGGATGGGGGTGGGGGGCGATCAATTCGGTTCTTATTGGTTCTGGGCGCGCCCGAGCGGATTCCGCATGGGCGGGGCGACGACGCCCATGGAGACGATGTACTTGAGGGCTTCGTCGACGTTCATGTCGAGTTCGATGACATCCTTCTTCTTGACGAAGAAGAAAAAGCCGTTGACCGGACTCGGGGTGGTCGGGATGAAGACGCCGACGTGTTCGTCGGGCAGCATGTCGGCCACGTCGCGGGCCGGATGGCCGGTCTGGAAGGCGACGGCCCAGGCCTCGGGATGCGGGTAGCGGACCAGCAGCACCTTGCGAAATGCCACGCCGCTGCCCGAAAACAGCGTGTCGCTGACCTGCTTGACGCTGTAGTAAATCGATTTCACCACGGGAATGCGGGCGAGCACGCCTTCCCAGAAGCGCACCAGCTTCTGGCCGACGATGTTGGTCGTCACCAGGCCGGTGAGAAACACGACCAGCAGGGTCAGCAGCGCGCCGAGGCCGGGAATGTATACGCCCAGCAGGTGTTCCGGATGAATTGCCTGCGGCAGCAGCAGCAGGGACTGATCCATGGAACGGACGATCAGCGACAGCACCCATGCGGTGATTGCCAAGGGGACCCAGATCAGAAGTCCGGTAATGAAGTACTTTTTCAAGGCAGGCGCTATCAGCTATTGGCGGCGCAGCTGCCCGTGCCACCCTGGCAGGGTGGCGGGTTGTCACTCTTGGCGGGCGTCGATGCGCAGCCGCCGCCCTTGAAATCGGTGGCGTACCAACCGCTGCCCTTGAGCTGAAAGCCCGGCGCAGTCAGCTGCTTGGCGAAGTTCTCGGTCTTGCATTCGGGGCAGGTGGTCAACAGCGGATCGCTGACTTTCCGCATGACATCTTTCTCAAAGCCGCAATCGGTGCAGCGATAAGCGTAGATCGGCATGACATTCTCCGGCATTCTGGCAAAGGGGGAGGATTATAGCTGAAGCCCTTGGCGGACCGGCCAGAGCTGCGGTAGTCCCACGCCATGTAAATGAGGCCGGATGGCCCTATTGCAAGCGGCTAGAGGCTTATCCCCAGATAGGCATGGGTCAGGGGTTTGCCCCAGATCAGTGAAATCGCTCCTGCGGCCGCAAGATAGGGACCGAAGGGAATCGGCACATTGCGGCCCTGGCGGGCAAAGACCATCAGAGCAATGCCGACCACAGCGCCGACGAAGGAGGACAGCAGGATCGCCAATGGCAGCATCTGCCAGCCAAGCCAGGCGCCGAGCGCCGCCAGCAGCTTGAAGTCGCCGTAGCCCATGCCTTCCTTGCCGGTGAACAGCTTGAATGACCAATACACGCTCCACAGCGAGAGGTAGCCCGCCATGGCGCCGATGACGGCGCTCTTCAAATCCGTGTAGACACTGAAAGCATTCAGGGTCAGGCCCAGCCAGAGCAAGGGCAGGGTGATGTCGTCGGGCAACAGCTGGGTATCGAAGTCGATAGCGGTCAAGGCAATCAGCGCGCCGACAAAAACAAGGGCGCCCAAGCCCGCGGCGGTGAAGCCAAAATGCCAGGCGACAAAGGCAAACAGCAGCCCGGTTGTTGCTTCGATCAGCGGATAGCGAACGGGAATCGGCGCCGTGCAGCCTTTGCAGCGCCCGCGCAGCACCAGCCAGCTGATGACGGGAATGTTTTCGAGGGCGGTGATCGAATGGCCGCATTTGGGACAACGCGACCGCGGGCGCGCCAGCGAAAGCGGCTCAAAGACCGGCGGCGCTTCCCCTCTGAATTCGGCGCATTGCGCTGCCCAGTCGCGCTCCATGATGATCGGCAAGCGATGGATGACGACGTTGAGGAAACTGCCGATCATCAAGCCGAACAATGCGGCGACAAGGGCAAACACCACCGGATCGGCGAGTTGGGCGAGCATCTCCTGCGACTGCGTGCCGGCCTAGCCGACAACCGAACCAAGCTTGAAGATCGGCAGGTACATGGCCACCACCAAACCGCCGATGAGGCCGCCGAGGAAGACCATGATCATCGGCTCCATCAAACTCGCAAGCGCGTCGACGGCCTCGTCGACCTCGGCTTCGAAGAAGTCGGCGGTCTTGCCCAGCATCGAGTCAAGCTGGCCGGATTCTTCGCCGATGGCAACCATCTGCGTCACCATCGGCGGGAACAAGCCGCAATTTTCCATGGCTACCGTCAGACTGGAGCCGGTGCTGACCTCGGCCTGAATCTGCTTGGTTCCCATGGTGTAAACATAATTACCGGCGGCGCCGCCGACCGAATCAAGCGCTTCGACCAGCGGTACGCCGGCGGCAAACATGGTGGACAGGGTTCGCGTCCAGCGCGCAATGGCGGATTTGACCAGCATGTCGCCGAAAACCGGCAGTTTCAGCGAAAGCTTGTCTTTGGCGATCTGCAGCGCCACGGAACGCTTGAAAGCCTGGCTAATACCAAAGATCACCGCGTAAATGCCGCCGAAGATGAGGTACCAGTTGGCCGTGAAAAAGTCGGAAATCGCGATCACGATGAGCGTCGGGGCCGGCAGTTCGCCGCCGAAGCTGGCGAACACGCCCTTGAACGCGGGCACCACGAAAATCATGATTACCGCGGTAATGATGAAGGCGATGATAAGAATCGCGATCGGATAGGTCATGGCGCCCTTGATCTTGGCCTTGATGGCCTGGATTTTCTCCTTGTAGGTCGCCAGGCGATCCAGCAGCGTATCGAGAATACCGGCCTGCTCGCCGGCCTCGACCAGGTTGCAAAACAGGGCATCGAAATACATCGGATACTTGCGAAAGGCGGACGCGAGGTTGGATCCGGTTTCGACATCTGACTTGATGTCGAACAGCAACTTGGCCAGGGCCGGATTGTTGGTGCCCTTGCCGACGATGTCGAAGGATTGCAGTAGCGGCACGCCGGACTTGACCATGGTCGCGAGCTGGCGCGAGAAGAGCGTGATGTCCTTGTCCGAGACCTTGCCGCCGGAACCGGTTTTCTGCTTCTTGAGTTTGGTGACGTTGATGCCTTGGCGACGCAACGCCGCGTTCGCTGCCGCTTCGCCGACAGCCTTGATCTCGCCGCGCATCACCTTGCCGGCCTTGTTCTTGCCTTCCCAGGTGAAACTTAACTCCTTTGGGCCTTCCTTCTTGTCTGCCTTGCCTGCTGTGGCCATCGGCTTCCCCCGCTTGAATTTTTGTTTCGGTCGCCGCGCTTAACGCCGGAAAACCTGCATTAGCCTGTCGGAAATTCCACTTTGCGCATTCTACGCCCTGAATATGCCCAGAGTATCACTCTCCGGCGGGGCGGTGAAGACGTACCATCTTGATTTTTCGGTCCTGTGTTTGCACGATCTCCATCGGCACGCCGCCCACCCGCACGCCAACGCCCACTTCGGGGATGTCCTGCAAGTGCTCGACAATCAGGCCGTTGAGCGTGCGAGGTCCGTCCAGGGGAAACTCGAGGTTCAGCATCCGATTGAGTTCCCGCAGGCTGGCCGATCCGTCCACCAGCACCACGCCATCATGGCTCCAGGAAAGCGAACCGCCGAAATCCGACTGGCGAGTAGTGAATTTGCCAACCAGTTCCTCGATGATGTCCTCCAGGGTCACCAGACCCTCGATTTCGCCGTACTCGTCCACTACGAGGCCCATGCGTTGCCGGTTTTCGCGAAAGAACTGAAGCTGGGTGTAGATCGGCGTTGCGGCCGGAATGAAATAGGGTTCCGACATGCGTTCGCGTAACGCGGTGTGGTCGATCTCCCCCGCAAAGGCCTCTGCCAGCAGGCGCTTTTGATGCAGCACCCCGACCACATTGGCCGGGTCATTCTCGAACACCATGACCCGCGTGTGAAAGCTGGTGGCCAGCTGTGCCTTGATGTTCTCGATCGGCGCGGCAATGTCGATGGCCTCTATTTCGCCGCGTGGAGTCATGATGTCCTCCACCGTCAGTTGCTCCAGCTCGAACAGGTTGAGCAAAATGGACCGGTGCTGCTGCGGAATGAAGCGCCCGGATTCCAGCACGACCGAACGCAGCTCTTCCGGCGAGAGTCGCGACGATTCGTGTCCCGGCTTGGGCTGCAGGCGGAGCAGGCTCAGCAAGGGCTGTACGAACAGATTGACCAGCCAGACCACAGGGTAGGCCACGCGCAACAGCGGCGTCAGGATGTAACCGATGCGTAACGCCAGCCAGTCCGGGTAAGTGGCTCCGGCCACCTTGGGCGTTATTTCCGAAAATACCAGCAGGCAGAAGGTGACGAACAGGGCTCCGATCTCCAGGGCCCATTTTTCCTGGCCGAAGATCTGCAGGGCTATGTTCCCGGTGAGCATCGCGGCGACGGAATTCACCAGTGTATTACCGAGCAGGATGACGCCCAGCAGCTGGTCGGTCTTTCCCAGCAGGGCTGTGGCCAGCCGTGCGCCGCGATGCCCCTCCTGCGCCATGTGGCGCAACCTGATGCGGTTGGAGGCCATCATGGCCGTTTCCGACATGGAGAAAAATGCCGAGCAAATCAGCAGCACGGCCAGCGCCGCGAACTGAGCGGACAGCGGTATCTCGTCCATCAGCGGCCGAGGATTACCTCAAGCACAAACCGGCTGCCGACATACGCCAGCAACAGCGCGACGAAGCCGGCCAGTGTCCAGCGCAAGGCCACGCGGCCGCGCCAGCCGCGCAGGTGGCGGCCTGTCAGCAGCGCCGCAAAAATCAGCCAGGACAGGATCGCGAAAACCGTCTTGTGGTTGAAGGTCAGCGCCTTGCCGAACAAGGTTTCGGAGAAGAACACGCCCGAAATCAGTGTAAACGTAAGCAGGACAAAGGCGACGTGGATCAGGCGGAACAGCAGGGCCTCCATCGTCAGCAAGGGCGGCAGGCCCGCCAGCAGCGGCGAAACCCGGCCCCGGTGCAGGCTCTTTTCGGCGGTCGCCATCAGCAGCGCGTGCAGGGCCGCCAGGGTAAACAGGCTGTAGGCGAGCATGGCCATCAGGAAATGCAGGCGAAAAGCCATCGAACCGGCATTGGTCAGCACATGGGGTTCGGCGAACAGTGCCGGCAGCAAAGCGGCCACGGCCGCGGCCGGCAGGCCGATAACCTGCAGGCCTTCCATGCGGGCGTAGAAACTCTCGATCCAGTAGAGCGCAATGGCCAGCCACAGCATCACGGAAAGCGCGATGGCGAAGCCAAAGCGCATGCTGCCGCCGTCGAATATTTCCATGCGCAAACTGACGGCATGCGCCACCAGTGCCAGTAGCAACAGGCCACGCTCACCGATCTTGAGTCCGCCCGCCGGTTGGTCGAGCACGGGGCCGCGCCAACGGGTGCGCCAGAGATGTACCGCCAGGCCTGCATAGAGGGCCGCGGCCAGCAGATGCATTAAGATTGCAGGCATCGGCGAAGTCTACACCAAGCCCCTCACCCTTTAAGCCTCCAGCCCAACTCATTCATGCTAGACAACCTTACCCAGCGCCTCGGCCGTGTCGTAAAAAACCTGCGCGGCCAGGCCCGCCTGACCGACGACAACATTTCGGACATGCTGCGCGAAGTGCGCATGGCCCTGCTCGAAGCCGACGTCGCTTTGCCGGTGGTCAAGGACTTCATTGCCCGCGTCAAGGAAAAGGCGCTGGGGCAGGAAGTCATCGGTTCGCTGACTCCCGGGCAGGCTCTGGTTGGCGTCGTGCACCGGGAGCTCACCGAACTGATGGGCGGTGCCAGCGTCGGCCTCAATCTCGCCACGCAGCCGCCGGCCGTGATCCTGATGTCCGGTCTGCAGGGCGCCGGCAAGACCACCACTACGGCCAAGCTGGGCAAGTGGCTCAAGGAGCGACAGAAGAAGAAGGTGTTGACGGTCAGCTGCGACGTCTACCGCCCGGCCGCCATCGAACAGTTGAAGGCGGTTTCGGCCCAGGCCGGCATCGATTTCTTCCCCTCGACCGGCGAACAGAAACCCGCCGACATCGCTGCCGCCGCGCTCGACCACGCCAAGCGCCACTACTACGACGTGATCTTCGTCGACACCGCCGGGCGCCTCGCCATCGACGAAGCGATGATGGCCGAGATCAAGGACCTGCATGCGCTGCTGAAGCCGATCGAAACCCTGTTCGTGGTCGATGCCATGCTCGGCCAGGATGCGGTGAATACGGCGAAAGCCTTCAACGAAGCGCTGCCGTTGACCGGCGTCATCCTGACCAAGCTCGACGGCGATTCGCGCGGCGGCGCAGCGCTGTCGGTGCGCCACGTCACCGGCAAGCCGATCAAGTTCGCCGGCGTCGGCGAAAAGCTGACCGGGCTGGAAGAATTCCATCCCGAGCGCATGGCCTCGCGCATCCTCGGCATGGGCGACATCCTCGGCCTCGTCGAGGAAGCCCAGCGCGGCGTCGATCAGGACAAGGCGCAGGAATTTGTCAAGAAGATGAAGTCGGGCAAGGGTTTCGACCTCAACGACTTCAAGGACCAGATCGGCCAGATGAAAAACATGGGCGGCATGGCGGCGATGCTGGACAAGCTGCCGGCGCAGTTCAGCGCCATGGCGCAGAAAGCCGGCGGCGGCATGGAAGACAAGACCGTGCGGCGCCTGGAAGGCATCATCAATTCCATGACACCGGGGGAGCGCAGCAAGCCGGAAATCATCAAGGCCAACCGCAAGCGCCGCATCGCCACCGGTGCCGGGGTGTCGGTGCAGGAAGTCAATCGCCTGCTGAATCAGTTCGAGCAGACGCAGAAGATGATGAAGCAGTTTTCCAAAGGGGGAATGCAAAAGATGATGCGCGGCATGAAGGGGATGTTGCCGGGCATGCGGTAGCGCTTCGTCATTCCGGCGAAAGCGGGAATCCAGCAGCAGGCTTGTTTCGTCGCCGTATCTCCAGCGCCGACTTTTGTGGCTTCGTCATTCCGGCGAAAGCCGGAATCCAGGCTTGCTGGCCCGCGCCGGGTCTCGCCCCGGCGGGCGACCTACTTTCTTGCTCGTGCAAGAAAGTAGGCAAAGAAGCACGCCCCGCCTCCCCGGCCCTTCGGGCTGCCCTCGCTGCGGAAGGCCCGCCGGGCCGGTCGCCAAACTAGCCGGCCAAAATGCGGCCGTCTTCGGACAACGCGACCGGACTTCCCCCGACGAACCTCCCTCGCTCGGCGGGGCAGAGGGGAAGGAAATTCGTCGCGCGAATAAGTGAGTGCCAAATACAAATGCGGAGCCGGCCCCTTTCGTTTTCTAAACTAGCTCCACGCCACCATCTATCGCATATACATCTGATCGATAGTCGACATGAAAAATATTGCCTTCGCGTTCTTGCTCGCTGTCGTATCTATTGCGGCTCCAGCGAATGCAGCGCTATTTGCACTACCTGGCAGCGTCGGAGAAATGATCAGCGATGACTCAAGTCTCGCGCGGATCAAAGATGCGGAAATCGGAATCGAGCAGCTTGGCGAGGACGCGTATTTGGTGAGCTTGAAAAACTTCCCCAGAACGCCAAACATGGGTATGGAGACAATCGGCGCCTCATCCAGGGTTGCAGCCTGCCTGGCGGACTATCTTGCTTTTCAACACAAGAAAAGCTCTTGGAGCGTTGGATTGTCAATGCGAGCCAGGGATGAATTCTATGAAAAAGACACCAGACAACTTGACTACTATTTGCTCATTGGCAGGAAGCCGGATAAGTCGCTTAAGGACAAAACAGGCAGGGCGATCGATAACTGGAACCATCCACACGGCGAATATGGTCTTCACCTATACGCGATAAAGAAGGGATGCGAGCAAAGCAAATTCAAGCCAGAGTGGCTGTCATCGTGGGAGACCTACCGGGCGCCAGTTAGCTATTCCAATGTCGGGGGAGCAAGACTGCCAAGCCGAATTTCGGAGTACTACAAAAAGACCCTGGTCGATGAAATGAGCAAGAAGGAAGAAATGCTTCCAATAGTCAATGCCGCAGTATTGCTGCGAGAGATCGATCCGAAACTGTATGCCCTCAGAGTCACGTTCGATGAACCAGTTCATATGCAAATAGCGATGTGGTCTCTGATGTTCCTTCCTTTCTGCCTGACGGATCACATGGCGAGGATGAAGGGATTCAGAACTGGTGACATTGGGTATACCGATTCAGGAGTTGGGAGACTGAACGACAAGTCCGCCGATGGCAGCAAAGTCTTTGCTATGGAGTATTTGCTATTGCTGGATGTGCGCGAGAATGACAGACGTCCGGTTGTTGCCGGGTTTGAAAAAGTTGCATGGATTGGGGCGAGTTCCTTGGAGCCGAAGACCAGTCCCACAGTATGGCCCGGTAAACACGATTGCGGAAAGATGATGGCAGATGAATTTGTCGGAACACGTTGAATCCGCGGATGGATGGGTGAGTGTGAAATGGATTTCACCAACGACTCCCACGAGTGACGCTTTGCCTTCCCCTCTGACCCGCCGAGCGAGGAAGGTTCGCCGGGGGTAGTCCGGTCGCGTTGTCCGACGACGGCCGTTTTTTGGCCGGCTAGTTTAGCGGCCGGCCCGGCGGGCCTTCCGCAGCGAGGGTAGCCCGAAGGGCCGGGGCGGCGGGGTGTACGAGTCAAGCACATCGGTAACAGATCGGTTCAAGGACATGGGTTACAGTTTCAGAGTGAGGTAGTCGTTGCGCTGCCC
>JAUXUK010000001.1 GCA_030680805.1 Sulfuritalea sp. | reverse complement strand
TCCAGCAGGCGGCGGAACTCCACCAGCAGCGCCTGCTCTTCGTCCCTCATGCGCTGCTCTTCCGCGGCACGCTTGGCGGCACCGTTGCCCGCCAGCGCCGCAATGGCCTGCCAGCCAATCCCGACCAGCAGCAGGGCGATCCATGTCGAAAGGCCGAGGCCGCCACCCGAGGCAAACGAAGCGCCGCCGCCGACCAGAATGACCCAGCCGAGCCCGAACCCGAGATTCTTGTTGATGAAATTCATGGTGAGTTGATTCTACTCATGTTTATCGAATGGCCGCGGCGGCCGGGGCACCGACATTTCCGGGCTCGATATCCCCCGCGTTGTCGTCATCCATTTGCCGGCCATCGGCGAGGATCGCTTGCTCGGTACGCTTGTTCAGGACAACGATGCTGATGCGGCGGTTGCCCGGACTGTAGGGCTGCTGCTTGTCGAAGAGGGCGGTCGAGGCAAGGCCCACCACGCGCATGATCTTGGCATCGTCCATGCCGCCGGCCACCATCTCGCGACGCGACGCGTTGGCGCGATTGGTCGACAATTCCCAGTTGCCGAAGCCGCGATCGCCGCCCGCAAAGGGCTGTGCATCGGTATGGCCGGAAAGGCTGATGCGATTCTCCACCTTGTTCAAGGCCAGGCCGATTTCCCTCAGGATGACCCGTGTATAGGACTTCACGTCGGAACTGGCCGAATCGAACATGGGACGATTCTTGTCGTCCACGATCTGGATGCGCAGGCCTTCGGTGGTGATATCGAGGAGCAGCTGGTTCTTGAACTGGCTCAGCGCCGGACTGGCATCGATCAACCGCTCGAGTTCGCCCTTCAAACTCTCCAGCCGGGTTTTTTCAATCCGCTCGAAATCGGCCTTGAGCTGTTGCAGATTGATGGTTTTCTTTTCCGCGACGACATCGCCTTTCTTGACCTGGCCGTGCGTCGCCGTCAGATCCCTGCCTCCGCCCGCGATCACGGAAGAAGAATCGCCCGAGCCCGAACCGCCTCCCATCGAAACCTTCATCGGGTTTTGAAAGAACTCGGCAATGCCGTTGAGATCGCCCTGCGAGGTCGAGCCCAGCAACCACATGAGCAGGAAGAAGGCCATCATCGCCGTGACGAAGTCGGCATACGCGATCTTCCAGGCGCCACCGTGCGCGCCGGCGCCGCCCTTCTTGATTCTCTTTACGACGATTGGTTGCTGGGTGTCGTCACTCATCGTCGGTCGCTCGCGTCAGGGGACAGGCCTTACTTGCCCTTGCGCGCCTTGAGATCCTCTTCCAGTTCGATGAAGGTCGGCCGATCACCCGAGTAGAGCACCTTGCGCCCGAACTCGACAGCCACTTGCGGCGCATAGCCGTTCATGCTGGCCAGCAACACGCACTTGATGACCTGATAGATCTTTCCTTCTTCTTCGCACTTCTGCTCCAGCTGGCCGGCAACCGGCGCCACGAAACCGTAGGAAACCAGAATGCCGAGGAAGGTGCCGACCAGGGCGCCGCCGATCATCTTGCCGAGCACGGCCGGCGGCGAACCGACCGACCCCATGACATTCACCACGCCCATCACGGCCACCACGATGCCGAATGCGGGCACCGCGTCCGCCACCTTCGACATCACGTGCGCTGGCACGTGCGCCTCCTGATGATGGGTTTCGATCTCGATGTCCATCAGGTTTTCGATCTCGAAGGCGTTCAGGTTGCCGCCCACCATCATGCGCAGGTAATCGCAGATGAATTCCATGACGTGGTGATCGTGCTGAATCTTGGGGTACTTCGAAAAAATAGGGCTGCTGTCCGGAGTCTCGATGTCGCCCTCGACCGACATCAGCCCTTCCTTGCGCACCTTGGAGAGGATCTCGTAGAGCATGGCCAGCAGATCCATATAGACGGCTTTGTTGAGGTGGGAACCCTTCAACACGGTCGGCAAGGCCTTGAGGGTGGCCTTGACTGCCTTGCTGCCATTGGCGGCGATGAAGCCCCCGATGGTGAGCCCCACAATCGCCAGGTATTCCATCGGCACCCACAGCGCTGCGAGGCTGCCATGGACGGCGTAGGTGCCGAGAGAAGCTAACAGAATGATCACGTACCCAACGAGCAGTAACATCTTTGACCCTACCCCGAGCTGTTGTTTTTTCTACGCAGCGATACGACTGGGCCGCTTGCGTGAACCGCAATCATAACGGCAAACAGTGGCCTCGCGACAATCGATGTTGGGAGTCGGCGCCTGCGCCACGCCAAAGCGCGTCCCGATCGGGATGCGCATGACAAAACGCGCTCCTTCCGGCCTGCCGGAGGAGCGCGTCGGGCGACGCCGAGATCTACCGGACGGTCAGGTCTGCACGCCGCTCATGCAGCGGCGGCTGCCGCGCTGGCGGCCGCCGCTTCGGCGGCACGGCGCGTCTTGCCGGCGCGGGCCGGCATGTGGCAGAGGCCGCACACATAGCCGCGGGTGGGGTCGTAAGCGTGGGCGACGAATTCACCTCCGCATTCGCGACAGGTAGCCATCTGCAGCATGTTGGCATCGAAAAAACGCACCATGGTCCACGCCCGCGTCAGCGAAAGCACGGTATCCATGCCACCACGCTTGATCTGGTCAAGATACATCCGGTACGACTTGATGATCAGTTCCAGCCCGGTCAGCTGCGTATGCGTCTTGAGAAAGCGGAAATAGGCCATGAACAACGAGGCGTGGATGTTCGGCTGCCAGGTCATGAACCAGTCGGTGGAGAACGGCAGCATGCCCTTCGGCGGCGACTCGTGGCGGACTTCCTTGTACAACTTGAGCAGGCGCTCGCGCGAGAGGTTGGTCTCCGCCTCGAGCAATTGCAGGCGGGCGCCGAGTTCGATCAACTCGATCGCCAGGCCGATATCCTTCGCTTCTATGATCACAGACTTGTTACGCATGGTGAACCTCCGCAGCTTGACGCTTGAATCGAATGACGGCCTTCTCAGGCCATTGTCGCCACCGGCCGGCCTGCAGCGAGAATCGCCGCATGCAGATGTCCCACGCCGCGATCACGTTCGTGATTGGCGAGAAGATCAAGCAGCAGGGTGTCTTCAAAGCGGAAGTTGCACAGCAGCATGTCGGAGCTGGCCATTTTCAGAACCTGGCCCGGCGTGAGGCGCCCAAGCACATCGGCAATCTCTTCACTGATACCCAGTCTGAAAATGGCCACTTCGCGATCCGAACGGACCATGTTCTGCGCCAGCATCAGATAGGAGAGATTGACTTCCTTTATGTCGTTGTAAGTGTCAGTCGATTTCATCATGCACTCCTTGTGAGCGCCGGTCAGACCCGAATTGGAGCCCGAATCACGGCAGATACATGGTCACACAGGAGATGACAAGAAAGAAATCAATGGAAAAACCAATCTGTTGTAAGAATTAGATAGAACAGCTTTGTAAGTAAAAGCATTACAAAAACATCCTATCGTATTGTTTATTAATGCTTTGTATTCTTGTTCCCAGACGGAAATCGACACTTTCCGAAATTTCCGCGTTCACCCGTTGCAGAAAGAAATACCGTTAAACAAGGATATAGAGGCTGGAGCTTCAGTGAAGTCTCATGCTTGGCCGGAGGCACCCGATGCCGGAACCAAAACACGCATGGCCCGCCCTCCCGAGGGTGCGCCGATTGGCACGCTAGAATAAGCCGATGGATCCGGCGATGAACTTTTGCAGCGCCTGCGGCGCACCTGTTTCACTGCGGGTTCCGCCGGGCGACACCCTGCCGCGCCACGTCTGCGATGCCTGCGGGGTGATCCACTATCGCAACCCGCGCCTGGTAGTCGGCGCACTCCCGGAATGGGAAGACCGGGTTCTCCTGTGCCGGCGCGCCATCGAGCCGCGCTACGGCAAATGGACCTTGCCTGCCGGCTTCATGGAGAACGGCGAAACCGTCGCCGGCGCGGCCTTGCGGGAAACCCTTGAAGAGGCCTGTGCCCGCATCGAGCTGGGTGAAATGTACACGCTGATCAGCGTGCCGCACATTCATCAGGTGCATGTCGTCTATCGTTCGCGGCTGCTTGACCTCGACTTTGCTCCCGGCGTCGAAACCCTTGAGCTGAGGCTGTTTCGCGAAGACGAAATCCCCTGGGATGAAATCGCGTTTCGCACCATTGCCATTACCCTCAAGCACTACTTTGAGGATCGCCGCAGCGGCCGGTACACGTTTCATACCGAGGATTTGACGGCCCTGCCCAGGCATCCGACGCGGATCGCCTGATTACTGGTCATCCAGATTGAAGACCACCGGCAGCACCACCGCAAAAGCCTTGCCGCGCAGGCTTTCGGGCAGCCGGGCACGCAGCGCGCCGGCATCGATCATGGCCAGCGCTGCGCGATCCAGCAGTTCATGGCCGCTGGAGCGGGCTACCGTGGCGGTTCGCGGCCGGCCGTCGCTGCCGACTTCGACGCGAATTTCGGCGCTTCCCTCCCAGCCTGAAGCCATCGCCTGCGCCGGATAGCGCTTGAAGCGTCGGGCCTGGCTCGCCACGGCCAAACGATAGCCGCGCAGGCCGTCCACCACCTCGCCGGAGGCGTTGGCCTCCGTCAACAATGAGCCCCCGGCGGCGGAAGGCGTTGGCGTTGCCGCCGCCGTCGTGGGCGCCGACTCGGACCGGGGAGCCGCTTGCAACGCCGGAACCGCCGGCGGCGCAACGCTTTGCGGAACTGAAGGCGGCGTCGACCGCTCCAACACGGGAGCCGCGAGCCGGGGTAGCGGCAGCGCTGCAGCCGGCGCGGGCTCGCTTTGCGGGCGGGCAACGGCGCGCGCAGGTGTGGGCGGTGCCGGTTCCACCGCCGGCTGTGGCGGCTTGCGCAAGGTGGCTTGCAGGACCGGGGGAGTATCCTTCGTCAGTACGCGCACTGTTCCTGGCCAAAGAACCAGAACGTGCAGGATTACCGAGGCGGCAATCGCATAGCGCAGCCGTCTTGCAGCTAATGCCCTCATTTCGGTGCTATCAAAAGTCATTCCGCTCTGCTAAATTCCCGGCAATACAGGATTCTATAGAGATGAGTAGCCATCCGCTGATCCTTACCCTCGACCAGCACGGTGTTCCCCACCGCTGGGTGAGTTGGCAGCACGCCTGCATTTACGTCGCGCGCGATCTGGTGGCGTGGGATGCGGGGGATACCCACTTTACCTTTTACGGCGGCACCAACCGCGTCACCGGCGAGCGCTCCGAGCTGGCCACCAGCAGCATCATCGCCATTCGCGGCAAGGCCCTTTCGGGCAAGTCGCTGCACCCGACACCGCCCTTGTCCAACCGCGAACTGTTCCACCGCGACCGGCATATCTGCGCCTACTGCGCGCGCGAGTTTTCCTCGCAGCGGCTCACCCGCGACCATATCCTGCCCGTCTCGCAAGGCGGGCGTGACACCTGGATGAACGTGGTCACCGCCTGCCGTCACTGCAACCAGACCAAGAGCGGACGCACCCCCGAGCAGGCGCGCATGGAACTGGTCTATGCGCCCTACGTGCCGAACAAGGCGGAATACCTGATCCTCTGCAACCGCAACATCCTGGCCGACCAGATGGATTTTCTCGCCCGCCACGTGCCTTCGCAAAGCCGCGTCCGCGCTGCGTAATCCGGCAACGGCCGCAATGATCCCAGCCGCGGCCAAGCCGCTGACCTCCTATCGCAAGTACTGGGCGCAGCGCTTCGGCCCTGCCCCTTTCCTGCCCATGTCGCGCGCCGAGATGGATGCGCTGGGCTGGGACGAATGCGACATCATCCTCGTCACCGGCGACGCCTACATCGACCATCCGAGTTTCGGCATGGCACTGGTCGGGCGGCTGCTCGAAGCGCAGGGCTTTCGCGTCGGCCTGATCAGCCAGCCGGACTGGCAGTCGCCGGAGGATTTCAAGCGCCTGGGCAAACCGAAGCTGTTCTTCGGCATCACTGCCGGCAACATGGATTCGATGGTCAACCGCTACACCTCGGATCGGAAGATTCGCTCCGATGATGCCTACACGCCCAACGCCGCGCCCGACCGCCGCCCCGACCGCGCCGTGATCGTGTATTCGCAGCGCGCCCGCGAAGCCTTCCCCGACGTGCCGTTGGTAATCGGCGGCATCGAGGCCAGCTTGCGTCGCATCGCGCACTACGACTACTGGTCGGACAAAGTGCGGCGCTCGATCCTGCCGCATTCGAAGGCCGACTTGCTGCTGTTCGGCAATGCCGAGCGGGCGCTGGTGGAACTCGCCCATCGCCTGGCCAAAGGCGAGAAGATCGGCGACATTCGCGATTTGCGTGGCACCGCCTTCATGGTGCCGCATGGCTGGCTGCCGGGGCCGGACTGGACGGAGGCGGACTCGACGACGGTGGATACACCGGGGGCGGTGCACGCCCATCCCGACCCCTACGCCATGGAAACCGACAAACAGACCGCGAAAGTTATGCGAAGCGGTATCCCCTTGCGGGACGGCGCTGGTGACGACCCGAAGGTAGTGCAGAGCCAGGCGGTGATCCGCCTCATAAGCCGCGCCGAACGACTGGCACAACACAAGCAAGCACGCGCTCACACAGCCATCCGTCTGCCGTCCTACGAGCAGGTGCGCGACAACCCGGTGCTCTATGCCCACGCCTCGCGCACTTTCCATCTCGAATCGAATCCCGGCAATGCGCGCGCGCTGGTCCAGGCCCATGGCGAGGGTGCCAGCCGGCGCAACCTGTGGCTCAATCCGCCGCCGATCCCGCTGACGACCGAAGAGATGGACCATGTCTTCGGCCTGCCCTACGCCCGCGCCCCGCATCCTGCCTACGGCGACGCCAAGATTCCGGCGTGGGAGATGATCCGCTTCTCGATCAACATCATGCGCGGCTGCTTCGGCGGCTGCACCTTCTGCTCGATCACTGAACATGAAGGACGCATCATCCAGAGCCGCTCGGAGGCCTCGATCCTGCATGAGATCGAACAGATCCGCGACAAGACGCCGGGCTTCACCGGTGTCATCTCCGACCTCGGCGGGCCGACCGCGAACATGTACCGCATGGCCTGCCGGAGCCCTGCGATCGAGTCCTCCTGCCGCCGGCTGTCCTGCGTCTTTCCGGGCATTTGCGAGAACCTCAATACCGACCACGCGCCGCTGATCTCGGTCTATCGCAAGGCGCGCGCCCTGCCCGGCATCAAGAAGATCCTGATCAGTTCCGGCCTGCGCTACGACCTCGCCGTGCGCTCGCCCGAGTACGTCAAGGAGCTGGTGACGCACCACGTCGGCGGCTATCTGAAGATCGCGCCCGAGCACACGCAGGAAGGCCCGCTGTCAAAAATGATGAAGCCGGGCATGAGCAGCTACGAACGCTTCAAGCAGATGTTCGACAAGTTTTCGAAAGAGGCCGGCAAGGAGCAGTACCTGATTCCCTACTTCATCGCCGCGCATCCCGGCACCACCGATGAAGACATGCTGGAATTGGCGCTATGGCTGAAGAAGAACGGCTTCCGCCTCGACCAGGTGCAGACCTTCCTGCCGACACCGCTGGCCATCGCTACCGCGATGTGGCACACGGAGAAAAACCCGCTGCGCAAAGTCACGGCGGATTCCGAAAGCGTCGCCGTGGTGCGCGGCGGCCGCCAGCGCAAACTGCACAAGGCTTTCCTGCGCTATCACGATGCGGAAAACTGGCCTCTGTTGCGCGAGGCGCTGCGAGCCATGGGCCGCAGCGATCTGATCGGGCCGGGCAAGCGCCACCTGATCCCGGCCTGGCAGCCAGCCGGCACGGGGACTGCGTCAGCACCGCACAAACCAGGACCCGGACCTCATATGCCTCACGCCGGCAAGCGCCCACAAAAGTCGGCGCCAGCGACACGGCGATCCGCACCTGTAACGCCAGCCAAACCCGGCAAAGCCGCGCCGGCACGCCGCCACCCTGACGTGCCGCGTCATCCGCTGTCGCGCCGCAAGGGCGGTTAGACGGCAGCCAGAAGCAAAAAGCCGGGGGGAATTGCAGGGGGTAGAATCCGGTGGCGGAGAGGGTGGGATTCGAACCCACGGATGCCTTGCGACATCGCCTGATTTCGAGTCAGGTACATTCGACCACTCTGCCACCTCTCCGCGAGGCGCGGATTATACCTGCGAAGCGATGATCGTCACAGGGAGGGAAAGCGTTGTCGAAACTGCTTCGCCTGATCTGCTGTCTCGCATTGGCCTGCCTGGCCGCCTGCACGCGCATCGATCCGCCCGAGGCGGAGGGCAGGCTGGTTGTCGCGATCCGTGAAACGCCGGCCTTCTTCCAGCAAGAGGGCGCCACGGCCAGCGGCTTCGAGCATGACCTGGTGACGGCCTTCGCCGGGAGCCTGGGCCTAAAACTGCAGTTCATCAAGGCAGCTGACTTCCACGAACTGAATGAACTGGCGCTGGCCGGACGGGTGCATCTGGCCGCCTCGATGCCGCCGGGCAACGCTTCCCTGCAGTACTCAGCGCCGATCCGCAACGTCAAGCAGTGGGTTGTCGGCCATGAAGATGCGCCGGGACCGGAGCAACTCGCCGATCTGGCCGGGCGGACGGTCGAAGTGGTGGCGGGCTCGGCGCTGGCGGATACGCTGCGCGGGCTGGACGAAAAATCGCGGCCGCAGGTCGTCGAAGTCCCGGGCGTCACGGAAATGGACCTGCTGGTCCGCGTCGCCGAGCGCAAGTCCCAACTGGTCGCGGTACACGAGATCCACCTCGACCTCGGCGTCAACTTCCATCCGGAACTGGACGCTCGCGTGCAATTGCCGGGCAAGCTGGAATTCGGGTGGGCCTTCGGCGGCAAAGGTGCGGGTGAGCTGCGTGACAAGGCGGACGCATTTATCGCCGGCGTCCGTGCCGACGGCACGCTGGCACGCATCCACGACCGCTACTTCGGCCACATCAAGCGCATCGATGCCGAAGGAATAGCAAAATTCCTCGACGACACCCGAAGCAAGCTGCCCACCTGGCGCCGTCACTTTCAGTCGGCGCAGGATCTGAGCGGGATCGACTGGCGCCTGCTGGCGGCGCTGGCCTACCAGGAATCGAAATGGGACCCGCTGGCCACCTCGTACACCAATGTGCGCGGCATGATGATGCTGACCGAGGACACTGCGGATTTCCTGCGCGTCGCGAACCGCCTGGATGGAGCGGAAAGCATCCGCGCCGGCGCCCGCTATCTGGCACAACTGATGGAACAGATCCCCGGTGCCGAACTTCCGGATCGCCAGTGGCTGGCGCTGTCGGCCTACAACCTCGGCATGGGCCACTTTCGCGGTGCGCGCTGGGTTGCCAAGAACATGAAGCGCGATCCGGATGTCTGGTACGACATGAAGCAGGTCTTGCCGCAGCTGGCGCGGCCGGAAATCTACGCGCGCTTGAAGAGCGGCGCCGCGCGGGGCGGCGAGGCGGTGATCATGGTCGAGAACATCCGCAATTACTACGACATCCTCAGCCGTTTCGAGCCGGCGCACCATTCGCCCTACCCGGTGCGGTCGTCGCCGACCGTCAACGCAAGCCCGCGCTGATCCGCATCAGGCGGCGCTGATCTTCTCCACGCCGCCCATGTAGGGGCGCAAGGCAGCCGGTACCGTGATGCTGCCGTCCTCGTTCTGATAGTTCTCCAGCACCGCTACCAGCGTGCGGCCGACGGCGAGGCCGGAGCCGTTCAGCGTGTGCAGCAGTTCGGGCTTGTTCTTTTCGTTTCTGAAGCGGGCCTGCATGCGGCGCGCCTGGAAGGCTTCGAAATTGGAGCAGGACGAAATCTCGCGGTAGGTGTTCTGCGCCGGCAGCCATACCTCGAGGTCGTAGGTCTTCGCTGCCGAAAAGCCCATGTCGCCGGTGCACAGCGCCACCTTGCGATAGGGGAGGTCGAGCTTCTGCAGCACGGCCTCGGCATGGCCAGTGAGTTGTTCCAGCGCGTCCCATGACTGATCGGGGCGCACCATCTGCACCAGTTCCACCTTGTCGAACTGGTGCTGGCGAATCATGCCGCGCGTGTCCTTGCCGTAGCTGCCGGCCTCGGAGCGGAAGCAGGGCGTGTGGGCGACGAACTTGAGCGGCAGTGTTTCCGCCGCAAGGATCTCGCCGCGCACGATGTTGGTCACCGGCACTTCGGCGGTGGGAATCAGGTAGAGCTTGCTGCCGTCGCTGCGCGGGACCATGAACAGGTCCTCTTCGAATTTGGGCAATTGCCCGGTCCCGAACATGCTTTCCGGATTGACCAGGTAAGGTGTGTAAACCTCGGTGTAGCCATGCTCGCCCGTGTGCAGGTCGAGCATGAACTGCGTCAGCGCGCGATGCAGGCGCGCGATCCGACCCTTCATCACCGTGAAGCGCGCACCGGAAATCTTCACCCCCGCCTCAAAGTCGAGGCCACCCAGCGCAGTGCCGAGATCGACGTGGTCGCGCGGCGCGGCGATCGCGCGCGGCGTGCCCCAGCGCAGCACTTCGACGTTGCCGGTTTCATCCCTGCCGACCGGAACGCTTTCGTGCGGCAGGTTGGGGATCAATTCGAGGAAAGTATCGAAGCGCGGCATCAGTTCCGCCAGCGCCGTCTCGCTGGCCTTCAGATCGTCGCCCAGCCCGGCCACTTCCGCCATCACGAGGGAGGCATCCTCACCCTTGCCCTTCAACATGCCGATCTGCTTCGACAGCGTATTGCGCTTCGCCTGCAAGTCTTGCGTGTGCACCTGCAAGCGCTTGCGCTCGGCTTCCAGCGCCTCGAAAGCGGCGGTGTCGAGCGTCACCCCGCGCAAGGCGAGGCGCTCGGCAACGAGGGGAAGATTGGTGCGGAGAAGTTGGATGTCCAGCATGGTGTTTCCTATCGGGTCTTTGCGGCTTTGGCATCCAGCTCGCGCAGATGGGCAAGTTTTTCGGCGATCTTCTGTTCCAGTCCGCGCGCCACGGGTTGATACCAATGCATCTTGGGCATGCCTTCGGGAAGGTAGGTTTCCCCGGCGGCATAGCCCTCGGCTTCGTCGTGGGCGTAGCGGTAGTCGGCGCCGTAGCCGAGTTCCTTCATCAGCTTGGTCGGCGCGTTGCGCAGGTGTTCGGGCACGCCGCGGCTCTTGTCTTTCGCCACGAACGCGCGGGCCGCATTATAGGCGACGTAGGCCGCGTTGGACTTGGGCGCGACGGCCATGTACAGCACGGCGTTGGCCAGCGCCAGTTCGCCTTCCGGGCTGCCGAGACGTTCGTAGGTGGCGCAGGCATTCAGCGCGATGTCCCAGGCGCGGGGATCGGCCAGGCCGACGTCTTCGATGGCCATGCGCACGATGCGCCGCCCCATGTAAAGCGGATCGGCGCCGCCGTCGAGCATGCGCACCAGCCAATACAGCGCGGCATCGGGGTCCGAGCCGCGCACGGATTTGTGCAGAGCCGAGATCTGGTCGTAGAAGGCGTCGCCGCCCTTGTCGAAACGCCGCAGATCCGCAGCCAGCGTCTGCTCCAGAAAGTCGGCGCTGACGACACGGCGATTGGCAGTCGCGGCAGCCGTGCGCAACTGTTCGAGCACGTTGAGCAGACGCCGTGCATCGCCGTCGGCATAACCGATCAGACGTTCGCGCGCTTCGGCATCGAACTCGAGATCGGCCAGCGCCCTTGACCGGGCGCGGTCGAAAAGTTCGCCCAGTTCTACCTCATCCAGACTCTTCAACACATAGACGGAAGCCCGCGACAAGAGCGCGGAATTCACTTCAAACGACGGGTTCTCGGTGGTCGCGCCAATGAAAGTCACCGTGCCTTTTTCGACGTAGGGAAGGAAAGCATCCTGCTGCGACTTGTTGAAGCGATGCACTTCGTCGACGAACAGGATGGTGCGGCGCCCCTGCTGCGCCATGACTTCGGCCTGCTGCATCGCCTCGCGGATATCCTTGACGCCGGAAAACACCGCCGACAGTCCGACGAATTCGGCATCGAAGCTGTCCGCCATCAGCCGCGCCAGCGTGGTCTTGCCGACCCCCGGCGGACCCCACAGGATCATCGAATGCGGCGTGCCGGACGAAAACGCCAGTCGCAGCGGCTTGCCCTCGCCCAGCAGATGGCGCTGGCCGATCACCTCATCGAGCGTGCGCGGCCGCATCTGCTCGGCCAGCGGCGCATGCGGGTTCGCCGTGGCGAACAGGTCAGTCGCCGACAACATCGGCCCCGGCGGGTGCGACGAAGCGGAAAAGCCCAGCCCCCAGCGCAGGGTTGGCCTCGAACTGGGTGAAGCGCAGCACCGTCACCTGGCCGAAGCTGTCGTGGATTTCCATGCTCACCGGCCGGTTGGCGGCGAAACCGATTTTCATGCTCTCGAAGCTGGCGTCGCCACCCTTGGGCTTGGCTTCGACGAATTCGATGCCGTCGGCTGCGGTGCCTTCCTTGAGTTCGAAGTGCTTGTCCAGATCCTGCCCCGCCAGCAGTGCCGCAGGGCTGGAGCCAAAGGCCGAGCCGAGCTTTTTCACGGCGACCTGATTGAGTTCCGGATCGTAGCTCCACAGCTTGTTGCCGTCGCTGACCAGCAGGTGCTTGTAGGGCTTTTCGTAGGACCAGCGGAACTTGCCGGGACGCTGCAGGGCAAAAATGCCCGCCGACTGCTGCGGCTTGCGCCCGGACTTGGCAATCACCGTTTGCACGAACACGCCGCGCGCGCTGCGGTTGGTTTCGAGAAAGGTCTTGAGCTGGTCGAGGCCGCTAGCCTGAACCGGTGTCAAAAAGCCATAGCCGCCGAGGGCAAGGAGGACAGGGAGGAAAATCTTCATGCCGCGATTATCGCAGCCCCGCGCGCTCCGTGGTCAATCCTGTCTGTTCGGCGCAATGACCTCGCGCCCGCCCGCCCCGTTCATCGGCGAAACCAGCCCGGCCTTTTCCATGGCTTCGATCAGCCGTGCGGCTCGGTTGTAGCCGATGCGCAAATTGCGCTGCACCAGCGAGATCGAGGGCCGCCGGGTCTTCAGCACCACTTCCACTGCCTGGTCGTACATCGGGTCGCTTTCGGCATCGCCGCCCGCCCCATCGTTACCTTGGCCAGCGCCGAGTTCTGCATCGTCGCCGACCGGGCCATCGAGCACGCCATCGACATAGTCGGGCGGGCCGACCTTCTTCAGGTGATCGACGACATGGTGCACCTCGTCGTCGGCGACGAAAGCACCATGCACGCGCACCGGCAGGCCGGTACCCGGCGCGAGGTAGAGCATGTCGCCCTGGCCGAGCAGCGCTTCCGCACCCATCTGGTCGAGGATGGTGCGCGAATCGATCTTGCTCGATACCTGGAAGGCGATGCGGGTCGGGATGTTGGCCTTGATCAGGCCGGTGATCACATCGACGCTGGGCCGCTGCGTGGCGAGGATCAGGTGAATGCCCGAGGCCCGCGCCTTTTGCGCCAGACGTGCGATGAGTTCCTCGATCTTCTTGCCGACCACCATCATCAGGTCGGCGAGTTCGTCGATCACCACCACGATGTAGGGCAGGGTTTCCAGCGGCTCGGGGCCGATCTCGGTATTGGCCGTCAGCGAGAAGGGATTGGCAATGGGCTCGCCGGCCTTCTTCGCCTCGTTGATCTTGCTGTTGTAGCCGGAGAGATTGCGCACGCCGAGGGCGGACATCAGCTTGTAGCGCCGCTCCATTTCGCCGACGCACCAGTTCAGCGCATTGGCCGCCTTGGTCATGTCGGTCACCACCGGCGCCAGCAGATGCGGGATGCCTTCGTAGATCGACAGTTCCAGCATCTTGGGGTCGACCATGATCATGCGCACGTCCTTCGGCTCGGACTTGTAGATCAGCGAGAGGATCATCGCATTGACCCCGACCGACTTGCCCGAGCCCGTGGTGCCGGCCACCAGCAGGTGCGGCATCTTGGCCAGATCGACCACCACCGGCTGGCCGCCGATGTCCTTGCCCAGCGCCACGGATAATGGCGAATGCATGCCGTGGTAAGCCTGCGAGCCGATGATTTCCGACAGGCGCACGATCTGCCGTTTCGGATTGGGCAATTCCAGCGCCATGCAGGATTTGCCCGGCACCGTCTCCACCACGCGGATCGACACCAGCGACAGGGCGCGCGCCAGATCCTTGGCCAGCCCGACGATCTGGCTGCCCTTGACACCCACCGCCGGATCGATCTCGTAACGCGTCACGACCGGCCCGGGGTGTGCCGTCAAAACCTTGGCCTCGACATTGAAGTCGGCCAGCTTGCGCTCGATCAGGCGCGACGTGAATTCGAGGGTCTCGGCGGAAGGCAGGTCGGCCGGGTTGTGCGAGGGCTCGGCCAGCAGGTGCAGCGGCGGCAGCGCGCCTCCCGGCGCATCGAAGAACAGCGGCGACTGGCGTTCCTTGTCGGCGCGGGCCACAGCCTTGGGCGCCACCGGCACCGAGGCTTCAACGGGTTCGATCCGGATCGGAGGCGAGGGATTGTCCTCAAGCTTGCGGCGCACAGTTTCGACCACGCCCTCGCGCTGCTCGGCCACTGCCCGGCCGTAGCGGCGATCCTGCCAACTGTCCCACAGGCTGCGCGTTCCAACATAGGCACCTTCCAGCAGGAGGCCGAACTTTTCCGCAATGCCTATCCACGATGCGCCGGTGAACAGGCTGAATCCAATCATCGCCAGCGCCAGCAGAATCAGCGTGCCGCCGGTATAGCCCAGGTACTGCGTGACCTGACGACCCACTTCGACGCCGAGCATGCCGCCAGACGCTAGCGGCAGCGCGATCTTCAGGCTCCAGAAACGCATCGCCTCGAGACCGCTACTGGCCAGCAAGAGCATCACGAAGCCCGTTAAAGCGATCAGCAGGGGCCGCCGATCGCCGCCAAAAATGTGGCTCAGGCGATGGTAGCCCCATGCCAGCAGGAACAAGGGCAAGGCCACCCACCACCAGGCGGACAGCCCGAAAAGATACAGCAGCAGATCGGAGAGCCAGGCACCGAAGCGCCCACCCGGATTGGCGATGCGCTCCACCGTGGCGGCATGCGACCAGCCCGGATCGGTCCGCTCGAAACCCCAGAGAATCAGGCCCAGATAGAGGCCGACGAGGCCGACCAGCAGCCAGCGCGCCTCATGCACCAGCAAGGCGATCTTTTCGGGCAGCGGAGTCGAAACGGAATCGGATGCGCTGATAGCACTCATGGCAAGGAGCCGGGCCGCGGTTCAACCCGGACCGGAATGACGGACACTGGCAAATTATGGCCGCCCGCCGGGGTGCCCAAAGCCCAAAAAGCTGCCCAAGTCAGGCCCTGTTCGTCTCTTGCGCCAAGACGTCAGTCGCAGACGCCCTTGTTCTTGCCGCCGGAGGTCACGGTTTCAATCAGCGAAGCCTGGGGAATCGAGCCCAGACCGGGATCGCCGGGCAGCAATTTCGGCATGAGGTTGGCCGCGGCGATGAAGCCAAACTGCCCCGTTGAAAGAGACAAAGTACCGGCGCTGTTGGCCACCAGCACTTCGCCGTCGCGCACGCTGACGTAAACGCCCGCCTCCTGCGCCTCGTCACCACTGCCGCCCTCTTTCTTGCAGCGGCCGGTCTTGCAGTCATCCACATCGAAAATCGTGCCGCGAATGCCGATCGTGGCCGTCGTCGTGCTCATCTTGTAGGCGTCCTGGTCGCCACGCTTGCTGATCAGGCCGGATACCGCGCGAATGCCGCCTTTCAGCAAGCTGAACACCGCATTGTCCTCCTGCGGTTTGGCTTCGACGAAGGTATAGGCGGCGACGGTGAATTGGGTATTGGGCTTCAAGGTGATCGTGGCGCCATCCTTGAACTTGATTTGCGCATAGCTGTCCTTCTGTGTTTCCAGCGTGTCGCCGGGAATGACCTCCGACTTCATCGAAAGAATCCGCGTCGACCCATCGGCCCGCTTGACCGAAAGCGTCCCCGAAAGCTGGATGATGGTGCCGTTGGCAAAAGCGCTGGCGGCAATCAGGCAAGCCAGTACGGCAAGAATGGTGCGCATGGTTTTCATGATTTCTCCTTAACTGCATTGCCCCGCGGACTTGCGCTTGAAATTGCCCTGATCGGCGGTTCCGCGCCGGCCCTTGGCGATCGTCTCGGTATTGATCGAGAAATTGATGTAGCCCAGCAGCGATTCATCGATCCCCAGCGGCGCCCGCGACTTGACCAAGGCATCCGCATAACCCGCTATGTCGGTTATCAACGTGAGAACCCCGCCACTGGTGAACTTGTAGCTGATCGGGTAGTCGTTGGTGGTCACCGGATTGTCGAATACATCATACAAGCCCGAGCCCCTGCCGCCGGCGATGATCAGACCGCCCTGTATGCCCGCCCCCAGCAGCGTGGCGATCGCGGGGACCGGATGGGTGAAGGCGCCCGAACCGCCAATGGTGAACTTGATCGGGCCAGCGTTGATAATGCTGGCCGACGCCAGCAGGCTCGGGGAAGAGGACGGTGCGCTGCCGGCGACAACGACAACGCTGCCTCCGGTCTTGATCTCCAGTGGCAGTTCCGGATCGAATACCGCCAGCGCGGTCGCCTTTGTTCCAGCCCCGGTGATCTTGCCGCCTGTCAGCAGGAAATCGCCCGTAACGTCGACCACCTTGCCCGACTTGACCAGCACGATGGCGCTGGCGTTGGCTTCGCCGCCGGCCAGGTTGGCCGTTCCGCCATTGACGTAGAAATTTCCGCCCACTTTCAGGTCGAGTTGCCCGGCAGTGAGGAAGGCATTGGCCTGCGCCACCGCGGTAGAGGCATTCGAATTGGCCGTGCCGCCGCCCAAGGTGAAATTCCCGGTGGTTTTCACGGTCAGCAATCCGGCGGCCTCGATGACGACATCATTCTTCAGGTTCTGGCCGGCACCCGCGGTCGTCGTGCCTCCCGTGACGGTCAAACTGGCCGCGTTGATCGTCAAATTGCCGCTGGCCTTGATACTAAGGTCGTTGGACTGACCAACCGTGCTGCCACCGGTAAACGTCACCGCATTGGCGAAATTGAAATTCAGGTTGCGGCCAAGCACCTTGCCCGGACCTGAAATGGTAATCGCTCCGGTGGTACTCAAGGACACGTCACCCGAACCCGCATCGATGTTCAGCGGCCCGCCGGCAACTACCGCCGCGAGATTGAGATTTCCTCCGGAAGCGAAATCCATTCCGTTTCCTGAGGCCTGCGCCACCGTATAGCCCGCTGTCTGCTTATAGGCCAGCGCCCCGGGGGCAGTGAGATACAGATTGGTGACCGTGTTCCCGAGATTCTGCAGAGTGATCCCGCCCACAGTGGTCGTGGCGTTGAGCGTGCCCACATTCACTATGTCGCCAGTCTGCGTAATAGCCCCGCTCGCCGTCAGGAACACCTGCCCGCCGCCGCCATTGACACCCGCAATTACCAGCGCCCCGGACTTGTCGGCGTAGGTATTCCCGGTCTCGGACGAGGTCGACAGGCTGGTCACCAGCGCGCCAAGATGCACCGGCGCCACCGCCGGCCCCGGATCGCCGATGTTGCCAAAGGCCTTCAGCGTCACGGTATCGGCGATGTTCAGGAGCCCGGCGCCGCTGTCAAGAATGCGCCCCGGCCCGGTGCCACCGGCCACCCCGTCATAGCCGTTGTTGATGGTGAAGCCGCCGGTCGTCCCGGTAGGCTTGGTCACCGTCCCGCCAATCGTGATGTTTGCCGTATGCGATGCATCGCCGACGGTCAATCCACCCGTGGTGGTCGGCACATTGAGATCAGCCTGGGTCAGCACCAGACCGCCGCCGGCTATCAGACTAATCGCCTGTCCGGCGCTGCCCGATGTCAGCGTGACGGGCGCCGCGTTACCCGTCACCGCGCCTCCGGCCAGGGTCATGCTGTCGCCCTTGAGAATGATCGGTGCAGTACTGCCGGCGCCGCCGTTGGTGATCGTGCCGCCGGCGTTGTTCAGTGTGCCGGTGCCGGCGCTCACAGTGACGCTCGTTGTGCCACTAATCGTGCTGGTGTTGGTAACGCCGACACCCTGCAAGCTGACCGCCGTGCCGCTCGTGGCACCCCCAACGGTGAGCAGGCCGCCTGCGATTACAGAAACCGTACCGCCCGACGTCACGCTACCGAGAGTCAGTGCATCGGTGTCGGTGAGTTGGATCCCTGTGCCGGCCGCGGTCACCGTGCCACCGAAGTTGTTGGTCCCGGTGTTGAGCGTGATGCTCTGTCCGGTGGCGGTGAGGCCGCTGGTGCCGGTGACGGCCAGGGTGCCGCTTTGGCTGACGGCACCGCTGCTGCTCACCGTCAGGTTGCCGCTGACGGTGGTGGCGCCAAAGCTGGTGGTGCCGGCGCCGGTGCTGGTCGTGGTGCTCAGATCCACCGCGCTGCCGCTCACCACCAACGCGCCCGCCGCGGTCAGGGTGCTGTTGCCGGCATCCGTCAGGACCGCCGTCATGCCTCCGGCGTCCCTCAGGGTGATGCCGGTGCCGGCCGCGGTCACCGTGCCACCGAAGTTGTTGAGGGCGTCGTTCAGGGTGATGGCGTTGGCCCCGGCGCTAAGCGAAGTCGTGCCCAGAATTGTTATTCCACCAGCCGCCTGGGTAATCGCGCCACCCGCTGTCACGGACAGGTTGCCGCCCGTCGCCAAGCTTATGGTTGGCAACTGCACGGCGGCGGTGTTGAAGATCAGCGTAAGACTGCGCAGATTGCTCGCTGCCGAGAAATCCGGTACCGCAGCGCCTGCGTTGGTATTGCGCAAGGCAAAGTCGCGAACATTTGATGCCGTACCGCCTATTGCTACCGTCCCCGACAGGTTGTTGGCCTGGGAAGCCAGCGCGATGTCGGTTGCAGCGTTGGTGGCGGTTATCGTGAAGGTTCCCGCTCCGACCGCTTGCGTGACCGCGCCTGTCTGCGTCAACGCACCACCGACTTGCACGTCCAGAGTGCCTGAACCCACACCTACCGTACCCAGCACCAGGGCGTTGGTGTCACGCAGCGCGACGTTGTTGCCGCCTGAGTTCGACAGACTCACCGCACCGGTGAAGTTGTTGCCGCTGTCGGACAGGGTGATGGCATTGGCGCCGGCGGTGAGGTCCGTGGTGCCGGTGACGGCCAGGGTGCCGCTCTGGCTGACGGCACCGCTGCTGCTCACCGTCAGGTTGCCGCTGACGGTGGTGGCGCCAAAGCTGGTGGTGCCGGCGCCGGTGCTGGTCGTGGTGCTCAGATCCACCGCGCTG
>JAUXUK010000099.1 GCA_030680805.1 Sulfuritalea sp. | reverse complement strand
GTGACCCAGATCGCCGCCATGTCCTCGCGCTTGTGGCCGGCAGCGTACTTCGCCGGCTCGAACCACATCTTGAACATGTCCTTGGCACCGTCGAAGTGGTGGGCGTGGCCATCCTTGTAGACGATGGTGGCGACCCAGTTCGGATACTTCGAGACCAGCATGCCGCACACCGGACACAAGTCCTTCGCGCCCGGTTTGGGCGGCTTCGGCGCGCCCTGCGCCAGTGCCACACCCGTCAGCGAACAGAGTATGGCAAGGAAGAGAAAGGCGCGACGTGTCATGACTGGCTCATCCCTGTTTCTGCATCATCATCTTCTTGCGCCGCTCCTCGCGATTCTTGCGGATCTGCGCCACGTCGGCCGCCATGTCCAGGTAGGACTGCTTCAACGCCTCGTTGAAGTCGCCGAATTCGCCGCCATGCTTCTGCCTGAACTGTTCCGCCACGTCCTTCGAGGCGAAGGAATGCTTGCTGCGCTTGGTCATCGCGTGCTTGAGATCGGCGCCGATCAGGTAGGTCATCTGCTCCACCGGCACCAGCGGGCGCGGCTCGGCCGTGTTGCCGTAATCCGGGCCCCAGATCGCCTTCGGCTCGCGGTCGATATTCACGCCGAGGCTCAGGGCCAGGCAGTGGATCGAGCAGACGCCGTCGACCAGGTCGTCGCTGTACTGCACCAGCATGCGGGCGCGGTGATGTTCCTTGCGGTCCATGCCGCAGTAGGGGCACTTCGGATACTTGTCGAATTCATTCTCCAGCGGCCTGGCATCGGCCGCCTTCTTCGGCGTGAACTGCGCCGGCGTGCCGTCCGTGGCACAGGCCTGCTGCGCCTGTGCGCCGCCGGCGGCGAGACCGACACCGGCGAGCAGGGAGAGTTTGATTGCTTCGCGTCTGTCCATGATGAACTCCTTCATTAGTGGGAAATGTGCAGCGCAATATTAGGCGTTGCGAATGCACTTTTCCTGCGGCATTTTGCCGCAGCAAGAAATGCGGCAGCGCGATTTCGCATGCGTCTTTGATCACGATCAAGAACCGCCAGATCACCGTCGCCGCGCGACACCATGTCGCGCGGCGAAACGTCGCATGCGGCGTTATGCCGCATAGCCATCGGCACAACGGACAGCAGAATGCACGCCTTGATCTCCTGAGTAACCAGCCTGCGCGCCGAGCCCCCGCCGCCAGCACTCTTTGCCATGCCTCGATTCACCATCACAAGGAAATGACGATGACCGCGAAATACTCCGGCCCGAACGGACGACACAACGCATGCTGGGCGGCCTTTGCACTTGTCGGATTGATCGCCACCCCGCTCGTGCGGGCACAAACCAACCTCCCGGCGATCACGGTCACCGGCGCCGGATTCGAACCGAACGCCCGGCTGCCGCTCGACGCCACGACCCAGACCGGCAGCCGGCTGGGACTCACCGCGCGCGACACCGCGGCGACCATCAACATCGTGGACCGCGAAACCATCGAAGCCAGCGGCGCGCGCGACACGCTGGAAACCCTGCAAAACGCGCCTGGCATAATTGCGGATGCAACCCCGGGCGGAGGGGGCAATGTTTCGATGCGCGGCTTCTCGAGTTCGCAGATCACGCAGTTGTTCAATGGCCTCGACGTCGCCTACATCATCGCCGCGCACCCGGTTGACTCCTGGCTGCTCGACCGCGTCGAGATACTCGGCGGCGCATCGAGCTTTCTGTTCGGCCAGGGAGCCGTCGGCGGTGCCGTGAATTACATATCGAAGCTCGCCACGCGGCAACCGATTCAGCACGACACCCTGTTGCGCGCCGCCAGCTTCGGCACCTATCAGACGGCCTACGACGTCAACGGCGCGATAGGCGGGGCAGATTCCGGCCACTACGCGCGGGTTACCGTCAGTCACCAGGGTCTCGGTGGCTACGTCGATCGCACCGATGGACGGTCCACCGTCCTCGCCGCGTCATGGCTGGCGGATCTGGGCCCGAAGCTGTCGCACACCCTCGCCTATGAATACCAGACCAAAGACCATCAGCCCTACTGGGGCACGCCACTGCTCAATCCGACCACCAACGCGCAGTTCAACATGGATACGCGCTACAAGAACTACAACACCGCGGACGGCGCGTACGAGCAGACCGTGCAGTGGCTGCGCTCCATCCTCGAATATCGGATGTCCGACAAGACGACGTTCACCAACACCCTGTATCTGTACGATGCCGAGCGCGACTACCGCAACGTCGAAACCTATCGCTTCAATGCCGCCAATACCGCGGTTGCCCGCTCCGGCATCTATGCCACAAAGCACGGCCAGAGCATCATCGGCGATCGCATCGAAGCGCTGCACAAGAGCGAACTGTTCGGCAAACCCTCCACCTGGTCCTTCGGCGCGGACTTCAGTCGAAACCAGCAGACGCGATACCCGACGTCAGTGGCCGGCACTGTCAGTACAGTGGACCCGATCAACTTCACCCTGGAGAACTTCTTCCAGATTGCGGGCGTTACCCCGGCAACCAATCCCGAGCGAGACAACCGGGTGTGGACGCAGGCCCTGTATGCCGAGAACCATACCAGGCTGACCCCGGAATGGAGTCTGCTGTCCGGACTGCGCGCTGAACACATCAAGGTTGACGCGGTGAATCACCGCACAGTGAACGCCGACAACCCCGCCTACTTCCAGCGCCACTGGAATCCCGTCACGGGGCGTCTGGGAGCGATGTACGCGCTCTCCCCCAAGGCCAACGCCTACGTTACCTACAGTACCGCCGCCGATCCGCCTTCGGGCATTCTCAGCACCACCAATTTCGGCAGCGTAAAAGACTGGGAACTGACCACCGGACGGCAAATCGAAATCGGCAGCAAATTCGACTTCCTCGACGGCAAGGGCAACGCCACCATCGCGGCCTACAAGATCGTTCGCAAAAACCTGGCCATGCCCGACCCGGACAATCCCGCGGTAAATATCCCTGTCGGCCAGCAATCGTCGCGTGGAATCGAGCTTCAAGCGGGGATCAGGCTGTCTCCGCAGTGGAGTCTGCGTGGCGATATCGCCGTGGTGGACGCCCGCTATGATGTATTCATGCAAACGGTGGGCGCCGTGGCAGTTTCCCGCGCTGGCAATACTCCCGCCTATGTTCCCGACCGCGTGGCGAACCTCCATCTCGGCTGGAACTTCGCACCGACCTGGACCGTGGCGGCCGAGCTCCGCAATGTGTCCGAGCGATGGGGCAATGTTGAGAATACGCTGCGCTTTTCCAGCTACACCCTGCTCGGCGCCAGCCTGTCCTGGAAGGTCGACCGCAATTCGACGCTCGTCCTGCGCGGCCGCAACCTGACTGACGAGTTCTACGTCGCATCGGGATCGACCCAGCCTCGCATCGGCGAGCCACGGGCCTTGGAGCTCAGCCTGCGCAGCACATTCTGACGAAGCAACAGCATGAAGCGGGCAAAGCGCTGGCTCTATATCACCCATCGCTGGACAGGCATCGCGCTGTGCCTGTTCATGGCGCTTTGGTTCGTCTCCGGCGTGGTCATGATGTACGTCGGCTATCCCAAGCTGACGCCGCTCGAACGGCTCGATCACCTGCCCGATCTTTCCGTGACGGGTGCCTGCTGCGTTCCGCCGCGGCAGGCATTGCTGGCGGCGAGAAACTCCCGGCCGGAGACATCCGCGACGAAAAGGCAGCAGTCCAGGACGCGGGATGGCGATCCGCTGCCGGAATTGAAGCTGGCGATGATCGGCGATGCGCCCTACTGGCTGGTCGGCGACGGACGCAACCGCCAGACCGCAGTCGACGCGGTCACCGGCAAGGCGATGGAGCGCTTCGATGAAACGCACGCACTGCTCGTCGCCAGGAGGTTCGCCCCCGCAAGCAGTCCGAGTCTGATGGAAGTCCTGCACCAGGACATCTTCACCGTGTCGCGAGGACTCGACCCCCATCGCCCCTTGATCCGCATTGCCCTCAACGATGCCGACCGCACCGAATTGTATGTTTCGTCCCGCACCGGAGAAGTGATCCGCGACTCGACGGAGCTGGAGCGAGGCTGGAACTACGTCGGCTCGATCCTCCACTTCTTCTATCCGCTGAAGGGGGAATTCTTCGACCGGTGGCGATCCGACATCATCATCTATACGTCCCTTGCGGGAACGGTGGTTGCTCTGCTCGGAATCTGGATTGGAGTGCTGCGCTGGCGGTTTTGCAGCCGATTCGCCAACGGATCGCGCAGTCCTTATCGCGGCGGCTGGATGCGCTGGCACCACATCAGCGGACTGATCTTCGGCCTGGTCACCGTAACCTGGGTGCTGAGTGGAATGCTCTCCCTGAACCCATGGAAGGTCTTTGAATCCGACGGACCAAAGCCCGATCTGCACAACTTCGCCGGCGTCGCCATGGACCGCGCCGAATTCGCACTGACGCCCGCCGAGGCTATTGCCCGCGCCGGCTTTCCGGTCCGCGAAATTGCCGTCCGGCTTTTTGCCGGGCGTCCCTATTATCTTCTGCGCGCCGACAACGGCGGCACGGCCCTCATCGCCGCAGACGATGCCGGCAAAGCCAATGCACCGATGGCAATGATTGCCGAAGCATCGCTGCTCGCCGCCGCCGCTGATCTGATGCCAGACTACAGGATCATCCGTACGACACGGCTTGAGTCCTACGACAATTATTACTATGCCCGTCAGCCGCACAACCTGAGCGGCCACATCGAGCGGCGCCTGCCGGTGTTGCGCATCGAATTCGATGACCCGGGCCACACCTGGGTGCATCTCGATCCCTATACCGCAAGCGTTTTCAACCGTCTCGACGATGCCGGCCGGGTCAAGCGCTGGCTGTTCAACTTCCTGCACAGTTTCGATCTGCGCGGCTTCGTGGAACGTCGTCCGCTGTGGGATGCGACACTGATCCTGCTCAGCATCGGTGGCTTCGTGCTGTGCGTCACCAGCGTGGTGATCGGCTGGCGCCGCCTGCGCCGCCCCGCATTCACCAAGACGGCCCAATGATCGCACCCACGCCGCGCTGGCCCGGCCTTGTCTTCGTTGTGGTGCTGCATGCAGCGGCGCTGGGAGCGCTCTGGCAGCATCGACTGTTGCCGTCGGCCGGCACGATCGACGCCCTGTTCGTCCACTTCATCGCCCCACCGGCTCCGCCGAAAGCCGAGGAACCGAAGCGGCAACCGCCCAGGCCCCAGCGCGTGGAGAAGCCACAGCCGCGACAGCTGGTCGCCGAAGTTCCAGTCGCGGTGCCGCTCGATTACGTCGCGCCACCGCCGCCCCGTCAGGAACCGGCAATCGAAGCGCCGCGCATGCCCTTGTCCACCGCTCCGATGGCCCTCGGAGCGGAACTTGCGCTGGCCTGTCCCGAACGTGCGCCGCCGGTCTACCCCGCCACGTCGCGTCGCCTCGGCGAGGTCGGCGTCGTCGTGCTGCGAGTCGAACTCGACGAACAGGGACAGGTAGCCAGTGCCAAAGTCGAGACCGCCAGCGGTTTCGAGCGTCTCGACCATGCGGCACTCGCCGCCGTGAAAACCTGGCGCTGCAATCCGCCGCGGCGCAATGGCCAGCCGACGCGCGCCGTCGCGAAACAACCCTTTCATTTCGTCTTGCAAGGAAACTGATCCATGGAACCGACCGCAGTCACCGGGCTTGGCTTTGCCCACTTCCTTACCCAGACCGACGGCGTCGGCAAGGGCGTGCTTGCCGTGCTGCTGGCGCTTTCGGTGGCAAGCTGGTACCTGATCGTTACCCGGACCATTGCCAACACGCTGGCGCAAAAACGGGCCGATGCCTTTCTTGCCGGTTTCTGGGCCGCGCCGTCGTTGCAGGCGGCGGACGCCGTACTCGCCGATCCGGTGCTGGTCAATCCATTCTCCGACCTGGCCCGGCAGGCGCTCAAGGCAGCCGCGGACAATGCGGCGCACGGGCAGCAGAACCTGGCCGCGGCCGGCGGCTTCGGCGAGTTGCTGACGCGAGTGCTGCGCAACGGCATCGAACAGGAATCCGCCGCCGCGGAACATGGCCTGACGGTACTGGCCTCGGCCGGCTCGGCCGCGCCCTACGTCGGCCTGTTCGGCACCGTGTGGGGCATCTACCACGCACTGGTGCAGATCGGCCTGTCCGGACAGGGCACGCTGGACAAGGTGGCCGGCCCGGTCGGCGAGGCGCTGATCATGACCGCCCTGGGATTGGCCGTGGCGATTCCCGCGGTACTCGCCTACAACGCCTTCAACCGGCGCAATCGCCTGTGGCTGGCCCGGCTCGATGCCTTCGCGCATGATGTCTACGTCCTCCTGACTGTAGGCAAACCCGCCGGAGAGACTGTGAGCCCCCACGCTCACATTCATCCGCTGCCCCCCCGGGGGGCGCGCGCCTCCCGTGGGGCGGTCCGGCAGGAGGCATGACGATGGCAATGGGAAGCTTCGACAACCGTCGCCACGCGCCACCGATGGCAGACATGAACGTGGTGCCGCTGGTGGATGTGATGCTGGTGCTGCTGGTAATTTTCATCGTCACCGCGCCGCTGCTGACCCACGCGGTGAAGATCGATCTGCCGAAAGCATCGTCCAGTGCCAACATCACCAAGCCGGAGCATATCGAGTTCGGCATCCGCGAAAACGGCGAGCTGTTCTGGAATGGCGAGCCGGTGCCTTTGGCTGAACTCCAGCCGCGCTTTGCCGCCGAGGCGAAACGGCAGCCGCAGCCGGAACTGCACCTGCGTGCCGACCGCAACGCGCGCTACGACAGCGTGGCGCAAGTCATGAGCACAGCGGCGAAGGCGGGTCTGACGCGCATCGGATTCGTCACCAGCGGAACGGACGCCAACCCGCGTCCGTAGTGAATTCGCAGAAAAGTCGGCGCTGGCGATACGGCGATCAGAGCACCAGCTTGTACATCACCAGATAAAAACGCGCGCCCTGCCACAACGTCGATACGCCCAGCGCGATGACGAACAGCGCGGCGAGCTTCTGCAGGCCGCCGCGCAGGCGCGGCCCCAGCTTGCCGAACAGCACCGAGGCGAACAGCATCGACGGCAGCGTGCCGGCGCCGAAGGCCAGCATCAGCAGCATGCCTTCGGGCGGCGTCGACGCGGTGGTGGCCTTGACCGCCATGGCCATGGTCATCGAGCAAGGCATCAGGCCGTTGATCGCGCCGCTGATGGCGGCGCCGAGCACCGGGCCCTTCTTCGCAGCGGTGAGGAATTGTTTGCGCAACCACGTCATCGGTGCGAAACCGTAAGTGTTGCGGATCGGCGAGACGCCGAGCAAGTCCAGGCCGAGCAGGATCACGATGGCGCCGGCAATAATCTGCAGCACACCCTGCGCCAGCCCCGTCATGCCGCTGGCGACCAGCACCGTGCCGAGCAGCGCGGCGATCAGGCCGACGCCGGCGTAGATGGCGATGCGCGACGCGTGATAGGCCGCGTAGGGCCACGGGCCTTTTGCCTGCAACTTCATGAAGCAACCCGACACCAGCCCGCCGCACATGCCGACGCAATGGCCGCTGCCGAGGATGCCGACCATGAAGGCGGCCCAGTAGGAAAACTCGGCGATGTGGGCGTGCTGACTGTGATCCACCCGGCTACTTCTGCAGCCGCAACGAGTTGGTGACTACCGAGACCGAACTCATGGCCATCGCCGCCGCCGCGATCATCGGGTTGAGCCGGCCGGCCGCCGCGACGGGAATGGCGACGACGTTGTAGCCCAGCGCCCAGAACAGGTTCTGGCGGATGATCTTCATGGTCTTGCGCGAAAGCTCGATGCCGCCGGCGACGCGCGCGATGTCGCCGCCGACCAGCGTGATGTCGGCCGATTCGACCGCAATGTCGGCGCCGCCGCCGATGGCGAAGCCGACGTCGGCCGCCGCCAGCGCGGGCGCGTCGTTGATGCCGTCGCCGATCATGCCGACACGGCGGCCGTCGCGCTGCAGTGTGCGGATCAGGTCCAGCTTGTCGCCCGGCGTGGCGCGCGCGATGACGCGATCGATGCCGACCTGGCGCGCGATGTGATTGGCGACCGCCTCGACGTCGCCCGTCGCCATCACGGTTTGCAGGCCAAGACGGTGCAAGAGCGCAATGGCTTCCTTGGCGCCGGGGCGTGCCTGATCGGCGATGGCGAACAGCGCGACGCAGACGCCGTCGATGGCGACATACACCGGTGTCTTGCCCTGCTCGGCCCAGGCGTGCGCCTGTGCGTGCTGGGCGCGAAAGTCGATGCCGGCGGCCTCCAGCAGCGTGGCGTTGCCGACCAGGATTTCGTTGTGCTCATCCGTCAGCGCACGCACGCCGCGCCCCGGCCAGGCTTCGAAATCAAAAGTCGGCGCTGGCTCGCTCTGCGTACCTGGAATTCCGCTTCGCGGGCAGGTAACGGCGCGTGCACGGCACCAGGTGCCGATGGCACGGGCCAGGAAGTGTTCGGAGTGCGCTTCGACCCCGGCGACCCGCGCCAGGATATGCGCTTCGTCGCGGCCTTCGAGCAGCAGGAAGTCCGTCACCGCCGGCTTGCCCTCGGTGATGGTGCCGGTCTTGTCGAACACCAGCGTGTTCAGCGTCGCCGCCGTTTCCAGCGCTTCGCCGTTGCGGATGTAAATGCCGCGCCGCGCCGCCTGGCCGGTGCCGACCATGATCGCGGTCGGTGTCGCCAGGCCCACTGCGCAGGGGCAGGCGATCAGCAGCACGGCCACCGAGTGCGCCAGCGCGCGAGAGGCCGGATGCCCGGCCATCAGCCAGCCGGCCAGCGTCAGGCCGCCGATGCCGGCCACCGCCGGCACGAAGCGCGCCGAAATGCGGTCGGCGAGTTTCTGCACCGGCAGCTTGGTGCCCTGCGCGTGATCGACGAGCTTGACGATGCCCGACAGCACGGTGTCGCCGCCGACCGCCGTGACGCGCAAGATGAAGCCGCCGTTGCCATTCAGACAGCCTCCGACCACGGCATCGCCGATGCCCTTCGATACCGGCAGCGATTCGCCGGTGAGCATGGATTCATCGAGGCTGGAGCCGCCCTCTTCCACCACGCCGTCGGTCGGCACCTTGTCGCCGGGACGCACGCGCAGGCGGTCGCCGATCTGCACGTCGTCGATGGCGACGGTTTCATCGCCGTTGTCGGTGACACGGATCGCCGTTTCGGGTTGCAGTTCGATCAGTTTGCGAATTGCCTCGGAAGCCTTGCCCTTGGCGCGTTCCTCCATGTAGCGGCCGCCGAGGACGAAGGCGACGATGGCCGCCGCCGACTCGAAATAGACGTGGTGATGCGGACGCATGACGCCCGGCAAACTGTAGAGATACGCCGCGCCGGCGCCCATCGCGATCAGCGTGTCCATGTTGGCTTCGCGCTGTTTGGCCAGCATCCAGGCCTTCCTGAAAATCTCGCTGCCGCTGCCGAAGACGACGGCGGTGGACAAGCCGAGTTCCAGCAGCCGCAGTACCGGCGATTGATGCATCAGCATGCCGGAGACCATCACCGGCGCCGTCAGCAGCGCCGCATGCAGCAGGCGTTTCTTCGCGTCGGCCAGCCGTGCCTTTTCGCGCTCGACGATCAGGCGACGCTGCGCCAGCGTGTCCATCGGCCGCGCCTCGTAGCCGAGTTTTTTGACCGAGGCGAAGAGTTCCTCGCGCGGCAGATGGCCCTTGACCGTGACCGTGCCGGCGGCGAAATTCACCGTCGCCGAATCCACGCGCGGATCGCGCTGCAACTTCATCTCGATCAGCAACGCGCAGGAAGCGCAGGTCATGCCTTCCACTGCGGCATTGCATTCCTGCGCCGGGCCGTCGGCGGAAAAACCCGGCGCTGGCGATACGGCGGTTGTCGGCGCCGGGGCGCTGGCGATGTTGCCGATCACGGCATCGACCACCGCCAACAGGCGCTCCTCGCTCAACTGCACCGGATCGTAATGCAGCGTCACCGATCCGATGCCCGGCACGCTCTTCACGTCCCTCACCGCGCCGTGCTTGCGCAGCAGGATCTCGAGGATGTAACAACGCTCGGGCTGCTTGCTCAACGCCGGCGCGACGAGACGGATGCGGCGTGAAAGACGATGGACGACGTGGAAGGTCTTCACGATTGTTCAACGATTACTGGTTTTGCTGCTTCGGCCGCAATCGACTTGCGATAGCGCACCAGCAAAAACATCAGGTAGAACACCGTCAGCCAGGCGTTGGCATTCTTGACCGGGTCCTTCAGCCAGCGCTGGCTGATGAGTTCCCAATGCACCTTGACCAGGTAGAAGGCGACCAGATCGTTGAGGAAATTGATGATCGCCTTTTCGCTCAGCGCATTGGCCAACATGGGTTGCAGCTTGGCCTGCAGGCTGCCGGGAGCCGCCTGCGGGTGGCGCAGGCGTTCTATCTGGCCGCGCAAATTGGCGAAAGCGCGGCGGGCCTGGCGCGCGGCATCATGCAGGGCCGGGTTGAGCTTGGCGGTCAGTGCTGCCGTCGTGACCTCCGGCGCGGCGGCGCTTGCCTTCTCGGGCAGGTCATGCAGGCAGCCCTTGAGCGCACGCGCCACATCGGTTGCGGTGCACACATGGGCATCGAAGCTCACCGCCAGCCGACGCTGCGAGGCGTACAGCGTGACGCGATACACGCCCACCACTTGCCGCAGGGCGCTATCGATCACCTCCGCCGCGCCGGCATGACAAATCTCCGCGGGAAGCTCCAGGCGCAGATATCCGGCCTCCCGATGGCGGACGACAATGCGTCGCGCCAGATCGTTGGCGTTCATGAAGCTTTACTCGGCGGCTGGGGCGTCCGCGCCGGTCGGTGCGGCAGCGGCCTGCGCTTCGGTTTCCTTCGCCTCGGCCATCAGGTCGTCCAGGTTCTCGCGCTGCTGCATGACGAAATCCTTGCCCATGCCGATCGCCTTCGAGATGGCGAGCACCACTTCCTTCTCGTGCTTGTGCAGCAGGTAGCCCACCGCGATGCCGCCGGCAATGCCGCCCGCCAGCAACATCAGGGGATTGCGCAACAAGCCATGACTGACCACCGCCCGCGTCGCGGCATAGCCCGTGGCGGCCATCATCGCGCCCTTGGCTACCGGGTGGCCCATCATGCCCGGCATCTGTTTCATCATTTCTTCATTCATCATTGTCTTCTCCCTCGCGTAGCTGTGACTCAATTGTTCCCCAACGGATCGCCGGTTTCTTTGATCTGGTGCAACATCTGGTAAATCCCTTTGCAACCTTCGCAGCAGAAAATCAGGGTCTTTTCCGGGGCCGCCAACGAAAAAGGCCTGACCCCAACCGGCAGGCTGCACAGGTCGCAAGGCGCCTCGGGGTCGATTGCCGCCGTCATTTGAGTATCTCCAGCGCCGCCCGCTCGAAGCCGGCTTCGTCGGCCTCGCCAATCAACTTGGCGCGAACGATGCCCGTGGCGTCGACGAAATATGTGGTGGGCAGGCCGACCACGCCATAGCGCCTGGCGATCGCGGAGTCCTCGTCCAGCAGCGCCGGATAGCTCACGCCGAGTTTCATCATGAATTCGACCACGGTCTTCTTGTCCTGCCCGGCATTGATCGCGATGACTTCCAGCCCGCGCGGCTTGAGGCGCTGATAGACCTTCTCGATATCCTTCATCTCGCCTTCGCAGTACTTGCACCAGTCGGCCCAGAAGCGGATCACCAGCGGCTTGCCGGCCCAGGCGGCGGGGAAATGCGCGGGCATGCCGTCGGCGCGAAAAGTCTGGAAAGTCGGCGCGATGTCGCCGATGTTGAGCTTGGCCGGCGGCTTGTCGCCGCCGCAGGCGGTCAGCACAAGCGCGGCGATGGCTGCAAGGAAAAATCGCATCAGTGCTCCAGCAGGATCAGTCGGGATTGCCAGATCATTGCGGTGGCAATCGCCGCCGTCAAGGCGAAGCCGTTGCCCGCGATGGCGGCAAGAGTGCGCGAGAAGCCCGGCACGATTTCGCGCAGGCTTTCGATGCGCGCAAAGGGCTGCACCGCACCCGCCGCCAGCCCCGCCGCCGTGGCGCCGAACAGCGGCACATACAGCCAGTAGCCCTGGTAGCCGTATTCGGGCTTGAGGATGCAGAACGGGCAGTGGTGGTTCGGGTGCTCGTAGATGTAGAGCGAAACGAAGGAAAGAATGCCGGCGATGGTGGCGGCGAAGCCGACAGCACTAGCTGCCGCGAGGGCGTAGGCGCTCCAGCCACTCCGCCCGCCGCCGTAACCGTGCCATGCCGCCAGGCCGATGACGGCGCCGAGGCTGCCGTAGAACAGCCACATCGCCGGCAGCGGCGCCAGGGCAGAGGCTTCGGCCGCCAGCGTCGGGCTGCCTTCGGAAAACAGGCTGCCGCAACAGGAGGTGATGACGTCGGCCTTGAGGCCGAGGAAATATTGCAGCTCGGTCCAGCCGCTCGCCACCAGCAGCGGCGCCAGCAGAAGCAGCAGTGCGTACTTCATGCGCACCAGCGGATAGTCGCGGGCGCGGCTGTCAATGTGGTTGATCGCCAGCCACATCGCGGCGAGGAAGAACACCGCGATCTTGGCGTTCAGCGCAGGGAAGCCGAAGGCATTGACGTTGAGTGTGCCCACCGCGCACATGGCGCCGACAAACATGCCCGACATTTTCTCGGCGTTGAAGACGAACAGCAGCACAGCGGCGAGCTGCAGCGCGAGGACGAAGGTCAGCAGGGTCGAAAAGAGATAAGTGCGGCGCTCCAGTTGCAGTTGCCGCTCGCTGCCGCTGCGAATATCCCAGCGCCGGATCACTTCCAGCGCGAACGGTGCACTCGCCGCCAGGGCCAGCGTACACAGCGCGGAGGCCAGCAAGAGCGCGATGATGGCGGGCTGAAACAGCATGCTAATGCTCGTCGATCAGCTTGCCGTCGCGCATGTCGATCACGCGCTGCACTACGTCGGATTCAACCACCAGCGGATCGTGGCTGGTGAGCAGGATGGTGCGTCCCTGACCGGCGAGGCCCTCCAGGATGCCCATGAATTCCTTTGCAAGGTGGGTGTCGAGATTGGCGGTCGGCTCGTCTGCGATCACCAGTTCGGGGTCGTTGATCAGCGCGCGACAGATCGCCACGCGTTGCTGTTCGCCGCCGGAGAGCCACTCCACCCTGGCGTGGCGCCGGTGGCCGAGCGTGAGCCCGGCCAGCAATTCCTCGGCGCGCTCCAGCAACTCGCGGCGTGGCCGTCCGGTCGGGTAGGCCGGCAGGATGATGTTGTCCAGCGCCGTGAGACCCTTGATCAGGTTGAACTGCTGGAAGATGAAGCCGAAACGCTTGCGGCGGATCTCGGTTAGAAAGCGCTCGGGCAGGCCCGAGATGTCCTCGCCCTCCAGGCGCACGCGGCCCTCGGTTGGCCGCGCCAGGCAGCCGATGATGGTCAGCAGGGTGGTCTTGCCCGAACCGCTGGGGCCGCGCAGTGCCGTCACCTTCTTGGCCTCGATGTTCAGATCGATGCCGTCGAGTGCCCAGTACTCGTTGTCGCGGCCCTGGTTGAAGGCCTTGCGGATGGAACTCAGCTCAATCATGACCGCATCACCGAATCCGGGTCCGTGATCGCCGCCTTCCAGATCGGCACCAGCACCGCCGCGGCGTAGGGCACGACGGTGAAAAAGAACAAGGTCGCCACCTGCACGCCGTCGATGTGCGGCGTCAGCTGGAAGCGCGGATAGAGCACCGCCCAGCCCTTCAGCACCGGCTCGAACAGCGAAGCGGAGAAGTGGAACACATGCACGTAGGCGGCGACGAAGCCGGCGAGGAAGGCTGTCAGCGAAATCAGCAGGCCTTCCCAGAACTTCATCTTGATCACGTCGCCGGTTTCCCAGCCGATGGCCTTGAGGATGCCGATCTCGCGCTTTTCCTCGGCCGAAAGGCCGGAGGCCTTTTCCCAGGCGAGGATGCCGAAAGCGAGGATAGCCGCGGAGAGCAGCGCCAACACGATGCCTTCGCGCCAGTCGAAAATCGAGGCATAGGTGCGCAGCACTTCGTCGCGCAGGATGGGCCGCGCGTCGGGCAGCGCGGCGGCGAGCTTGATGGCGACGTTGCGCACCTCCTGCGGGTTGGCCACCGACAACGCGATGTCGGTGTAATGCCCCGCCGGAAAGTCGAAAAACGCCCGGAAATTCTGCTCGCTCATCAGCACCAGGTCGGCGCTGACCAATTCGGAGGCCTGCGGCAGCACATCGGCGACGATGAAAGTGTGCAGCTTGCCCGAGTACGAGCGAAAGGAAATGCCGTTGTCTTTGGCGAGTCCGCGCGAGCGTTCCAGCGCGGGACCGACGACGATTTCTCCGGCGGCCGGCGCGCCCTCGGCCGGCACCATGAAGGTGTAGTTGGCCTTGGTCACCGCGTCGTAGTAGTAGCCCCAGAGCCGGCCTTCCATTTTCTGCACGCCGCGAACGCGGCCGATCCTTTCCATGTAGCCGGGCGGAATCAGGTCGTGGCGGCCGGCCACCATGCGCTGCACGATCACTTCGGGCGAGGCCGCCAGCACGCGGGCCGCTTCCTGGCGCAGGGCGTGGGTGTAGAGCGTCACCGAGGCGAGCATGAACACCAGCACGGTGTAGACCGCCAGCAGGCCCAGATTGCGCGTCTTGCGCCGCGCCAGCGAGACCAGCGTGAAGTCGATCAGGTAGCGTTGTTTTGCCAGCCAGAGTTTCATTTCGCCGTATCACCAACGCCGTCCGCAAGGGATACCGCCTCCGGGTTTCCCGGAGGCATAACTTTTACCAGGCCGGCCGGCGGCGATATCAGCGAGCCGGTGGGGAAATGCTCCAGCGCCAGCGGATGGTCCTGAAAGGCGGAATGCAGGTCGGCCTGCGAGGGATGGCGCGTGTAGCGCGCCTCGGTGAACAGTGCGAGATCGGTCAGGCGCAATTGCGCCACCAGCCGCGTGCGCTCGGCCTCGTCGGCGCCGGCAGCGGCACGCAGGCGCGCGGCATCGACGAAGCAAAGCCCGAAGGCGCCGATGCCGGCGAGCAGCAGGACCATGGCGCGATCGGCCGGACGCATCACAGCAGCTTCCTTACCGTTGCCACCACCTTGTCCGTGGCGATGCCCAGCGGCAACAATTCCGCGACCTTGCCGTCGGGACCGATGACGAAGGTCTGGGAGCTGTGATCGACGGCATAGCCGCCATCGGGACGCGTCGGCTGGCGCATATAGCCGGCGGCGAAGGACTTGGCGATCACGGCGGTCTCCGCCGCCGTGCCCACCGCGCCGATCATCGCCGGATGAAAGTAGGCGACATATTCCTTGAGCTTGGCCGGCGTATCGCGCTCGGGGTCGACCGAGATCATGATCATCCGCGTCTTCGCCCGCTCCGTCGGCGTCAAGGTGTTGAGCGCCGCCGCACCCGCCGCCATCGACATCGGGCAGATGTCGGGGCAATTGACGTAGCCGAAATAGATCAGCAGTACATTGCCGCGCAGGGCCTTCGAATCCACCGAACCGGCGGCGCTTTGCAGGACGAAGTCGCCGCCGTCAGGGCGCGCGACAAGCACCCGTTCGCCCATGCCGGGATCGGAGCAGGCAGCCAGGAAGGCCGCTGCAAAAATGCACCGCAAGACAATTCTGATATTCATTTAATTCATGCCCGCAAGCAGCCAGGGGCACGGGAACACGCCGATGACGCCGCCGCCGACCGCTGCGGCCGGATGGAGGAAAAGACAGCGCGCCGGTTTAGACGCGGTTGGCGGCGCGCATCAAGGCGCCGCGTAGGGCGATCGTCAAGCTGGAGCCGAGGCCGATGCGCTGCGCCACCGCCGGCAGAATGATCAGGGAAGCGAGGGCAAACCCCGCGCCGAGCAGCAGCGAACCCATCTCGCTTTTGTCTGCCGCCGTATCCTGTGCGTTCTGTGTCATCGAGCATCTCCCTCAATTCGATTCGCGTATGCGGGATCATAAAACTTCGCACTCGCGTCGCCCTGCGACATAGTGTCGCAGTTGAGGTCAATCGACGCCCTTCTTGATCGGCGTCAAGCGATGCCGATCTCCTCGTCGCCGAGATAGCAGCCGGGATCTTCCGACCACGGATCGCCGGTCATCTGCTGGGCGCGCACCCGCGTGTTGCCGCCGCAGATGTCGAAATGGACGCAGGCGCCGCAGCGCCCGCCGACCGTGCGCGGATGCGCCTTGAGGCCGGCCATCAACGGGTCGGAGGTATCCGTCCAGATGTCGACGAAGCCGCGCTCGCGCACATTGCCCAGCGTGTAGTGCCACCACATCGTGTCGGGATGGACATTGCCCAGGTTGTCGATGTTGGCGACATTCACGCCGCTGGAATTGCCGCCCCACTGCACCAGTTTCTTGCGGATGTGCTCGACCTTCTCCGGGAAGCGCCGCTGCAGCCATGTGAGCAGATAGACGCCGTCGGCATCGTTGTTGCCGGTGGTGAATTCCTTGACCAGCCCCTTCTGCTGGTAGCTCCAGCAGGTGTCGAACAGCAGGTCCATCGCGTTGCGCGTCATCTGATGCAGGGCGTCGTCCTTGCGGTTCTTGTTGCCGCGCCCGGCGTAGTTGAGGTGCGAAAAATAGAAGCGGTCGATGCCTTCATCCTCGACCAGCTTGAGCAGGCCGGGCAGGTCCTGAAAATTGTCCTGCGTCATCGTGAAGCGCACGCCGACTTTCAGGCCCGCATCGCGGCACAGGCGGATGCCGGCCAGCGACAGGTCGAAGGCGCCCTGCATGCGGCGGAACTTGTCGTGTGTGGCACCCAGTCCGTCGAGGCTGACGCCGACGTAGTCGTAGCCGATATCCTTGATGCGCTCGAACATGGGAGCATCGATCAGCGTGCCGTTGCTTGAGAGCGCGGTGAAGAAACCCATCTGCTTCGAGCGCGCGGAGATCTCGAAAATATCCGGCCGCAGCAGCGGCTCGCCGCCCGACAGGATCAGCGCCGGGACACGAAACGCCTTGAGTTCGTCCATCACCCGGAACACTTCGGCGGTGCTCAATTCGCCGGCGAAATCCTTGTCGGCGGAAATCGAATAGCAGTGCTTGCAGGTCAGGTTGCAGCGCCGGATCAAATTCCAGATCACCACCGGGCCGGGTGGCTTGCGCGCCGGACCCATGGGCGAAGGCTGAGCGATTTCCTGCATGAACTGGGAGATTCTGAACATGGCCCGATTCTACTCAAATGCCGCGCAGCCGCTTTGACAGCAGTCAATCGAAACCGGCGATATCCCTACCGGCGACGCGCCATCACCGCATGCGCGGCTGCGGGTCCTGCAGCACCCGGTGCGGGGTCGAGAACGGCGCCAGCCGTTCGAGGAAATCCAGCATTTCGAGCACCGGCGAATTGCGAAAGAAGGTCGCCATCGGGGTTTCCATCCAGATCCTGTCCGCAAACAGGAACACCTCGTGCGGCGTGTCGCCAAAGCCGTCGCCGTTGCGGTCGAAGCCCTGGTAGTCGTCCCAGTAGTTGCGCAGCCATTTGTTGGCGCTGCCGGCACCCGGCGCGCTGATCGCCACGGTGGTGAGATTGTTCTCGAAACGGTTGTCGAAGAAGCGATGGCCGCCCTCCTCTCCGTAGAAGAACAGGCCGATGATGTTGTGCGCGAAACGGTTGTTCCTGACCGTCAGCTTGCCCACCGACTCCGGCGGCGCATCGACCCGCAGCCCCACCGAGCAATGCAGCACCTCGTTGCCTTCGACCAGTGCATCGTTGCTCTCCTTGAACACGATGCCGCCACCGCCGCCGGTCAGCGCATGGGCGACATGATTGCCGCGCAGCACCAGGTCCGGCGAGTAGAGCACGATGATGCCGGTGCCGGTGTCGGAGAGGCGATTGTTCTCGATCAGCAGCCGCGGTGAAAAGATGACGTGCATGCCGTAGCGGCCATCCGTGAAATGATTGCCGGCAATCCGGTTGTCCGCCGAGTTGGCGAAGGTCAGGTCGCGCGCCCGCGTGAAGCGGTTGCCTTCGATGACATTGTGCTGGCTGTACCAGAGCCGGATCGCGTCGCCGCGCATGCCCTGATCGAGCTTCTTGCCGGTGACCCGGTTGTTCGCGATGCGCGAACGATTGACCTGCTTGAGGTGGATGCCGAACAGCACATCGTCGATCTGGTTGTCCTCGACCCGGTGGTCGTTGCCTTCCAGCAATATCCCGGCGTCGATCCGGTCGTGCGATTCGCCGCTGCCGGTAAGGCGCAGGCCGCGCAGGGTCACGCCACTGGCGGCGACCGACAGCACCGTGCTGTTGCCGTCGCCGATGATGACAGCCTTGCCCGCGCCCTCGAGCGTCAGCGGCTTGCCTATTGTCGCCGGGCCGGCGTAGGAGCCCGGTGGCAGGCGCAATGTTCCGCCGGCAGGTGCTGCATCGATCAGGGGCTGCAAGGCCACTGGCGGCGCCGCCAGTGCCGGCAGAACCAGCAATGCCAGCAAATAACCCGGCAGTTTCATCGAACGGCGGGATTGATGCGCTCACCACCGGAATTTCGATCGATGCCGCGCATCAGGAGCACGAAACCAATGGCGCCAAAGTTCATCAGCAACGCGTAGACCACGCTGGGCACGGTCATCGCGGGTGACTGCATGACGCTGGCCGCTATGAAAATTCCGAGGCCGGCATTCTGCAGCCCGCATTCGGTGGCGACCGCAATCCGGTCACGCCTCAGCAACCCTGCCGCTGTCGCCATGGCAAACCCCGCGACAATGACCAGCAGGTTGAGCAGCATCGCCGCCGGGCCGATGCTGCCGAGATTGTCCATCAGCACCTGACGCTGGCTGAAAAAGGTGGCCAGCACGATGAGCACAAACAGAAGGTTCGCCAGACGCCCCGCCGGACGCTCAAAACGCAAGGCCAGCGCGGGACGCCAGGCTTTCAGGCTCATGCCCAGAACCACCGGGACGGTGGTCAGCAGGAACACCCCGCGCACCATCTTCAGCAGCGGGAAGTCGACGCTCACCGCTGTGCGCATGAACTGCTGCATGGACAAATCGACGACGAAGGGCACGGTGATGACGGCGGCAACGCTGGTCACGGCGGTCAGGGAAATCGACAGGGCGGTATCGCCGCGCGCCAGGTGGGTCAGCAAACCCGAACTGACCCCGCCCGGACAGGCCGCGAGAATCATCAGGCCAACCGCCATTTCTGTCGGCAAACTCCAGGCCAGTGCCGCGGCAAACGCGAATGCCGGGACCAGCACCATCTGCCCGACCAGGCCGACAAGCATGGCTTTCGGTCGCGCCAACACCCGCTTGAAATCGTCGACGACCAGCGTCAACCCCAGCGAGAACATGATGAACGCCAGGGCCATTGGCAGGAACAGATCGACCACCGGCAGGTTCACGGCAGCAATCCGATCGACAACAGCAGCCCGAGCGCGAAGCCCGCCTGCGCAGTTCCCGCCAGCAGGAGATTGAGCTGCGGCCCGGGTGCGGTTCGGTACAGCCTGCGGATCAGGGAGACGGCAAAAGGCAATGCCAGCAAGCCCAGCAGGGCGCCCCTTCTTCCTTGCGAGGCCAGCAACAGCAGCACCGCATACGGCAACAGCATCAGCGCGACGTAGACCAGTCGCGAGTATTCACGCCCGATGACTGCAGCCAGCGTGCGCCGGCCGCTGCGCAGGTCGTCCTCCAGATCACGGTAGTTGTTGACCAGCAACACGGCCGCAGCCGGCATGCCGACCACGATGCCGGCCAGCCATGCGTGCGACGACCATGCACCCAATTGCAGCCAGTGGCTGCCCGCCACCGCCACCAGCCCGAAAAATACCAGGACGAACAGTTCGCCCAGCGGGGTATGGGAAATCGGATGCCGCCCGCCCGAATACGACCACCCCGCCAGCAGCGATGCGATGCCCGCCGCCAGGATCGGCCACCCGCCCACCGCCACCAGGTAGATGCCCAAGGTCAAGGCCAGGGCGAAGCTGATCAGGGCGGCACGGCGCACGGCAGCCGGACTGGCCCAGCCCGCCGCAGTGACCCGCAGCGGGCCGATGCGGTCGGGCTGGTCGGTGCCGCGTTCGAAATCGGCGGCATCGTTGTGCAGGTTGGTGCCGACCTGTATCAGCAACGCGCAGCACAGTGCCGCCAGCATGGCAAACCATGCGAGACCGGCGCCCTCGCCCAGCGCCAGCGCGGTGCCGACCAGTACCGGTGTCGCGGCAATGCTCAGGGTGCGCGGCCGCGTGGCCGTCCACCACACGTGCCAGCCGCTCGGCGGTGCAGTGCTGACAGCGATCGGCAGTTCAGGCCTCATCAGGCGGACACCTTTCCGCCAATGGCGGACAAATCAGTCGCCCCCTCTCCCGGAGAGGGGGGTGGGGGGAGAGAACCCTCCCTGCCTGTCTTCATGTCGGGCTTTCGCCCGAAATGAAGACAGGCTATGCCGAAGGATACGTTCTCCCAGCGCACGTCGCCAAAGCCAGCCTGTTGCACAAGGGCGGCAAAGTCGAGCTGATCCGGAAAGCGCCGGATCGATTCCACCAGGTACTGGTAGGCCTGCGGCTCGCGCGCTATCAGCGCGCCCAGCCGCGGAATGACCAGAAAGGAATAGAGATCGTAGAACGGCGCCAGCCATGCAGCGGGCCGCGAGAATTCGAGGCAGACAAAGCGGCCGCCGGGCTTCAGCACACGCCTGATCTCGGCCAGAGCGGTTTCCAGATGAGTGGCGTTGCGCAGGCCGAAGGCGACGGTCAGCAGATCCACGCTGGCATCGGCAAGAGGCAGCTTTTCGGCTTCTCCGGCCAGCCATGCCAGGCCGACATCTCCGTGCAGCCGCCCCGCCATCATCATCGGCAGGCTCGGATCGCAGACCACGACTCGACGCCCCCCATCGATCAGCAGTCGTGCCACGTCGCCGGTGCCGCCGGCAAGATCCACCGCGATGCCGTTGACATCAGCCACGCGAGCAGCAAGCTTGCGCTTCCACAAACGGTGGATGCCGAAGCTCATCAGGTCGTTCATCAGATCGTAGCGCGGGGCCACGGCCCGAAAAACCAGGCTGATGCGCTGCCGTCGTTCCGCAGCGCTTACCGACTGGTTGCCAAAGCTGCCGTCGAGAGAGTTTGCCTTCTGCATCGCCGCCCAGCGTCAGACTTACTTGAGTGCAGCTTCGGTGGCGGCTTCCAGTTCAGCCTTGTTCATGGCCCCCAGTTTGCTTGCGACGATTTCGCCCTTGCGATTGACGACGACGGTGTAGGGCAGGCCGGCCTTGGGATTGCCCAAGGCCTGCATCAGGGCAATCCCCTTGTCGCGGGTCAATAGCACCGTGTAATTGACGTCGTAAGCCTTGGCGAAGTCACGCACCGGGGGCGCGTCGCTTTCGAGATTCACGCCGATGACTTCAATGCCGCGCGCCTGGTGCCGGGTCTGGATGTCCACCAGTTCAGGGATCTCGACACGACAGGGCGCACACCAGCGTGCCCAGAAATTCACAATCAGGGGCTTGCCCTTGTAGGCGGCAAAGGCCACGGTCTTGTTGTCCAGGTCGAACAAGGTCGCGGCGAACAGCGGCGCACTCGAAATGTTTCCCGCCGCTGTTGCGCAAGCGCCGCAGCATGCAAGCAACAAGGCAACCGGAAATTTCACGGCAGGTCGCCGCGACGGAACAGCTGATAGCCAAGGGTCGCCGCAGCGATGCCGACAACCGTCGGATAGACCAGCGCGAACACCTTGTAGCCCGTCACGCCGAACAGGTCGAGAATCACATAGGCCGACGGGCCGAGTACGATGAGTTGCGGATCGAACAGCGCCAGGGCAGCGGTGCGGAACACCTGCAGCGGATTCGCCAGCGCCACCGTGACCGCGACTTCCGGCGAAACCTTGCCCTGGATCATCACGCCGAGCAGGATCAGGTCGAGGAACAGCAGCAGCGTCAGCCAGACAACGAACGCGGCGCCCTGCGCCATGTCGGTGCTGCGTGCAATCGCCGAGATCAACATGCCGATGCCGAGGAAGCAGGCAGCCATCACCGCCAGCAGCGCGGTGTAGTAGCCGAAGATGCCCCACGGCACCTCGATGCCGCGCACCAGCGCAATCAGCACCGCCAGCACCATGGCGCCGAACACCGGCAGGAAGATCACGATGTAGCGGCCGAGGATCTTGCCCCAGAACCACGCCGCCAGCGAGACCGGCAGCGACAACAGATATTCGTAGACGCCGGCCTCGCGGTCACCCGCCACCGAACGCACGGTGGTGATCAGCACGAAGATCGGCAGGATCGCCATGGTCAGCTGGATGTAGGTGACCAGCAAACGCGACAGACCGATGAAGCCCAGCACGCGCGACTCGGTCAGGCCGAACAGGAACAGCAGCGCCACGATGCCGCCGAAGACCAGCGTGTAGACCTGGAACCAGCGCGCGCGGAGCGATTCGACGATATCCAGTTTGGCGGTGAGCCAGAGTTGATTCATGCTGCCTCCGCCGGGCCGTCCCAAGGAGGCAGCGAGTCAATGAACCGGAGCGGGCAAGGCCCGCGAACTTCAGTCACCCCTCTTCCTTGGGAAGAGGGGCTGGGGGAGATGGTTGTCATAGTTTTCCCTACTTGCCCTTGGCGAGAACATGACTGCTCATCTCGCCGAAATCGAAAGAACCCGCCTCGGCATAAGACCTGGCGCCCTGGTTGTAGCCCATGGGCGAGGTCTTGCCACCGACATACTGCGCCTTGCGCGCTTCCAGCCATTTATCCCCGGTGCTGGCGACATCGGCCACCCAGATTCGGGTAGCGGAATCCGTCATCCACGGGTAGTCCTTCGCCTTGTCACGCATCCAGAACACGGCGCAGCCGATGTCGTCGAACTTGAACACGACGTTCTTCTCGCCGCCGCGCATTTCGGCGGCAAAACGGCGATCGGAAATCACCATGCTGCAGCGGATGCAGGTATCGCGGTCCCACTTGATCTCGGCCATGCCCTCCGGCCACGAGCCGCTCTTGCCGCAGGCCGACAGCGCAGCCACCAGCGGCGTCAGCGCCAATCCATGGGCGACGGCGGCGACAAAATGGCGCCGGTCCATCAATTCGCCGTACCACCAGCGCCGACTTTTGCTTCTTCAAGCGAAAAATCGCTGATCAGCGCCACGTAGCGCGAGGTCATGCCCATGAAGCGCAGGCGATCAGGTCCCGGAACATCGCCCTCCCATTCCAGCCCGTTGCCGAGGTCGCGGAAATTCCACGCCAGCATCGCCTTGGCAAATGCCGCCTCGTTGCGCTTGATCGAGATACGGCAAGCGAACTGGCCGGACAGCGACACGTCATCGGCGACGCGGTCGTCCAGCACCACCTTGCCCATGTCCATTTCAATCACCCGATTCACCAGCGCCGAGACCTCATTCAGTCGATGGCTGGAAATCAGCATGGTGACGTCCTCCTGCCGTTCGGCGAGGAGTTCGAAGAATATCTTGCGTGCCTCGGGGTCGAGGTTGGCAGCCGGTTCGTCCATCACCAGCACCTTCGCATCGCGTCCGAGCGCAATTGCGATCAGCAGCTTCTGCTTCATGCCGCCGGAGAGCTTGACGAAGGGCCGCGCCAGGATCGGCGCCAAATCGAGGCCCAGACGCTGCGCCAGTTCGTGGATGCGAGCCGGGTCGGTACCGCACAGCGCTGCGGAGAAGTCGATCAGTTGCGCTACCGGCATCTTCAGCGGCGGCGGCAACTGCGGCACGAAGCCGATCGTCCCCAATACCGCTGTGCGCTCCTGGCGCGGATCGCGCCCCTCGATGGTGACCTGGCCGTCGAAGGTGTATTCGCCCAGCAGGCAGCGGATCAGCGTCGTCTTTCCGGCGCCGTTGGAGCCGATCAATGCGACGCGCTCGGAGAGTCCGATCTCGAGGCTGATGTCGTCGAGTACGCAGGCCTTGCGAAAGCTCTTTGTTACGTTTGAAAAGCGGATCATGATGTTCAGTGTGAGTAATTCAAAGCAGCTTGGAGAGCCCCTTGACGTCGAAGGTCAGCGAACCCGTCGGGCAGGTATCGACGCACAGGCCGCAACGAGTGCAATCGGGACCGATCGGTATCTCGACATCCACAGCGCGACCCTTGATCACGGTGTCGAGCACGTGGGGCACGAGACAGACCTTGCGGCAGTCGCCCTCGTGGAAGCAGCCGTCGAGCTTGTACTTGACGCGTAGCGGCGAAAAGATGCCGACTACTCCGTAAGTGAGGCCGATCGGACAGGCATAGCGACACCAGGCGCGGCGCGAAAAGAACACCTCGAACACCAGCAGCGCCAGCACCCAGAGCAGGGCCAGCGCCGGCCCGTAGATCAGCGCCCGCGAGAGTATCCCGGTGGGCGAGATCGACTCGAACACCGTGTAGCCGGTGGCGACGGCCAGTACGGCGAAGACCAGCCAGGAACCCGTGCGCAGCCGGCGGTCGATGGGTTGGTCGGTGACCAGTTTCTTCTTCACCAGCCAGAGGTGGATATTTTCGGCCCACTCCGCCAGCAGATGGTAGGGACAGACCCAGGAACAGAAAGTGCGCCCGCCCAGCAACAGCCAGAGAACGAAGACCGTGCCGGTACCGATAACCAGGTTCACGATGATGTGCTTGTGCGCCAGCATCACCTGCAGCGCCGAGTTGAGGTCGATCAGGTGGAAGCCGACGAAACGCGAGGCGGTCAGCGCGCCCTCGAGGATCTGGATGTCGAGCCAGAAGGAGAGTGTGAACAGCAGATTCGAGGCGATCAGTACCGCCCAGCGCCGGTTGCGCCATTTGTTCCCATGTACGGCGTGGGCCCGGGCATGGAGCTTCTCGGCGATCAGGTCACGGTTGCCGCGCTTGTAGAGATGGATCGTCTGCGCCTCGGGTGAAATCGCTGTCGGCTTCTTCGCCTCGCGACCGAACATCACCGCGATCTGGTCGAAGAAACGGCGTTTGAGGAAGGCGTTGTTCATGCGTTCCACACTTCCCGCGCGTCGACGACGATGCAGGTCGGCTCGACCGGACAGATCATCTCGCAGACACCGCAGCCGACACAGGGTTCATGCACCACCGGCGACTTGCGCTTGGTACCGTCCGGCGCGAACACGGTTTCGATCGAGATCGCGCCCTTGACCGGGCACTCGCGCACGCACAGGTCGCACTCGGCCACGTCGTAGGGATGGTCGGCCACCTTGACCGGCTTCCAGCGATCGACGTCCATGTAGCGCAAGCGCCCCTTGAATGCCGCGCCCTGCACCTGACCCTTGAAACCCTTGCCCTGGACCGCGAGGCAGGCTTCCTGACGGACCAGGCGCGCGACGCCAATTCGCTCGCTCATATTTAGGGTCGGCTCGGCGTCCTTTTCCTTGGCCTTGAGGATCGGCGCGCTGGCCAGCTTGGCACCCTTGCGCACCCCGAGGAATGCCGGCTTCTTGTACACCAGCGACCCGGTCGGGCACGCCAGGATGCACTGCACCGCGTCGCAGGAGAAATCGCAGGCCTGTTCGCGCGCATCGATGTACGGGGTGCCGACGCCGACGCCGTCGACCAGGTCGGCCAGCTTGATGGCCTGCACCGGACAGACCTGCACACACTGGCCGCACTTGATGCAGGATGCCAGGAAATCCTTCTCGTCCAGCGCTCCCGGCGGCCGCAGGCGCTTGGTCCGGGCGTAAACCAGCGGCAGGAAGCCGGACAGCGCGGCCCCCGTCACTCCACCGGTGAGCAATATCGTCCGCAACCACTTGCGCCGCGCTTGCTGAATCCGTTCGCGCGAAGGAGGCGGCTTTGCGGCCGGTGGCGGTGTCGTTTCGCTCATCGGGCAACCTTGCTCTTGGCCAGTTCAGGTTTGATGAAGCGCGGCTTGTCGTCCTTCAAGGTCATTTCGGGCGACGAGAAGGGCGCCAGCCGCTCCAGAAAATCCAGCAGTTCCATCACCGGCGCCGTCTTGAAGAACTTCGCCGGCGGCAGTTCGATCCATATCTGATCGGCATAAGCATAAAGTTCATAGGGCGTGTCGCCGACGCCATCGTGATTGCGATCGAAGCCCTGATAGTCATCCCAGTAATTGCCCCGCCATTCGTTGAGACCGGACTTGCCGCGACCGGCCTGCACCACATTGGTCAGATTACCCTCAAAAATGTTGTCGGTGACGACATTGCCGCCCAGTTCGCTGGTCAACTTTACCGCGATACCGTTGAAGGCGAAGCGATTGTTGCGTATCCATATCTTGCTGTCGGGCTGGAAGGGAGACAGGTCGGAGCCGATGCCGACCGCGCAATAGATGATCTCGTTGCCCTCGATCACCGCGTTGCTGGCTTCCTTGAAGCCGACCGCCATGCCGGCCGCACCCGTGGCGTGGGATATCAGGTTGTTGCGCATCACGCCGCCCTCGGTGTACATGAAATACACGCCCACCGCGTTGTCGTAGAAGCGGTTGTCTTCGACCACGTTGTTGTTGGCGAACATGAAGTGAATCGAGTAGCGGCTGCGCTTGCCGACGTTCTTGCGAAAAATGTTGTCGTGGGAATACCAGGCCACCATGTCGCGCGAATCGATGACTTCATTGCCCTCGATCAGATTGCGGTCGCTGTACCACAGGCGCAGGCCATCGCCACGCACGCCCAGTTCACGCGGCTTGGAGCGGACCTTGTTGTTGCGCAGGATGCTGTCGCTCGACTGCTTGAGGTCGATGCCGAACAGGCAGTTGTCGATCACCACATTCTCGATCACGTTGCGGTGGCCGCGCACGTCCAGGCAGGAGTCATCGGTGTCGTGCGAGTCGCCGGAGCCGGTCAGGCGCAGGCCGCGCAGGACGGCGCCGTCGGCCTGCAGCGAGAACACCGTACCCTTGTCGCCGGCATCGATGGTGACCTGGCCGCCGCCCTCGATGATCAACGGCTTGGTCATCACCACGGGACCGGAATACGTACCGGGCGGCGGACGTAGCGTGGAACCGGCCGGCGCCGCATCCACAAGATTCTGGAACGGCTTCAAGCCATGCACTCGCTTGTCACGCTCGTGCAGCATGTAGGTGGGCTTCGGCCGGTCCACGCCAACCCGCGGCGCGGTAGTCAAATCGGCGGTGGCTCCCAAGCTGGGCGGCTTGTCCTCGTCCCGATCGGTCGGGCGCGCCACCAGCAGCGATGAGACACCGAGCAGCAAGGCCGGCAGCAGAGCCAGCCAGCGTTTGCGGTTCATGGCGGTATCAGGCCGCCGATGTCTCGCGCATCTGCCTGCGGCGCAGCAGCAGCGCCATCATCAGGCAGCCGGACGCAATCAACAGCAGCGCATAACCCCAGTAGGGATAGGAGAAGGTCGAGAACTGCGCTACCTTGCCCTCGCCGAATACCGTCGGCATGAAGGGCTTGACCGTAAACGCGCCCCAGGGGTGCATGTTGTGGCCGAAGAACCACAGCCAGCCGGCGTAGTCGATCACGAAGAACACGGGCAGCAAGGCGGGCACCAATGCCAGCAGCAGCGAGAAGCTGGGGATTTTCCAGACGCCGAGCAGGATGATCCCCATCGCCACCACCATCCCTGCCATCGACACCTTGGTGGCGAGTATCAGGTTGGCTTTCCATTTGGCCAGCACGTCAGGCTGATTGAAGAAGGTGCTCGCCTCATTGTAGTAATGAGTGGCAAACACCTCCAACTGGCCCATGACGAGTTGATCGACCACCATCCAGACGGCAACCACGCTGAAACCTGCGCCCAGAATCTTCAGTTGATTCTTCTTCTGCGTCGCCATGAAACCCAACAGCATGACGGCAAACCAGCCGAAGATGAACTTTGACAGACGCAGTTCCACCGGCGAACCGGTATCAATCGGATACATCCCGACATAGTGGTTGATGGTGTTCATCTCATGGACGCAATCGAGGCTCTTCGCGTCCTTGTTCACGTCCTTGCCCTTGTCCAGAATCGGGTTGTAGCGGGGCGTGTCCGCACCCAGGTCGGCTTGCAGGGTTTCATTGCCCATCTGGGTGCCCTTGCCCACGGCAGAGCAGCCGTTGAACACCCCGTTGAAGTGGAAGTGGATGCGAATGCCATCAGGAAAGGCATCCTTGGGATAGTTGGGCGCCGTCAGCGATACCCACCAGATCGGCGAAAAGTAGGCGGCGATCAGCATCACCGTGGCCACCAGGGTCAAGCCGGTGATCAGCATGTTCTGTTTTTTTTGGTCTTGCATCTTGTGCTCTGTTTGGAGGGGGGATGAAACCAGCCACGGACGTTCCGCACTCCAGTGGAGTGCGGAAGTCATGGATCACTATTATTTCTTCTTGGCGCCCTTGGCCGGGCCGGCCTTGCACATCGCGCCAGGCATGGTCAGGCTTGCCTGATAGGCCGAGATGGCGACGAGTTGCTTGTTGTCGTACTTCTTGATGATCTTGACCATGTCCGGATTTGCATTGCGGCGATGGCCGTCGCGGATCTCGGTCATCTGGCGCAGCAAATACTTGTAGTGCTGGCCGGCCAGCACCGGATAGAACTTGTCCTTGATGCCCTCACCATTGGCCTTGTGGCACTCGATGCACTCCTTTTCGTACATCGCTTTGCCGTCCGCGACCTGCTTGGCGGCATCGGGGCCCTCGTACTTGCCGTGATCGACCGGAATGCACAGGCTCTCGATGTAGGCCGAGGTATCGGCGAGATCCTGCGGATCGGTCATCTCCTTGGCAAAGGGATACATGGTCGGGTTGTCGCGCAAGCCGCCGCGGATGTCGGCCATCTGCTTGATCAGCACCGTGGTGTGCTGGCCCGCGAGTTGCGGGAAGGTGCCGTCCGGGCGACCGGCGCCGCTGGGCAGGTGGCAGGCGCCGCAGATCTCGTAGGTTTCCTTGCCGCGCTTGACGTCGCCCTTCTTGGCCAGCGCCTCCTTGAGTTCGCCTTCCATCTTGGCCCACTGGTAGTCCTTGGATTCGATGCCGGCCTTCTTCTCGGCCGGCGGCGCTGCCAGCGCGAATGACGGAATCAGCGCCATCGAAAGCGCCAGTGTCAGTATTCTGTACATATCTGTTTCCTTGTCAGTGTGTCGGGGAGACCGAATCTTCCCACAATCGAATATCAGCGTTCATTGATATTCCTCAATTTGCAAACTTGTACCCGGCAGCGCAAAGCGCCTGAAGGAATACTTACTTGATCTCGGCCAGGTATTTCGCCAGTTCCTTGATTTCCGCGTCCGACACCAGATGCATGACCCCCTTCATTGCAGCAGAGTTCCCGTTGGCGCGCGCACCGCTCTTGATGTCCTGCATTTGCTTCTCGGCGTACTTGGCATTCTGTCCGGCCAGTTTGGGATAGTCCGGCGTCAGCGGCTTCTTGGCATCCTTGCCGTGACAGGCGATGCAGGTCTTTTCCATATACAGCTTCTTGCCGTCGGCCAGAGCCGGTGCAGCGAAGACGGCGGCGACTGCGGTTACCAGAATCATTTCATACTTCATGGTTATTCCTTTTCCAAAAAAGAAAACGGGGGGCAGAGTATATCTGCCCCCCGGGACTTGCCTTGATTTAGTTCAAGTTACTTGACCTTTTTGGCTCCGTTCTGCTCAAGGTAAGTCTTGGCGCGCAAACCGAGGTCGGCGGTCTTGACCTGGTATTGCCAGATCTGCTCGGCCCAGAGGTTGGCATTTTCCCAATCCTTCTTGGCGGCAAAGCCTTCATGCTTTTCTTTCAGGCCCTTGGTCTTGCCCAGTTGGTCGAATGCATCTTCAACCATGGCCACGACATCCGGGAAGTCCTTGTAGT
>JAUXUK010000094.1 GCA_030680805.1 Sulfuritalea sp. | reverse complement strand
TTCAGTGTGATCGATTACGATCGCGCCGCCGGAGGGCAGGCGCACTTCGCGTGCATGGGCGGATTCAATCTGGTGCTCGATCTGGAAACGCGAGAACAGCGGCACGTCGTCGTGGTAGCGTTTGACACGATTGACCGTGCCCGGCATCACGTGCGCCATGAACTGCTGCGCCTGTTCGAAGATGTCGTCGGTGTCGATCAGGATCTCGCCGATCTCGGCATGGAAGTAGTCGCGAATGGCGCGGATGACCAGGCTGGATTCCTGATAGATCAGGAAGGCGCCGTTCTGTGCCTTGGCGGCGCCGTCGATGGCGGTCCACAGCTGTTGCAGGTAGTTGAGGTCCCACTGCAGTTCTTCCAGCGTGCGGCCGATACCTGCGGTGCGGGCGATCAGGCTGGTGCCGTTGGGAACCGCCAGCTGGTCCATGACTTCGCGCAGTTCCTGCCGGTCATCGCCTTCGATGCGGCGCGAAACGCCTCCACCACGCGGATTGTTGGGCATCAGCACCAGGTAGCGGCCGGCCAGCGAAACGTAGGTGGTCAGTGCCGCGCCCTTGTTGCCGCGCTCGTCCTTTTCGACCTGGACGATGAGTTCCTGACCGTTGCTGAGGACGTCCTGGATGCGCGCCTTGCCGGCGTCGACGCCGGGCTTGAAGTAGTTGCGCGAAATTTCCTTGAACGGCAGAAAGCCGTGGCGCTCGGCGCCATAGTCCACAAAGGCGGCTTCGAGACTGGGCTCGATGCGGGTGATGACGGCCTTGTAGATGTTGCTCTTGCGCTGTTCCTTGTTGGCTGATTCGATGTCGAGGTCAATCAGTTTCTGACCATCAACGATCGCGACGCGGAGTTCCTCAGCCTGCGTCGCATTGAAAAGCATGCGTTTCATGTGTGCTCCCGCGCGCATTCACTGCAGGAGGGCACGACAAGTCGCACATCGCGGGCGTCAGGACGCGGGCGGTGTGCCTCGGGTTTGCGTTTGGTTCGGCGTATTCATGGTGCCTATGGTTGTTCGTTGCAAACGGGGTTGATGACTTGTCGTAATTCAAGCGGTCGCTGACTCATGATCAGCGTCCGGCAAACTGTGCCCAAATCTGTGCGTGTAGTGCGCGCAATAAAGTAGTATCGAAGTAGTATCGCTCTTTCGGGCGAGCGAAACACCCTGTGGTCGGCTGGTCGCGTTACCGGTCGGAGTTGTTAAGTCCGGCGGCTGTCTTCTGTTGCTTTCGCGCCCTTGCTGCCTCCATGCACTCGATCGCTGACAAGCGACGCTGCGCTGGCGGTAACAACACCCCGGGAACCGTGCCACCGACGCCACTTCGGGCCGCCGGGCACACCGTCGCGGGACGGCTAACCAATACATCAGTATATTGCAAATGAAGGACTTAAGCAAAGATTCGGTTACATGGCTTGAAGTCGGCGACGAGTCCGAGGGGCAGCGCATCGATAACTTCCTGTTGCGCATCGCCAAGGGCGTGCCGAAGAGCCACATCTATCGCATCCTGCACAGCGGCGAGGTGCGGGTGAACAAGGGCCGGGTGCAGGCCGAGTATCGCCTGCAGGTCGGCGACAGGTTGCGGGTGCCCCCCATGCGGACCGCCGAGCGCCCGTCCCAAGCCGCTGTTCCGGCAAGGGATTTTCAGGTTGTCTTCGAGGATGAAGCGTTCATCGTGGTGGACAAGCCGGCCGGCGTCGCGGTGCATGGCGGCAGTGGCGTTTCCTTCGGGGTCATCGAGCAGTTGCGCCGGGCGCGGCCACTGGCCAAGTTTCTCGAACTGGCGCATCGGCTCGATAGGGATACCTCGGGCCTGTTGATCGTGGCCAAGAAGCGCATGGCGCTGACCAGGCTGCATGACCAGTTCCGTGACGGCATCATCAACAAGCGCTATCTGGCGCTGGTCAAGGGGCGCTGGCGCAACGAGCTGCAGCACGTGCGCCTGCCCCTGTACAAGTATTTGACGGCGGAGGGCGAGCGGCGCGTCAGCGTCAATGCCGAGGGCAAGGCCGCGCATTCCGTCGTGCGGCTGGTGGCGCGCTGGGAAAACTTCAGTCTGGTCGAGGTCGAATTGAAGACCGGGCGCACTCACCAGATTCGCGTACATCTGTCGCATCTGGGTTTCCCGATTGCCGGCGACGACAAATACGGCGACTTTCCCCTGAACAAGGCCTTGCAGAAGACCGGGCTCGGCCGCATGTTCCTCCATGCCGCCAAGCTTGCGCTGCCGCATCCGCTTTCCGGGGCGCTCGTGGAACTTGAATCACCGCTGCCGGCGGAATTGCGCAGCTTTACGGAAAAGCTCGATAGAAACGAGAAACGGGATTATGGGCAAACGTTTTGAACTGATTGTTTTCGACTGGGACGGCACGCTGATGGATTCCACGGGCGCCATCGTGGCCAGCATCCAGGCGGCGGCACGGGATCTCGGCATCGAGCCGCCCTCCGACGAGCGCGCGCACCACATCATCGGCCTCGGCCTGATCGATGCCCTGCGCCATGCCTTGCCGGACCTGCCCGCCGAGCGCTACCAGGACGTTGCGCTGCGCTACCGCCAGCACTACATGGCGCGGGATCAGGATTTGCTGCTGTTCGAGGGTGCCGAGGCGCTGATCGAGGAGCTGGCTGCAGCGGGTCATTACCTTGCGGTCGCGACCGGCAAGACGCGCAAGGGACTGGATCGCGCTTTCGCGGTGAGCGGCCTGGGTCCGCGCTTTCACGCCTCGCGCTGTGCCGACGAGTGCCATTCCAAGCCGCATCCGCAGATGCTCGAGGAGTTGATGGACGAGTTTGGCGTGGCGCCGGAAGCCACGCTGATGATCGGCGACACCACCCACGATCTGCTGATGGCCAGGAACGCCGGCGTGGCGGCGCTGGGCGTGGCGTATGGCGCCCATCCGCGCGACTCGCTGGAGGCTGAATCCCCTCTTTACTGTGCGGCCAATGTGGCGCAACTGGCGGCGTGGCTGCGGGAACGAGCTTGAAGCAGCACCTGATTTGCGCCAGCGACCAACTGGTGGATGGGGGGCATGGCGTGCGGTTCACGGTGGATCGCCATGGCGTCGCCGAACCGGCGTTCGCCGTGCGCTTTCGCGGGCGCGTGCATGCCTTTCTGAACCGCTGTGCCCATGTACCGGTCGAACTGGACTGGCAGCAGGGCGAGTTCTTCGATCATTCCGGCTTATACTTGATTTGCGCTACACACGGTGCGCTGTATGCCCCGGAATCGGGGCGTTGTCTGGGTGGTCGCTGCAATGGCAAGGGGCTCGCGGCGGTGTCGGTGAGCGAGCGTGAAGGGTCTGTTTTTTTAATTGAGGAAGGCGGGGACAGTGTCGGACAGTAACGATAGCCAGTGGGAACGCAAGGTTCTGGAAAAGCTCGCGCTCGAAGCCTTGGCCGAGCAGCGGCGCGGTCGCCGCTGGGGCATATTCTTCAAGTTGCTGGGGTTTGCCTATCTGGCAGTCATTCTCGGCCTGGTGATGGATTTTGGGCAGACCGACAAACTCGCCGATGGCGCCAAATTCACCGCGCTGGTCAATCTCAACGGCGTGATCAAGGCCAAGGGCGACGCCAATGCCGAGCATGTCATCAGCGCCCTGCAGGCGGCGTTCGAAGACAAACATACGGCGGGAGTGATCCTGCGCATCAACAGCCCGGGCGGCAGCCCGGTCCAGTCCGGCATCATCAACGACGAGATCGGGCGCCTGCGCGTCGCGCATCCGGCGATTCCGCTGCACGTGGTGGTGGAGGATGTCTGCGCCTCGGGCGGCTACTACGTGGCAGTGGCGGCAGACAAGATTTTCGTGGACAAGGCCAGCATCATAGGATCGATCGGCGTGCTGATGGATGGCTTCGGCTTTACCGGCACCATGGAGAAGCTCGGCGTCGAACGCCGGCTGCTGACCGCCGGCGAGAGCAAGGGTTTTCTTGATCCGTTTTCGCCGCAGAACGAGCAGCACAAGGATCATGCCAAGCAGATGCTGGGCGAAATTCACCAGCAGTTCATCGACGTGGTGAGAAAAGGTCGCGGCAAACGGCTCAAGGAAACGCCCGAGATGTTTTCCGGCCTGATGTGGAGCGGCGCCAAGAGCATCGAGCTGGGCCTGGCCGACGGCTATGGCACGGTCGACAGCGTCGCGCGGGATGTGTTCAAGGCCGCCGATGTGCGCGACTTCAGCGTCAAGCAGAACTTCGCCGAGAAATTTGCCAAGCAGTTCGGCGCGGACATGGCCGAGGGCATGGCGAACGTCCTGACGCGCTTTACGCTACGTTGAGGGCGCCGACCGCCATGTCGGCCAGCAGCAGTTCCTGGGCGCAGATGCGGGCGCGTCGCGTCGGTTTGATGCGGTATTCGCCGCTGCCATCCATTTCCCAGGCCTGACTGTTGTCCGCCAAGTAGGGCTTGAGCCCCTCCTTGAGCACGCGCCGCTTGAGCTTCGGCTCCAGCACCGGGAAGCTGATTTCGATGCGGCGGAAGAAATTCCGCTCCATCCAGTCGGCGCTGGAAAGATAGATGTTCTGCTTGCCATTGGCGTGGAAATAGAAAATCCGGTGATGTTCGAGGAAGCGTCCGACCACCGAGCGCACCCGGATGTTTTCCGAAAGGCCCTTGACTCCCGGACGTAGCGAGCAGACGCCACGCACGATCAGGTCGACGGTGACTCCGGCTGCACTGGCTTCATACAGGGCTTCTATGATCTGCGGCTCCAGCAGCGAATTCATCTTGGCGATGACCCGCGCCGGCTTGCCGGCTTGTGCGGCTTCGATCTCGGCGCGAATCGCGGCGAGCATTTTCGGATGCAGCGAGAACGGCGCCTGCCACAGGTGCTTGAGCGCAGTCGCCTTGCCCAACCCGGTGAGCTGCTTGAAAACCTCGTTGACGTCCTCGGCGATTTCCGGATTGGAGGTCAGTAGGCCGAAGTCGGTATAGAAGCGCGTGGTGCGCGGATGGTAGTTGCCGGTTCCAAGGTGGATGTAGCGGCGGTAGCCGTGATCCTCGCGGCGCAATACCATCAGCATCTTGGCGTGGGTCTTGTAGCCGACCACGCCGTAGACCACGTGGGCCCCGACTTCCTCCAGGCGCGCGGCGATGGAAAGATTGGCTTCCTCCTCGAAACGTGCCATCAGTTCCACCACCACCGTGACTTCCTTGCCCTTCTCGGCGGCGCGCAGCAGGTGTTCCATCAGCACTGAATCGGTGCCGGTGCGATAGACGGTCATCTTGATTGCCACCACCTGCGGGTCGTCCGCGGCCTGCTGCAGCAACTGGATCACCGGACTGAAGGACTGGAACGGATGGTGCATCAGGATGTCATGCTTGCGGATGCTGGCGAAGATGTCATAACGCTTGGTCAGCACTTTCGGCAGGCCGGGCTGGAACGGCGGATATGTCAGATCAGGGCGATCCACCTGGTCCGGCACCGACATCAGGCGCACCAGATTGACGATGCCCGGCACGCGGTAGAGGTCGCTGCGCTCCAATCCGAACTGCTGCAGCAGGAAGTCGGTCATGATTTCGGAGCAGTTGTCGGCGACTTCCAGGCGCACCGCATCGCCAAAGTGGCGCTGCGGCAGTTCCCCCTGCAGCGCAATGCGCAGGTTCTTCACTTCTTCGTCATCGACAAACAGATCCGAATTGCGGGTGACGCGGAACTGGTAGCAGCCGAGCACGTTCATGCCGGCAAACAGTTCGCTGACATATTCATGCAGAACCGACGACAGAAAGACAAAGCCGTAGTCGACGCCGCTGAGTTTCTTCGGCAGCCGGATCACCCGCGGCAGGGCGCGCGGCGCCTGAACGATTGCCGCGCCGGAACTGCGCCCGAAGGCATCGGTTCCCTCGAGTTCCACGGCAAAGTTCAGGCTCTTGTTCAGCACGCGGGGGAAGGGGTGCGATGGATCGAGTCCGATCGGGGTCAGCACCGGCATCACTTCATTGACGAAGAACTCATGTATCCATGCGCGCTGGCCTTCGGTCCACAGGCTGCGACGGAAGAAGACGATGTCTTCGTTGGCCAGTGAAGGAAGTATCACGTCGTTCAGCAGCGTGTACTGTTCGGCGATCAGTTCATGCGCCTCGTCCGTCACGCGGCGGAATACCTCCAGCGGCGGCGTACCGTCCGCTCCCGCGGCATGGCTGCCCAGCTTGATCTGCTCCTTGAGGCCGGCGACGCGGATTTCGAAGAATTCGTCGAGATTGGAGGAGACGATGCACAGGAAGCGCAGCCTTTCCAGCAAGGGCACACGGACGTCGGCCGCCTGGGCGAGCACGCGCCGGTTGAAGGCGAGCAGGGACAGTTCGCGATTGAGGAAGTGGTCGTTGGGCATACGGCGCGGGGTGGGCATGAGGGCTTTCGGACGATTCGAATTGGATAATTATGTGTCAGTTTCGTTACCGCAGCATGACAAGGGTCAAGCTTTGATCAGGAGGTAGAATTGTCGCATGGCCTACGAACTGATCGCCGCCGTCGATCTCGGCTCCAACAGCTTTCGCCTGCAGGTGGGGCGTATTGTGGCCAACCAGATCTATCCTCTGGACGGACTCAAGGAGCCGGTCAGGCTCGCCGCCGGCCTGAATTCCGACAAACGGCTCGATGCGGCATCCCAGCAGCGGGGTGTCGAGGCGCTGTCGCGCTTCGCCGAGCGTCTGCGTGACTTCGATCAGGGAGCCGTGCGGGCGGTGGCGACCAATACCCTGCGGGTGGCGAAGAACGCCGAACAATTCCTCGAAAAGGCCGAGGCCGTCCTGGGCTTCCCCATTGAAGTGATTGCCGGGCGTGAAGAAGCGCGCCTGATCTATCTCGGCGTGGCGCACACCCTGGCCAATCCGCAAACGCGCCAGCTGGTGGTGGACATCGGCGGCGGATCGACGGAATTCATCATCGGCCAAAGCCTCGACCCGATTCGCCTGGAATCGCTCTACATGGGCTGTGTCAGCTTCAGCCTGCGCTTCTTTCCGGACGGGCGTGTCGACAAGCGCTCATTCAAGGACGCCGAGCTGGCGGCGCGAAGGGAGTTGCAGGCGATCGTTCATGCCTATCGCGAGACAGGCTGGGACGAGGCGATCGGCTCGTCGGGCACGGCCAAGGCAATTGTCGACCTGCTGGAGTTGAACGGCTTCTCCGATCACGGCCTTACCCGCGAGGGACTGGAGAAGCTGCGCAACGAGCTCCTGCATGCGGGAGATGCCTCGCGCATGAAGCTGCAGGGCCTGCGTGCGGACCGCATTCCGGTTTTGCCGGGGGGCCTGGCGATCATGTCCGCGGTATTCAAGGAATTCGGGTTGGAGCGCATGGCTTTTTCGGAAGGCGCGTTGCGTCTCGGGGTGCTTTACGACCAGTTGGGGCGCTATCACCACGACGATCTGCGCGAAGCGACGGTGAATCGTTTCATGCAACGCTACGACGTGGATCGGCGGCAGGCGGCGCGCGTTGCACATACCGCGCTCGGCTTGCTCAATCAGATGGTTCCCGAGAGTCACGTTGCGGGTCATCCGGATGCCCAGTTTCTGATCTGGGCCGCGCGTTTGCATGAAGTGGGCATTTCCGTGGCGCACTCGAGCTATCACAAGCACAGCGCCTACATCCTGGCCAACGCCGACATGCCGGGGTTTTCCCGGCGCGACCAGGCGCGTCTGTCGCGTCTGGTGCTGGCGCATCGTGGCAAGCTGGAACGAGCCCAGCCCTTGCGCGGCGAGGCCCCGGAATGGACGCTGATTTTCTGCCTCAGAACGGCGGTCTTGCTGCATCGATCGCGCGACGACCAGCCGCCACCGCCGCGATCCGCCGCGTTTACCCGCAGCGGCTTCCAGCTGACCCTGGGCTCTGATGGCTTGAATATGCTGCCGCTCACGACAGCGGCACTGGACGACGAGGCGCAGCAGTGGGCCGGGATTGGCGGCGAGCTGCGGGTCAATCGCGACGCCTGATTGGCCGGGCCTGAGTCGTGGCTATAATCAAGGCTCTCTCATAGCCAACGCCAGCCTCTGCCTGATGTCTGACGCGCACATTGAAACGATCGTTGGCGAAGGTGGACGCCTCGTCAGGCTTTCCGGACGATGGACGCTTGCGACCACGTCGCAGCGCGCGGAGGTGTTGGCGGATGAATTGAGCCGCGCCGCGGCCCCGGAGAACAGCTGGGATTGCCTGGACGTCGAGGCGATCGACAGCGCCGGTGCAATCCTGCTCTGGCGCGCCTGGGGCCGGGCCCTGCCAGCGAAGCTGTCGATCAAGCCGGAGCATCGGCGGGTCTTCGAGCGCATCGATACCGCCGATCACGAACCGCGCGCCGCGGTGGTGCCGATCTCACCGCTGCATGGCGCGATGGTGGTCGGCACGGCGGTGATCGGCATCGGTCGTCACCTGGTGGATTTCATCGCCCTTATCGGGCAATTCGGATTGAATCTGGCGCACGTCCTGCGCTATCCCGTGGATCTGCCGCGACGCGAGATTTCGGCCAACCTCTACAAGAGCGGGGTGCGCGCGATGCCGGTGACCGCTCTGGTCGGCTTTCTGATCGGGGTTGTGCTGTCCTACCTGTCTGCCCTCCAGCTCAAGCAGTTCGGCGCGGATATCTTCATCGTCAATATCATCGGCCTCGGCCTGGTGCGTGAGCTCGGTCCGGTGCTGGTGGCGATTCTGGTCGCCGGGCGCTCCGGTTCCGCGATGACGGCGCAACTGGGCGTGATGCGCGTGACCGAGGAAATCGATGCGCTGGCGACCATGGGCGTGCCCCAAGGCTTGCGGCTAGTGTTTCCCAAGGTGGTCGCGCTGATCATCGTGATGCCCCTGCTGGTGCTCTGGAGCACCGCGATAGCTCTGATCGGCGGCATGGTGTCGGCCCAGTTGCAGCTCGATATCTCCTATGGTTTCTTCTTCCAGACCCTGCCGCGCGTGGTGCCGGCGGCCAATCTTTGGATCGGCCTGGCCAAGGGAGCGGTGTTCGGCATGCTCGTGGCCCTGGTGGCCTGCCATTTCGGTCTCAGGGTGCGACCCAATACCGAGAGCCTGTCCGCCAACACCACCGCCTCGGTGGTCTCGGCGATCACGGTGGTGATCGTGGTCGATGCCATATTTGCCATTGCCACGCGCGGCATCGGGCTGCCACAAATATGAATGCCCCCGTCATCCGCATTCGCGATCTGTGCACCCGCTTCGGCGACGTGTGGATTCACAAGGGGCTGGATCTCGACATTCAGCGCGGCGAGCTGGTTTCGCTGGTGGGCGGCTCGGGCAGCGGAAAAACCACACTGCTGCGCATGGTGGTGGGTTTGCTGCTGCCGACCAGCGGCAGCATCGAGGTCTTCGGCGAGCCCTTGTTCGGTGGCGGCGTGGCGCGCGAGCGCTTGTTGCGACAGCGCTTCGGCGTGCTGTTCCAGCACGGCGCGCTGTTTTCGGCGTTCAATGTATTCGACAACATTGCCTTCCCGCTGCGTGAGCTGAAGCGCTACGACGAGGGTGCCATTCACGACCTGGTGATGCTCAAGCTGTCGATGGTCGAACTGCTGCCGCGCCATGGCAAGCTGATGCCGGCCGAACTTTCCGGCGGCATGGTCAAGCGCGTCGCACTGGCGCGCGCGCTGGCGCTGGAGCCGGAGCTGTTGTTGCTCGATGAGCCGACGGCCGGACTGGACCCGGATCGTTCCGATAGTTTCGTGCGTTTGATCCGCATGCTGGGCGAAGAACTCGGGCTCACCGTGATGCTGGTCACGCACGACCTGGACACGCTGGCGGCGCTTTCGACGCGCGTCGCGGTGCTGGCCGAGCAAAAGATTCTCGCCTATGGCACGACCGACGAAATCATGCACACCGATCATCCTTTCATTCGCAACTTTTTCCTTTCCGAGCGCAGCGTGCGAGCCCTGAAGAATTCAGGGCTCGCGGCCGCGCCACACTGAAAGCGCCGAACCATGGAAAACCGAGCTCACGCACTGGCCGCCGGCATCTTCACCATCCTGCTCGGCATCGCCGCCGCAGTGGCCCTGTGGTGGTTGGGGCAGACCCGCGATTCGTCGGCGACCTACATCCTGGAGACGCGAGGCAACGTGACCGGGCTCAACGTCCAGGCCCAGGTCCGCTATCGCGGCATTCGTGCCGGCAAGGTGGAATCCATCGAGCCGGATGAGGCCGACCCGCGCGTGATCCTGGTGCGCGTCGGCATCGACAAGCGCTTCAAGTTGACCCGGGGCAGCAGCGCCCAGCTCGGCTATCAGGGTGTCACCGGCCTGGCTTACGTGCAAATCGAGGACGACGGTTCCTCGCTCGAACCCTTGACGGCGACGGCCGGAGAGATTCCGCGCCTTGCCCTGAGGCCGGGTCTTTTCGACAAGCTGGGGCAGAAGGCGGGCGACATGGTCGATCAGATCAGCGCGTCGTCCCTGCGCTTGAGCAAGCTGCTGGACGAGAAGAATGTGCAGAACCTCACACGCTCGCTGGAGAACGTCGCGGCGGCGTCGGACAGCTTGCGCGAGATGCCCGCCATACTGGCCTCGATGCGCGAGGCGCTGTCGGAAAGCAACATGCGCAGCCTGCGACAGATCCTGACGCATGTCGAAAAGACCGCCGGGGAGAGCGCACCGCTGACTTCGGAAATTCGGGAACTGGTGAAATCCATGAGCGTTCTGTCGCGCCGTTTCGATCATCTTACGGGGAGTGCCGGCGATGAGCTGACCGGCGGCACCTTGCCCCGGGCCAATGCGCTGATGCGCGAACTGGCGGCCAATTCGCGGCAGTTGTCGCGCGTTCTGGAGGGCCTTGAAAGCAACCCGCAGATGTTGATTTTCGGTCGTGGTGCGGCGGCACCCGGTCCCGGCGAGGCCGGTTTTTCGGCGCCGGCCAAACAGGGAGAAGGACGATGATGAAGCGCGGAGTAATGGTTCTGGCCGGCTTGCTGCTGGCTGCGTGCGGGGGCAATGTGCGGACTGCCGAAGCCGTTCAGTACGACCTGGGCAACATGAGCGGCAACTGGGAGGGATCGCGCGTGCCGATTGCGGGTGTTGAAGTTCATGCATCATCCTGGCTTTCAGGGCCGGCCATGCATTTTCGTCTGGCCTATGCCGAGCCCCTGCGGCGCCAAAGCTACGCGGAAAGTCGCTGGGTCGCGCCGCCCGCCGAGTTGCTGGAGCGCTTCCTGAAACGCCGGGTCGTCTTTGGGCAGCCCGATTTCAGCGGAGCGGGTTGCCGCCTGCAACTGGTTCTCGACGAACTTGAGCAACGCTTCGATGGCCCGCAGGCCAGCGTGCAGGTGCTGGAAGTCCGCGCGACCTTGGCCAGTTCGCGGGGCACCGAGCTTGTGTCGAAGCGGGCATTCCTGATCCAGAAGCCGGCGCTGACGGCCACTGCCGGCGGGGGCGTGGCCGCCACGCGCGACGCGATGCAGGCGCTTGCCGGCGAGCTCGGCGCCTGGCTGGATGAAGCAGGCCGCGAAAAACCTTCCATTGTTCAACGCTGCCGTACTTGATGAGGCGAGTTCCATGAGCAAACCCTATGCCATCGGCCTGGACAAGAATCCGGCCAACTATGTTCCGCTGACGCCGCTGAGCTTTCTCGAGCGGTCGGCTTACATTTATCCCGAACGCGTGGCGACGATTCACGGCCAGCGCCGGTTTACCTGGCGCCAGGCTTACGAGCGCAGCCGGCGTCTGGCGTCCGCCCTGGCGGCGCAAAAAGTCGGCGCTGGCGACACGGTGGCTGTGATGCTCAACAACACGCCGGAGATGTTCGAGTGCCATTTCGGCGTGCCGATGTGCGGCGCGGTGCTCAACACCATGAACACGCGTCTTGATGCCGAAACCATTGCCTTCATGCTCAACCACGGCGAGGCGAAGGTATTGATCACGGATCGCGAGTATTCCGGCATGGTGAAGAAGGCCCTGGCGGAACTGGGACGCGAGATACTCGTCATCGATGTCGATGATCCGGAATACACCGGCCCCGGCGAGCGCGTCGGCAGCATCGACTATGAGTCCTTCCTGGCCGGCGGCAATCCGGACTACGCCTGGAAGACGCCGGCCGATGAATGGGATGCGATATCCCTCAACTACACCTCGGGCACCACGGGCAACCCCAAGGGCGTGGTCTATCACCATCGCGGCGCCTACCTCAATGCGCTGTCCAACATCGTTTCATGGGGCATGCCGCCGCAATCGATCTACTTGTGGACGCTGCCGATGTTCCACTGCAACGGCTGGTGTTTTCCATGGACCGTGGCGGCCAATTCCGGCACCAATGTCTGCCTGCGCCGCGTCGATCCCAAGTTGATCCTCGATGCGATCCGCGAGCACAAGGTCAGCCATTACTGCGGCGCGCCGATCGTGCATTCGATGTTGATCAGCGCCCCGGCGGAATGGCGCGAAGGCATCCACCACAAGGTCTCGGCGCTGGTGGCCGCCGCACCGCCACCGGCCGCGGTGATCGAGGGCATGGGCCAGATCGGCTTCAACATTACCCACGTCTATGGCCTGACCGAAACCTACGGCCCGGCCGCGGTCTGCGCCAAGCATGAGGACTGGCTGGATCTGCCGCTGGACGAGCAGGTGCGCCTCAACGGTCGCCAGGGCGTGCGCTATCACTGCCAGGAAGGCGTCACGGTGATGGACCCGGAAACCATGCAGCCGGTGCCATGGGACGACCAGACCATGGGCGAAATCATGTTTCGCGGCAACATCGTCATGAAGGGTTACCTGAAGAATCCAAAGGCGACGGAAGAGGCGTTTCACGGCGGCTGGTACCACACCGGAGACCTGGCCGTGATGCAGCCCGACGGCTACATCAAGATCAAGGATCGCAGCAAGGACGTCATCATTTCCGGCGGCGAGAACATCTCCTCGATCGAGGTGGAGGACACGCTGTATCGGCATCCGGCGGTGATGGGCGCTGCCGTGGTCGCCACGCCCGATGCGAAATGGGGCGAAGTGCCCTGCGCCTTCATCGAACTGCGCGAAGGGGTCAGCGTCACGGCGGAGGAGTTGACCGAGTTCTGTCGCGAACGCATGGCGCGCTTCAAGGTGCCCAAGCATTTCATTTTCGAGACCCTGCCCAAGACGTCCACCGGCAAGATCCAGAAATTCGTACTGCGCGAAAAGGCCAAGTCGGCCACCTCGTTTGAATAGGCGGCAGATGATGAGGAACTGGTTGCCGCGGATTGCCGGATTGCTGCTCGCCTTGCTGGGCCTTGCGGTGATCGTCGCCGTGATCTGGTGGCGGGTCGTCGCGCCCGTGACCGAAGGCGGGATTGCCGTCGCGGGTCTTGCGGGCGACGTCAGCATCGAGCGCGACGAGGCCGGCATTCCGACGGTGCGTGGCGCGAATCGCGATGCCGTACTGTTCGGGCTGGGCTTCGTCCACGCGCAGGATCGCTTGTGGCAGCTCGAAACGCATCGCCGCATCGGCGCCGGACGTCTGTCCGAGGCATTTGGTCCCGGTGCGCTGGACAACGACAAGTTCCTGCGCGCGCTCGGCGTGCGCCGCGCGGCGGCGGCGCAATGGGAGCAACTCGGCGGCGATGCGCGCGCCGCCGTGCTGGCCTACACCGCCGGGATCAATGCCTTCGTTGTCGGCCACATGCGGGCGCGGCCGCCCGAATTCCTGATCCTCGGTGTCCATCCCGAGCCCTGGACGCCGGAGGACACGCTCGCCTGGGGCATCATGATGGCCTGGGATCTGGGCGGGAACTGGACCAACGAGCTGTTGCGCATGCGTCTGGCGCTGACCATGCCGGTGGCACGCATCAACGAGTTGCTGCCGCCTTATCCGGGCGAAAAGCCGCTGGCCACGCGCGACTATGCTGCGCTGTATCGTGAGTTGAAGGTCAGTGGCGAACTCGGCAAGCAGGCGCTGCTCGACGCGCCCGAATCCGGCGTCGAAGGCACCGGTTCCAACAACTGGGTGGTCGCCGGGTCCCATACCGTGTCGGGCAAGCCGCTGCTGGCCAACGATCCGCATCTCAAGCTGACCGCACCCGCGCTGTGGTATTTCGCCCGGTTGGAGGCGCCTGGCCTCAAGGTGGCCGGTGCCACCATGCCGGGTTTGCCGATGGTGGTGCTGGGACAGAACGAACGCATTGCCTGGGGCTTCACCAACACCAACCCCGATGTGCAGGACGTCTATCTGGAACAGATCAAGGCGGACGACGCCTCGCGTTATCGCACGCCGGATGGGTGGGCGCCGTTCCAGGCCTTCAACGAAATCATACGCGTCAAGGGGCAGGCGGATGTCAGCCTCACGGTGCGCAGCACGCGCCACGGCCCGGTAATTTCGGATTCAGGCGCCGCCGCTGTCGCCGGCCTGACAGGCAATGCCGCTGCACCGACCTATGCGCTGGCGCTGCGCTGGACCGCGCTCGATGCCGACGCCGGCAGCATCGATGCCGGGCTGGCACTGAGCGACGCCGGATCGGTGGCGGAATTCATCCGCGGCGCCGAAAAGTACAAGGCGCCGATGCAGAACATGGTGGTGGCCGATGTCGACGGCAACATCGGCTTCATCGCCGCCGGCCGCGTGCCGCTGCGGCGCAAGGACAACGACTTGCGCGGCCTGGCTCCCGCGCCGGGCTGGGAGGCACGCTACGACTGGGTCGGCTTCCTCGATGCGGGCAAGACGCCGCGCGAGATCAATCCACCGCGCGGCTGGATCGCCACCGCCAATCACCGTATCACCAGCGCCGACTTTTCACATTTCATCACCAGCGAATGGGCCGTGCCGTATCGCCAGCAGCGCATCGAAGCCCTGCTCAAGGCGCGGCCGAAGCACGACAAGGAAAGCCTGCGCCAGATCCAGACCGATGTCGTGTCGCTGGCCACGCAGCGCCTGCTGCCTCTCCTGAGACAGGCCAAACCGACGCATGCGCTGGGCGCGGCGGCCATGCAGCGGCTGGTGGCCTTTGACGGCGAAATGCGCGCGGGCGACGTGGCGCCGCTGGTTTTCGCGGCCTGGGCAAGGGAGTTGACGCGCGCCGTGTTCGCCGACGAAATGGGCGGCGCTGAAGCCTATCTGCGCCAGGTCGGGCGCAGTGATTTTCGTGCCGCGCTCGAAGGCGTGCTCGAACGCAACGATGCCTGGTGGTGCGACGACAAGACCACGCCGGCGGCAGAGACTTGCGAACAGCTCGTCAGCCGCTCGCTGGACCGGGCGCTCGACGAACTGCAGCAGCGACTGGGGCCGGACATGGCGCGCTGGCAATGGGGCACGGTGCATCAGGCACGCTCCGAGCATCGGCCCTTCTCGAAGGTCAAGGCGCTGGCGCCCTGGTTCGAACTGCGCACCGCGACCGGCGGCGACAACTACACGGTGAACGTCGCCCGCTATCATCTCAAGGGTGACGAACCCTACCTCAACGAACACGCGGCCAGCCTGCGCGCAATCTACGATTTGAAGGACGCCGCCAATTCGAGCGTGATGCATTCCAGCGGCCAGTCCGGGCTGGTGCTGGCGCCGGAGTATCGCGGCTTCGTCGGGCCATGGACGGCCGTGCGCGACCTGCCGCTGTGGGCCAAGGGAAATCGCACACTGGTACTGCATGGCCGCTCTGCGGCACAATAGGCCAGTCTGAGCCCATCGAACAGCGCAAGGAGACGCACCATGAACGCACCCGACCCAAGCACATTGCCCATCCTGATGCGCGAGGACAAGGAGGGCGTCGCCACGCTGACCCTAAACCGGCCGACGCAGTTCAACTCGCTGTCCGAGGAACTCCTGACCGAATTGCAGGCGACGCTCAATGCCATCGCCGCGGACAAGACGGTTCGCGCGGTGGTGATTGCCGGTGCCGGCAAGGCGTTCTGCTCCGGCCACGACCTCAAGCAGATGCGCGCCAACCCGAGCAAAGCCTACATGCAGAAGCTGTTCAAGCAGTGCGGCAAGCTGATGACGACCCTCACCGAAATACCGCAGCCGGTCATCGCGCGCATTCACGGCATCGCCACGGCCGCGGGCTGCCAGCTTGTTGCCATGTGCGATCTGGCGGTGGCGGCGGACGGTGCGAAGTTCGCGGTATCGGGCGTGAACCTCGGGCTTTTCTGCTCCACGCCCTCGGTGGCGCTGGGTCGGGCCATGGGTCGCAAGCAGGCGATGGAAATGTTGCTCACCGGCGACTTCATCGACGCCGCCGAAGCGCAGCGGCGCGGCCTGGTCAATCGCGTGGTGCCGCTGGAACAACTGGATGCCGAAGTGAAGAAGCTCACCGATTCGATCTGCGGCAAGTCGCCGGTGGCCCTGGCCATGGGCAAGCAGATGTTCTACCGGCAACTGGAAATGGGCCTCGACGGCGCCTATCAGTTGGCGTCGGAAACCATGGCCTGCAACATGATGGCCGAGGATGCGGCGGAAGGCATCGATGCCTTCATGCAGAAGCGCAAGCCGGAGTGGAAGGGTTGTTGAGCGCCGGTGAAAAGTCGGCGCTGGTGATACGGCGATATTTTGGAACTGTGGCGCTCCCAATTCGTGATTGATTTCTCGTCGCTGCGATTCTGTAAAAATGACTTAATTCATTTGGACTAAGCTGGACGTTCCAGTACATTACTGCACTACCGCGAATCAAGCGCTTCTTCAGGGAGGATGACGGTTGGAGCCAGCGGTTGGAGCCAGCGCCCATAGGCGGGGTTCCTGGTATTGAAGCTGATCGAACAAATCAAACCAACCAGCCAGCCAGTGATTTCCGCCTACCACACCAAATACTTTGCCTACGAACTGACCCGCCGCTGCCCGCCCGACAGCGTCGAGAAGCTTGCGGGCGCGCTGGTCGATGCGCAAGTCGATCTCAACCCGCATCAGGTCGATGCAGCCCTGTTCGCCTTCAACTCGCCGCTGTCCAAAGGTGCGTTGCTGGCTGACGAGGTGGGACTGGGCAAGACCATCGAGGCGGGGCTTGTGCTGTCGCAGAAGTGGGCGGAACGGAAGCGTCGCATTCTGGTCATTACCCCGTCCAATCTGCGCAAGCAGTGGTTTCAGGAGCTCGCCGAAAAATTCTTCCTGCCCTGTCGAATTCTCGAAGCCAAACCTTATAACGCCTCGATCAGACAAGGGCAGTTCCGCCCTTTTGAAGTACCCGAAATCGTCATCTGCTCGTATCAGTTCGCCAAGAGCAAGGCCGGCGACGTTCAGGCCGTGCCGTGGGATTTGGTGGTGATCGACGAGGCGCACCGGTTGCGCAATGTCTACAAGCCGTCGAACGTCATCGCCAACACACTCAAGCTGGCGTTAGCCGGCAAGCACAAGCTGCTGCTTACCGCGACGCCTTTGCAGAATTCCTTGCTGGAGCTTTTCGGCCTAGTGAGTTTCATCGACGAACACACCTTCGGCGATCTGAAAAGCTTCCGCGAGCAATTCGCCAATCTGAATCAGGAGCAGGTCTTCCAGACGCTCAAGGCGCGTCTCAAGCCCGTCTGCCATCGCACCCTGCGCCGGCAGGTTACGGCCTACATCCCTTACACCAAGCGCCTCCCGCTGGTCGAGGAATTCACGCCGGAGGAAAGCGAAGACCGGCTCTACCATCTCGTCTCCGAATACCTGCAACGGGGCAATCTTCATGCCCTGCCGGCCAGCCAGCGCAGCCTGATGACACTGGTGCTAAGGAAGCTCCTTGCCTCATCCACCTTCGCCATTGCCGGAGCTCTCACCTCGATTTCAAACCGGCTCAAAACCAAGCTGCGCACGCAAGAGCCGGCTGAATCGCTCGAAGACGAACTGGATCAGGACTACGAAGCCCTCGACGAAACTGCCGAGGAATGGACGGACGATGAACCTGTTGAGCTTCTTACCGAAGACGACCGCCGGGCGCTTGAGCAGGAAATCGCCGACCTCGATGCCTTTGCCCAACTGGCCACCTCCATCCAACACAACGCCAAGGGCAAGGCGCTGCTCAAGGCGCTGGCCATCGCCTTCGCTAAGGCGAAGGAAATCGGCGCCGAGCAGAAGGCCATTATCTTCACCGAATCGCGCCGCACCCAGAGCTACTTGCTGCGCGTGCTGGCGGATAGCCCGTTTCGCGAGGGTATCGTCCTGTTCAACGGCTCGAACACCGACGACGGCTCCAAGCTGATCTACAACCAATGGCTGGAGCGCCATCAGGGCAGCGACCGGGTCACCGGCTCGCGCTCGGCCGACATGCGCTCGGCGCTGGTGGATTACTTCCGCGAGCAGGGCCGCATCATGATCGCCACCGAGGCGGGGGCCGAAGGCATCAACCTTCAATTCTGTTCCCTGGTGGTGAACTACGACCTGCCCTGGAACCCGCAGCGCATCGAGCAGCGCATCGGCCGCTGCCATCGATATGGCCAGAAGCACGACGTGGTGGTGGTGAACTTTATCAACCGCAAGAATGCCGCCGA